>JAFDWK010000059.1 GCA_018268515.1 Actinomycetota bacterium
CGACCTGGAGATCACACCGCCGCCGGCCCTGGGCAGCGCGCAGAAGCTGAACGTGACCGGCAACTCCCTGGTCTGGGACGGCCTGCAGAACGGAACCGGCTACCAGGTGCGGGTGCGGGCGCACAACCTCGCGCCGGACCCCTCGGACTGGAGCCAGTTCTCGGCCGTGATGGTGCCGGCCGGGGTGCCGGACGCGCCGGGGCAGCCGCAGACGACGCCGGCGACGCCGGTCGGCTCGCAGGCGCAGATCGCGGTGTCGTGGGCGGCTCCCGCGAACGACAACGGGGATCCGGTCTCCGGGTACACGCTGGCTGTGAAGCAGGGCGGATCCGTCGTGCAATCGATCCCGGTATCTGGGACATCCCAGAACGTCACGGTGGACACCAGCCAGACCGACTACACCTTCGCAGTGACCGCGAGGAACAAAGCGGGCGTCTCGACACCGAGCGCGGACTCGAGCCCGCGTCGCGCCGCCACCGCACCGGGCGCGCCGACCAATGTGACGCTCAGCCCGGCCGACAGCAGCGCCGTGCTCGCCTTCACGCCGGGTGCCCTCAACGGCAGCCAGGCGTCCGAGGTGACGTACTCGTATCGGGTGAACCAGACGGGTGCGACCGGCACGGTTCCGGCTGGCGGCGGGACCATCGGCGGCCTCGCCAACGGGACGTCGTACACGGCCAATGTCTGGGCTACTTCCGCGGTGCAGGGCGTCTCGCCCAGCTCGGAGGCGACGTCGACGGCGGCGGTGCCGTTCGGTAAGCCGATCGTGACCTTCACGCAGGTGAACCGCCAGGACGGGGCGGTCCAGTTCGTCTGGACCGTGAACTCGAACGGCCGGGCCGTCACCTCCGCCTCGGCGCCCGACGGCAACAGCACTGCGGACGGCACGCACTCTTACACCCAGAGCGGGCTGGCTCCCAACCAGAGCGCGACCGTCAACGTCAGCTACACGAATGCGGCGGGTACGACCTCCACCTCCGCGAGCGGACAGGCGAATCCGCCGCCGCCACCGTCGGGGACGGTCTCGGAGGGCGCTCTTGACCCGCAGGCTGGCTGCGCTGGTTCGGGGTGCCGTTGGGTGAACCTCACGACCCAGAACCTCTCGAGCGGCACTTACCAAATCGCCTGCTGGACCGACAACGGCGGAGGAGCCGGGACCTGGTGGAGAGGCAGCATGGCGATCACCAGCGGCACAACCCAGCAGACACCGTGCTGGTTCGGATACCCGAACACGCACGTGTGGGTCGAAGTGGTCGGCCAACTCACGACCCCGCAAATCCTCTGGCAATGACGACAAGAAACGACAACATGACACTCACCCAAGAACAGGCCACCTGGTTCTCGAACACATTCGCTCGCCTGGCGGAGAACATCGGGCAAGCGGTGCTCGGTAAGCAGGAGGTGATCCGGCTCGTGCTCACGGCGCTCGTCGCCGAGGGGCACGTGCTGCTCGAGGACGCGCCGGGCACGGGTAAGACCCAGCTCGCCAAGGCGCTCGCGGCGACCGTGCAGGGTACGCACGCGCGGATCCAGTTCACCCCCGACCTGCTGCCCAGCGATGTGACCGGGATCACGATCTACGACCAGCAGCAGCACCGCTTCGAGTTCCACAAGGGGCCGGTGTTCGCGGCGATCGTGCTCGCGGACGAGATCAACCGCGCCTCGCCGAAGACCCAGGCCGCGCTGCTCGAAGTGATGGAGGAGGGGCGGGTCACGGTCGACGGCACCTCGCATGAGGTCGGCGAGGCGTTCATGGTGATCGCGACCCAGAACCCGATCGAGCAGGCCGGCACGTACAAGCTGCCCGAGGCGCAGCTCGATCGGTTCCTGATCAAGACCTCGATCGGCTACCCCGACCTCGCCGCCGCAGCCGAGGTGCTGCGCGGATCCGCGACCAAGAACCGCGCGGCGGGACTGCAGCCGATGATCACGACCGGCGCCGTGTCCGACCTCGCCGAGTTGCTCGCCACGGTGCACGTCGACGACGCGCTGCTGCACTACGTCGCCCAGCTCGCCGAAGAGACCCGGCGCGATGCGAGCACCCGTCTCGGCGTCTCGGTGCGCGGCGCGGTCGCGATGATGCGCGCCGCGAAGGTGTGGGCGGCGGCGGAGGGGCGCACCTACGTCATCCCGGACGACATCAAGGCGCTCGCGGTACCGGTGTGGGCGCACCGGCTCGTGATGGATCCGGATGCCGAGTTCGTAGGTGCGAGTGGCGAGAGCGTGATCGCCCGCGTGCTCGCCGATGTCGCGGCTCCCCAGTCGAGGGCGACCGCGGCATGACCGCCGATGCTCCCGCCGTTCGGGCGGCTTCCTCTGGTCGGGGAGGGGCCGGGATGCTCGCGCGTGCGGGCACCTGGGCGGGAGCACCGGCACGTCTGCTCTGGCGGGCAGGGTCGTTCTGGGGCGGCCCTGCGACGCAGGGCGTGCTCACGGCCGTCGGCCGGTGGCTGCGGATCGGTACGCCGCTGGGGTGGGCGCTTGCCGGCACCGCCGTGCTGAGCGGCGGGGCCGGCCTGATCTGGGGCTGGGCGGAGGCCCTCGCGATCGGCGGCGCCACGGCGGCCGCGCTCGTGCTGGCGGTGGGTTTCGTCCTGGGGCGCGCCGAGTACCGCGTGACGGTCGAGCTGGCCGCGCCCCGTGTCGTCGTCGGCACGTCGGCCGTGGGACGGGTCGTGGTGCGCGGGGCAGGTCGACGCGGCTCGGCGTCGACCTGGATCGTGCTGCCGGTCGGGCAGGCCAAGGCGCGGTTCCGGGTGCCACGGCTCGCCCGCGGCGCCGAACACGACCAGCTGTTCCAGATCCCGACCCAGCGCCGCGCGGTGCTGACGCTGGGGCCGGTCACCTCGGAGCGCACGGATCCGCTCGGACTGCTGCGTCGTGAGGTCGCCTGGACCGAGCCGGCCGAGCTCTACGTGCACCCGCGCACGGTATCGCTGGACGGCGACAGCACCGGGCTCGTGCGGGATCTGGAGGGGCTGCCGACTCGAGACCTGGCTGACGACGATGTGTCGTTCCACGCGCTGCGCGAGTACGTGCCCGGCGACGATCTGCGCTATGTGCACTGGAAGTCGACGGCGCGCACGCAACGTCTGATGATCCGCCAGTTCGAGCAGACCCGGCGATCGCAGCTCGTGGTGGCGCTGTCCACTCAGGCGACCGAGTACGCCGACGACGACGAGTTCGAGCGCGCAGTGTCGATCGCCGGATCCCTCGCCGTGTCCGCGATGCGTGACGGCAAGGACGTGCTCGTCGCCGCCTCCGAACGTCTTCTGCATGCGCCCACTCCTGCCGCGTTGCTCGACTTGCTGAGCGGCGTCGAGCGGACGGCCGCGGCCGAAGGCGTGGCCGAGTCGGCGCGCACGATCGCGCGGGTCTCGCCGTCGGCGTCGATCGTGATGTTCGTGTGCGGCTCACCGGTCGCCCCGCAGGTGCTTCGCGCGGCCGCGACCCGGATCCCGCCCGCCGCCCGGGCGGCGGCGCTGCGTGCGGCGGGCGCGGACGGGCTCGTCCGCCGGGTCGTCGGCGACCTCGTCGCGGTGGACGTGCCGGATCTCGGCGACCTGCGTCGGGCGATGACGGCGGTCGCGGCGTGACCGCGCGGACAGGGATCCCGCGCCGGTCCTGGGCCGACCTGGCGGTCGTCGTCATGCTGCTCGCTGTGGCGATCTCCCCACTCGCCTCGGCATTCCAGGGCGCCGGCGCGTGGAACGCCGGGTTCTGGACCGCGAGTGGAGCGGGGATCCTGCTGGGTACCGGGATCGCGGTGCTGGGCGCGTGGCGGCGGTGGGGGAGCCTCGTCGTCGCAGTGCTCGCGGTGCTCGGCTACTTCCTCATGGGCGGCGCCGTGGCGCACCGTGACATCGCCGTCGCCGGCTTCGTCCCGACGCTCGGCGTGCTCAGCGCCCTCGCGCTCGACTCGGTCCAGGTCTGGCGGCAGATGCTCACTCTGCCCGCCCCGTTCCAGGGTTTCGACGCGCTCTCGATCGCGCCGTTCCTCGCGACGCTCGTGACGTCGACCGTCGCGGTCAGTCTCGCGCTCCGCACCCGGCGCGTGCTCACCGCGCTCATCCCCGTGGGGATTCTGTTCGTCTTCGCCGTGCTGTTCGGCACATCCGCGGGCTTCTTCCCGATCGCGGTCGGTGTCGGCCTCGCGGCCCTTGCGATCGGATGGGCGGCCTGGTGCACGCGGCGCGATCGTGCCCGCGGCGACATCGAGTTGCCGGGCGAGGCGAGCACGCCGCGGGGGCATCGTGTGGCTGCCGCCGTGGTGGCGGGGGCGGTGGTCGCGGTCGCCTGCGCGGGCGGTGGCGTGGCATCCGTGCTCACCGCGTCGGACCGCGACGTGCTGCGCGCGCATGTCGTGCCGCCGCTCGAGCTGCACGATTACGCGTCGCCGTTGATGAGCTTCCGGAAGTGGACTCGTGACGGCACCGACAGCGCACTGTTCACCGTGACCGGACTGCCGAGTGGCGTGCCGGTGCGCCTCGCGACCCTCGACCTGTACGACGGGATCGTCTACAAGGTCTCCGGAGCGGGAGGCGCCGGATCGGGCGACTTCCGCCGGGTCGGCGGGACGATCGACGATTCGGTGCGCGGCACCCACCGGACGGTGACGGTACGGATCGACGGGCTCGGCGGGGTGTGGATGCCGACCGTCGGCTACCTCGACGGCTTCGCCGCGACGGCGAAGCTCGCCCCTGACGCGGTGAACTACGACGCCGCGACCGGGACCGCGGTGGTGACGACCGGGCTGACGACAGGATCCTCCTACACCCTCGACGTGACCGTGCCCGCCGAACCGAGTGAGGCGGCGCTCGCGAAGGCACAGTTCGCGCACTTCTCGACGCCCACGCCGGCACGGGTCCCGGACGCCGTCGCCGGGATCGTCGCAGAAGCCGTTCCGTCCGGCGGCACCCCATACGAGCAGGTCAAGGCGCTCGAGACGTACTTCCGCAAGGGCTATTTCAGCCATGGGCTGGCCGGCCAGGCGCCCTCGCGGTCCGGGCACTCGCTGAGCCGTGAGGCCGCGCTGCTCGGCAAGGACCAGATGGTCGGCGACGACGAGCAGTACTCCGTCGCGATGGCGCTCGCCCTCGCGCAACTCGGAGTGCCGGTACGCGTGGTGCTGGGCTTCACGCCCTCGATCAGCGGCGGGGCCGGCGCCGCGCACGGCACCAGCGTCGCCGTGACCGGCAAGGACGTGCACGCCTGGGTCGAGGTGCCGTTCGAGGGGGCCGGCTGGGTCGCATTCCACCCGACCCCGCCCGAGGACCGGGTGCCCACCGAACAGACGCCGCAACCGAAGCAGAAGCCGCATCCGCAGGTCCCCCAGCCCCCACAGCAGCCGCAGGAGCCGGCGCAGCTGCCACCCGCGCCGCCCGTGCAGGACTCGCAGAAGGGCGATCAGCCGCTCGATCTGAGCTGGCTCTGGACCACCCTGCAGATCACGGGCGTCTCGCTGCTCGTGCTGCTGGCGCTGTGCGGGCCGTCACTCGCGCTCACCGTGCTGCGCGTGCGACGGCGGACGGGCCGGGAGCACTCGGGCAGCACGGTCGGCCGCGTGGACGGTGGCTGGGCCGAGCTCATCGACACCGCCGCCGATGTCGGGCTCGCGCTGCCGCGGGGCGGCACGAGGCGTGAGCAGGGCGCCGTGCTCGACGAGCAGGTGCCCGGAGCCGGCGTCGCGACCCTGGCCCGGTGGGCGGACCAAGCGGTATTCGGAGCCGACGATCCGGCGGACGTCGAGGCGCGGAGCTACTGGGACGAGGCCGAGGCGGCGCGTCGGCTGCTGGCCCGGGCCATGCCTTGGCACCGTCGGCTCCGCGCCCGGCTCTTCCCCGCGTCCGTGCTGCGGGCGATCCGCCGACCGAGCCTCCGCGATGTACGTCTTCCGCGTGGACTCGGGCGCTCGAGGCGGGACGCCCGATGAACGCGAACGGCGTGCAGCTGATGTGGGGATCAGCATCCGACCGGGGGCTTCGGCGTCCGCGCAACGAGGATTCGCATCTCGCCGAAGCGCCGCTCTTCCTCGTCGCCGACGGCATGGGCGGGCACCGGGCCGGCGCCGAGGCGAGCGCGCGGGCGATCGACGAGTTCCGCGCCTTGATCGGATCCGTGCCCGCACCGGAGGCAGTGCAGGAGGCGTTCGCCCGGGCGGTGCGCAGCGTGGGCGAGTTGGGATCCGGATCCTTCCCGCCCGGCACCACGCTCTCCGGCGCGGTGCTGTGCGAGCAGGCCGGCGAGCCGTACTGGGTGATCCTGAACGTCGGCGACTCGCGGACCTACCGCCTGGCGGACGGGATCCTCACCCAGATCAGCATCGATCACTCCTCGGTGCAGGCGCTGATCGACAGCGGGAGGCTGTCGCCGGACGAGGCGGAGCACCACCCGGAGCGCGGCGTGATCACGCGGGCGCTCGGCGCGGGATCCACTGCCACCCCCGACTACTGGCTGCTGCCGGTCGTGACGGGGGAGCGGGTGCTGGTGTGCTCGGACGGGCTGACCAAGGAGCTCGGCGTCGAGGAGATCGGGCGCGTGCTGTGCGCCGAGCCGTCGCCGCAGACCGCCGCGACCCGGCTCGTGCACGAGGCGCTCCTGCACGGCGGGCGCGACAACGTGACGGTCGTGGTGGTCGACGTGGCGGCCGCCCCGGAACCGGACGAGGACGAGACCGCGGGCGCCACGGCGCCCCGGGCAGCGGAGGAGCCCGCCAGCGAAGCGGCAGAGGAGCAGGGAGCCGAGCATGGTCAGCTATAGCCGGGGGGAGTGGAACGCCGTGGTCTGCGCCGGCACGGCCGCCGTGTTCGAGCCCGAGCTGCCGGTCGACACTGTGGCCGCGATGTGGGCCGCGCTGTCGGAGGATCCGGGCCCCGGCGCGGTGATCCAGGTGCTGGTGGGGTCGTTCGGATCCTCGCTCGGCTCGCTGCCGTCGTTCGCCGTCGCGTTCCGCGATCCCGGCGTCGCGGAGGTGCGACTGATGGTCCGTGGGGCCGCGCGGGCCCGGGTGACGCGGGTGGATGGCACGATCGAAGAGGTCGGCGGTCTCGGCGTCGCGACGTGGAGCGAGCGGACCGTCCCGGGTGCGGTCCGCGTGGAGCTCGCGGGCGGCGGCGGAGCCCCGATCGTCTACCCGCTCGTCTCCGGGGTGGTCGGGGCGGGACGCCTGGAGTGGGAGCTCGACGACCGCGCTCCGTCCGAAGCCGTGCAGCGTCTCGCCCCGGCCGCCGAACCTGTCGAAGCGTCCTCGCCGAGCACCGATGCCCCTTCGGCAGGCTCAGGGACCGGCGGGTCCGCCGAGCTGGTCGCTGAGCCAGTCGGAGCGTCCTCGGTCGGGAAGGATCCCGGAGCCTCGCCGAAATCCGAGGATACGCTCGCGTCGCTGACCGAACAGACGTTCGCCGGGCCCGTCGAGGACACCTATGGCGAGGAGTCCGACCCGGGGTCGGCCGACGAACCGGCCACGGCGATCGTCCCGCCGCTGCCGGTGGAGGATGCGACGACCGGATACGACCACCTGCTCTGGGGCGAGACGCGGATGCAGTCCGTCGAGGACGCTGCGGTGCGTGCCGCCGCTTCAGAGCGCGCCGCCGATGACTCGCGCCAAGCTGCTCAGGTCGCAGATTCGGTGGGTCCGCGAGGCCTGGAGCCGCAGAGTTCGCGACCTGAGGCCGGAGAGCCCGACGCGGCTGAGCCGCCGCGAGTCCTTCCGATGATGATCACGGGGATCCCCGGCTCCTCGGCGCCCAACGGCCCGACGGCCGCACCGGGCGACCACGACGGCGAGACCGTCTCCGCCGAGCACCTGCTCGCGCTGCAGCAGCGGCTGGCCGGCGGCGTCGCGCCCGGTGGTGGTGTCCCGGGCGGCGGAGCGGATCCGGCGGCCTCGCCGCCCTCCGGCGTACGGGCCTCTGCACCGGCCGCAGTGCTCGTCGTCTCGGCGGCACAGCAGGTCGGGGAGCGGGTGGTCCTGGACCGCTCGGCCGTCGTGGGGCGCCGCCCCCGTTCCGTGCGCGCGACCGACCTCATCCCGCATCTGGTCACCGTCGCGAGCCCGAACCAGGACGTCTCGCGCAGCCATGTGGAGCTGCGGGTCGAGGGATCCGACGTCGTCGCCACCGACCTGAACACGACCAACGGCACGCGGCTGCTGCGTATCGGCGCGGAGCCCGTCCGGCTGCATCCCGGCGAAGCGACCCTGCTCGTCGCCGGCGACCGCCTCGACCTCGGCGACGAGATCGAGCTGTCCTTCGAGGGGCTGTGATGGCGCGCCGACCCCCGTCCACCCCGCCGACCATCCCCGGCTTCGAGAGCATCCGCCTGCTCGGATCCGGAGGCTTCGCCGATGTGTTCCTCTACCAGCAGACGCATCCGCGCCGGCAGGTCGCGGTCAAGGTCCTGCTCAAGGAGCGGATGGCCGCGTCGACGATCGCCGGGTTCGCCGAGGAGGCGAACGTGATGGCGCAGTTCGCCAACCATCCGTCGATCGTGGCCGTCTACCAGGCCGGCGTTTCGGACGACGGCCGTCCGTACCTGGTGATGGAGTACTGCTCGAAGCCGAACCTACAGGCGCGGCACCGGGCTGAGCGCTTCGGCGAGGCGGAGACGCTGCGGATCGGCGTGCAGATCGCCTCCGCGATCGAGACCACGCACCGGGCCGGGATCCTGCACCGCGACATCAAGCCGGCGAACATCCTCGTCACCGAGTACGGCCGGCCCAAGCTCACCGACTTCGGGATCTCCGCCGCGGGCGGGCAGGAGCTGGTCGGGATGAGCATCCCGTGGTCGCCGCCCGAGTCGCTCGCCGTGCCTCCGACCGGGACCGCCGCGTCGGACGTCTACTCGCTCGCGGCAACCCTCTACACCCTGCTCGCGAACCGGACACCGTTCGAGGTCCCCGGCGGCGCGAACGGCGAGATCGACGTGATCGCGCGCATCCAGGCCTCGCCGCTGCCGCCGATCGGGCGCGCCGAGATCTCCGACGCGTTCGAGACGGTGCTGCGCCGTGCGATGGCGAAGAGGGCGGAGGACCGCTACGCGAGCGCGCTCGAGTTCGCCCGCGCGCTGCAGCGCGTGCAGATCGGCCTGGGCATGCAGGCCACGCCGATCGAGGTGGTCGAGGAGGAGCTGGCGCCGGTCGAGCACGACGAGGGCGAGGAGGAGACCCGGTTCCGCGGCATCGTGCGGATCGACGCGCAGACCGGCCCGACCGGCCCGACCGCGCCGCTGAACCCGACCGCGACCACGGCCCCGCTGCACCCCACCGCGTCGACGGTCGGGACGGCGCCGACGGGGACGACGGGCGCCCCTGCGCGCGCGGGCGCGACGGCGGGCGGTGCCGCTCCGGTCGCCGCGGATCTGGCCGGAACGACGACGGCGCCCGGGATCCTGCCGCCCCCGCTGACGATCCCGACCTGGGATCCTGCGTCGGCCGGATCCGTCGCCGACGCGACCGTCGTGCGTCCGGCGGCCTACCCGCCGCCGACCGCGCCGGCCATCGCCGAGACCGTGGTGCGCGAGATCGCGGTGCCCGCTGTCGAGGATCCGGTCGCCGAGGCCCCGCGCCCGCGTCGCGGCCTGCGGATCGGCCTGCTGTCCGGCGCCGTGCTGCTGCTCGCCGCCGTCGTCACGACGGCCCTCGTGCTCGCCCCGCATGCCGGGACGCCCGCCGCGTCGACGTCTCCGCAACCTGTCGACCTGGGCTCCGATCAGCCGATCGCGATCGCCGGGCTCAAGGGCGCGGTCTCCGGGCCCGAGGTCGTCTTCACCTGGACGGATCCGGATCCGAAGAAGGGCGACAGCTACCGCTGGCGGACGGTCGTCGTGGGCCAGGACTCCGTGTTCCAGACGGTGGCGGCGCCGACCGTGACCGTGCCCGTCGCGGCCGGCGGACGCACCTGCATCGAGGTGCTCCTGGTCCGCGCGAACGGCGAGTCGGCGGCGGACGGCGTGCAGGGGTGCGCGCCATGACGAAGAGGGGTCTCTCCCGCGAAGAGTCGGAAGACGTCGGGCCCGAGTCGCTCCGACCCACATTCTTCGACCCCTCGCGGATCGATGCCGGGCCGACCGGACCGACCGGACCCGGGCCGGCCGGCGGGGAGGCGGTGCTGCACGTGGAGTACTGCGGGGAGTGGCACCCGATCGCCGCCGGAGGATCGCTGACCATCGGCCGGGAGGCCGACCTCGTCGTCGACGACAACCCGTTCCTGCACCGGCACCTGCTCGACGTGCGGCAGATCGAGGGCCTCTGGGTGCTCTCGAACGTCGGCTCCCGGCTCGCGGTGACCGTCACCGACGGCGCCGGACGGCTGCAGTCCTGGCTCGGGCCGGGCGCCCGGCTGCCGCTCGTGTTCGGCCTGACCACGGTCGTCTTCACGGCGGGGCCGACCACCTACGAGCTCGCGGTGCACATGGCCGAACCCGCGTTCGCGGAGACCGCGCCGGGGCCGCTGCACGGCATCACCACGGTCGGCGACGTCACGCTGACGCCCTCGCAGAAGCTCGTGATCCTCGCGCTCGCCGAGTCGATGCTGCTGCGCGACGGGGTCGGGATGGGCGAGATCCCGACCGGGGCCAGGGCGGCCGCCCGGCTTGGCTGGAACGTCACCCGGTTCAACCGCAAGCTCGACAACGTCTGCGACAAGTTCGACCGGCTCGGCGTGCGGGGGCTCCGCGGCGGCATGCGCGCGTACGCGACCAACCGCCGGATCCGGCTCGTCGAGTACGCGATCGCCGCGCGGATCGTGACCCGCGCGGATCTGCCGCTGCTCGACCGCAACGCCGAGGAGGCCGAATGAAGCTCAAGCTCACCCTGCATCGCGGCGGCGCGCGCACCGATCTCGGGATCACCGTGGACGCCACCGCGACGGTCGGCGACGTCGCCCGTCGCCTGCTCGACGCGGATCCGCGGGCGACGCCGGACCCAGGCGGTGCGCAGGGAGGGGCACAGGCCCCGGGTCCGGTCGGCCTGCCGGGCGCGGGCCAGGCCGCCCCGCGGGGCGCGTCCGGCGAGGTGTCGCTGCGGATCCTGGACGGATCCGCGCCGCAGGGCTCCCGGCTGCTGCCCGCGACCACGACGATCGCCGAGGCGGGGCTGCTCTCCGGGATGCACGTCGAGGCGGTGCCGGCCCCTCTCGGCGAGCGGTTCGCGGAGCGCGAGCGCGGACAGGCGGTGGCGCGGCTGCGCGTGCTCTCCGGCCCCGACGCGGGGGCGGAGTTCGCGCTGCCCCCGGGCGCGACCGTGCTCGGCCGGGATCGCGACGTCGACGTGCGGCTGGCCGATCCCCTCGTCTCGAAGCGACACGCGAGGATCAACGTCGCGGACCGGGTCGAGGTCGTCGATCTGGGGTCGGCGAACGGGATCCTCGTCGGCGACGCGCGCGTGGGCCGTACCGTCCTCGGACCCGCCGACACGATCGTGCTGGGCGACTCGGTGCTGTCGGTCACCCTGCTGCAGCAGAGCGCGACGACATCCTCGCCGCAGGTCGACCACATCCGCTCGCCGCGGGTCGTCCCGCGCTTCCCCGGCGAGAAGGTCGCCGCGCCCGCGCCTCCCCGGCTGGCGCAGCGCCAGCGCTTCCCGTACATCGCGCTGGCCGCCCCACTGCTCATGGGCGTGGTGCTGTGGGCGCTGACCCAGCAGCTGCTCGGCGTGGTGATGATGGCGATGAGCCCGCTCCTGCTCGTGGCCGCGTTCGTCGACCACGCGTTCGTCTCGCGCCGCACGCTGAGGGAGGAGAAGAAGGCATTCGCGGGCGCGATGGCCGCGACCCGCGAACGCCTCGACGCGCTGCAGGCCGTGGAGCGCGCGGTGCGGAACGAGGAGCTCCCCGCGCTGCCCGTGCTGCGGCAGGACGCGCTGCGGCTGGGACCGATGCTGTGGACCGAGCGCGCGGAGTCGGCGACCTTCCTCTCGGTGCGCGCCGGATCCGGATCCGATCGCTCCCGCACCGCCGTCGAGCTCCCGCCCGTTCAGCAGACCCTGCCCGAGAGCATTCGCGAGCTGCAGGAACTCGCGGAGCGCTACGCCACGATCGCCGACGTCCCTCTCGCCGTGCCGCTGCGCGAGGCCGGATCCCTCGGCGTCGCGGGTGCCGCCGCGCGCGACGTGGCGCGCGGGATCCTCGCCCAGCTCGCGATCCGGCACGCGCCCACCGAGGTCGCGATCGCCGCGCTGATCCCGCCCACGGCCGCGGCGGAGTGGCAGTGGCTGGCCTGGCTGCCGCACACGAGCACCGCGCACAGCCCGCTCGGCGGCGTGCATCTCGCGGACAACCGGGGCGTGCTGGGCGGCGTGCTCTCGCGGATCGAGGAGGCGATCGACGCGCGGACCGAGGCGACGGCGCTGCGCGGGGCGATCGACGAGGCACGCCCGGCGCCGCTGCCGGATCCGGTGGTGCCGGCGCTGATCGTGTTCGTCGAGCACGGTGCGCCGGTCGACCGGGCGCGGCTGACCCGGATCGCGGAGCGCGGGCCGGACGCCGGGGTGCACCTGGTCTGGTGCGCGCCCCGGGTGGAGCAGCTCCCCGCCGCCTGCCGCTCGTTCGTGCAGGTCGACGACGCGGCCGGCTCGACGACCGCGCAGGTGCGGCACGGCGCGCGCAGCACCCCGGTCGTCCCGGAGCGCCTCGACATCGCCGGCGCCGAGTACCTGGCCCGCCAGCTCGCGCCCGTCGTCGACGTCGGCACCCCCGACGTCGACGACTCCGACCTGCCGCGGGCGATCGGCCTGCCGGCGCTGCTCGGCGACGACGTGCTGGACGACCCCGACGCGATCGTCGACCGCTGGCGGCAGAGCGGATCGATCACCGTCCGCGATGCGCCGCCTGTACCGCGCCGGCGCGAGGGCACGCTGCGGGCGGTGTTCGGGCACGCCGGATCCGAGCCGTTCTCGCTCGACCTGCGCAGCGACGGGCCGCACGCACTCGTGGGCGGCACGACCGGCGCGGGTAAGAGCGAGTTCCTGCAGGCGTGGGTACTCGCGATGGCCGCGGCGCACAGCCCGGACCGGCTCACGTTCCTGTTCGTGGACTACAAGGGAGGCGCGGCGTTCGCAGACTGCGTCAAGCTGCCGCACACAGTGGGCCTGGTCACGGACCTGTCCCCGCATCTGGTCCGCCGGGCGCTCGAGTCGCTGCGCGCCGAGCTGCGCCACCGCGAGCACGTGCTGAACAAGGCGGGCGCGAAGGATCTCGCCACGATGGAGAAGAGCGGGGATCCGGCCTGCCCGCCGAGCCTCGTGATCGTCGTCGACGAGTTCGCCGCGCTTGTACAGGAGGTGCCGGAGTTCGTCGACGGCGTGGTCGATGTCGCCCAGCGTGGCCGCTCGCTCGGACTGCACCTGGTGCTCGCCACGCAGCGGCCCGCGGGCGTGATCAAGGACAACCTGCGCGCCAACACCAACCTGCGCATCGCCCTGCGGATGGCGGATGCGGAGGACTCGGCCGACATCCTCGGCGACCGGATGGCGGCGTTCTTCGACCCCTCGGTGCCCGGGCGCGGGGCCGCGAAGATCGGGCCCGGCCGGCTCATTCCGTTCCAGACCGGCTATGCGGGCGGGCACACGTCGGGCGAGGCTCCGCCGCCGCGGATCGACGTGGAGGAACTCGGCTTCGGGGCGGCCGCGGAGTGGGAGGCGCCGCAGATCGAGCAGGCGGCGGTCGATCACGGACCGACGGACATCGCCCGGATCGTGCGCACGACCGGCGCGGCTGCCGAGCGTGCCGGGATCCCCGCGCCGCGCCGGCCCTGGCTGGACGAGCTGGCCGAGGTGTACCGCTTCGACCGGCTGCCGAACCCGCGCACCGACACGACTCTGCCCCTAGGGGTGCGGGACCATCCCGCGACTCAGACGCAGCCGGCGTTCTTCTTCGAGCCCGACGCCGGCAACCTGGTCGTGTTCGGCGCGGGCGGATCCGGCAAAAGCACGGTGCTGCGCACGATCGCCGTGGCCGCCTCCGCGACCTCCCGCCACGGCGGGCCGACGCACGTGTACGGCATGGACTTCGGATCGCGCGGCCTCAGCATGCTCGAGGGCCTGCCCCATGTCGGCGCCGTGATCCAGGGCGACGACGAGGAACGCGTGGTGCGGCTGCTGCGGCTGCTGCGCGACATCGTCGACGAACGAGCCGTCCGATACGCGGCCGTCAACGCCGGATCCGTCTCGGAGTACCGTGCGAACGCCGGAAAGCACGAGGAGCCCCGGATCCTGCTGCTGATCGACGGGATCGGGCCATTCAAGGAGCAGTACGAGTTCGGCCCGGCGCACCTCTCGACCTCGTTCGGCGCGTTCGCGCAGATCGCTGCGGACGGGCGGGCTCTGGGCGTCCACGTGGTCGCGACCGCGGATCGGCCCAACGCCCTGCCCACCTCGATCGCCTCCACGATGCAGCAGCGCATCGTGCTGCGCCTGGCCGGTGAGGACGACTACCTGATGCTCGGTGCTCCGCGCGACGTGCTGAGCTCCGTGTCGCCGCCCGGACGAGGCATCGTCGACGGCGACGAGGTGCAGATCGCGGTGCTCGGCGCGAGTGGCAACATCGCCGAGCAGGCCCGTGAGATGGAGAGGCTGGGGCGCAGCGTGGGCCGCGGCACCGGTCCGCGCCCGGCGCGCGTCGGGCGCCTGCCCGAGCACGTCCTGCTGGCAGAACTCCCGGTCGGAACCGCGGAAGCGCCGGTGATCGGGATCGACGACGTCACGCTGGGCGCCGCGACGGTTCGCGCTCGGGGTGCCCTGCTGCTGGCGGGGCCTCCGGGAAGCGGCCGCTCGACCGCACTGGCGGCGCTGGGCGCGGCCGTGCGCCGTGCCGACGCGCCGCTGCCCACGATCCTGCTGTCACAGCGCCGCAGTGCGCTCGCGGCGGCCGGCTGGTCGCGCCACGCCGAGGGTGCGGAGGCGGTGCTCGCGCTCGTCGGCGAGCTGATCCCGCGCATCGAGTCGGGCTGGCGGTGCGCCCTGTTCGTCGAGGCGCTGCCGGAGTTCACCGGTTCGGAGGCGGAGTACGAGCTGGACCGGCTGGTCAAGGCCGCCGCGCGTGAGGAGCTGTTCGTCGTGGGTGAGGGGGAATCCTCCACCTGGTCGCAGGCGTACACGCTCGGACAGCCGTTCAAGGCCTCCCGTCGGGGCCTGCTCCTCGCGCCGGGAGAGATGGACGGAGACATGCTGCTAGGTACTCCGCTGGGACGCTTGCGCCGCGCAGATTTCCCTCCGGGTCGGGGATTCCTCATCGGCGGTGGACGTGCCGCGAAGGTCCAGGTCGCGCATGTGTGAGCCGGACCAGGTGGGGCATGTTCTCCATCGACAGTCACGTGGGGGCGCCCTTACCTTGTGGGTATCGCAGCAGCGAGGAAGACGTCGGATCGACTGATCCGCAGACACCGTGGGTCGCCTGATCCGCACAAGAAGACGGATCTCCTGATCCGCAGAAGAAAGGAAACGAAGATGGCCGTTTGGGGTCTTGACGTCCAGCAGGTCCGGCAGCTGAGCACTCAGCTCAACCAGAAGGCGTCCGACATCGACACGATCCTGTCCACGCTCACGAGCGCGCTGAGCGGCACGCAGTGGGAGGGTCCGGACGCGACGAAGTTCCGCAATGACTGGTCGGGCCAGCACACCTCCGCGCTGAAGCAGGTCGCCCAGGCGCTGCGCGACGCGTCGCAGAGCGCACAGCAGAACGCCGCCCAGCAGGAGAGCGCCTCCCAGTAGTCCGTCCGTCCGTCCCTGGCCTGTCGCGTCTGATCCCGGCAGGCCGGGCCTGAGAGAGAAAGGAACGCCCATGGGCATGTACGGCGCCGACGTCGCGCAGCTACGCTCCCTCGCCGCCCAGTTCGATAGCCAGGCGAGCCAGCTGGACGCGCATCGGATGACGGTGGGCAACGCGATCCGGATCTCCGCATGGATGGGCCCGGTCGCCGTGCGGTTCCGCGCGCAGTGGGACTCGGACTACAGTCGGCGTGTTCACGGAGCGGCCGGGCGCTTGCGGGCCGCGGCGATCGATCTCCGCCGGAACGCCGATGAGCAGGATCGGGCCAGTGCGGTGGGTGGGGTGCTCGACGGAAACGATCGGTCCCTCCGACCGACGTCCACGTCGCCCTTGGGGCCCATTCCGCTCCATGGATCCGGGTTCGACATCTGGAATGGGATCAAGGCCTTCACGTCAGCGCACGACGTCTTGGAAGATATGCGCCACGGCATGGACGCTACCGTGAAGATCGCTGAGCACATCAACTGGCACGTGGCCACCAAGGACGTACCCTTCCTGACGAACGCGACGCGGGCGATGATCGGCGCGGAGACCGACCTCGGCAGCGCCTTGAAAGATGTCGGATCGAAGATCGACATCGCGGGGAATGTCCTCGGGGGTGCAGGCGTCCTCGCGAATGGTGCGGAGATGGTTGCGGATGTCAGCCGGGGCGACACGGCGCACGCCATGGTGCACGGAGCTCAGGCGATTCTCGGCGCGATCGGGTTCGTTCCCGGGCCGATCGGATGGACGGCCGCGGGTGTGTCCGTAGGGATCTCCGTGGCCACCTACGCCATCGATCACCCGGAGGTGGTGCGACAAGCGGAGCACATCGCGTCGGACGTCGGACAAGCGGCTGTGAAGGCGGCCGAGGGCACTGCGAAGAACGTTTCCGGCTTCGTCAGCGGAGTGGGGTCCGCGGTGAAGTCCTGGCTCCATCTATGACGCATGGCAGAACATCATCGGGAGAGGGATCGCAAAATGACTGACAATGACGCGCCGGATTGGGTCGGGTTCGGGTATTCCGAGATCGCATTCCTGTTGTCGCAGATGGACGGGCCGGCGATAGAGAAGGCGCGAGGCTGTTTCGACTTCCAGCCGTCGGTCTTCTCGGACGAGGTGCGGGGTGCCGGGTTGTCCTCGTTGTTCGCCCGCTCGCTCGTCGTCCATCAGGACGACGACGTTCTGGTTCCCGACCGCGAAGCTGCGCTCCTCGCTGTCGGAATCGCGGGGGCACGGCTCTGGTCGAGGATCGCGTTCTTGGGCGAGGGAGAAGTCGTGGCCGACAGCGCGCTGATGATCGCGGGTGAGGAGATCACTCTCCTGCTCCAGCCGCGCAACTTCGGCTCGTGGGTGATGATGGTCAGGTCCCCGGACCTATCCAACGGCCATGCGGTGATGGCGTTGGCCGAGAGCTTCCTCGAGGTGCACCCAGCGGGAACTGTTCTGGTCACGGCGGAGACGGGAGCAGGGGAGAGGGCGGCGCTTTTTGCTCGGACGCCCGAGGGATGGTCGGTCGACTACCCTGTCTCCGAAACGACACCCAATCCGATCTCCGAGTGTCACGACGAGACCTCGATCCTCGCATCCTTCGAATCGCTGCTCGCCCACGCCCCGAGCCTCTGACATCGGCATGGATGCACGGTGAGCGGCATGTACGGCGCGGACGTCGCGCAGCTGCGCGCGCTGGCGCACCAGTTCGACCAGCACGCGCAGGAACTCGACGCGCATCGGATGACGATCGGGAACGGGATCCGGATCTCGGCCTGGATCGGCCCGGTCGCGGTGCGGTTCCGGCGCCAGTGGGACTCCGACTACAGCCGACGCGTGCACGTCGCCGCGGCGACGCTGCGCACGGCGGCACAGTCGCTCCGCCGGAATGCCGATGAGCAGGATCGGGCGAGCGCCGCAGACGGGGGAGGGACCGGGCGAGCGACACCGTCCGAGGGAGGTAGGGCTGCGGGGTCCGCTCCCGATTCCACGGCCGACATCTATCGGAACATCCACTCCATGAGGGCCGGGGACGACGGCGTCCGCGTTCAAGTGATCAGGGGAAGCGATGGCGTCGACCGCGTCGTCGTCTACATCAACGGCACCGGATCGGCGTCGCACGGACTCTTCACCGTCGGAAGCAACGCGCAACTCATGCTCGGTGAGGGCAACAAGACCCTTGATTACGTGCGCGGCATCGTCGCTAAGGCGGCTGCCGATCATCCGGGGGCAGAGATCATGCTTGCCGGATACAGCCAGGGCGGGATCGTGGCCCAGCGGTTGGCACAGGAACATCAGTTCCCGATCTCGACGGTGGTCACCTTCGGTTCGCCTCGGCTTCCGAGCAGCGGTCTGGGCGGAATCGACGTCGTCAGGCTCGAGCACAACGGCGATCCGATTCCCGGGACTGATCTGGAGGGCGTTCTGGCCGGCGAGGTCGACGCGGCGAATGCCGCCAACGCCCACGCGCACGGCGGGTCCGACGTAGTCTTCCGCGGAGGGAATCCATTCCAGGGATCCGCCGCGCTGTCCGGCGGGATCGCGGACGGCGCGTCCCGCGGCGCACGTGGCGCGGCCGACGCCGGAGTAGCGGCGTTCGCCGGGATACCGGTTCCTGGGGTCCGGGAGGCGGTCCAGCTCGGGGCGGCGACGATAGCGGGCGCGGGCGGGGGCATCATGGGAGCCGTCCAGGGTGCCGGGGCAGGCTTCCTCGCGGGTAATGCGCACGTGCATCAGCCCGACTATGTGTGGCTCGCCGACCAGTTCGACAAGAGCGGCCGTGTCGCCGACACGTCCGGACGGGAAGCATTGAGGCGGTTCGAAGGTCAGGTCGTCGATGACCAGCTGTGAGGTGGCGCAGCCAGCCGATTCCGAGAAGTGCGAGGAGCCCGAGGTTGGTGCCGACGTGAGCCACATCCTCGAGGACGAGAGGGATCCGATGCGGATCCTGGCGCTTTGCATCGGAACCGCTTCAGTCACCATCCGGACCGCGATCGTCAGGTCCAGATCCGAGTTCTCGCACACGGGGCCACATTCGCGGGACACGAATACCCGTGCGTTCTCTCGGCCATTCTGCGCGGGGCCGGAAACCTATCGTTCCGGCGGCGTCCCCGTGGTGGCCCGCGGGAACGAAGCGCGGCGGACCACCCCGACCACCGCACCACTCAGACCGCTCCTCAGCGACCAAGGAACCCGCGAATGACAACTCAACGCCTCACCCCTGAGCCGCCGCTCGATCAGCCCTTCTACGGGATCCCGTTCTTCGACGGGCTCAAGCGCTTCGTGCAGAAGGCGTTCGTCTACACGGGCCGAGCGAGCCCGTCGGAGTACTGGTGGGGGGCGCTGGGCTTCGCCATCGCCTACTTCGGCGGAGCCATCGCCGTCAGCATCGTCGTCTGGCTGTTGTCAGCGCTTGGCGGTGCCGCGGGCGGCGCACTATATGTCATCACCAATGTGCTCGCATTGTTGCTGTGGGTGGCGTTCTGGCTCGCCCTGTGCGTTTTGTGGCTCGCGACGATCTCTCTGGGCGTGCGACGCCTGCACGATGCCGGGGATCCGGGCACCTACTACCTCTTCTCGCTGATCCCCTTCGCGGGCGGGATCGTCCTCCTGGTGCTCCTGTTGAAGGCTCCGAGCCCGCTCGGTCTGAGGTATGACTTGCCGCCGGGCACGACCCGCGGCTACCTGTTCGTGTCGACCAGGATCTACCCGACGACCTCCCCTGGTGCCGTGCTCGACTCGGGCTACGCTGCGCCGACTGCACCCGGGTATCCGGCACCCGTGGCAGGTCTCGGGGTGCCGACCGCACCTGGATACGCGGCCCCAGCCTCCGGTTTCGCTGCACCAGTTCCCACGGGGTATGCGGCGGCGGCTTCGGACTTCTCCGCTCCTGCAGTGCCGGGTTTCACTGCCCCCGCGATTCCGGAACAGCCCGCTCCGGCCCCGGGCTTCGCGCCCAGCGGCATCGTCCCCACGGCGCCCACGGTGCCGTCTTTCCCCAGGGCTGATGCCGTGCCTCCGGTCCCGCTCGTGCCTCCGGTCCCGCCCGTGCCTCCGGTCCCGCTCGTGCCTCCGGTCCCGCTCGTGCCTCCGGCTTCGGCGGTGCATCCCGTCCCCGCCGCTCCCACGACCGATGCCGTGCGTCTGGACTCGTCGGTGCCTTCGGTCCGTGTGCCTCCCGTTCCGGCCGGGGGGCCCATCCAGTCCATTCCCTGGGTGGACGCGGATGTGCGCCCGGTGCCCGCTGCGCCGCCTGCCGCTGTCGTTCCTCGTGACCTCGCCGGACCGGCGATCGTTGCGGCTCCGTTCCCGCCAGCGGCGGACGACGATCTTGAGTCGACCAGGGTGGCGCCGCAGCCGGTGGGCGCCTGGCGGCTCGTGCTGGCCGACGGGCGGCAGATCTCCCTCGGCTCGTCCGCGCGGCTGGGGCGTGACCCGGGGCCGGATCCTGCGGATCCTTTCGCGCTGCTCATACCCCTGGACGATCCGGCCAAGTCGATCTCCAAGACGCACGTCGCTCTCGAGGTCTCGGTTGACGGGATCCTCGTCACCGACTTGCACTCGACGAACGGCACGATCGTGCGCATCGCATCCGGGGCGCAGACCGTGCTCGCACCGGACGCGCCTTACCGCCTGTCGGTGGACGCCGAACTGCAGATCGGCGACTATCGGACGCACCTGCGGCGTGAGGAGTCGTGATGGCGAAGCAGCACAAGCTCGCGAACGCCCGAATCGAGATCGATTCCGGTCTTCCGATCGACCGCGTGCTCGAGATCGCCCGGCATGCGGTGGGCACGCAGAAGAGCCTGCGGATCATCGGCGAGGGGGAAGGCGGGATCCGCGTTGCGCTGAACGGGCTTCTGGGCGGCGCGCTCATGAATTTCGTCGTGACCGCCGAGGCAGAAGGCGGGCGGAGCCGGGTGATCAGCGCGATCGAGGCGTACCGGACCTCTCAGACGACGGTGTACTTCATCCCGGTCGGACCGAAGTCGCTGGAGGGGATCGGGATCTATCGCCGGTTCATGACGACGTTCGGCCAGGCCATGCAAGCCGCCGATCCGTCGGCGCGGATCCAGATGATCGAGCGCGAGGACAGGGCGCCGTCGGTCTCCGCTCCTGCCGTCGCGTACGACGCCGCGGCCGCGCAGGCTGCCGGGGCTCCTGCACCCGCGCCCGTAGTGCCCGCGCCCGCGGTTCCGGCAGCCCTCGGCGCTCCCGCCCCGGGCGCCGCGCCGCATGCGGCCCCCGCGGTTCTGCCGGGCTTTCCGAGTCCTCCCGGGGCCGTGACCACGCCAGCCGGGATCAGCGAATCGACAGCGCGGATCGTGCAGATCGCCGGTGGTGTCGTCTTCGTCGGCGGTCTGATCTTCTGGTATACGACCCCCGGCAACGTCGTCGTGGGTCCCCTCCTGGTCGTCCTGCTCGGCGCCGTGATCGCAGGTATCGGGTTCCTCCTCGGGCGACGGGCCAACTCCGCGGCCGCAGATGAGCTCGCGGCGAAGCTCCGCCAGGAACGCGCGCTGAACGGTGCGGGCATGGCCCCGGCATCCTCGGCGGCCGTTCCCGGTCCGCCCGTCTCCGGGCCGGCGGTGCCGGTGCCCGTTGCGGTGGACCCGTCTGCACCTCCGGTTCCTGCGCCTTCGCATGGCGTCCCGTCTCCCGATGGATTTGCCGTGTCGGTACCGTCCCAGCCGGTCTCCTTCGACGCGTCCGGCGACGGTTCGACGCTGCCGTCGGAGATCCCGCCCGTGCCGCTGCCTCCGTCGGCCTCCTCGCCATCGGGCTCGGCACTCCTGCCGCTGCCGCCCGTGCCGGTGGCGCCCGCATCGGCGCCCCTGCCTGAGGCGCCCGCTATGCCGGCGCCGGCGGTGCCGTCGCCTTCGGAGCCCGTGCCGCCGACATCGATCGCGCCTGCACCTGTGCCGCTGCCGCCCGCGTCGGCGCCCGTGGTATCCCCGGCCCCCGTGCTGCTGCCATCCGCGCCCGCGGTACCGGCGAAGCCGATTCCGCAGTCCGCGTCCGGTCTCTCCGGCGGACTGATCTCATCGATCCCCGGCCCGTCGATCGCAGCGCCAGTCGTGCCGTCGATCCCCGATGCGCCGGCCTCCGGCACAGCACCGGTCGCTCCCGTCCCCGTGCCCGCGTTCGACGAACCTGAAGACGACGACCTCGACGCGACGCGCGTCGCGACCCCGGCGCCCGCCGTCTGGCTGTTCGTGCTCGCCGACGGGCGCTCTTTTCCGATCACCGCTCTGTTGCGCCTCGGCCGGGATCCGATCGCGGATCAGGCAGAGCCGGGCGCGCTGCTGGTGCCGCTCGCCGACCCGGCGAAGTCGATCTCCAAGACCCACGCCGAGGTGCGCCTGGGAACGTCCGGTCTCCTCGTGAGAGACCTGCACTCCACGAACGGCACGGTCGTCGTCGTGGAGGGCGTGCCCACGCAGGTCGCCCCGGAGCGCCCGCAGCCGATCACCGCCGATGCGGAACTGCGCCTGGGGGAGTACGCGATCCGGATTCTCCGCCAGGCGCCTGCCGGCCTCGTGAAGTAAGGACGAACATGTTCGCCGGACTCAATGGATGGCACCTGGTCATCCTGCTCGCTGTGCTGGTCGTGGTCGCCGGAGTCGTCGTCGCGATCTCGGTCGCGGTCAGCGGATCCAAGAGGCGTCAGCTGGCGCCATCTCCGGCCGCACAGCCGGGGGTTCCGTATGGAACGACGTACGCCGGCGCGCCATACGGTGCAGCACCACGGACCAACACGATGGCGATTCTCTCGCTGATCTTCGCGTTCTTCTTCTCACTGCTTGCCGTGATCTTCGGGCATGTGGCGCGGAGCCAGATCGGCCGCACCGGCGAGGGCGGCCGGGGACTCGCGACCGCCGGACTGATCCTCGGCCATCTCGGGATCCTCGGTGGTGTCATCGCCGTGATTGTCGGCGTCGTGGCAGCGACGAGCGTGCACTACTACTGAGCCGGGCGTCGGCTGAGAACGACAGACGCGCTCCGCGAGCGCATCACGATGGAGGACTGATGACGAACGCCACAGATGCCCGCAGTGCCGCATGGGCGGAGCTGCACGAGCCGTCGACGTCTGGCGCACGGCTCGCCCAGATCGCGCAGGCGCATCCGGAGTTCGCCGATGCGGTCGGCAGGCACCCGCAGGCGTATCCTGCGCTGGTCGAGTGGGCGCAGCGAGTGAGAGGTGCGGGGGCTGGAGGCTCTGCGGCATCGACGGAAACGGGCTCTCCGGCTTCGTCGATCGTCTTGATCCGCCGGATCGCCTGGGTCGCGGTGCTCCTGCTCTTCCTGGCCTATCAGCTGCTCTACACGCCGTTCTGGGTCGTGTCCGACTGGACGATCTGGATCAAAGCCGACTTCGGCGTCGGCGGGTTCAACCTCATCGTCTCGATTCTCATGACATTGGGTGCACTCATCGGCGCGGCCATGGCTCCGACGACCGCACGTCGAATCGCTGCACTGCTGCTCGTCGGGTTGGCGACGATCGTCCTCTTCACCTGGGCGTTCCCTTTCCTCAACGGGCTTCTCGATTTTTGGAGAGCGCTCGACGTCTGGGACTGGCCACCGCTCCTCCTGTTCCTCGCATGGGCGCTGAGCTGGCCGCTGCGAAGACCGGCGTTCGCAGCGGTTGCGGTCTTCGCGATCAGCCTCGGCCTCATGATCGTGGTGATCAACGCGAACCTCGACTTCGGGGTCCTCTCGTGGGCGGTCGGTTTCGCGGCACCTTTCGTTGCCGTCGTGGTCGCTGCGCTTGTCTCTCATGCGACTGGCCGCAGCGCTGCCGATGAGTCAGCCATCAGCCGGTCGACGGGGGCCCGCACCGGATCGCCCGTGTCGACGTCTCAGGCATCGAGCATGGTGTCCTACGAGCCCACCATGGGTACGAACATCATGGCGATCCTGTCGCTCGTGTTCGCTTTCGTGTTCTCGCTGCTGGGCGTGATCTTCGGGCACGTGGCGCTGTCGCAGATCCGGCGGTCGGGCGAGCAGGGTCGCGGTCTCGCGATTGCGGGGCTCGTGATCGGATACCTGGGCCTCGTCGCCGCGGCCGTCGTTGTGATCTTGTGGATCGTGACGTTCTCGCAGCTCATGCAGCACGCCGGCGGCTACTACGACTGATCGTCCACAGGGACGCACACCGTTCGCCGTGCCTGGAATGGCGGCCTTCATCGCCGCGGCGCCCCTGACTTCCGGGGCTTTCGCCCGCCCTCCGCATGCGCCACTGTGATCGCGACGGCTCGGGTCGTCGATGCTCGCACGGCACGGAAGGAGCGCCCGATGAGTCTCGGCGATGTCTCCCAGGCGGTGGCGGAGAGCCGGGTGCGGCCATCGCTCGTCGTCGGAGGCGGATACGTTGAATTCTGCGGCGAACAGTATCCGTTCGTGTCCGGCCGTGGGTTGACCATCGGCCGGCGAGCCGAGCTGATGCTCGACGAGGATCCTCGATTGCCTGCGCGGATGTTCGCCATCGCGCATGCATCCGACTTCTGGACGCTGCGCAACACCGCGTCGGGGCTGACCGCTCGGGCGGCGGAGGCGGGCGGGGCGCGGAGCGCGCGACTCGCGCCGGGGCAGGCGATCCCGCTGGTCTTCGAGGACACGGTGGTCTCGTTCGGGTTCGGCCGGACGAGCTACGAGTTCACGGTGCACCTCATCCGGCCCGTCTACACGGAGCCTCCGGTCGAGAGGGACGACGGCGGGATCCTCGCCGCGGCCACCGCAGGAGGCATCGCGCTCACGCCCTCCCAGCAGCTGGTGATCCTCGCGCTCGCGGAGCCGACCCTGTGCCGGGGCGGGAAGGGACTCGGGGAGGTCCCCACCGCAGCGCGGGCAGCCGCACGACTGGGATGGAACGTCACCCGGTTCAACCGCAAACTCGACAATGTCTGCGACAAGCTCGATCGCCTGGGCGTGGAGGGCATGCGCGGCGGCATCGGCTCCTACGCCACGAATCGCCGGATCCGACTGATCGAGTATGCGATCGGATCCGGGATCGTGAGCAGTGCGGGCCTTGCGCTGCTCGATGCCGAGAGGCTCGGGCCTCTGCGGGAGGCATGCTGAACCGCCCGGACGCGGGTCGGGCGGGTTCGCCGACGTCTTCCGGTACCAGCAGGCGTACCCACGGCGCGAGGTCGCGGTGAAGGTGCTCGTGAAAGAGCATCTGGCAGCCGCGTCGATCGAGGCCTTCGCGGCGGAGGCCAACATCATGGCCCGGCTCGCGACGCATCCCGCGATCGTCGCG
This sequence comes from Actinomycetota bacterium, assembly GCA_018268515.1. Classification (GTDB taxonomy): domain Bacteria; phylum Actinomycetota; class Actinomycetes; order Actinomycetales; family Microbacteriaceae; genus Microbacterium. The sequence goes on from JAFDWK010000059.1 coordinate 24,991, forward strand.
ATCCATCAGGCGGGCGTCTCCCGGGATGGACGGCCCTACCTCGTGATGGAGTACTGCCCCCGACCGAACCTGCAGCGGCGTCATCGTCAGGCGCCGCTCTCCGAGGCGGAGACCCTGCGAATCGGGGTGCAGATCGCGGGTGCGATCGAGACGGCGCACCGTGCGGGTGTGCTGCATCGGGACATCAAGCCCGCGAACATCCTCGTCACGGCGTACGGCACCCCCAAGCTCACCGATCTCGGCATCGCTGCGGTCGTCGGCGGAGTCGGCGCGTCGCAGGGACTCAGCATCCTGTGGTCGGCCCCCGAGACCGTCACGGCTCCCGGCCGGGCATCGGCTGCATCCGACGTCTACGCGCTCGCGGCGACGCTCCACACGCTGCTCGCGAACCGCAGCCCCTTCGAGATACCGGGGGCGCCCAACGCCGCTCAGGATCTCATCACGCAGATCCTCACGGATCCGGTTCCGCCCCTCGGACGGGGCGATGTCTCCGCGGCATGCGACGACGCGCTGCGCCGGGCGCTGTCGAGAATCCCGCCGAGCGCCCTGCTCCGGCCGCTGGACGCAGACCAATCGCAGCGCCGATACCGTGACGGTGAACGAGACCATCCCCGGTGACAGCACCTGCCTCACGAACGTGTTGCTGACCCTCGCCGTGAACTCCGACGGAACCCTCTCATACAGCGGCTGGTCGGGCAACGCCTTCCTCACCGCGCCGCTGGTGCGCACGGGCTGACCGGCATCCGGTCCACGAGCCTGTCGAGGGGCCGGATACGTCGCCCGGATGGCGGCGATAGATCTTCTTCCCTCGCTCCTTGCGCTCCGGAGAAGCAGCGCATCCAGGTGATGGAGGATATTCCCCATCGCGCCGCCTGCTCCGGTGCGGTGGGATCGAATCACGCCGTGCGGATTCTCGGAGTCTGCGGGCGAGGACCGCAGGGCCTCGTGATGCGGCCCGGCATGGAAGGAGATCGCAGGGATCATGACCGATGCCACAGATCCGCGCGATGCCGCGTGGGCGCAGCTGCACGACCCTGCGACGTCCGCCTCGCGCCTCGCGGAGATCGCGCAGGCGCACCCCGATTTCGCGTCCGCGATCGCCGCGCATCCGCACTGCTATCCCGAACTGCGTTCCTGGGCGGCGGGCCTCTCTCCGGGTACTTCAGCAGCGGGCGTGCCGATTGTCACTCCCGCAGCGGCTGCCGCCCCCGCTCCCGCAGCGGCTGCCGCCCCCGCTCCCGCAGCGGCTGCCGCCCCCGCTCCCGCAGCGGCTGCCGCTCCCGGCGCTGCAGCGACCCTGGACGCTGAGCCGCGCGGATCCGTTGCCGCCCCCATTCGGACCTCGACCAGCTCGTCGTCGCCGGGCCCGCGTTCCGGGATGCTCTCGGCGTTGAGGACCCGCAAGGGCATCACGATCACGGCGATCGTCATCGCGGCCGTGCTGCTCATCGGCGGAGGAGGAGCCTGGGCCGCCGTCGCGCTCAGCAGCACCGCAGGTCCGTCCGCAGCCGCCCCGGCACCGGCCCCCACGACCGATGCGCCGTCCTCACCGCAGCCGATGCCGCTCGTCTGCCCCACGATGAAGCCGGCCGCGCAGGGCTTCGGCAGCGGTCCGACCTCGACGCCGGCCCCCGACGTCGTGCTGTCATCCGACAGCACTCGCGCCGACCTGACGGCCGAGCTCACGCCGATGCTGTCGGCGGACTCCCCGATCGTGAAGGCGATCGGCGCGATGCCCGCAGGCACGACCAGGGCAGCGGACGCGCTCCGGGGCGCGCTGTTCACGACCCCGAAAGCCGCCGACGTGCTCCGCGATCTCGACGCCCGCCTGGCCAGGGAATGCGGCGGGCATCTGATCGCCGATCTCGACGGGATCATCGCGCAGGTCCCGACGATGAAGGGTGACCGGATCACCCACACGGAGGATCTGTTCGGCGCATGCGGGGGCAGCTCGGCGCGTAGCCTCGGCTGGTCGGGAAGCACTCAGGTCTTCGCCTGTGACAGCACCGTGATCTCGCTCGACTACACGAAGCGCACGCTGTCGAGTTACACGATCCCCACCAGCGGGGGCGCGAAGGACGAGTCCACCACATCCCCGGTTCTGACCGGAGACCACGTGGTGTGGACCCGGACGACGGAGAAGCCGCAACCCGGCCTCGTCCAGCCTCTCTTCACAGGCACCCTCTATTCGGTCGACCTGTCGCTGGCATCGCCGCATTCGGTTGCCGTCTTCACCGATCTCACGGCCCCGGCCACTCCTGAGTTCTTCGTGATGGCGGCCGGCGCAGGCTTCGCCGTCGTCGGCGGGCGTTCCGGCGGGGCCCAGCTCTACACGAACAGCGCGACGGCCCCGAGCGCCATCTACGACGTGCGCACGCCCGACCCGAAGAAGGTCGAGCTGTCGCTGCCTCCATACCAGAGCGGCATGTACACCCTCGATGTGTCGGACCTGAATGCAGGACTGCTGCCGGTGTGGAAGACGGAGGGCGATCGTGGTGTCTACCTCGACGTGGCGGCGAAGACGCTGGTCTCCGGAGCGACGTTCGATGCCCGCCTGGATGACGGCGGGTGCCAGAGGCTCATAGTCGCGGGCGATGCCGGCGGCAAAGAACAATACGACTCGAGTTCGAATCTCAAGAGCACGCCCTATGTCGTAGCCGCGCCCAGCGCAACAGGATCCCTAGGCGGTAAGGTCGCCGTGTCGACGAGCGATGGCAACTCGATCCTCGGTTTCGAAGCGGATGGCGTGCTGGTCACGACGCGAGACGGGATCGCTGTGACGGGCTTCGACGGATCCCCGCGTTGGAGCATTCCCAGCTCTGTCGCCTCCTTGAAAGGGCGATACCTGGACCGTCTGGTGATGCTGAACAAGTCGGAGAAGTTCGTCATCGTCGATGAGTCCACCGGCAAGGAGATGACAGATCCGAACGATGAGGTTGCTGTCTTCTTGAAGACGATCTCCGAGAAGGACGCGGCGGAGAACTCGGATCCGCATTTCGCCCTCGTGCAGGACGGCGACCATGTGCTGCTCTCGGGGTTTATCAAAGACGAGGGCACCGTCGCGCTGCTTCTCACGCGCAGCACGGTCTGCCCCGCCAAGACGGTGCCGGGCGCGACCACGCCCCTCGCGCAGTTGTTCCCGGTGACGCCGTGACCAGTGGGATGACAGCATGATGCCCGGGGAGGCACGAACATGGCATTGACGCGCAAGGTCTGGATCTGGACGCTCTCGGCGGTGATCGCCGGGGGCGCGGTCGCGACCGCGGGCGCGGCGTGGGTGATCACCTCCTCTCACAACGCTCCCGTGTCCAGCGGGCAGAACGGCTCCGGGACGGGCGGCGGCACACCCGGAGCGGTTCCCGCGCTCTACACGGGTGATGAGCTCACCTGGCTGCTGCTGCCGGACGACAAGCTCTCCTCCTTGCTCGGGGCGACCGACATCCAGCCGGTGAGCGCGAACTATCACACGGTGGGCGAGCGGGAAGGCGTACACGCGGAGCCCGCCTCCTGCGATCCGATCGCGTTCCGGGACGACGACGGAATGATCGGCGTTCGAGGAACATCCTGGTCACAAGGTCAACTCGGCGGGAGCATCGTGGTTCGGCAGTTCGCCAGCGCCGAGCAGGCGGCGGCGAACTTCGACGGGGTCACTGCCGGGCTGCCTTCCTGCTCCACTTTCGAGATCAAGCAGACTGAGAGACTGCTGTCGTCCGAGACGCTTTCCGAACCGGTCAGCAAGGAGAGCGCTGACGCGAAAGTGGTCGTCTTCGATCAGACCACAACACCGCATGGGCCGTACAACAGCGATCACCTGCAGGCTGTGCTTCTGCATGGCAATCTCGTGCTGAATGTGTACCTGAGCCACGATGGCGCACTCGCCCTCGACCAGGGCAAGCTGGCCCAAACCCTCCTCGACCAGGCGCACGCGGCGCAGGAGAAGCTTGTTCAGGAGCTCGGCTGATCGTGACGGCGGCGCTATTTGGGTGACCTCGTCCACTGGGCGTCGGAGCGGGCGTAGCGGAACCAGCCCGAGATCGCGGCGGCGTCTGCGGGATCGACCCCTCCGTAGACCGGCATCTCGTAGGTCACGATCGTTCCGTTGTCGAGTTCCACCGGGTGCTTCCCCTCCGCGATCGTGAGCGGTTCGATGCCTTTGGAGGTCTGCCCTTCCCCCGCGAAGATCGGGTCGCCGATCCGCTGCGGAGTCCCGGTGCTGAGATCTAGCACGATCACGGCCCATGCGACGGAGCCAGCTCCGGCACAGCACAGTTCCTTCGGCGTTCCTGTGCACTGGATCACGATGACAGCGTCCTCGACGCCGTCGCCGTTGAAATCGCTCGTGCCGACCAGACGGCTCTCAAGGATCCCCGCGCCCTTGCGATCGGCGTCGAAGCTCTCGCCGACTCCGCCGGACAGCTGGATCGAGGCGGGTTGATCCCACCCGGCCGCGTTGGGGAGACCGCAGGAACCTGCCGGGATCAGAAGCTGCGCCGCGGAGTCGGCGGTGATCTCGACCTTCTTCGGCGCCGTGGGCGTCGAGGGGGTCGGCTTGGTGGCCGGTGTTGCCTTCTTCGTCACCGGCGTGTTCCAGGGGTAATTCAGCGTGGTCGAGTCGGTCAGGGTGAATCCCGAGATCACGCCGGCCGGACCAGGACTGCGAGTGCCCCGCCCGATCCCGCGGAATGTCAGTGTGGAGCCCTCGCGCGTCGCGATGACATAGTCGTGGATGCCGCCCGCGCTGCTGCTGTAGGACATGCCCTGCGGGATGATATTGATCGCCGTCGCCGCGGTATCGCCGAGGCGTATGCCGCGCAGCTGCGGCATACGGCTTCCGAGGTCCGCGAGCTGCTCGGGCGTCAGCGATGACCAGCTGCCGTCGCTGCCCACCTGGATCGACGCGATCTTCCCCTGGTAGATCACCACGCTCAGATCCTTGACGTCCGGCAGCGGGTTGACCGTGACGGGCTTGTCGTCTCCGGAATCGGATCCGGTGACGGATCCGGGCAGAGCAGCCAGGATCTCCTTCGTCGTCATGCCGAGGCGCAGCGGGCCGACGCCCGCGAAGGTGATCTCCCAGTCGGCGAGGGAGGTGGATGCGGCGATGCCCGTGCAGCGGCACAGCACGATGCGCTTGATCGTGCCGTTGCCGTACACCGCGTAGCCGTAGGGGCTGCCGGCCGAGACCGCGTAGACCTGGTAGCTGCCGAGGTCGTCCTTGCCGTGGGCGACGGGCTCGCCGTAGACCTCTGCCGCGTGCGAGGTCTTATCGCCGACCGCGAGGCCGTCGAGCGTGGGCGCCTCGCCGGAGGGGCGGATCGCGAAGGCGAGGCCTCCGCGGAACTCGATCGTGCCCCAGCCGCAGTCGACGTAGACGACCTCGACGCCGTCCACGGTCTGCCGTTTGGTGACCTTGAAGTCGGTGGATCGCGTACGCACCTCGTCGAGCGTCATGCCCAGGCGCACGTCGCGGAATCCGTCGGCCGAGATCGTCTTGGCGGTGTCGGTGCCGTTGGTCGCGGCGGTGATGCGCGAGCCCAGCTGCGTGACGTTGCTCGCGGGGAGGTAGCTGCCGCCGCCGACCCGGCCGATGCATTCCAGCTGCTGCTGCGCCTGCTCGTCCTTGTCGACGCCGAACCCGACGGCGTGGATCGCGAGGGCGCCGTTCGCGCCGTGCAACTCGGACGCGACCTCGCAGGCGGGTGGCGGTGAACAGGTGTCGACGCCGTCGGACACCAGCACGATCGTGCCGGTGCCGTGCTCCGGCAGCATCTTGGCGGCGGTGCGCAGCGCCGGGCCGATCGGTGTGTATCCGGAGGCCTTGACGCCCTTGATGCTGCTTCCGAGCGCTTTGCGGTCGATCGGGCCCAGCTTCGCCATCGTCTTCACGTCGGTGCATCCGGCGGCCTGCTCGGCATCCGAGTTGCCGGTCCCGGTGCCGAACACCAGGAGCGCCACCTGGGCGTCGTCGGGCAGTTCGTCGACGGCCTTGAGCATCGCGTCGCGGGCATCGTCCATCCGTGTGCGTCCCTTGGTCGTCTCGCGGACCATGGAACCGGAGGCGTCCAGGATCAGCACGACCGGCGCGGGGCCGTCTCCTTTCGCGACCACCGGAGCCTTGCCGGTGCCCTCGGTCGGCGCGGTGGAGCCCGCCCCCGCCGCACCCGTCGCGGTGGAGCTCGTCCCGGATCCGGTCGCAGCCGATCCGCCGTTCGACGAACTCGACCCGGAGCGCGAGCCCGAGCCCGATGCGGGATCCGCGGCCTGGTCGGCCGAGTCGGCCGCGTGCTGCGCGGCGGACTGCCGCTGGTCTGCTTGCGTCACGGCGACGGCGGTCGTGATGCCCGCGGTGGCCAGCAGGAGCGCGGCGACGCCCGCGAGCACGGGGACGAGCAGGCGGCGGCGCGGGCCGGTGGATGCGGCGGCGACGTGCGGCGCGACGGCTCCCGCCGGCGTGATCGGTGCCGTCGTGGCCGGTGCCGTCCGTGCGGCGCCGATCGCGGATCCGACAGCAGGGGGAGCGGCGGTGAGCAGCGCCTCCTGCTCTCGCTGCCGGGTGAGGGCCTCGGCATGCCGCTCGATCCAGGCGACGAGTTCGGGGTAGGCGTTCGGATGCGCGGCGGCCTCCGGCCCGAGCTGCGGGAATGCCTGCGTGATGTGCGCAAGCGTGGTCGGGTCGGTGCGCGGATCGGCGAGCGCCCGGCGTGCGGCATCGAGGTCGTCGGTCATGGAACCCTCCTCAGCCCAGCTTATGGATCCGCTGAACCCCCGCGATGGGGGATATTGCCCATCGTCCGGCCGGGGGCACATTGCCCATCGGGGATCCTGGCTCGCTGCGCTGAGATCGGTCGTGCTCGGGACGAACCGAGCACGACGAACCCGGCGATGCGGGACCCCCGCGATCGCCACGACGAAAGGAACCATCATGATGAAGGAAGCACTGCGTGCCGTGGCTGTCGCGAGCGTGCTGGCTATCGGTGCCGTGTCGATGGCGGGCTGTTCGGCCGGGTCCAAGGGCGGTGACACCGCCTGCGGCGACTACAAGAAGATGTCCTCGTCCGACCAGAAGGCCGTCATCAAGGCCTTCTTCGCGGAGAAGGGCGACTCGAGCCCCTCCAATGGCAAGATCCTGCTCTCGCAGCAGTCGGCACGGCTGTATTGCGCGACCGTGGGCAGCGACTCCTCGCCCATCCGTGGCATCGACGGCTGAGCGGCTCGGAGGAGACGGACACGATGAGGCCTTCTGGTCCGCCGCGCCGGCCCGGCGAGCGGGGTGACTGCTCGCCGGGTGGGAACCCCGCCGTGGGGGATTTTCCCCATCGCGCGGGTCGGCGGAGTGCGATGGGATTCGGGCAGAGAAGGCGATGCGGAGGATGGATATGACGACGATCGATGACGCTGCCCGGGAGGCGGTGGATCCGGCGACTCCGCCTGCGCGGCTCGCGGAGCTGCTGACGGCCAGGCCCGATCTGGGTGCGATGATCGCGCGGCATCCGCAGGCGTATCCGGAGATGCTGGCGTGGATCGGCCAGCACGGGGACCCGGCCGCCCAGGCGGCGGTGCTGGAGCGGCTCGCCCCTCCGGTGCCGGTCGCCCCGCCGGTGCCGTCCGCCCCGAGGTCGGCGGCCGCGTCGCTGCCGGCTGCTGCGTCGGGGAGCGTCGTCTCCGTTCCCGGCGCGGGACCGGACGCCGCGTCGGTCGTGCCCATGGCTGTGGCGCCCGTGCTCTCGGGGGCGCCGGTCGCGTCCGCCGGCGAGTCGCAGATCGCGGGGCCCGCGCGCCGCAGGCTCAAGCGCCCGGCGATCATCGGCATCGTCGCGGGCGTCGCCGTGCTCGCCCTCGCGGGCGGTGCGTTCGCGGTGGTCAAGACGCTGACCAGCGGCGCCCCGTCGCCGGAAGCCGCAGCGCAGCGTCTCGTCGACGGCGTGCTCGGCGGCAATGTGCTGTCGCTCGCGACCGCCTTCGCGCCGAGCGAGGCGGCCTACGTGACGCCGCTGATCGACGCGGCATCCAAGATCCCCGTGGACGGCAAGGGCAATGGAGCGGCCGACGCCGTCACGCGCCTGCACGATGCGCTGAAGATCACGACCAAGGACGTCGAGTTCACCAGTGAGAAGATCGCTGACGGTGTGGCGGTCGTCGAGCTGGCATCCGGATCCGTGCACATCGACGGCGACGCGCGGAAGGTGGCCGATGCGTCGGTCGACCTCACCTATGCGTCGAATCCCTACCTTGCCTACGGGCGCACCGGCGCGGACCTCGAGCAGGCCAAGGCCGACGCGAAGCGGTCGATGGCGGAGTCGCTGAAGTTCCCGATCGATTGGAACGCGAACGATCAGATCGCGCAGGCGACGCAGGCCGGGCGGGACAACCCGTTCCGCATCGTCGCCGTCGACGAAGGAGGGTGGTATGTGAGCCCGCTCATGAGCACGGCCGAGCTCGGATTCATCGCAGGGCGCCCCGGTGCGAAGAGCGCCCTGCGGCGGGGGAGCACGATCGTCCCCGCGGCCCATTTCGACACCCCGGAGGCGGCGCTGGAGGGCACCGCGCAGGCTGTGGCGCAGGCGTACGAGACGGGCAAATGGCAACCGCTGGCGGCGACGCTCCCCCTTCCGGAGCGGCGTGTGCTGTCGATCTACGGGCCTGCACTGCCGGCGACGATGGAGCAGCAGGCGCTGCAGCAACAGGGAACGGCGAAGATCACGGTGCAGGCGCACCACGAGAGCGAGAACGGCGACACGGTCGTCATCCCCGACAAGCTCTCCGTGGCGGTGACCGGATCCGGTCGGCCGGTGTTCGATGCGACTGTGACCGACGAGTGCGTGGCGAGCCGCTTCACCGGATACGGCTCGGGCTACGAATCCAGCTACGGCTCCAGCGGATCCCCGACGTTCTGTCCGAAGAGCATCCCCGTGCTGAGCAAGCTCGGACTGACGCGATTCCAGCTGGTGGCCGTGCAGGAGAACGGCGGCTGGCTGATCGACCCGCTCGCGAGTGCGACGCATGAGGGAGTCATCGCGCTCCGCGCCTACGCCCAGTATGCGAAGGACGGAAAGCTCGACGAGCTGTTCGGTGCGAACGGTGGTGAATGAGGTGGCGGAGGGGACAGGATCCCTCCCCGCGGACTGGTATCCGGATCCGTTGGATCCTGCGTCCATCCGCTACTGGGACGGTGCGCAGTGGACCGTGCACACGGCACCGCTCCCGTCGCCGGACGTGAATCCGACCCCGGCGGCGACGCTCCCTTTCGCGGCGGATGGCGGGACCGCGGTGCTCGGGGACGCCGAGGCTGCGGCGCCGATGGCCTCGGCCGCGACGTCTCCCGCCCGCAAGCGACGCAAGGGTCTCGTCGCGGCGCTCGTCGGCGTCGCGTGCCTCGTCCTGCTGATCGGGGTGGGTGTCGTGGCGACGCTCATGCTCAACGGCGGCCCGCGTTCGGCGACGGCGACGGTGCAGAGCTACGTCGACGCGATCGCCGCGGGCGATGCGGCGAAGGCGAACAGCCTCGGGGATCCCGGGATCCCCGAGAAGTATCGTTCGTTGCTCACTGACGAGGTGCTGCGGTCCGCGGACAGCCGGATTCAGGTCCGCGACGTGAAGCTCGTGGGCGAGACGTCGACGCGGGCCACCGTCCAAGCATCGTTCTCCCTGAGCGGCAAGAGCTTCACGCACCGCTTCATGCTGCGCAAGGGGCCGAACGAGTTCCTGGTGCTGAACACGTGGCGACTGCAGGACGCGCTCGTCTTCCCCGTGGAGTTCTCGCCCTTGGGTCCTGGCCGGCTCGCTCTCGGCAGCATGTCGATCCCTTCGGCCACGCATTGGATGTACCCGGGTGCATACACGTTCCATGCCGCGCCGTCGCCGTACTTCGAGGGCGGTGATGCGACGCTCGTGCTCACCGCGGGAAGCCCCGACAGCCATGAGATCGTGCAGCCCGCGCAGTCGCCGACCGGCGCTCTTACCGACAAGGTGCTGACCGCGGTGAAGGACCGCGTCACCGCCTGCGTGAGCGTGCCCACCAACATGGACGATCCGTGCCCCGCCGCGGCGCGCAACACCGACCTCTCTGCGCTCTCGGTCGCCGCGCAGCCGAGCGGACTGGTCTCCCTCACAGCTGATCGCTTCGAGAGCGAGGCCGCGACGATCGTGACCCAGTCGAACACCCGGTCCGGATACACGCCGCCGCCGAAGAGGACCTCGTTCGCGCTCTCCGGGAGCATCTCGTGGCAGAGCGGCGAACCTGAGATCTCGTTCGACGCGCAATGAGGAGGCGCCGCGGTCGGGGATCCGCGGTGAGTCTGGGGACGCGCAAGGGCGCCGGGGTGAAGGGACCACCTCGGCGCCCTTCCTCGTGCATCCGCTCTTGCCGCTGTCTCACGCGTCCGCTAAACTTGAGCCACATCAACTCAACTTTGGGACGCGGAGCGGATCCGGTCGTCCCGTCGCAGACGCAAGGAGACTCCAGGAGGACGAATGGCCACCCCTCAGACGGCACAGCAGGACGAGCAGCAGTCGGCGCTCGAGCAGTTCGGCATCAACCTCACCGATCGCGCCCGGCAGGGCAAGCTCGACCCGGTGATCGGACGCGACGCGGAGATCCGCCGCGTGAGCCAGGTGCTCACCCGGCGCACCAAGAACAACCCGGTGCTGATCGGCGAACCCGGTGTCGGCAAGACCGCCGTCGTCGAGGGGCTCGCGCAGCGCATCGTGGCCGGAGACGTGGCCGAGTCGCTCAAGGACAAGGAGCTCGTCTCGCTCGACATCTCCGCACTCGTGGCCGGGGCCATGTACCGCGGTCAGTTCGAGGAGCGCCTGAAGAGCGTGCTCAAGGAGATCACCGAGTCGGACGGCCGGGTCATCACCTTCATCGACGAGCTGCACGTGCTCATGGGCGCGGGCGGGGGAGAGGGATCCGTCGCCGCCAGCAACATGCTCAAGCCCATGCTCGCCCGCGGCGAGCTGCGGCTGATCGGGGCCACCACCCTCAACGAGTACCGCGAGTTCATCGAGAAAGACGCCGCGCTCGAGCGGCGGTTCCAGCAGGTCTACGTCGGCGAACCCTCCGTCGAGGACACGATCGCGATCCTGCGCGGACTGAAGGGGCGCTACGAGGCGCACCACGGCGTGACCATCAGCGACTCCGCGCTGGTCGCGGCCGCGTCGCTGTCGAACCGCTACCTGCCGAGCCGCCAGCTGCCGGACAAGGCCATCGACCTCATCGACGAGGCCATGAGCCGGCTCAAGATGGAGATCGACTCGAGCCCCGTCGAGATCGACCAGCTCAAGCGCTCGGTCGATCGGATGCGTCTCGAGGAGCTCGCGCTGAAGAAGGAGAAGGACGCGGCCTCGAAGGAGCGCCTCGCGAAGCTCCGCGAGCAGATGGGCGAGGCCGAGGCCGAGCTCACCGGCCTCGAGGCGCGCTGGGAGCGCGAGCGCGGCGGCCTGAACCGGGTCGGGGATCTGAAGAAGCGTCTCGACGAGGCCTTCACCGAACGCGACCGCGCCCTGCGCGACGCCGACTACGTGAAGGCGTCGAAGCTCGAGTACGAGACGATCAAGCAGTTGCAGGCGCAGCTCGCCGACGCCGAAAGGCAGGCGGAGGTGCAGAGCGACGAGCCCCGCATGGTGAACGAGCAGGTCACCGACGAGGACATCGCGGCCGTGATCGCGGCCTGGACCGGGATCCCGGTGGGCCGGCTGCTGCAGGGCGAGAGCGAGAAGCTGCTGCACCTGGAGCGCGAGCTGGGTCGTCGCCTGATCGGCCAGAAGGAGGCGGTCGCCGCCGTCTCCGACGCGGTGCGCCGCTCGCGCGCCGGCATCAGCGACCCGGGTCGACCGACCGGATCCTTCCTCTTCGTCGGCCCGACCGGCGTCGGCAAGACCGAGCTCGCCAAGGCGCTCGCGGAGTTCCTCTTCGACGACGAGCACGCCATGGTGCGCATCGACATGTCGGAGTACGGCGAGAAGCACTCGGTCTCGCGGCTCGTCGGCGCCCCTCCCGGGTACGTCGGCTACGAGCAGGGCGGCCAGCTCACCGAGGCCGTGCGGCGGCGCCCCTACAGCGTCGTCCTGCTGGACGAGGTCGAGAAGGCGCACCCCGAGGTGTTCGACGTGCTGCTGCAGGTCATGGACGACGGCCGCCTCACCGACGGCCAGGGCCGCACGGTCGACTTCTCGAACGTGATCCTGATCCTCACGAGCAACATCGGATCCCCGATCCTCATCGACCCGACGCTGTCGCAGGACGACAAGCGCGAGGCGGTGATGGCGCTCGTGCGGCAGTCGTTCAAGCCCGAGTTCGTGAACCGTCTCGATGACATCGTGATGTTCTCGGCCCTCACCGAGGACGACCTGGCGCAGATCGTGGAGCTCACCATCGATCAGCTGCAGCGCCGGCTCGCCGATCGCCGGCTGACGCTCGCGGTCACCCCCGACGCGCGCGCCTGGCTCGCCGAGCGCGGCTACGACCCGGTGTTCGGCGCGAGGCCGCTGCGTCGTCTCATCCAGAACGAGGTGCAGAACCGCCTCGCCACGGCGCTGCTGTCGGGCCGCGTTCACGACGGCGACGTCGTGCGGGTCGACGTCGCCGCGGACGGATCCTCCCTGGTGCTCACGAGCGAGGGGCAGGCCGTGCCGACGCCGCCCGCGGGCGGGGCGGACGACGATGTGATCGAGGCGGAACTGCTGGACGAGTGACGCGACGGCATGCCTGAAAGGGGTCCGGATCTTCCTGATCCGGACCCCTTTCGCCGTTCCTGGGTGCGCGGGGCAGGAGCAGGCAAATCCGTATAGCGGAAACGACAATCCGAGATTCGGAAAAAATGCTTGACGAGTGAGGAGCGCCGTGGTTAGCCTGTGGGTGTCTCCAGAGCCGGAGACGCACCCGGATCCAGCACATCCCGCCCTACCGCGGATGGACCGTCGACACCGTATCGCCGCGGGCGATGCATGCCGGCCGACGCTCAGCCCCGCGGGTGCTCTGCACTCCCCGACGAAGAGGTCGAATTGACTACCAAGCAGAAGAAGACGTTCGCCCGTCCCGAGGACGAACGGCTGCCGATCGGCGCGACCATCGGCTACGGCATCCAGCACGTGCTCACCATGTACGGCGGCATCATCGCCCCGCCGCTCATCATCGGGCAGATCGCAGGCCTCAAGGCCGACGAGATCGGAGTCCTGATCGCCGCCTGCCTGTTCATGGGCGGTCTCGCCACCATCCTGCAGACCGTGGGCATCCCGTTCTTCGGATCCCAGCTGCCCCTCGTGCAGGGGGTGTCGTTCGCCGGCGTCGCGACCATGGCCGCGATCGTCACGGACGGCGGCGGACTGCCGGCGGTGTTCGGATCCGTGATCGCGGCTTCCGTGATCGGTCTGCTCATCGCCCCGGTGTTCGCCACCGTCATCCGGTTCTTCCCGCCGGTCGTGACCGGAACGGTGATCACGACGATCGGTCTCAGCCTGCTGCCGGTCGCGGCCGGCTGGATCGTCGGCACCGGGGAGGGCGGGGCCGCCAAGGGCGCCCCGGCGGACAACCTGCTGCTCGCGGGCATCACGCTCGTCATCGTGCTGGTGCTCAGCAAGATCCCGGTGGGCGCCATCTCGCGCCTGGCGATCCTGCTCTCGATCGTGATCGGCACGATCATCGCGCTCTTCCTCGGCAAGGCGGACTTCAGCAAGGTGATGCAGGGCGACATCTTCGCCCTCCCGCAGGTCTTCGGCTTCGGGCTGCCCACGTTCCCCATCGCCGGCATCATCTCGATGTTCATCGTGATCCTGGTGACGCTGACCGAGACCACCGCCGACATCCTCGCCGTGAGCGACATCGTGGGCACCAAGGTCGACTCCAAGCGCATCGCCGCGGGCCTGCGCGCCGACATGCTCTCCAGCGCGGTCTCGCCGATCTTCGGCACGTTCACCCAGTCCGCATTCGCGCAGAACGTCGGCCTGGTCGCCATCACCGGCGTGAAGAGCCGCTTCGTGGTGACCGCCGGCGGTGGCGTGCTCGTGATCCTCGGTCTGCTGCCGGTGCTCGGCCGCGTCGTCGGCGCCATCCCCTCGCCCGTGCTGGGCGGCGCCGGCCTGGTGCTGTTCGGCTCGGTCGCGGCATCCGGCATCCGCACGCTCGCCAAGGTCGAGTACCGCGACAACATGAACCTCGTGATCGTCGCCTCGTCGCTCGCGATCGGCATGCTCCCGATCGCCGTCCCGACGATCTACTCGCAGATGCCGTCCTGGTTCGTGACGATCTTCCACTCCGGCATCAGCTCGGCCGCCGTGACCGCGATCCTGCTGAACCTGCTGTTCAACCACCTCGGCAGCGCCACGCGCCGGAACGCCTTCGTCGCCGCCCCCACCCGGAGCATCCCGGTCGCGTACCTCGACGCCTTCGAAGACGGCGACTCGATCGTGGACGGCAGGATCGTCGACCGCGACGGCAACGAGGTCGCCGTCGAGCACCCGGCGCACTGACCCGGGGCACCTCGCCAACGGTCCCTGAGCGCGCGCAGCGCCCTTCGTCTCGTCGCTGCGCTCCTCGCTCAGGGACCGGCCGGCGTACCGGTCCCCGAGCGAGCGCAGCGAGACGAAGGGCGCTCGGCGAGCACCCAAGGGAAACAACCCTGATCCGCATTTCGGATCCCACATCTCGGAAACACGAATCCGGAATCCGAAAAAGCGTTGACGTGCGCGAGCGGGCCATGATAGATCTGAGAAGCCTCCGCCACCCGGGGGCGCACCTGGATCAGCAGACAGGTCAACACTGAGCTGGCCCCCGCGGGGCCACGAACCGGCTCCGCTCGTCGAACGAGAAAGGCCGCTCATGTCCGCATCCACCCGCACCGTCTGGCTGAAGAACCCGCTCGGGATCCACACCGGCGACACCGCCGATGCCCGCGGCGGCCTGGTCGTCGCCGGATCCACGATCCGCGAGGCCGTGCCCGCCGGCGGATCCCCGTCCGAGCCCGTCGACGAGGTCTACGACGCCTCACGGCACGTGATCATCCCCGGCCTGATCAACACGCACCACCACTTCTACCAGACCCTCACCCGGGCATGGACGCCCGTGGTCAGCGCCGAGCTGTTCCCATGGCTCAAGGGTCTGTACGGCATCTGGGCGGGGCTCACCCCGCGCGATCTCGAGCTCGCCACGACCGCGGCCCTCGCCGAGCTGCTGCTCTCGGGCTGCACCACCGCGGCCGACCACCACTACCTCTTCCCGAACGGGCTCGAGCAGGGCATCGACGTGCAGGTCGACGTCGTCAAGCGCCTCGGCATGCGTGCGACACTGACCCGCGGATCCATGTCGCTCGGCGAGAAGGACGGCGGACTGCCGCCGCAGAGCACGGTGCAGGACGCTGACGTGATCCTCGCCGACAGCGAGCGCCTCGTCGGCGCGTACCACCAGCGCGGCGAGGGCGCATTCGTGCAGATCGGCCTCGCGCCGTGCTCGCCGTTCTCGGTGACCACCGAGGTCATGCGCGACACGGCGACGCTGGCCGAGCGACTGGACGTGCGCCTGCACACCCACCTCGCCGAGACCATCGATGAGGAGGACTTCTGCCGGGAGCGGTTCGGGCTGCGCACCGTGGACTACCTCGACAGCGTCGGCTGGCTGGGCGAGCGCACCTGGCTCGCGCACGGCATCCACTTCGACGACGCCGAGATCGCGCGCCTGGGCGCCGCCGGCACCGCGGTCTCGCACTGCGCCACCTCGAACATGCGCCTCGCGAGCGGCATCGCGCGGGCGGTCGAGCTCGAGGCCGCGGGCGTGCCGGTCGGCCTCGGTGTGGACGGATCCGCGTCGAACGACGGATCCAACATGATGATGGAGGTGCGCCAGGCCCTGTACCTGCAGCGCCTGCGCTACGGCGCCGCGGCGGTCACCCCCGAGCGGGCGCTCGACTGGGCGACCCGGGGATCCGCCCGCGCCCTCGGCCGCTCCGACATCGGCGTGCTGAGCCCCGGCATGCAGGCCGACCTCGCGATGTTCACGCTCGACGAGCTGCGCTTCTCCGGCAGCCACGACCCGCTCGCCGCGCTGCTGCTGTGCGGCGCCGAGCGCGCGGACCGGGTCATGGTCGGCGGGGTGTGGCGCGTGCAGGACGGGCAGATCGTGGGGCTGGACGTGCCGGAGCTCATCGCCCGGCACAGCGCAGCGGCCCGGAGCCTCCTCGCCCGGCACGGCTGAGATTCGCTCGTCCCCGGGGGCGCCGGCGCCAGCCCCGGGGCGGGCGCTCAGCCCCGGGAGGGCGCTCAGCCCCGGGAGGTCGCCCAGCCCCGGGCGGGCGCTCAGCCCCGGGGCGGGCGCTCAGCCCCGGGCGGGCGCTCAGCCCCGGGAGGTCGCCCAGTCCGCGGGGCCCGTGGATCCGGCGGCGTATTCCTGCAGCGGCACGGCGTCCGCCCTCCAGGCGTCGAGCGCGGGCTGGATGATCCGCCAGCACTGCTCGGCGGCATCGGCACGCACCGAGAGCGCCACGTCGCCGTCGAGGATCTCGCTGAGCACCTCGGTGTAGGCCAGCAGCGTGCCCTTGCCGAGCGGGGTGGACAGCACGTCGCGGCGCAGCGCGAAGGGGTCGTCGCCGCCGTTCACGTTGAGCTCGAGGTCGATCCGGTCGGGGCCGAGCGTGAACCGCAGCACGCCGCCGTCGGGCGGGGTGCCGGTGAGGCCGCCCGGGAGGTGCCGCACCGGACGGAAGGTGACCACGATCTCGGCACGACGCTCGGCGAGCGCCTTGCCGCTGCGCAGCGTGAACGGCACCCCCGCCCAGCGCGCGGTCTGCACCTCGCAGGTGATCTCCGCGAGCGTCTCGGTGCCGCGGGACGGATCCACGCCCTCCTCGTCTGCGTAGGACGGCACCGGCCGGTCGTCGCTGGTGCCGGCCGTATACCGTGCCCGACGGGTGGAGTGCGCGGGGTCGTCGCCGAGGATCCGGGTCGCGCGCAGGGCCGCGGCCATCGCGTCGCGCAGATCCACCTCGTCCAGATCCGCGGGCTGCTCCATCGCGAGGATCGCGAGCACCTGCAGCAGGTGGCTCTGGATCATGTCGATCAGGGCGCCGGCCTTGTCGTAGTACCGCGCTCGATGTTCCAGGGCGAGCGCCTCGTCGTAGCGCACCAGCACCGACTGCACGTGGTCGGCCGACCAGACCGGCTCGATGAGCCGGTTCGCGAAGCGTACGCCCATGACGTTGAGGATCGTGGACCGGCCGAGGAAGTGGTCGACGCGGAACACCTGGTTCTCCGGCACGATCCGCGCGACCAGGGCGTTCAGTGCGGCGGCGCTCTGCTCGTCGCTGCCGAACGGCTTCTCCAGCGCCAGCACCGTGTTCTCCGGGAGCGGGATGTCGACGAGCTTCTCGCACGCGGCGACCGCGATCGCGGGCGGGAGGGCGAAGTAGATCACCAGCGCCCCGTCGATGCCGGCGATGAGGCCCGCCAGGGAGTCGTGGTCGGTGACGTCGGCGCGGACGTAGGTCGTCCCGGCGATCCGCGGCACCTGATCCTCCGCGTCGACCGAGGCGAAGGCGGTGCGCACCGCCTCCTGCCAGCGCTCGTCGGACCAGTCGTCGGATCCGGCTCCGTGCAGCACGAGCGCGCGATCGGGCTGCCGCTTGAGCAGCTGGGCGATCGCCGGGAGCAGGAGGCGGGAGGTGAGATCGCCGGAAGCGCCGAGGATGAGCAGCGTCGTCGGAGTGGTCATGCGCCCCACGATACGGTCCGGCACCCTGATCTGTCGCGGAACCGGATCCGGATCCGCCCTGTCGTGCTCGGCAGCGCGCCCTGCGACGCGCGCGCCTTCCCTCGAGAAACCACATTCCGCATGAGACACCACGGCAGGGATGGTGTCTCATGCTAGAAGTGGTTTCTCGCATGCGGGCGGTGGGGGCGGGGTCCGAACAGGAGAGCGTGCGAGACTGCGGATATGCCCGCCTCCCCGATCGAGGACTACGCGCTGCTGAGCGACGGGCGCACCGCGGCGCTCGTCTCCCGCGCCGGCGCCATCGACTGGTTCTGCGCGCCGCGGCTGGATTCGGCCTCGCTGTTCGGTGCGCTGCTCGGCGACGGCGAGCACGGGCACTGGATCCTGCGGCCGGAGGACCCGGCCGCCACCGCGACCCGGCGCTACGACGGCGACACGTTCTGCCTGGTGACGCGATGGGAGGGCGCCGACGGCGGCGTGGCCGAGGTGCGCGAGTGGATGCCGATCGCGGTCGGCGCGTCGGCGGAGGACGCGGAGCGCACCGACATCATCCGTCAGATCAGGGGGGTGCGCGGTACGGTCGCCTTCCGGCAGGAGCTCCGACTGCGCTTCGACTACGCGCGCGCGGTGCCCTGGGTGCGCCAGACCGGCACCGCGAAGTCGCCGGAGCTCACCGCGACGGCCGGCCCCGATGCCGTGGTGGTGCGCGGGCCCGCCCTGCACCCGCACGGCCGCAGCCACCTCGGCACCGTCGGGGTCGCGGCCGGCGAGAGCGTCGATCTCACGCTCACCTGGTTCCCGTCGTACCGGCCCACGCCCGCCCCGCTCGACCCCGCCGCGTGCGAGCAGGGCACCCGCGGCTGGTGGCGGGAGTGGGCGGACCGCATGCACGAGCACGGCCCGTACCGCGACGCGGTGCGCCGGTCGAAGCTGGTGCTGCGCGCGCTCACCAATCGCGAGACCGGCGGCATCGCTGCGGCGGCGACCACGTCGCTGCCTGAGGACTTCGGCGGGGTGCGCAACTGGGACTACCGCTATGTATGGCTGCGGGACGCCGCGCTCACGCTGGAGGCGCTGCTCGCGCACGGCCTGGGCGTCGGCGCCGACTCCTGGCGGGACTGGCTGGTGCGCGCGGTGGCGGGGGATCCGGCCGACCTGCAGATCATGTACGGGCTGGCGGGGGAGCGCGACCTGCTCGAGCGCGAGATGCCCTCGCTGCCCGGCTATGCCGGATCCGCCCCGGTCCGTGTCGGGAACGGCGCGGCGCAGCAGTATCAGGCCGATGTGATCGGCGAGGTCATGGTGACGCTCGCCGCCGCGCGCCGTGCGGGTCTCGCCGAGTCGATGCGGTCCTGGTCGCTGCAGCGCATGCTGCTGCACCATGCCGAGAAGCAGCTCGATCGTCCGGACAACGGCATGTGGGAGATCCGCGGGGAACGGCGCTTCTTCACCCACTCCCGGGTGATGCTCTGGGCCGCGTTCGACCGCGGGGTGCGCGCCGTCGAGGAGGACGGCGAGACCGGCCCGGCGGAGCACTGGGCTGCGCTGCGCGACCGGCTGCGCGCCGAGATCGACGAGCGCGGCGTGCGCGACGGGCGCTTCGTGCAGCACGACGCCACGGATGAGGTCGACGCCTCGCTGCTGCTGATCCCGCGCACGGGCTTCTGCGCCCCGGACGATCCCCGGATGCTCGCGACGGTGGAGCGCATCGAGCAGACGCTGATGAGCGACGGCCTGCTCATGCGCTACCGCACCGCGTCGGGCGTGGACGGGCTGAGCGGCACCGAGAACCCGTTCCTGGCGTGCTCGTTCTGGCTCGTGGAGCAGTATGCGGTGACGGGGAGGGCGCCCGAGGCGCGCGCCCTGATGGACCGGCTCTGCGGGTTGCGCAACGACGTCGGCCTGCTGAGCGAGGAGTACGACCCGGTCGGTGCGCGGCAGGCGGGCAACACCCCGCAGGCGTTCTCGCACCTGTCGCTGATCCGGGCGGCGGACGCGCTCGCCGCGGGCCGGCACCACCGGCGCTGATGCGGGAACGCCCTCCCCGCGTCGGCGGAGAGGGCGTTCGGATCCGGTCGGATCAGGCGTTGACGATGAGGGTCTCGGCGATCGGACGGCGCTCGCGCGGCGCGTTCTCGCGCTGCTGCAGCTCCGCCGTCGCGGTGCGGATGTCGCCCAGCTCGCCCACGGCCATGACCGAGATCGGGGTGAAGTCGCCGCCCAGGTCGAACGCGGCGGAGATCGCGTCGCGGTCGAAGCCGCCCATCTGGTGGGTGGACAGGCCGTTCGCGTGCGCCTGCACGGTGAAGTGCGCGGCCGCCTGGCCGGTGTCGTAGAGGGCCCAGGTCATGGGCTGGCCGTCGCGCGTGGTCTCGGCCACGAACACGACGAGCAGGGCGGCGTCTCCCGCCCAGGCGCTGTTGAAGCCGGCCAGCGTGCCGAGGACCTTGGCGTGCGCCTCGGACCCGCGGCGGGCGACGATCACGCGCCAGGGCTGCGTGTTGGCGGCGGTGGGCGCCCAGCGCGCGGCCTCGAGGGCGCTGGCCAGGGCGTCCTCGTCGATGGTTGCGGCGGCGTCGAAGATACGGGTGCTCCAGCGCTCGGCGAGGACGTCGAGGATCGGGGCGTCGGTGACCGCGGTGCGGTCGAGGGCGGGCGTGCTCATGGTGATGAGGCCTTTCGGATCGGGAACTCGGTGCGGCGGACCTCATCGTCCGTACCCCGACCCTAACAATCCATGTGTATGAATATTCCCGGACCGGATCCGACCCCGGATCC
>JAFDWK010000005.1:0-7552 GCA_018268515.1 Actinomycetota bacterium
ACGACCGCGCGTGCGCTCAGTTCACGCAGGGGATGTTGCCCGACTGCAGCGGCGACGAGGAGTCGGTGTAGACCGGGTGGGGCGCCGGGGTCGAGCCGGACCCCGAGGAGCCCGACGATGCGGAACCGGATCCGGACGACGACGAAGCCTTCGGGGATGCGGAGGGCGCGGCGGTCGGCGTCGGCGGGTTCAGCAGGTCGTGCACCTGCGCCCGGATCGCGTCGACGTCGACGACGTTCACGCTCTGCCCGTCGATCGTGTCGAAGTGGTCGATCGGCAGCGTCACGAACGAGATGTTGCCGCCGGCCAGGCTCTGCGCCTGCTGCGCGAACGACAGCAGATCAAGCTTGTCGTCGAGGGCGACGTCCTTCTTCGCCACGTCGATGAGCTTCTGCAGCTTGCCGAAGTCGGTGAACGTCGAGGCCTGCTTGAGCTTCACGGCCAGCGACACCATGAACGCCTGCTGGCGCCGGGTGCGATCCAGATCCGTCATGTCGAAGTCGCTCGAGGTGGTGTCGCGGCGCTGGCGCACGAACGCCATCGACTGGGCGGCGTTCAGCTGCTGCACCCCGGCCGGGAAGTCGGCGCCCGAGAACGTGTCGGCGGTCGCGTGGTTCAGGCACACCGTGATCGGCTGCACGGCCTGCGCCACCTCGTAGAACGCGGCCATCGTCACCTCGACGAAGTGGTCGATCCGCACCCCGCCGAGGAACGCCGACACCGTCTTGATCGTGCTCTGCCGTGCCGCGGAGCGGGACTGCTGATAGGCATCGGCCCGCGCGACGCCCTGGTTGGTGAGCTTCTTCATCGAGGCGTCCATGGCATCGCCGTAGGCCTCCTTGATCTTGCCCTTGTCGACGCCGTCGGGGGAGTCGGGGAAGTCGACGTAGTCGTCGCGCGGGATCGAGATCCCCACGGCCTTGCCGCCGTTCGCGGGGATGTGGATCAGCATCAGCACGTTGGTGTTGTACCCGCCGACCGACGCATCCTCCGCGTGGATCTGGTCGTAGATGGCCTGCGGGAACGGGTTGCCGTTCTCGTCGACCCGGCTGTCGAGCCCCATGATCAGGATGTTCGACTCGCCGGTGTTCTGCGCGGGTCCGCTCGTCCCCGTGATCCCGGCGATCGACGAGCGATGGATCCCGTTGTTCGCGTCGGCATACGTGATCACGACGAACGCCGCGGCCGCGATCAGCGCGAGCACGATCACCGCGATGATGCCCACCGTCCAACGACGTCGACGGTACATGCGGCGCCGGGCGGCGTGCTGAGGGCTTGTCATCATCGTCCGGATCCGTTCCTGTCGTGGGGGGTGAGGCGCTGCTTCTGATGCCGGGGCGCGGGCCTGTGGCGCGCCGGTTCTCGAGGCCCGCGCGGTCGGGCAGCCGTCGTCGGGTTCTGTCGTGAGGCTCTGGCGGGCCTCGATGATCTTCTGTCGAGCACCTGTGCGATTTCCGGGAGCGAGGTCGGCGAGCGGTGGATCCGGGGCCCTGCGAAGGAGGAAAGCCCCCGTTCGGACGAAGACCGTGCGGATCGGATGCGCCGGATCCTCTCCCCGTGCGACGATGAGCGCATGTTCATGGTGACGACGAACGACGTGCCCGGCTATCGCGTGACCCAGGTGCTCGGCGAGGTCATGGGCCTCACCGTGCGCTCCACCAACTTCGGGCAGGGCTTCACTGCCGGCTTCCGCGCCCTCGGCGGCGGCGAGATCCCCGAGTTCACGAAGCTCATGTACGAGAGCCGCTACGAGGTCATGAACCGGATGTGGGCCGAGGCGGTGCAGCGCGGCGCCAACGCCGTGATCGCCATGCGCTTCGACTCCGGATCCCTCGGCAGCTTCAGCGAGATGTGTGCCTACGGCACCGCAGTTGTCATCGAGCCGGTCGACGGCTCCCTGCCGGCCCCCGCGCAGCCCGCCGCACCGCCGGCCCCGCCCGCCGGCTGACCCCGAACCCTCGGGGCCCGATGCGCGAGAAACCAGATCCCGCACGAGACACCATGCCAGGAGCGAGTTCTCATGCGGGATCTGGTTTCTCAGCGTGGAGCCAGCACCAGCAGGTCGCCGACCTCGCACTGCAGCGCGTCGCACACCGCGCGCAGGGTGGAGTAGCGGATCGCGCGCGCGATCGTTCCTGAGCACCGACAGATTCACGATGCTCACCCCGACCCTCTCGCTCAGCTGGGGCCGCGTCATTCCGCGGGCGGCGAGCAGCTCGTCGAGGAGGCAGTGGATCCCGGTGTCCTCCTCATCCTGCGCGGCGGGACTCGCACCAGACCCTCCGTGTGCTTCTGCGAGCGCGCGCCGCGCCAGAACGCCGTCGCGACGAGACCGATCCCGCCGCCGGCCGCAAAGCCCATCCCGTAGCTGACCGGGGCATCGCTGCCGACCGCGGCGAGGCCGACCGCCGCGCGCACGGCCCGGCCGAGAGCGATGCCGAGAGCGACATCAAGGGCAAGCTCAGGGACCGGATCCGCGCTGGGGGCGGAGGGGACCGGATCCGCGGTGGGTTGGGAGCGGACCGGGATCCCCGCTTGCGCGGGGGACCGGATCCGTGGCGTTCACAGTCCGTCGCGTGGGGTTAGCCGACGGCGAACATCGGCATGCGGTCGCCGCCCGGTCGTTACTCTCGATGTATCCGGCACGGAGCGTGCCCATCGCCCGTCCCCGGCCACGAACAAGGAGTGACATGTTCGAGAGATTCACCGACCGAGCCCGTCGTGTCGTCGTCCTCGCCCAGGAAGAGGCGAAGATGCTCAACCACAACTACATCGGCACCGAGCACATCCTCCTCGGCCTCATCCACGAGGG
This sequence comes from Actinomycetota bacterium, assembly GCA_018268515.1. GTDB lineage: Bacteria > Actinomycetota > Actinomycetes > Actinomycetales > Microbacteriaceae > Microbacterium. Next base: position 2,813 of record JAFDWK010000005.1, read on the forward strand.
CGAGGGAGCCGCGGCCAAGGCGCTGGAGTCGCTCGGCATCTCCCTCGAGTCCGTGCGCGAGCAGGTGCAGGACATCATCGGCCAGGGCCAGCAGCAGCCGACCGGCCACATCCCCTTCACGCCGCGCGCCAAGAAGGTGCTCGAGCTGAGCCTGCGCGAGGCGCTGCAGCTGGGCCACAACTACATCGGCACCGAGCACATCCTCCTCGGACTCATCCGCGAGGGCGAGGGCGTCGCCGCCCAGGTGCTCGTGAAGCTCGGCGCCGACCTGAACAAGGTGCGCCAGCAGGTCATCCAGATGCTCTCCGGATCCCCCGGGCGCGAGCCCGCCGCGGTCTCCGGTGCCGCGCACGACAGCAACCAGCAGTCGGCGCAGGGCGGATCCCAGGTGCTCGACCAGTTCGGGCGCAACCTCACCCAGGCCGCGCGCGACAACAAGCTCGACCCGGTCATCGGGCGCGAGAAGGAGATCGAGCGGGTCATGCAGATCCTCTCCCGCCGCTCCAAGAACAACCCCGTGCTGATCGGCGAGCCCGGCGTCGGCAAGACCGCGGTCGTGGAGGGCCTGGCCCAGGCGATCGTGAAGGGCGACGTGCCCGAGACGCTGAAGGACAAGCAGCTCTACTCGCTCGACCTCGGATCCCTGATCGCCGGATCCCGCTACCGCGGCGACTTCGAGGAGCGCCTGAAGAAGGTCACCAAGGAGATCCGCACGCGGGGCGACATCATCGTCTTCATCGACGAGATCCACACCCTCGTGGGTGCGGGCGCCGCCGAGGGCGCGATCGACGCGGCCAGCATCCTGAAGCCGCTGCTCGCCCGCGGCGAGCTGCAGACGATCGGCGCCACGACGCTCGACGAGTACCGCAAGCACTTCGAGAAGGACGCCGCGCTCGAGCGCCGGTTCCAGCCGATCCAGGTCAACGAGCCGAACCTGCCGCACACGATCAACATCCTCAAGGGCCTGCGCGACCGCTATGAGGCGCACCACAAGGTGCAGATCACCGACGGCGCTCTCGTCGCCGCGGCGAACCTCGCCGACCGGTACGTGAGCGACCGCTTCCTGCCGGACAAGGCCATCGACCTGATCGACGAGGCCGGCGCGCGCCTGCGCCTGTCGATCCTGTCCTCCCCGCCCGAGCTGCGCGAGTTCGACGACAAGATCGCCCGCGTCCGCGAGGAGAAGGAGCAGGCCTCCGAGGAGCAGGACTTCGAGAAGGCCGCTGCCCTGCGCGACCAGGAGAAGGAGCTGCTCGCCGAGCGGCTGCGCCTGGAGAAGCAGTGGCGCTCGGGAGACGTCGCGACCAACGCGGTCGTCGACGAGGGCCTGATCGCCGAGGTGCTGGCCCAGGCCACGGGCATCCCGGTGTTCAAGCTCACCGAGGAGGAGTCCAGCCGCCTCGTCTTCATGGAGAAGGCGCTGCACCAGCGCGTCATCGGCCAGGAGGAGGCGATCGCCGCCCTGTCCAAGACGATCCGCCGTCAGCGTGCGGGCCTGAAGGACCCGAAGCGCCCCTCCGGCTCGTTCATCTTCGCCGGCCCCACGGGCGTCGGGAAGACCGAGCTCGCCAAGGCGCTCGCCGAGTTCCTCTTCGACGACGAGGGTGCGCTGATCTCGCTCGACATGAGCGAGTTCGGCGAGAAGCACACCGTCTCGCGGCTGTTCGGCGCCCCTCCCGGGTTCGTCGGCTTCGAAGAGGGCGGCCAGCTCACCGAGAAGGTGCGCCGCAAGCCGTTCTCCGTGGTGCTCTTCGACGAGATCGAGAAGGCCCACCCGGACATCTTCAACTCGCTGCTGCAGATCCTCGAGGAGGGCCGCCTCACCGACGGCCAGGGTCGTGTCATCGACTTCAAGAACACCGTGATCATCATGACCACGAACCTCGGTTCGCAGGCGATCGCCGGTGGTCCGGTCGGCTTCCAGATCGAGGGCAACGACCAGAGCACGTACGAGCGGATGAAGGGCAAGGTCGATGAGGAGCTCAAGCGCAACTTCAAGCCCGAGTTCCTGAACCGCCTCGACGACGTCATCGTGTTCCCGCAGCTGAACAAGGACGAGCTGCGTCAGATCGTCGGCCTGTTCGTGAAGCGCCTGAGCGACCGTCTGCTCGACCGCGACATGACGGTGGAGCTGACCGACGCCGCCAAGGACCGCCTCATCGAGATCGGCTTCGACCCGACCCTCGGCGCCCGCCCGCTGCGTCGTGCGATGCAGCGCGAGGTCGAGGACCAGCTGTCGGAGAAGATCCTGCACGGCGACCTGAACCCCGGCGACCACGTGCACGTGGATGCGCAGGACGGGAAGTTCATCTTCACGACCGGCCCGCGCGGCGAGAAGGTCTCGGTCGGCGTGAACACCGTCGGCACCATCCCGACCACGCCCGATCTGGCGGCGGGAGCCGCGTGATCGGATCCGGATCCGGTCGGATCCGGATCAGCTGATCGGATTCGGGTTCGAGTGAGAAGGGGACGGGCGCTTCGGCGCTCGTCCTCTTTCGTGTGCCGCGCGGATCCGGGCGCCGAGAGACGGATTTCGTCGCTCGCAGAGCGGCCGGAGCTGCGAAATCCATCTCGGGCGGTGGGCCGCCGGGTTCTGGGGATGGAAAGTGTCGCTCGCCGGGTGTGCGGGCTGGCGAAATCCATCCCGACTGTTCAGCGGCCAGGCGGTTCAACGGCTCCGGGCGGGGGACGGACGCCGTCGGCTCCGAGCGGAACGGCGTGGACGGCGCGCGGCGGCCGCGGCTGCGGGGGCGCCCGACGGGTCCGGTGCCGGGCGTGCGGGCGCACCGAAGGACTCCAGGGCGCTGCGCGCGGCGGAGAGGGACGGATAGCTGCCGAGCCGGCGGCTGTGCCGGTCGTGCAGGACGTGCGTCGTGCCGTCGACGGATACGAAGCCGGCGTACTCGCCGTCCCGCGTCGCGACGTACACGTCGTGGTCGGCCTGTTTCCAGGTGATGTTCATGGTGCTTCTCACTTGCTGCTCCGACGGCACACGGCCATCGGGAGAATCGGATCCTGCTCACGCGCGCGGACGCGCATCGGTGCGGTTCGCGGATGTCCCCTCGAGGAACGCGGGGACCGGCGGGAGCGGGAGGTCTCGTCGATGAACTCGGAGACCGGGGCGGCGCGGTGCCGAAGAGACGTCGGCAGGCCATGCGCGCAACCCGTCACGATAGCAGAACTGCCGGGCGGACGCGAACGGCGATGCCGGATCCGCATCCTAAACTGGAGGGATGAGCGACTATCTCGTCCGGCCCGCGCGGGCCGCCGACGTCCAGGGCATCTACGCACTGCTGGAGCCGCTCGTGGAGCGAAGGATCCTGCTCGGCAAGGACATCGCCGTGCTCTACGGCGCCGTGCAGGAGTTCGTGGTCGCCGAGGCCGACGGCCGGCTCATCGGCTGCGGCGCGCTGCACGTCATGTGGGAGGACCTCGGCGAGGTGCGCACCCTCCTCGTCGAAGAGGAGTGGAAGCACCACGGGATCGGCCGCGCGATCGTGGAGCGCCTCGAGGACAACGCGGTCGTCCTCGGCCTGAGCCGGCTGTTCTGCCTGACCTTCGAGGTGCCGTTCTTCGAACGACGCGGGTTCTCGCCGATCGGCGAGCAGGTCGTGGATCCGGACGTCTACACGCAGCTGCTGCGCAGCGGCGACGAGGGCGTCGCCGAGTTCCTCGACCTCGCGCACGTGAAGCCGAACACGCTCGGCAACACGCGCATGCTCAAGGTGCTGTGAACACCCTCCGAGCGCCGAGCGTCATCCAGGATTCCGCGCGTGCCGCCGCGTAGCCTGAAGTCATGACCCCTCGCCAGTCCGCCGCCGTCTATCGTCGACGTCGGATCATGGTGGTCGGAGCCGTCGTGGTGGTGCTCGTCCTGCTGATCGCGCTGGTGTGGGCGCTGATGGCCCGTGGATCCGCCGGCGTTCCGACGCCCACCCCGAGCGCGTCGTCGTCGCCGTCGGCGACGGCACCGGCAGCCACTCCCGACCCCACCGCCGACGCGAGCCCCGACCCCGCAGCGAGCCCCGCTCCCACCAGCACGGCAGACGCCGGTCCCGTGCCATGCACCGCGGCGGAGATCAAGGTCACCGCCGTCACCGACCACGACACCTACTCCGCCGACGAGAACCCTCAGCTGTCGATCTCGCTGACCAACAGCGGCACCAAGGACTGCACGATGAACGTCGGCACGACGACGCAGACGTTCACCATCACGAGCGGCAACGACACCTGGTGGCGTTCGACGGACTGCCAGCAGACGCCGAGCGACGCGATCCAGACGGTCAAGGCCGGGGCCACGATCACCAGCTCCGCCCCCGTCGTGTGGGACCGCACCCGCTCGAGCGTCGACACCTGTGCCGCGACCGACCGGCAACGAGCCCCGGGAGGCGGCGCCTCGTACCGGCTGACGGTCTCGATCGGCGGGTTCCAGAGCACGAATCCCCTTCAGTTCTTGTTGAACTGAATCTGCAGAAACGATGAGAACGGTGGCCCCGGGCCCGAGTCTGGGATACCATAAACCCTAGTCTTCGAGATCTCAGACGGGTCGCCATCCCCAGTGGCTTCGACAACTCAGCGTCCCCAGCGCATCGTCGTCCGTCTCCGGAGACCTGAGAGCCTCCCGCCTCATCTGTCCCCAAGCGATGGGCGAGGAGGCTCTCCCTTTGCCCGGGACCCGCTGGCGCGCTGCGCGGCGGCCGACGAGCGCGACCCTGTTCCGATGTGATGTTCGGGACGTGG
>JAFDWK010000005.1:7648-24266 GCA_018268515.1 Actinomycetota bacterium
CTGTGCGACGGACCCCGTGCTCCGCGGCGCAGCGCCGTGGACCGGTGCTCGGATCATGAGCTGCGGTGCGCGTGCGACGCCATCTCTATGCTGGAACGATGGCTGCGAAGAAGGCGAAGAAGAAGGCTCCCGCCGCGGCGGACTTCCGTTCCGAGGCGCTCGCCCAGGCCCTGCAGAAGCAGGACATGGCGGGGGTGGCCCTCGCCCTGCGCAACGGCAACACGGTCGTCCCGCTGATCCGGCCGGGCGCCAGGGACAACCCGCTCGACGGCGGCGAGGTGTGGACCTATCGGGATCCGGCCACGGGCGACGTCGCGCTGCTGCTGTTCAGCGATGCGAAGCACAAGCCGGCGAACCTCCCGCCCGGCGTCGGCATCTACTCACCGGTATGGCTACGCTCGTTCCTCGCCGCGCACCGCGACGAGATCACCACGGTGTTCCTGGACATCGCGGGACCCCATCCGATGCAGGCGCCGCCCGAGGAGCTGCTGCGCGCGCTGGACGCCTGACGCGCACCGTGAGACTCCGCATCGCGCGCGAGGCTCCACGCTGCGACACGTGACTCACGCAGCACGTGGAGTCTCGCGGATCCGGAACATCCGGGGTGGACAGACGAGCCCGTGACCGTCAGAACGCGGGGATCTCGTCGTCCAGCCGGCGCGGCGCACGGTGCGCCTTGACGTCGCCGAGCGCGCCGCGCAGGGTCGCCGAGCGGTCGTCGATCACGTGCGCATAGCCGAGGCGGGCCGCTTCCGAACGGCGCTGCGGGGCCTGCGTGACCGGACGCACCTCGCCGGCCAGGCTCAGTTCGCCGACCGCTGCGAGCGTGCGCGGCACCGCGTTCTCGGTGAGGGATCCGGCCACCGCGATCGCGATCGCCAGATCCGCCGCCGGCTCGATGAAGCGCACCCCGCCCACGGTGGAGACGTAGACGTCCTTGTCACTGGTCTTGATGCCCGCGCGGCGCTCGAGCACCGCGAGCACCATCGCCACGCGGGACGCGTCGAGGCCGTTCACCACACGGCGCGGGTTCGGCGCCTGCGTCGGGATCGTGAGCGCCTGCACCTCGACCGGCATCGCACGCCGGCCCTCCAGCGCGATCGCCACGCACGTGCCGGGCTCCGGCCGCCCGCGGGAGAGGAACAGGCTCGACGGATCCGGCACCTCCGCGATCCCGGATCCGGTCATCTCGAAGCACCCGACCTCATCGGTCGGCCCGAACCGGTTCTTCAGCGCCCGGATGAACCGCAGCGATGTCTGCCGGTCGCCCTCGAAGTGGCAGACGACGTCGACGAGGTGCTCCAGGATCCGGGGCCCGGCGACCTGCCCGTCCTTGGTGACGTGGCCGACGATCACGATCGGCAGATCCCGTTCCTTCGCCACCCGGATCAGCGCCGACGCGACCTCGCGCACCTGGGCGGGCTGGCCCGCAGCGCCGTCGGACAGCGCGGAGGCGACGGTCTGCACGGAGTCGACGATGACGAGCTCGGGGGAGACCTCGTCGATGTGCCCGAGGATCGTGCCGAGGTCGGTCTCCGCGGCGAGATACAGCTCGTCGTGCAGCGCTCCGGTGCGCTCGGCGCGCAGCCGCACCTGGGCCGTGGACTCCTCGCCGCTCGCGTAGAGCACGCGTCGCCCGGAGCGCGCGGCGGCCGCGGCCACCTCGAGCAGCAGCGTGGACTTGCCGACGCCGGGCTCGCCGCTCAGCAGGATCGCGGCTCCCGGCACGATGCCGCCGCCGAGCACCCGGTCGAACTCGGCCACCCCGCTCGTGCGCCGCGGCGACTCCTGCGAGGTGAGCGCCGTGATGGGGCGCGCCCTCCGGCCCGCCGCCGGGGCCGTGGCCTCCACGCGGCGCACGATGCCGGTCTGCGCGGCCTGCTCGGTCACCGTGCCCCACTGCTGGCACTCGCCGCACCGTCCCACCCACTTCGCCGTCGTCCAGCCGCACTCGGTGCAGACGTACGCGGGGGCGGAGGGTTTCCGGGAGGCCATGCAGCAAGGCTAGCCCGGGGTGCCGACAGCCGACCCCTCGCGCGGATGGACCGGCGCGGGCAGGGGCCGGATCCAGCCTGCTCGCAGGTCGCATCATGCGGCTCGGCGGGTCGCATGACCGCAAGACGCGACCAGCGAGCAGCCGGTACCGGGCGGCGGAGCCTCACGTGCCGGATCCGGTGCCCTCATCTCCCGATCCGGGTGCCATCACGTCCGGATCCGGTGCCCATCACGTCCCGGACCGGGTGCCTCACCTCCCGGATCGGGCGGGGCTCCCGAGTCTCGCGGATCCGCCCGGGCGCACGTCGCGCAGCATCCCGGCGACCACGAGGGCGAAGGCGCCGACCAGCACCAGGAACCACAGCCCGAGCTGGTACGAGTTGGTCGCGGCGTGGTACGTCGCCCCCATCACCAGCGGAGGGAAATAGCCGCCGAGGCCCCCCGCGGCGGCGACCACGCCGGTCACCGCGCCGACCTTGTCCGGCGGGGTCGACGGGCCGACCCAGGCGAACACCGCGCCCATGCCGAGCCCCATGGCCGATGCCATCAGGATGAACGTGACCCCCGTGACGATGCCCTCGGGCGGCTGCTGCCCGACGATGTAGGCGAGCGCCACGATGCCGCCGAGCGAGATCAGCGCGATCACCTTGGCGCCGAACCGGTCGGCCAGCACGCCGCCGATCGGGCGGGCGACCACCGCGGCCACGGCGAACAGTGCGGTGCGCGTGCCGGCTCCGACCACGTCGACCTCGTTGGGGTAGATCGTGGTGAGGTACTTCGGCAGGAACGTGCTGAACGCCACGAAGCCGCCGAACACGATGCCGTACAGGAACGACATCTCCCAGGTCACCGGCAGCCTGAGCGCACCGAACACCTTCGGCATCAGCTTCTCGGCGTTGGGAGTGAAGACCGGGGAATCGCGCAGGAACAGCCAGCACAGCGCCGCGAACACGGCGAGCAGCCCGGCGATCAGCAGATGGGTGGGCAGGTATCCGATCCCGGCGACCAGGCGCGGCGTGAAGAACGCCGACACGGCGGTGCCGATCATGCCCATCCCGAAGATGCCGTTGGCCAGTCCGCGCCGCGCAGGCGGGAACCAGGCGCTGGAGAACGGCACGCCGGCCGCGAAGATCGTGCCCGCGACGCCGAGGTAGAAGCCGGCGATGAGCAGCAGCGGGAAGCTCTTGATGGATCCGGCCAGCGCCACCAGCAGCACGGCGGGGATCGACACGAGCAGCACGATCGTGAACATCCTCCGCCCGCCGAAGCGGTCGGTCATCGCCCCCACGACGATGCGCCCGAGCGCGCCGACCAGCACCGGGGTGGCGAGCATGAGCGAGATCTGCCCTTCGTCCAGACCCATCGACGTCGCATAGGCCTTCTGCAGCGGCGCGATCGACATCCACGCCCAGAACCCGACGGTGGAGGCGAGCGTGGCGAGGATCACCTGCGCCAGGCCGCCGGTGAGCACGGGAGCCGGAGACGGCTTCGTGATCGGCGGAGCGGACGCGGAACCGGGGGATGCGGCGGTCATGGAAACCTCCTTTGAGCGATGAGGGTAGCGGCCCTGTGAGCGGGGCACCAGCAGCTGCGCCGGGAAAAAGAACCGCTTCCGGTGCTTCTGCCATCACGGTGAATAAACACGGCGCATCCTTGCGCGCGGACGGTGCGAACGAGAGGATGCTGGCGAGAAGACCCGTGCGAAGGAGCAGCGATGACCCCCGGCATGCGCACTGAGACGACGCCCTCGACAGATGGAGCGCTCGCCGACTCCCTGGTGAGCCTGGGCCGCTTCCTCCGCCCCGGCGAGGTCTCGCCCGACCTCCGCAGCGTCTTCCTCGACGGAGGGCGCGCCGGTGACGCGTTCTACCGCGACCGCTGGTCGCACGACAAGGTGGTCCGCTCGACGCACGGTGTGAACTGCACCGGATCCTGCTCGTGGAAGGTGTACGTCAAGGACGGCATCATCACGTGGGAGGCGCAGCAGACCGACTACCCGTCGATCGGCCCCGACTCCCCGGAGTACGAACCCCGCGGCTGCCCGCGCGGCGCCGCCTTCAGCTGGTACACCTACTCGCCGACCCGGGTGCGCTACCCGTACATCCGCGACGCCCTCGCTCGGCTGTGGCGTGCGGCGAAGGCCGAGCATCCGGATCCGGTGGATGCCTGGGCGTCGATCGTGGAGGACGGCGCGAAGGCCGTCTCCTACAAGCGCCAGCGCGGCAAGGGCGGCCTGATCCGCACCACCTGGGACGAGGTGATCGAGATCGCGGCGGCTGCGCACGTGCACACCGTGAAGCGGTACGGCCCCGACCGGATCGCCGGGTTCTCGCCCATCCCGGCCATGTCGATGGTCTCGCACGGCGCCGGATCCCGGTTCATGAATCTGATCGGGGGCACCATGCTCTCGTTCTACGACTGGTACGCGGATCTGCCCGTCGCGAGTCCGCAGGTGTTCGGCGACCAGACCGACGTGCCGGAGTCGGCGGACTGGTGGAACGCCGGCTACCTCATCATGTGGGGCTCGAACGTGCCGGTCACCCGCACGCCCGACGCGCACTTCATGACCGAGGCGCGCTACCGCGGTCAGAAGGTCATCACGGTCTCGCCGGACTACACCGACAACACCAAGTTCGCCGACGAGTGGGTCGCCCCGCACCCCGGCACGGACGCCGCCCTCGCCTTCGCGATGGGGCACGTGATCCTGAACGAGCACTTCGTGGCGAAGCGCACCCCGCGCTTCGAGGACTACATGCGCCGCTACACGGACGCGCCGTACCTGGTCGCCCTCGAGGAGCGCGACGGCGGTCTCGTGCCGGGCAAGTTCCTCACCGCCGCCGACCTCGATGGGGATGTCGCCGCACAGCCCCGGGCGGACTTCAAGCCGGTGCTGCTGGACGGCGACGGCAGCCCGGTCGTGCCGAACGGGTCGCTCGGGCACCGGTTCACGGCCGAGGACGAGGGGCGCTGGAACCTCGACCTCGGTGACGTGGTGCCGCCGCTGTCGCTGCGCGACCTCGGCCCCACGGCCTCTGCCGAGGTGCGTCTGCCGCGGTTCGACCTCGACCCCGAACCCGGTCAGGAGCACGCGGGCGGATCCGGCGTGATCGTGCGCGGCGTGCCGGTGTACACGATCGCCGGCAAGACCGTCACCACGGTGTTCGACCTGATGCTGGCGCAGTACGGCGTGGGCCGGGAGGGGCTGCCCGGCCAATGGCCGAGCGGCTACGACGATGCCTCCGCGCCCGGCACCCCGGCGTGGCAGGAGGAGCACACGTCGGTGCCCGCGGTGCAGGCGATCCGCATCGCCCGCGAGTTCGCCGACAACGCCGACCGCTCCGGCGGACGCTCCATGATCCTCATGGGAGCGGGCACCAACCACTGGTTCCACTCCGACACGATTTACCGCACCTTCCTCGCGCTGACCACCATGACCGGCTGTCAGGGCGTGAACGGCGGCGGCTGGGCGCACTACGTCGGGCAGGAGAAGGTGCGCCCGATCACCGGGTACCAGCAGTACGCCGGGGCCGCGGACTGGGGCCGTCCGCCGCGGTACACGATCGGCACCGCGTTCTTCTACCTGGCCACAGACCAGTGGCGCTACGACTCCCTGCCGGCCGATCAGCTGTCCTCGCCGCTCGGCACGGGGCGCTTCGCGGACCGCACCACGGCGGACTGCCTCGTGGAATCCGTGCAGCGCGGCTGGATGCCGAGCTACCCCACGTTCGACCGCAACCCGCTCGACCTCGTCGACGACGCGGAGGCCGCGGGTGAGGATCCGGCGCAGTACGCGGTCGATGCGCTGAACGACGGATCCCTGCGCTTCGCGGTCGAGGATCCGGACGATCCGGTGAACTTCCCGCGCATCATGACGATCTGGCGTGCGAACGTGCTGGGATCCTCCGGCAAGGGCAACGAGTACTTCCTCAAGCACCTGCTCGGCACCGATGCCGCGATCCGGGCCGACGAGGCGGCCCCGGGCTCCCGGCCGCGGTCGATGACCTGGCGCGACGAGGCCCCCGAGGGCAAGCTCGATCTGCTGATGACGGCCGATTTCCGGATGACGAGCACAACCCTGTTCAGCGACATCGTGCTGCCGGCGGCCACCTGGTACGAGAAGCACGACCTCTCCTCGACCGACATGCATCCGTTCATCCACGCCTTCAACCCGGCGATCGCCCCGCCCTGGCAGACGAAGACCGACTTCGACGCGTTCGGCCTGCTCGCCGAGCGCTTCAGCGAGATGGCGCGCACGCACCTCGGCGTGCGGCGCGACCTGGTGGCCGCACCCCTGCAGCACGACACCCCCGACGCGATGGCCACCCCGCACGGTCGCGTCGAAGACCTGCCGCGGGTGCCGGGCGTCACCATGCCGAAGCTGATCGTGGTGGAGCGCGACTACCCGAATCTGCATGAGCGGTGGAAGGCGCTGGGGCCGCTCGCCGCGAAGCTCGGCATGGTCACGAAGGGCGTGACCTACCGCCCCGGGCCCGAGATCGAGCGCCTCAAGGGCGTCAACGGCGTCGTGCAGACGGGACCCTGTGCCGGATCCGTGCGTCTGGACAGCGACCGCCGGGCGTGCGAGATGATCCTCGCCTTCTCCGGCACCAGCAACGGACGCCTCGCCGTCGAGGGCTTCCGCCAGCTCGAGAAGCACACCGGGCAGAAGCTCGCGTTCCTCGCCGACGAGCACGAGGGCACGCACCTGAGCTTCCAGGACGTGTCGGTGCAGCCCCGCAGCGTCATCACCTCGCCGGAGTGGTCCGGATCCGAGCACGGCGGTCGCCGGTACACCGCGTTCGCGATCAACGTCGAGCACCTGAAGCCCTGGCACACCCTCACCGGGCGCCAGCACTTCTACCTCGACCACGACTGGATGGACGAGCTGGGCGAGGCGCTGCCGGTGTACCGCCCGCCGCTGGACATGCACCGGCTGTTCGGCGATGTGGTGCCCGGCACCCGCTCGAACGGCGACGGGGCCGCCGAGGTGCACGTGCGCTACCTCACCCCGCACTCGAAGTGGTCGATCCACTCCGAGTACCAGGACAACCTGTTCATGCTCTCGCTGAGCCGCGGCGGGCCCACGATCTGGATGAGCCCGCAGGACGCGGCGAAGGTCGGGGTGCGCGACAACGACTGGATCGAGTCGTACAACCGCAACGGGGTCGTGGTCGCCCGGGCCAACGTGTCGCACCGCATGCCCGAGGGCACGGTGTACATGTACCACGCGAAGGATCGCACCGTGGACGTGCCGCTCTCCGAGATCAGCGGGCAGCGCGGCGGGATCCACAACTCGCTCACCCGGATCCTGCTCAAGCCCAGTCACCTCATCGGCGGGTACGCCCAGCTGTCCTGGGCGTTCAACTACCTCGGCCCGACCGGCAACCAGCGCGACGAGGTCACCACGATCCGCCGCCGCAGCCAGGACGTCCGGTACCGATGAATCCCGTACCGATGAATCCCGTACCGATGAGTCCCGTACCGATGAGGAGCGTGCAGCGATGAAGGTCATGGCGCAGATGTCGATGGTGATGAACCTCGACAAGTGCATCGGATGCCACACCTGCTCCGTCACGTGCAAGCAGGCCTGGACCAACCGCACGGGCATGGAGTACGTCTGGTTCAACAACGTCGAGACCCGGCCCGGTGTCGGCTATCCGCGCGGCTACCAGGATCAGCAGAAGTGGGGCGGCGGCTGGGTGCGCGACCGTCGCGGCCGGCTGCGACTGCGCTCGGGCGGGCGCCTCGCGAAGCTCGCCCGCATCTTCTCCAACCCGAAGCTGCCGGGTCTGGACGACTACTACGAGCCGTGGACCTACGACTACGACATGCTCGTGAACGCGCCCAGCGGTGCGCACACCCCGGTGGCCCGGCCGAAGAGCCTCATCACCGGCAAGGACATGAAGATCTCCTGGTCGGCGAACTGGGACGACGACCTCGGCGGATCCGTCGAGACGATGCAGCAGGATCCGATCCTGCAGAAGATGAGCGAAGAGGTCTCCGCCGAGTTCGAGAAGGCCTTCATGTTCTACCTGCCGCGCATCTGCGAGCACTGCCTGAACCCGGCGTGCGTGGCGTCCTGCCCCTCCGGCGCGATGTACAAGCGCGCCGAGGACGGCATCGTGCTCGTCGACCAGGACGCGTGCCGCGGCTGGCGGATGTGCGTGTCGGGCTGCCCGTACAAGAAGGTGTACTTCAACCACAAGACCGGCAAGGCCGAGAAGTGCACCCTGTGCTATCCGCGCATCGAGGTGGGCCTGCCGACCGTCTGCTCGGAGACCTGCGTCGGGCGGCTGCGCTACCTGGGACTCGTGCTCTACGACGTGGACCGGGTCGCGGAGGCCGCCGCCGTCGAGGACGAGCACGACCTGCTCGAGGCGCAGCGCTCGGTGATCCTGGATCCGCACGACCCCGCCGTCGTCGAAGCGGCGCGGCGCGACGGCATCCCGGAGGACTGGATCACGGCGGCGCAGAACAGCCCCATCCACAAGCTCATCCAGCAGTACAAGGTGGCGCTGCCGCTGCACCCGGAGTACCGCACCATGCCGATGGTCTGGTACATCCCGCCGCTGTCGCCGATCGTCGACGTGGTCACCGGATCCGGCAACGACGGCGAGGACGCGATGACCCTGTTCGCGGCGATCGACCGGATGCGGATCCCGATCGGGTATCTGGCGGAGCTGTTCACGGCGGGGGACGCGAAGCCGGTGGACGAGGCGCTGAGCAAGCTCGCCGCGATGCGCTCGTACATGCGCGGGGTGAACCTCGACGACGAGCGCGACGAGCGGATCGCCTACGCGGTGGGCATGACCGGCGCCGAGATCGAGGAGATGTACCGGCTGCTCGCCATCGCGAAGTACGAGGAGCGCTACGTGATCCCCGCCGCGCACGCCGAGCAGGCGCACGAGCTCGAGGAGATGGCCTGCTCGCTGGACTACGACGACGGCCCCGGCATGGGCGGGGCCGGCCCGTTCGGTGCCGCGAGCGGCCACTCCGTGCCGGTCGCCGTGGAGAACTTCCACGTGCTCGCCGACCGGCAGACCGCGGACCGGCCGTCGACACCCGGCCGGGTGAACCTGCTGAACTGGGACGGCGACGGTCACGCCCCGGGCCTGTTCCCGCCGGAGGGCTCTGCGTCCGGGGACGCCGCGCCCACGTCCACCGGGGTCGTCGAGCGAGGACGCGCGGAGCACGACCGGGACGAAACGCCGCACCCCGACGGGCGCACCTCATGACCTCGCTGCTGCCGCCGCGCCCGGCCCCCGACCGGGCCACCCCGCGTCGCCCGCTCCCGGAGGCGCTGAACCCGGCGGCGATGCGGCCCGCGCAGCGCCGCGCGGTGCACATGCTCGCCTCGCTGCTGCTGGACTACCCCGACGACGCCTGGTTCGATCGGATCCCGCTGCTGCGCGCGCACATCGCCGAGTTGCCCGCCGCCGTGGCGGATCCGCTCGCGCGCTTCCTCGACGCGGCGCAGGAGACCGGATCCGCCGAGCTGCAGCGCCGGTACGTCGCGACCTTCGACCTCAAGCGCAAGTGCTCGCTCTACCTCAGCTACTACGCGACCGGCGACACGCGCCGCCGCGGCACCGCGCTGGTCACGTTCCTGGAGGCGTACCGCGCCGCCGGCTGGGAGTTCGACGCGGCGGAGCTGCCCGACTACCTCCCCGCGGTGCTGGAGTTCTCCGCCCGCTCCGGATCCCCGGTCGCGGACGCGCTGCTGGCCGCGCACCGCGAGGGCGTGGAGGTGCTGCGGGCCGCGCTCGAGAGCATGGACAGCGCGTGGGCCGACATCGTGCGGGCGGTCGTGCTGTCGCTGCCCAAGGTCGACCAGGCCACGCGCGAGCGGGTGCGCGCCCTGGTGAACGAGGGGCCGCCCGCCGAGACCGTCGGGCTGAGCCTGCCGATGCCGGCATTCCGAGCGAGGGAGACGCCATGAGCGTGCTGCTGTGGGTCGTGCTGCCGTACGTGTGCTTCGCGGTGTTCGTGCTGGGGCACATCTGGCGCTACCGCTACGACAAGTTCGGCTGGACCACGCGGTCGTCGCAGACCTACGAGAACCGGCTGCTGCGCTGGGGATCGCCGATGTTCCACCTCGGGATCCTGATGGTGATCGCCGGGCACGCCGTGGGGCTGCTCATCCCGCGGGAGTGGCTGTACGCGATCGGGATCACCGAGGAGATGTACCACGTCGGCGCGACCGTGCTGGGTACGTTCGCCGCGATCCTCACGCTCGCGGGCCTGACGATCCTCATCTACCGGCGCCGCTCGGTGGCGGCGGTGTTCCTCGCCACGACCGTGATGGACAAGATCATGTACGTGTTCCTCGGCGCGACGCTGCTGCTGGGCACCGCCTCGACCGTCGTCTATCAGGTGTTCGGCGGCGGGTTCCCCTACCGCGAGACGATCTCGCCATGGATCCGGCAGCTGATCATCCTGCAGCCCCAGCCCGCACTCATGGCCGACGTGCCGCTGCTGTTCCAGCTGCACGTGCTGTGCGCTTCGCTGCTGTTCGCGCTGTGGCCGTTCACGCGCCTGGTGCACGTGTTCTCGGCCCCGGTCGGGTACCTGTTCCGGCCGTACATCGTGTACCGCTCCCGCGACGAGCAGCGCGGCACCCGCGCCCCGAAGCGCGGCTGGACCCCGGTGACGACCCCCGACGCCGCCCGGCTGCGCCGGCCCTGAGCCGCAGTCTGCATCGGCATGGCGACTGTGCCGGTGCCGGTGCCGGTGCCGGTGCCGGTGCCGGTGCCGGTGCCTTCGGGGCGCAGTCCGCGGGGGTCCCTCTTCGTTCGCTGGTCGCAGATTGCGGCAATGCGTGCGGGGGAGGCGCAAGACGCGACCAGCGAGCGGTCTGGGCGGCAGCGGTCTGGGCGGCGTCCGGGGCGGCGCAGCTGTTGCCTCGGCTCGCGGTTCGCAGCTCGCAGCTCGCGGTTCGCAGCTCGCGGCTCGCAGCTCGCAGCTCGCAGCTCGCGGCTCGCGGCCCGCAGCTCGCCGCCCGCGGCGCGACGTGCGCGGACGCGACGCAGGCGGAGCCCGTACGCCGGTAGCCTCGAACCACACGACGAGGGAGCGCACATGAGTCACGGCACCGCCCGACGCACGGTCGAGGAGCAGCTGGCGCACGTGCTCGCCGCGGTGCGGCCGCGCCCGGCAGTGACGCTCCGGGTCGACGAGGCCGGCGGATCCACCCTCGCCGTCGACGCCGTCGCGATCAACCCCGTGCCCGTGTTCGACAACTCCGCGATGGACGGCTTCGCGGTGCGGTTCGCGGACGTCGCTGCGGCGAGCGAAGCGGATCCGGTGACGCTGCGCGTGACGGCGGATCTGCCGGCCGGAAGCCCCGAGGATCCGCCGCTCGCGGCAGGCTGCGCGGTGCGCATCATGACCGGATCCGCGCTGCCGTCCGCGGCCGACACCGTCGTGCCGTTCGAGGACACCGCGGGCGGGCTCGCGGATTCGCTGCGGACCGCCGTCGTGCGGCACGCGCCGCGTGCGGAGGGCGCGCACGTGCGCCGGGCCGGCGCGGACGCGGCGGCCGGCGCCGTCGTCCTCGCCGCGGGCACGCTGCTCGGGCCGCGGCAGCTGTCGGCGCTCGCGTCGGTCGGGATCGCCGAGGTGCGGGTCGCCCCGCGCCCGCGAGTCGCGGTGGTGTCGACCGGATCCGAGCTGATGCCGCCCGGTGCGCCCCTGCGGCGCGGTCAGATCCCGGAATCGAACGGCGTGCTGCTGGCGGGGCTCGCGGTCGAGGCCGGCGCGGAGATCGTGCTGCGCGAGGTCGTCGGCGACGAGGGCGACGGCCCCGCCGAGGCCGCCGCGCGTGCGGCCGCGCTCGGGGCGGACGTGGTGATCTTCTCCGGCGGGGTGAGCGCGGGCGCCTACGAGGCCGTGCGGCTGAGCATGGGAGAGGCGATGGAGTTCGTCGCCGTGGCGATGCAGCCGGGCAAACCGCAGGCGTTCGGCGTGACCGCCGAGGGCATGCTGCTGTTCGGGCTGCCGGGCAACCCGGTCAGCGCCGCGGTCTCCTTCGAGACGTTCGTGCGTCCTGCGCTGCTGCGGCTGCAGGCGCGCATCGAGATCCAGCGCCCGCGACGGACCCTGCCCGCGGGTGCCGCCTGGCGCACTCCTGCCGGGCGTCGCCAGTACCTGCCGGCCGTGATCGTGGACGGCGCGGTCGTGCCGGCGACGCGGGGCGGATCCGGATCGCACCTGAGCGTGGGACTCGGCGGCGCCACGGCCTACGCGATCGTGCCGGCCGAGATGGACCAGGTCGAGGTCGGCGACCTCGTCGACGTGTGGGAGCTGCACTGAGCATGCCCGCGCCGGGGGGATCCGGATCCGCAGCCCCTCCGGCGCCGATCGGCGCGATCGTGCTCGTCGGCGGCCGGGCGCGGCGGCTGGGCGGCGCCGTCAAGCCCCTGCTCGAGCTGAGCGGCTCGACGCCGTGGCAGCGCACGCTCTCCGCACTCGGCGAAAGCGGAGTCACCCCGGTGGTCGCCGTCGGCACCGCCTGGAACACCGAGCCCGCTCCGGCGGTCGGTGCGGCGGCCGGCCCGGTGCGCTGGGTGCGGGAGGATCCGCCCTTCGGCGGCCCCGTCGCCGCGATCGCCGCCGCGCTGCCCGCTCTCGCGGAGGAGGCGTGGGTGCTGCTGCTCGCCGGGGACCTCGTGCATCCCGCCGAGGTCGTGCAGCGACTGTGCGATGCCGTGGAAGAGATGCGCGAGCGCGCTGCCGCCGGCGGCGCAGCGGAACCCGTCCGTGCCGCGGAACCCGTCCGTGCCGCGGAACCCGGTGGCGTGGCGGGACCCGGTGGTGTGGCGGGACCCGTCGGTGCGGAGGAGGTCGCCACCGACCGGACCGGCTCCCGGACGTCTCGCTCCGATGCGGCACCCGCGGCGTACACCGACCCCGGCCCCGTCGAAGCCGACCCTGTCGACCCCGGCCCCGTCGACCCCGGCCCTGTCGACCCCGGCCCCGCCGAAGCCATTGTGTTCCGCGCCGACGGGCACGCGCAGTGGCTCGCCGGCGCCTACCGCGTCGCCGCGGTGCGTGCCGCGCTCGCCGCGATCGGGGATCCGGCGGGCGCCGCGGCGCGGGAACTGCTCCGCGGTCTTCGGATCCGGTGGATCCCGGACGAAGATGGGATCACCGCCGACATCGACACACCCGACGATCTGCAGCGCGCGCGGGCGGCGCTCGCCGAGGGGTCGGCCCTCGGCGGGATCGCCCCGCCCATCCGCAGCGACATCGACCCGTCCATCCACGAGGAGGAGCATCCATGACCCCGAACGACCGCACCCTGCCTCCCGAGGCGCTGGACGAGTGGGCCGCCGAACTGCGCGAGCGGTTCGGACTCGCCGACGACGACCTGCCGATCGCGCTGATCCTGGATCTTGCACGCGACGTCGCGAACGGGGTCGCACGCCCTGCCGCGCCGTTCAGCGCCTTCGTCGCGGGTCTCGTGGCCGGCCGCGCGGGCGGCAGCCCCGACGACGTGCGCGCGACGGTCGCCGCGATCTCCGAACTCGCGCTCGCGCACCGCGAGGACTGAACACCCGCGCCAGCCGGGGGGCACCCGCATCCCCTGAACCACACAGGCCGGGCGTGCGCACGAGGTCGGAAAGCAGAGGAGGCTGCGGCGTGTCGGGGTGGGGACCGCCCGGACACGCCGCAACGTACGCAAAGCTCCTCCGTTTTCCCGCAGGGGCGCGGAGGTCGTCCTCCCGCGGGGCACGGAGGTCGTCCGCCCGTGGGGGCGCGGAAGTCGTCCTCCCGCAGACGCGCGCAGACGGGCGGCGCCGATCCGGGATCCGCATCGTCGTGATCCGAACCTCCTATCGCGGGAGGCATTATTCACGGCCGAAGGCTCGTGCCCGGCCCGAGGCCGATGCGAGTATGGAGCCATGGCCAGCGCCGGGCCCGTCTGCGGGCCGATCTCCAGTTACTCGCGGGTGCGGATCCTGCATCTCGTGCAGACCCGCCCGCACCGCACGATCGGGGAGCTGTGCGAGGCCACCGGGCTGCACCCGAACACCGTGCGCGAGCACCTGCAGCGGCTGATCGAGGGCGGCTATGTCGTGCAGGCTACGGAGCACCGCACCACCCGAGGGCGTCCGCGCGTGCTGTACAGCGCCGCCACCGGAGCGCCCGAGGCGTCGAGCCCGGTCGCCAAGCAGAAGGCCGACGACGCCGCCCGTCGTGGAGACCTGATGCGCCGGATGCTGCAGGCCGACCCGTCCGAGCTGGGTCAGCGCGCCACCTATCAGCTCGACGCGCTCGTGGAGCACCTCGAGGAGAGCGGCTTCGAGCCTGTCATCGACGAGGACCGCCTCACGGTCGAGCTCACCCCGTGCCCGCACGCCGCCGCGCGGCCGGAGCACCGCCCGGTGCTCTGCCAGGTGCACCTCGGCCTCATGCAGGGCGTGCTCGCCCAGGCCGGAGGCCCGCTCACCGCGCGCTGCGTGCGCTCGGCAGCGCGGCCGGAGGAGTGCACGGTCGAACTGGAGCGCGCGAGCGGATCCACAGGCGCGAGCGGATCCACCGGCATGGCCGCGACCGGCAGCCGCGTCGGATCAGCAGGCGCGAGCGGATCCACCGGCACCGCCCGGACCGGCAGCCGCGTCGGATCAGCAGGCGCGAGCGGGGCCGGCAGCCGGGTCGCATCCGGCCCACGGAGCACGACCGGATCCGGAAGCCGTATCGGATCCGAGATCCCCACCCATTCCGAGGTCCCCACCCGTTCCGAGACCAGAGGAGCCGCCGCGCATGGACTGGCTTGATCCGCTCTTCCTGTCCCGCTGGCAGTTCGGTCTGACGACCGTCTACCACTACCTGTTCGTGCCGCTCACGATCGGCATGGCCACGGTGACGGCGATCTTCCAGACCGCCTGGGTGCGCACCGGCAAGATCGAGTACCTGCACCTGACCCGGTTCTTCTCGAAGATCTTCCTCATCAACTTCGCCATGGGCGTGGTGACCGGCATCGTGCAGGAGTTCCAGTTCGGCATGAACTGGTCGGATTACTCGCGCTTCGTGGGCGACGTGTTCGGTGCGCCGCTCGCGTTCGAGGGCCTGCTCGCGTTCTTCCTCGAGGCGACCTTCATCGGCCTGTGGATCTTCGGCTGGGACAAACTCCCGAAGAAGGTGCACCTCGCCACGATCTGGGGCGTGGCGATCGGCACGATCCTGTCGGCGTACTTCATCATCGCCGCGAACGCGTTCATGCAGAACCCGGTCGGCTACACCTTCAACGCGGCGACCAACCGCGCCGAGCTCACCGACTTCTGGGCGCTGCTGACCAACAAGGTCGCACTCGCCGCGTTCCCGCACACGATCTTCGGTGCCTTCATGCTCGCCACGGGCGTCGTGATCTCGGTCTCCGCCTGGCACCTGTCCCGCGGACAGCACGTCGCGACGATGCGCAAGTCGCTGAAGTTCGGGCTGTGGGCGATCCTCGTCGCGACCGCCGGCGTCGTGCTCTCCGGCGACCAGCTGGGCCTCGCGATGGTGAGCACCCAGCCGATGAAGATGGCGGCCGCGGAGGCGATGTTCAACTCGAGTTGCGGGGCGGACGCCTCGTTCTCGCTGTTCTCGATCGGCACGCCCGACGGCACCGGCGAGATCTGGTCGCTGCGGGTGCCGTACCTGCTCGCGTTCCTGTCCACGCATGATCTGAACGGCTGCGTGGAGGGGATCAACGACCTGAACGCGCAGTATGCGCACCAGTTCGCCTCGACGGGGCTCACCGAGTTCAACCCGGTGCTGTGGATCACGTACTGGGCGTTCCGCTGGATGATCGGCCTCGGCATGCTGCACGCGTTCATCGCGCTCGTCGGGCTGTGGATCACCCGCAAGAACGCCAAGCGCGAGCCCGCGCCGTGGATGTGGAAGATCGCGATCTACTCGTTCCCGCTGTCGCTGGGTGCGAACATCGTCGGCTGGGTGTTCACCGAGATGGGTCGGCAGCCCTGGATCGTGTTCAGCCTGATGACCACCAAGAACGGCGTCTCGCCGGGCGTGAGCGGGGTCGAGGTGCTCATCTCGCTCATCTCGTTCACCGCGATCTATGCGGCCCTCGCGGTCGTGGAGATCGGGCTCATCATCCGCGCCGCCAAGAAGGGGCCCGACACCACCGAGAAGCATGACGAGGACGCCCCGGTCCCGTCGGTCGTGTACTGAGAGGAGCTGACATGGATCTCGCAACGGCATGGTTCTGGATCGTCGCCCTGTTCTTCGTGGGCTACTTCGTGCTCGACGGCTTCGACTTCGGCGTGGGCATGTCGCTGCCCTTCCTCGGCGGCGTCGGCAAGGACGGCGACGACGTCTCGCGCCGCCAGGTGATCAACACGATCGGCCCGGTCTGGGACCTCAACGAGACCTGGGTGATCGTCGCGGGTGCCTGCCTGTTCGCGTCGTTCCCGGAGTGGTACGCCTCCCTGTTCAGCGGCTTCTACCTGCCGCTGCTCGTGATCCTGCTCGCGCTCATCCTGCGCGGCGTCTCGTTCGAGTACCGGCACCAGCGGGACGATCCGCGGTGGAAGCGCTGCTTCGACACCATGATCGTGATCGGATCCGCCGTGCCCGCACTGCTGTGGGGCGTCGCCTTCGGCAACATCGTGCAGGG
>JAFDWK010000005.1:24354-30119 GCA_018268515.1 Actinomycetota bacterium
CGCCGGGTGGCTCGGCGCGCCGCGCTGCCGACGATCCTCGTCGCGGCCGGGACAGTGGTGTGGACCATCGTGATCGCCGCCGGAAGGCCCTCCCTGTTGTGGGCCGTGATCGCGCTCGGCGCCGTGGCCGCGGTGTTCCTCATCGTGTCGGTGATCTTCTCGCTGCGCGGCCGTGATGGCTGGGCCTTCGCCGCCGGCGTCGTCGTGATCCTGAGCGCCGTGCTCATGCTGTTCTCGGCGCTGTTCCCGAACGTGCTGCCGTCGACGATCGACCCGGCGAACTCGCTCACGATCCAGAACGCGTCGAGCACGCCCTACACGCTGCAGATCATGAGCTGGACCGCGCTCGTCGCGATGCCGCTCGTGCTCGCCTACCAGGCCTGGACGTACTGGGTGTTCCGCAAGCGCGTGCGCCGGTCGGTGATCGAGGCCGCCCCCGCGCACGCATGATCTGCCTCCCGCCCCTCCTGTCCTCGCACCGCCGGGTCGCCGCGCATCCTGCACGACGCGGTGACCGAGTCGCCCGGATCCTGGTCCGGTCCGCGGCGGCGCCTGCAGGACGCGACGAGGATCCGCGTGCGGCGGACGGGGCGGGAGCGGAGCGGATCCGATGAAGCCCATCGATCCGCGGCTGCTGCGGTGGGCGCCCGCGGCCCGCATCTACCTCCTGGTGTCGGCGGTCATCGCCGTGGCCCAGACCGCGGTCACGATCGCGTTCGCCGGCCTGCTCGCCACGGGGATCACGGCCGTCGCGGCGGGGCGCTCGCCCCTCGGCGCGGTGCCGTGGCTCGCGCTCGTGGTGCTCGTGCGCGCCGTGCTGCTGTGGGTGTCGGAGGCGTGGGGCGCCCGCGCTGCCGCGCAGACCGGGCGAGAGCT
Organism: Actinomycetota bacterium; assembly: GCA_018268515.1. Taxonomy (GTDB): domain Bacteria; phylum Actinomycetota; class Actinomycetes; order Actinomycetales; family Microbacteriaceae; genus Microbacterium. Next base: position 25,231 of record JAFDWK010000005.1, read on the forward strand.
GCGGGCGGCGCTGCTCGACGCGATCTCCCGCCGGGGACCGGCCTGGCTCGGCACCCGCAACCGGACCGCGCTGGCCGTCACCGCCGGGCACGGGCTGGATGCACTGGATCCGTATTTCGCCCGCTACATCCCGCAGCTCGTGCTCACGGCGATCGCGACGCCGGTCATCGTCGCCGTGATGTGGTGGCAGGACTGGCCGAGCGGACTCGCGGCGGTCATCACGCTGCCGCTGATCCCGCTGTTCCTCATCCTCATCGGCATCGCGACCCGCAGCGTGCAGCGCAAGCAGCTGCAGGTGCTGCAGTCGCTCGCGGCGCGCTTCGCCGACACCGTGCAGGGTCTTGCCACGTTGCGCCTGTTCGGCCGTGAGCGCCGTGCCGCCGCCCGGATGCGGGAGACCGCGGACCAGTACCGCCGCGAGACCATGCGCGTGCTGCGGTTCTCCTTCCTGTCGGGGTTCGCCCTCGAACTGCTCTCGTCGCTGGCCGTGGCGATCATCGCGGTCTCCGTGGGCCTGCGCCTGCTGGGCGGGGAGATGAGCCTGGGCGTCGGGCTGTTCGTGCTGCTCCTGGCGCCGGAGGCGTTCCTGCCGCTGCGCCAGGTCGGTGTGCAGTTCCACGCCGCCGCGGAGGGCGTCGCCGCGACCGAGGACGTCTTCGAGATCCTGGAGTCGGATCCGTCGTCGTTGTCTTCCACGGCCCCTGAGCCTGTCGAAGGGGCCCTGGCGTCGTCCGATGCCTCGACGGACTCTGCGTCCGGCATGCGAGTGACGTTCCAAGGGGTCGCGGTGCGGCACGGGGCGACCGCGCTTCCGGCCGTGTCGTTCACCGCGGAGCCCGGGACGATCACGCTTCTCGAAGGACCGAGCGGATCCGGCAAGTCGAGCCTGCTCGCGGCCCTGCGCGGTGCGGTGGCGTACGACGGTGCGATCCGTGTCGACAGGGAGATCCGCCTGGACGGTGCGCCCCGCGCCGACGGTGGGATCCGCGTCGACGGGGCGATCCGCGCCGACGGTGCGATCCGTGTCGACGGTGCGCCCCACGCCGACGGTGGGATCCGCGCCGACGGGGCGAGCGATCCGGATCCGGTGTCGTGGCTCGCCTGGGCCGGGCAGCGCCCGGGACTCATCCGCGGCACGATCGCCGCGAACGTGGCGCTCGGCGACCCCGAGCCCGACCCCGTCCGGGTGCGCGGGGCTCTCGCCGATGCGGCCGCCGCGGAGCTCGACCCCGGCCAGGAGCTCGGGGTGCAGGGTGCCGGGCTCTCCGGCGGCCAGGCGCAGCGCGTCGCCGTGGCACGTGCGCTGTACCGGCTCGGATCCGGGGCGCGCGTGCTCGCCTTGGACGAACCGTCCAGCGCCCTCGACGGTGCCAACGAGCAGCGGCTCTGGGCCTCGGTGCGCGCGGCCGCCGACGCCGGGGCGACAGTGCTGCTGGTCTCGCACCGGGAGTCGGCCCGCACGATCGCCGACCAGGTGGTGCGGCTCGGCGCCGGCCTGGATCCCGCCGGCGCCCTTCCCGGGGTCGTCGAGCGCGCACCGGCACAGCTGGCGTTCGTCGAGCGAGCCGGAGGCGAGTCGACACGCAGAGACGAGACGCGGCACCCTGTCGGGGGCGGCCTTGCGCCGCAGTCGCCTGCGTCGCCGTCGGCGTCGTCGCTCAACGACGCCGGGGTGGAGTCGCCTTCGGAGTCCCTCGGAGATCCCGCCGATAGGGTGCCGGTCACTGAGCCTGTCGAAGTGTCCGGCCTGCGGATCCGGGCCCTTCGACAAGCTCAGGGACCGGACGCCGAGTCCCTATCGGCGCGACCTCCTGGCCCCGCGGATCCGGATCCGATCCCCGATCTCCCCGCCTCGGCCGGCGGGATCCTCCGCCTCGCGATGCCTCGCGCCCGCCGGTTCGCGCCCGCGGTCCTCGCCGGCATCGTGTCGGCCGCGGCCGCGGTCGGCCTGCTGCTCGTGAGCGGCTGGCTCATCGTGACCGCGTCGCTCGTGGACAACCTCGTGCCGCTCTCGGTCGCGATCGTCGGGGTGCGTTTCTTCGCGGTCACCCGCGCGGTCACCCGTTATCTCGAACGCCTCGCCGGTCACGACGCCGCCCTCGGTCGCCTTGCGGATCTGCGCGCCGCGGTGGTGCGCCGGCTCACACCGCTCGCCCCCGCCGGGCTCGGATCCACGGATCGCGGATCCGTGCTCGCCGCCCTCGTCGACGACGTGGAGAACCTGCAGAACCTGCCCTTGCGCGTGGTGCAACCGCTGCTCACCGGCGGCGTGGTGGCCGTGGTCTCGGTCGGCGTCCTGGCTCTGATCGCGCCGTCGGCGGCGCTCGCCCTCGCCGTGTGCCTCGTGGTCGCCGTCGCCGGCGCCGTGCTCGTCGGCGGCATCGTCGGGGGCCGTGCCGAGCGCGCGCTCAGCCGCGACCGCGCCGAGCTCGCCGCCGCCCTCGTCGACGAGTTCACCGCGCTCGACGTGCTGCAGGCCTACGGGGCCGAGCCGGTCGCCCGGGAACGGATCCGCGCCGCCGACGACGCCCTCCGCCGCAGCGTCGGCCGGGCCGCCGTCGCGCAGGCCCTGTCCACGGCGATCGTGTCGCTGGCCGCGGGCATCGCATCGATCTGGGCGCTCGCCGTCGCCGCGCCCGGCCAGGGCGGAGGCGCCGTCGACGCGCCCTGGTTCGCGGTCGCCGTGCTGCTGCCGATGGCCGTGTTCGACGTGTTCTCCGCGGTGCCGCAGGCGGCTTCGGCCTGGCGCGGGGTGCGCGCCGGCGCGGAGCGGATCCACGCGCTCCTGCCCTCGGCGCTGCCGCCCGAGGTGCGCGACGACGAGGGCGAAGGGCGCGTCGCGGATGGCGCATTGCGCCTGCGCGGAGTGACCGCGGCATGGCCGGGGGCCGGTGCGCCGGCCCTGCGCGAGCTGGATCTCGACGTCGCGCCGGGGGAGCGGCTGCTCGTCACCGGATCCAGCGGCGCGGGCAAGTCGACGCTCGCCGCCGTGCTCGTCGGCTTCCTGCGCTTCGGCGGCTCGTATCGGATCGGCGACAGCGACGCGGGTCGCGTGCCGGGCCCGGAGCTGCGCCGCCACGTCGGGCTGTGCGAGCAGGATCCGATGCTCTTCGACGAAGACATCCGGCAGAACCTGCTGTTCGCGCGCGAGACCGCGACCGACACGGAACTCCGCGCCGTGCTCGACCGCGTCGGCCTCGGCGACTGGGTCGCCGAGCGCGGCGGCCTCGATGCGCGGGTGGGCGAGCGCGGCGCCCTCGTCTCCGGCGGCCAGGCGCAGCGCCTCGCACTGGCCCGGGCTCTTCTGCACGGCTTCCCCGTGCTCGTGCTCGACGAGCCGACCGCGGGGGTGGATCCCGACGCGTCGGCTGTGCTGCTGCGCGACCTGCTGGGAGCGGCCGGATCCCAGACCGTCATCCTGGTCTCGCACGTGGCGCCTCCCGCCGGCACGATCGACCGCACCGTGCGGCTCGACGCCGGGCGGGTCGTGGCCGCCGGGGCCTGAACCGGCTACTGTCGGGCGCCGAAACGCCGGGTGCGCAGCCGTTCCCCGGACCGTACTCCAGGCCGGCCCGGATTCGCCGCCAGGCGGGCTCGATGGATGGCCTCGTGCACGGCCCACCGTGCGCGGCCTACGCTTTCAGACATGACGAATCCCCGCGGAGCGCTGCTGGTCGGCAGCGTGAACTACGACGACGCCGAGACGACGATGCGCACCGCCGCCGGGATCCTCGGGTCGCGACTGCGGCGCATCCCGGACGGCGAGGTCGGGATCCGGTTCCACTGGATCATGTTCCAGCCCGACGTGCTGGGCGAGGCGGAGGGCATCGAGCGCGTCGGCGCCGAGCGGATCCCGTTCGGCGCGGGGCTGGACGCGCGGCCGCTGCGGATCGCCGAAGGCGTCGACGCGGCCACGATCGTGCTGCCGCCGCTCGGCTACGCGGAGGCGGCGCTCGCGTCGTACGAAGTCTTCCGCCGGTTGCGCGCGGAGGGTACGATCGGCGAGGGGGTGCGCTTCCAGGTGTCGCTGCCCACACCGCTCGCGGTGATCTCCTCGTTCTTCGCGGGGCACGACCGGGCTGCGATCGAGCCCGTGTACACCGCCGCGATCCTCGGCGAGCTCGACGGGATCCTCGCCGCGATCCCGCACTCGGATCTCGCGATCCAGTGGGACGTCGCAAGCGAGATGGGCATCATCGAGCGCGCCGCGGGATACGGCACGGTGATGGAGGCGTGGTGGCCCGGCGACCCGTTCGATGGTCTGGTGTCCCGTCTCGCCGCGCTCGTCGACGCGGTGCCCGCCGATGTCGAGGTCGGGGTGCACCTCTGCTACGGCGACGCGGCCGAGAAGCACTTCATCGAGCCGGCCGATGCGGCGAACCTGGTGCGCTACGCGAACGCCGTGATGACTGCCGCGCACCGTCCGCTCAGCTGGCTGCACCTGCCCGTGCCGATCGAACGCGACGACGACGCCTACTTCGCCCCGTTCGACGCTCTGGCGCGGGGCGACGGCACCGAGCTGTACCTCGGCCTCGTGCACCGCGAGGACGGAGCGGAGGGCGCCCGGCGTCGTATCGCCGCCGCGTCCGCGCATGCCACGGAGTTCGGGGTCGCGACCGAGTGCGGCATCGGCCGCGCGCCGGCCGGATCGACCGAGGGGATCCTGCGCACGCACGCCGAGGTCGCCTCCGCCTGGTGAGGTGCGGGCGCGCAGTGCGTCCGGACGGAACCGAGGGCGCGCTCGGGCCGAACCGAGGGCGCGCCAGGGTGAGCCGATTGCACGCCTGGGCCGAAGCGACGGCGCTGCAGCGCGAACGACGGCACGCCCGCGCCGAACCGACGGGGCGCCCGCGCCGAACCGACGGCGCGCCCGGGCGGATCCGCTCGAT
>JAFDWK010000060.1:0-412 GCA_018268515.1 Actinomycetota bacterium
GAGGCGCGCGCGGCGACCTCTTCGACGGTCTCCCCCGGCGTCTCTCCGCGGATCACCCCGTGCGTGAACGCGCTCCAGTTGTAGCCGAGCTCGGCGCGGATGTCCTTCGTGGTGCGCCCCTCGTATCCGCCGTAGTCCCACTCCACGAGCAGCGGATCGACCTCGGCGTGCAGCCCCGCGAGCTCGGCGGTGCGGCGGGCGCGCTGCAGCGGCGAAGACAGCACGAGCCGGAAGTCGTATCCGGTCACGAGCGCCCCCGCCAATCGGGCCAGCTCCTCGCCGCGCGGGGTGAGCGGCACATCGGTGCGGCCCGTGTGGCGGCCGCTGCGCGACCATTCGGTCTCGCCGTGCCGCAGCAGCACGAGCTTGCCCTGCGGGTTGTCGGGGGCGGGGTGGTCGGGCAGCGGGTCGA
>JAFDWK010000060.1:450-14099 GCA_018268515.1 Actinomycetota bacterium
CCGCGGGCACGGGGAGGGCGCGAGAGGCAGCCGGATCGGGTTGCGGCTTCTCAGCCCCGGGCGAGCACGAACAGCAGGCAGAGCACGCCGACCAGCAGAGCAGCCGCGGTCAGCGCCACGACAGGCCATCCCGAGCGCAGCACGACCGGTTCGGTCGAGGTGAGCGCGCGATGCTGGCGCCGGTAGCGGCGGTGCGAGCCGACCAGCACCACCAGCGCGAGCGCGAGACCCGCGAATCCGAGCACGAGCGCGGCGCCGCCCGACACCTCCGGCAGGATCCGCATGATCACGACGGAACCTCCGGCGAGCGCGAGCGCGGTGCGCCGCCAGGCCAGGGCGGTGCGCTCGGGCTGCAGACCGGGGTCGAAGACCCGCTCCGGATCTCCGGTCACGCCAGCAGCACCCCGAGAAGCACCAGCACGCCGGTCGCCACGACCACGACGGCGAGAGGGATTGCGATCCACGGCGGCCCCAGCGGGGTCGACTCCCGCAGCGAGCGCTCGGTGCGCATCCAGCCCAGCCACGCCTGGACCGGGGTCAGCAGCCCGGCCACGATGAGCAGGATCGAGGCGGCGTGCCGGAACCCCGGATGCATGCCCAGCCCCAGCGCCTCGAGCGCGACACCGCCCGCCAGCAGTGCGAGGGAGGTGCGGATCCAGGCGAGGAAGGTGCGCTCGTTCGCGAGCGTGAACCGCGCGTCCGGCTCCTCGCCGCGGTCGTAGACGTGCCGGGGGAAGCGGCTGGTGCTCATGCGTTCTCCGTTCGGCGCGAGACGGTGCGGAATCCGGCGTTGCCCATCGACGAGTCGGGCGTGTTCGAGCTGCGCGCGGAGTTGCGATAGCGGTTGCAGTAGGAGAAGTGGCACAGGTAGCTGCCGCCGCGCAGTACCCGCGCCATGCCGAGTGACGGGCCGCGCGGATCCGATTCCGCCGAACGCTCGTAGGCGCGCGGATCGAACCAGTCCGCGCACCACTCCCACACGTTGCCGACCGGCTGGAACAGGCCGTATCCGTTGGCGGCGAAGGCGCGCACCGGCGCGGTGGTCAGCCAGCCGTCCTCGAGGGTGTTCTCGCGCGGGAAGGCCCCCTGCCAGATGTTCGTGCGCCAGCCGCCGTCGTCCGGCTCCTCGTCGCCCCACGGGTACTTCGCGCCGTCGATCCCGCCGCGGGCGGCGTACTCCCATTCGGCCTCGGTGGGCAGGCGACGGCCGGCCCAGGCGCAGTAGGCGATGGCGTCGTTCCAGCTCACGTGCACGACCGGATGATCGTCGAGTCCGTCGAGACTCGAGAGCGATCCGCCCGGATGCACCCAATCCGCCCCGCGCACGCCGTACCACCACGGCGTGCCGGCGGCCGGACCCATGATGTCGGAGTCGGGCGCGCGGACGGCGAGGTGGAACACGGCCGAGAAGCCGAACGTCTCCGCCTCCGTGCGGTACCCCGTGTCATCGACGAAGCGGGCGAAGTCGGCGTTCGTGACCGTGGTCGCGTCGATCTCGAAGCCGTCGAGCGTCACCCGATGCCGCGGCGTCTCGCCGTCGCCCCGGTTCTCATCGCCCGAGGAGTCGCCCATGACGAAGGATCCGGCCGGGATCCGCGCCTGCGCGATCGCGTGCCGGCCGGTCTCGGCTCCCCCGCCCGCACTCGGCGCGCCGAGCAGCGGCAGCGCCGAGCGCGCGCCCGCCAGCACCTCGCGGGGCGGAGCACCGCAGGTGCAGTCGGGACCACAGGATTCACCCATGGGATCCATCTTCCCCTGTCGATGAGGGTGCGCATGACGGGTGCGCCGCCGAATCCGTCGAGGACGACCGCATCATCGCCGCCGGGTCATCATCCACAGGTGATTTCTCGTCCGGGTGCTGGGTCGCGCGCATTTTCCCGAGGAGCATGGATGTGTTCGCGAACCACGCACCGGAGGAGACCCCATGGCCACCGCTCACGAAAATCGCTCGTCGCTGCCGATCCCCGATCTGGAACGACCGCATCTCACTCCGTACGACGCCAAGGACGCGGAGTCGGCCCACCCACCGGTGGAGAGGCTGCGTCCGCCCGCCGGCGCTCCCAACGTCCTCGTCGTGCTGCTGGACGATGCCGGCTATGGCTCCTCCTCGGTCTTCGGCGGTCCGTGCCAGACGCCGAACTTCCAGAAGCTGGCCGACCGCGGCCTGCGGTACACGAAGTTCCACACCACAGCGCTCTGCTCGCCCACCCGGGCGGCACTGCTGTCCGGGCGCAACCACCATACGGTGAACATGGGGGCGATCACCGAGATCGCGACCTCTGCGCCCGGCATGACGTCGATGCGACCCAACACCTGTGCACCGCTCGCGGAGACGTTGCGGCTGAACGGATACGCCACGGCCCAGATCGGCAAGTGTCATGAGATCCCGGTGTGGGAGACGAGCCCGATCGGCCCGTTCGACCGCTGGCCCAACCACGGCGGCGGTTTCGAGTACTTCTGGGGGTTCCTCGGGGGTCAGTCCGACCAGTACTACCCGACTCTCTACGAGAACACGACGCCGGTGAAGCCGAAAGCGCTCCCCGAGGACGGCTACACGCTCAACGAGGAGATGGCCGACAAGGCCATCGGCTTCCTCCAGCGCAAGGCGTCTCTGGCCCCGGACCGTCCGTTCTTCCTCTACTACGCCCCTGGTGCGACTCACTCGCCGCACCAGGTGCCCGCCGAGTGGTCGGACAAGTACCGCGGACGCTTCGACGCCGGCTGGGACGCTCTGCGCGAGGAGACGCTCGCCCGCCAGATCGCGCTCGGCGTGGTCCCCGCGGACACCGTGCTGACCGAGCGCAGTGAGGGGCTTCCCGCCTGGGAGGAAACCCGCGAGGAGATGCGCCCCGTGCTCGCGCGCCAGATGGAGATCTACGCGGGTTTCATGGAGCAGACGGACCACCACGTGGGCCGGATCCTCGACGAGCTGGAACAGCAGGGCATCCTCGACGACACCCTCGTCTTCGTGATGGTCGGCGACAACGGCGCGAGCGCCGAGGGGTCCCTGCAGGGCTCCCTCAACGACATGATCGCCATGAACGGCATGGAGATCGAGACGCCGGAGCGCCTGCGCGCAGCCATCGATCAGCTGGGCACCCCGGAGTCCTACAACCACTACGCGGCGGCGTGGGCGCACGCCATGTGCGCGCCGTTCCAGTGGACGAAGCAGGTGGCATCGCACTTCGGCGGCACGCGCAATGGAATGATCGTGCATTGGCCTGCCGGGATCTCCGCCGAGGCGGGCGTCCGCGAGCAGTTCACGCACGTCATCGACGTCGCCGCCACCGTGCTCGACGTCGCCGGAATCCCCGAGCCGACCACGGTCAACGGCGTGCCGCAGAAACCGTACGAGGGGACCAGCCTCGCGTACTCCTTCGACGACGCCGCCGCGCCGGAACGGCACACCACGCAGTACTTCGAGATGCTCGGCAACCGCGGCATCTACCACAACGGCTGGACCGCCGTGACGAAGCACCGCATCCCGTGGCAGACGGGCGGACAGGCCCTGCCCGCGTTCGACGACGACGTCTGGGAGCTGTATGACACGACCCAGGATTGGTCGCAGGCCAGAGACCTGTCCGCCGAGTTTCCCGACAAGCTGCACGCGCTGCAGCGCTTGTGGCTGATCGAGGCTGTGAAGCACAACGTCCTGCCGCTCGACGATCGCGCCGCCGAGCGCGGGGTCGCCGCCGTCGCCGGGCGTCCGGAGCCCGTCGCCGGCAACACCCAGGTGCTGTACTCGGGGATGAGTCTCGCGGAGGCCAGCGCGATCAACACCAAGAACCGCTCGCACGCCATCACCGCGCAGATCGTCGTCCCGGACTCCGGGGCGACGGGGGTGATCGCCGCCATCGGCGGGAACGTCGGCGGGTGGTCGTTGTACGCGCACGAGGGGCGAGTGCGTTTCGCGCACAACTTCTTCGGGCTCGACACCACCGTGATGACCTCCGATCGTGAGCTGGCACCGGGTGCGCATGCGCTGCGGATCGAGTTCGCCTACGACGGCGGCGGACTCGGGCGCGGCGGCACGTACACGATGTTCCTCGACGGCGAAGAGACGGCGGGCATGCGCGTCGAGCACACCACGCCGGCGGCCTACACGGCCAGCGAGGGTCTCGACATCGGCCGGGATCTGGGATCCGCGGTGTCCGCCGACTACCCGCCGCTCGACAACGACTTCACCGGCACGATCGACCGCGTGCAGATCGATGTCGGCGAGCTGGACCCGGAGCATCGTGTCGCGGAGTACCACCTGCAGCTGTTCACCGGGCATGCCATGCAGTGAGGGCATGACGAAGGGGCCGCCTCGGAAGAGGCGGCCCCTTCGTCATGCGTGGCTCGAGGCGGCTACGGGAGAACGATCTCGAACGCGGGATCGGGTGTGTCCAGCACCGCCGCCAGGCGGGAGAAGGCGTTCCCGTCGCCTTCGATGCGCACCCCCGGCGACTCCGCATCGCCGGCGAGGAACGCCAGCAGGCGCATCTTGGTGTTCACGATCAGGGTCGCGTCCGGCTCGTCATCGTGTGCGATGCGCTCCCGATGCACGAGGACCCCGTTGCGCAGCGTCAGCCGATGGGTGTGCTCGACATCGTCGATCCGGACTTCGAGCGTGAGCTCCTCGTCCCATGCCCTCGGCCCGTCGACGAGGATCGCGATCGAGTCGAAGATCTGCGCGGGCGACAGCTCGCGCAGCAACTGCGGGGAACCGGAGCTGGTGGTCGCCGAACCGAAGTTGCCGGTGCGCAGCTCCGTCGCCCCTGAGAGGAAGAAGTTGCGCCATGTGGCGTTCTCGCTGCCGTAGGCCAGCTGCTCCAGTGTGCGCGCATAGAGCTCCCGTCCGGCCGCGTGGCCGGAGTCGGTGAAGACGACGTGGTCCAGAACTGTGGCCGCCCAGCGGTAGTCCCCCTCGTCGTAGGCGGTACGCGCGATCTGAACCGCGCCATCGATCCCACCCATCGCGGCGACGTAGCGCCGGGCCTGCTCGGCAGGAGGGTGCGGCCACAGCCGCGCGGGGCTGCCGTCGAACCAGCCCATGTACCGCTGGTAGATGGCCTTCACGTTGTGGCTCACCGACCCGTAGTAGCCTCGCGCGTGCCAGGCGTTCTCCAGTGCTGGGGGCAGCTGGAGCATCTCTGCGATCTCGGCACCCTGGTAGCCCTTGTTCAGCAGGCGGAGCGTCTGGTCGTGCAGATAGGCATACAGGTCGCGCTGCAGCGAAAGGAACTCCCGGATCCGCTGCGCACCCCAGGTCGGCCAGTGATGGGGCGAGAAGACGACATCGCTGCGGTCGGCGAAGACATCGATCGCTTCCGTGAGATAGCCCGCCCAGGCGCGCGGATCACGCACGACGGCACCGCGCAGCGTCAGCAGGTTGTGCAGCGTATGCGTCGCGTTCTCCGCCATGCACAGGGCGCGGTACCGCGGGAAGTAGATGTGCATCTCCGCCGGTGCCTCGCTGCCCGGTGCGAGCTGGAACTGCATCTGCACGCCGTCAATGGTGACGACCTGCCCGGTCTCAGTGATGTCGATCGTCGGCACGATCAGGCCGATCTCCCCCGTCGACGGATTCTGCCCGAGCCCGGATCCGACGGCACCGCGCTCGCCCCGTGCGAGGAGCGTTCCGTACATGTAGGAAGCCCGTCGCGACATCGCCGTGCCCGCATACACGTTCTCCGAGATCGCATGCTCGGTGAAGCCCGCCGGGGCGATGATCTGCACGTCGCCACGATCGACCGCGGCCTGGTCCGTCACACCGAGCACGCCGCCGAAATGATCCACATGGCAGTGCGTGTAGACCACTGCAGTGACCGCGCGGGGACCGCGGTGCTCGCGGTAGAGCGCGAGCGCGGCCTCCGCCGGTTCGCGAGAAGTGAGCGCATCGACGATGATGATCCCCTCATCGCCCTCGATGATGCTGAGGTTGGACAGATCGAAGCCGCGCACCTGGTACACACCCGGGACGACTTCGAAGAGCCCGTCGATCGCGTTGAGCGAGGACACCCGCCACAGACTCGGGTGCACGCTCTCCGGTGCCTCACCGGTCAGGAAGGCGTAGGACGCGTTGTCCCACACGGTCCGCCCCTCTGCGTCGCGGACCACGTTCGGCTCGGTGCGCGCGAGGAACCCGCGGCGCGCATCCTCCAGATCCCGGACGTCGTCGAACGGCAGTGCCTCCAGGGCCGCGCGATGGGCGGCCTTCACGAAGGCACTGGGCTCCACGGGTTGCGTCACATCGCTCTGCGTCATCTCAATCTCCTTCATCTTGGGCCGATCCCCGGCGGGGATCTGACCTGCGCCTGCCGTCACATGCTGCCGATGCCGTTGCCGAGCAGCTGGGCGCCGATCACGACGAGCAGCACGGCCATGATCACCGCGTTGTTCGCGACGAGCCAGATGCGCACCCGGTCCAGCACCACCGCCGCCTTGGCGGGCGCCACCAGGAAGAGCAGAACCGGCACCAGCACGCTGATCGCCGCGATCAGCACGAACACGGCGATCACGATCGTCACGGATCCGGCACCGAGACCCGCATGCCCGATCGCCGCACCGGCTGCCACCAGGACCAGAAGGTTCTTCGGGTTGACGGCGGAAAGCAGGAACGCGAGGCCGATCGCGGCGCCCGGCCTCATGCCGTCGATCGCGGCCATCCACTTGGGCAGCTCCGCCTGTTCTCCGAGCCGCGGACGGCCTCGCCACTGCTTGATGGCCAACAGGACCAGGAGCAGGCCCAGGACGAGCTGGATGACCCCGATGACCGGCTGCGGTCCGTCACCACCGGCCGCGGGGAGGATCCCGGCGAGCAGGGTGAACACGACGACGCCGATCGCGATGCCGGCGACCCAGCCGAGCAGGAACCCGAGGCCGAGCGGCCGCGGCCGCGGCGACATGAGCATGAGGATGGTCGCAATGATCGGAACCGGGCTGATGGCCACCGCCACCGCCAGCGGAAGGACCGCTCCCAGTACGACGTTCATATGGTCTCCTGCCTCTCGGATACGGGTTCTGGGGCCGGCACGGGTTCGGCAGCCGGCACAGCGCCGGCGACCGGCACAGCGCCGGCGGCCGGCTCGGGGTCGGGCCTGCGGAGGAACTCGACGAGAAGCACGCATACCAGCGCACCGACGCCCACCCAGATCACGAGCCCGACGGACAGCGGCCGCACGAGCAGCACGATCGCCGTGGCGACGATCGCGATGACCACGAGCATCAGCACACGCTGCCGCTGCAGCCACTGCCCGGCCCGCCCGGTGGTGATGCCGACGGACTCGGCGCGCCGACGCGCGCTCGTCGCGAGGCTGCGGGTGCCGGTGCGCAGAGCCTGCGCCGGTCGCGCCGGCCCCACGAGCCAGGCGACGAGCGCGACCGCGAGCGCAAGCGCACCCACGGCGAGGATCGTGTCGACCGCGGCGGCGACGACCGCGTCGTAGCCGGCGAGCACCGCCGGGCGGGTGAGCGGCGCGTGGGAGAGCGCACCGGCGGAGACCTCGCGGCCCACGGCGATCGCGCCGCCCAGCACGAGCATGACCAGTGCCAGCGCCACGGACGTCGCCGTGAGAGCGCGCCGACGACGGCGCGCGGCCAGGACGCCCGCGGCGAGCAGTGCCAGGCAGACCCAGGGCAGCCAGGTGCCGACGGCGACGACCAGGGTGTAGAGCGTCGCGACCGTCCCGACGGTGTCGGACGTCGACAGCACGATGCTGCGGTCGACGTCGGGGATCGCCTGCGCGAATGTCGCCCCGTTGTCGATCAGCTGCTTCTTCACCGCGGCGACGATCGGGCCCAGCTGCAACCGGAGACTGCCGTCGGATCCGATCTGCGCCAGGGCCTTCGGGTCGCCGCTGAGCGTCGCGGTCACCTGCGTGTGGGATACACGCAGAGCCTGCTCCCAGAGCTGGGCGAACGCGTCGGATGCCACGATCTGCGCGACGGTGGATTTCAGCAGCGACTGGAGCCCGAGCACGGCGGGCCCCTGCAGCGCCGCCAGTGCGGTCTCGGCGCGCGGGGGAAGATCGAGCTGCTTCAGCCCCGAGAACACCTCGGCCGTGGTGCCGGGGATGTCCACGCCGGACTCCACCGCTTCCACGACGGCGTCGGAGACGACCTTCTGCACGGCGGGGTCCTTCGCCAGCGGCGCCAGCGTCGACACGAACTGGTCGGTGCTGGTGAGCTGATTCTTGGCGTAGCCGGCCACCAGGCTCACCGGTGCGAGCACCAGCGCCAGCACGATCAGGATCGCCGAGAGCACCGACCAGCCGCGGAATCGTCCGCCGACGGACCGCGACGCCTCGAGTTCCGCGTTGCGTCGTCCGAGGTCGGCGTTGGCCGCCTCCAGCTCGGCGATCCGAGCCGCCAGCGCGGCGTCTCCCGCGGTCATGATCGGTCGCCTGTGGGCAGCGGAGGGGCGGTTCGTGCACGCATGAGTCGTCGATCTCCTGCCGTTCGTGCGGACATGTGCGGGCGGACGCGGCCGCTCAGCCTGCCAGCAGCTGCTGCTTGGCCTGCTCGAACTGCTCGGCGGTGAGAATGCCCTGCGCATGCAGATCGGCGAGCTGCTGCAGCTTCGCGACCAGGTCGGGCGCCGGCGCTGCGGACAGGGGCGCGCCGGGCGGCGTCTGCTGAGCAACCCGCTCCTGCTCCTGCACGAGCTGCTCCTGGCGGAACTGCTCCTGCATGAGCTGCTCCTGCTGGCGGGCGCGCGCTCGTTCCTGCTGATGGTTCGCGACGGCGCCGCTCACCGCGGTCGCCGTTCCCGCGACGACCGCGGTGCGCGCAGCCATGCCGAGCAGACCCGGGCGGCCGAAACGTCCGATGATGGGCATGGTCTAGCTCCTGTCCTGTGCGTCGAGCAGTGCGCCGTCCGCCGTCACGGCGCCGACCAGTTCGTTCACGACCGGTGCCGGGATCCGCTCTGAGCGGACGACGGTTCCGCCCGCGAGCGCCACGCGCTGCGCGAGGTCGGCGGCCCAGAGCAGCTCCAAGGCGACGACGGCGACGCTGACACCGGGTTCCAGGGGCGAGAGGACCTCGATGACGTCCTCTTCGCCGATCAGCCCCTGCACCTCCAGCGTCAACGGCGCCTCGGTGCCGAAGAGCGCGTTCTCGGTGATCTCGAGCATGCGCACACCGCCGTTCTCCTCGGGCGTGGCGATGACCAGATCCAGCAGGCGGACGGTGCCCGAGCTCGTCGCATCACGGAGCGCGGACAGCACCCCGGGATCGGGCCGGTCCCCTTCGAAGGCGACGACGAAGAATTCGAGAGGGCCGTAGAGGCGTTCGGTCATGATGCTCAGCCTCCGATCTCCGCCAGGCGCGGAAAGGTCCAGGATCCGTCCCGCACCTCGGCCCGCGGCCGATACAGCCGGGCGAGGTAATTCCATCCGGGCATGATCGGCAGGGCGTTGGGCACGCCCTCGGCGGCGCCGAAGCGGATCGTGATGGCGCCGTCCTCGTCCGGGATGCCCGTGATGTTGTTCACGCTGTAGGCGCCCTGCGGATTGGCCTCGAAGTATCCCGCCTCGTTGTAGAGCGAGATCGACCAGAAGCCGTCGACGGGGACATCGTGCACCCTCAGCTCGTATTCGCCCACGGGGAGCTCCGGAACGACGTTGACGTACATGGCTTCGCGCTCGGGCAATCCGCCCCAGCCCGCCGCCGCTCCGATGAGATGGCGGACCGGATCCACCTCCTCCGCAGTGCCGAAGCAGCGGTCCAGGCCTCCCATGCCCTTGGCGAGCTCGAGCAGCGCCGACCGGGTCGCGCTGAACGACGCCTCATCGTAGTCCGGCAGGACGAAAGCCCTCGAGCCCGTCGAGGTCACGCGCAGCTCGCGCTGCAGCCGATTGACCTCTGCGACGTCGGCGGGGTCCTCCGGATCGACCAGGATCCGCACCGCGACCAGGACGAAGTCCGATCCGAGATCCGCGGCGGTGAGCTGATGCGTGCCGGGCTCGTGGAAGATGCGGTTGATGTGGTGATCCTGGTTGACGACCATCGCCGACACGTAGCGGTCGCCGGCGTCGGGCAGCTCCAGCACGGCGCCGGCGGAGACGTCCACCACGACACCGCTGTACAGCGTGTCCCTGTTCATCCGGATCACCGGCTGCAGATCGACGGCCGTCGGCGTGAAGCCGTGGCTCCATAACCCGGTGCCTCCGGCCTGCTGCACGATAGCGGCGAACATGCGATCGCTCTCCGCATGCGCGAAGTTGTCGACGTTGACGGGGATGTGCTCCATGCCAGCGGCTCCTCTCCAGGGCGCTCCAGGCCCGCTCTCATCATCCGGGAGCGGGCCGCACGGGCGCGTCATCCACCATTGATGATTCGCCCGGCTCCGCTCCGACGGCACGATGCGCGCCCGCGCAGGCTGTGCCAGTGTTGCCGTGTGGTCGAGGCCCCGGGGACCCCCGCGGCGCGGATGACGCCCACGGAGGAGACGACACGATGCAACCGCCCGCCGATGCACTCCTGACCCAGGGTTTCCTGCAGGGGTTCCCCCTGGTCTTCAACCTCGACCAGGTGCGGCGATACGTGCGCACCGGTGTCGGCGCCAATCCCGCGGCGCCGTTCAACAGCTTCAGCCACGCCCGTGCGCTGGCGGGCCCCGCCGACACCTTCGTCTCGATCAACAACGACACGGTGTACTCGATGGCCCAGATCGATCTCAGCGTCGGTCCCGTACGGCTGCATGTGCCGGACACCGCCGGCCGCTACTACGTGCTCCAGTTCGTGGACGCCTGGACCAACAACTTCGCATACATCGGGCATCGCGCCACCGGCACCGGCGCGCAGGACTACTGCCTGGTCCCGCCGGACTGGTCCGGGTCGCTGCCCGCGAACGCCACCGCGATCCGCTGCCCGACGCGCGTGCTGTCGATCGTGGGACGCTGGGCGTGCGCCGCGGATGAGGACCTCGCCGCTGTGCACGCCCTGCAGGATGCCACGACACTCGCCGCGATCGACGCCACCGCGACGCCGCTCGGCATCCCCGAGCCTGAGGAGATCCCCGCCGGAGCGCTGTTCTGGGAGAAGCTGCGCCTGTGGTCGCAGGCCTTCCCGCCCGCCGAATCGGAGCGGTCGGCGCTGGAGGATCTGGCACCGCTCGGGGTGCGCACGACGGGGGCGTCGCCGTACCCGGATCTGCCCGCCGAGGACGTCATCGCGATGGGTGAAGCCGTGGATCGTGCGACGCAGCAGCTCGCCGGATATCTGCGCACCGGGGACGTGACGACCGTGAACGGATGGCAGCTCCCCTATCACGCCTTCGACTACAACACCGATTTCTTCGAGATCGGCGCCATCGACGAACCGCTGTACACCTCGGTTCCCGCCGCGCAGAAGTTCCTGCAGCGTGCCGCGGCTGCTCTCGGCGGCCTCTGGGGCAATCATGCGTATGAGGCCGCCTATGCGTCGGTGTACGTCGACGAGTCGGGCGACGCACTCGACGGCGCGCACTCCTACACGATCCGTCTCGACCCGCTGCCTCCCGTCGGAGCGTTCTGGTCGCTCACGATGTACTCCATGCCGGACTTCTACCTGGTCGACAATGAGATCGACCGATACTCGATCGGCGACCGCACACCCGGCCTCCGCTGTGCGGCGGACGGCTCCCTGACGATCGCCCTGAGCGCGAGCCCGCCGGCGGATCCAGAACTGCGGGCGAACTGGCTTCCCACCCCGCAGGGATCGTTCCGTCCGCTGATGCGCATGTACGAGCCCGACCCCTCGGTCATCGACGGCACCTTCACGCTGCCCCCGATCCGTCGTATCGGAGCAGAGGCATGATCCCCGCAGGCCTCCCGATCGGCACCCGGCTCGACGACGGATCCGATGTCGTCCTGGATCCGCGCAAGTTCAACCGGCACACGTTCTGGTGCGGACAGAGCGGTTCCGGCAAGACGTATGCGCTCGGAGTGGTACTGGAGCAGCTGCTCGCCCGCACGGCCCTGCCGCTGCTCGTCCTCGACCCCAATGCCGACTTCACGCGCATCGATGAAGCCGCCCCCGGCGCAGAGAGCGCGGGCGCCGTCGACCCGTCCGACCTGCGGATCCTGCATTCGACCGGCCCCGCAGCACCGCGCCTGCAGACGCGGTTCGTCGACCTGTCCGTGGCGGCCAAGGCGGCCGTGCTGCAGTTGGACCCGATCCGCGACTCCGAGGAGTTCAACGTCCTGCTGCACAGCCAGCAGGACGCCAGCACGTTCGATCAGGACGACTTCCTCGCGCGGCTGCGCGCCTCGGGGGACGCGGGGCAGCAACGCCTTGCGACTCGCATCGAGAACCTGCAGGTGCTCGACTGGGAGCTCTGGGCGCGCGGCGGCGAGTCCGTGACCGACGTGCTCGATACGCGCCCTCGCGCGACCGTGATGGACCTCGGCGGCTTCTCCCACCCCGTCGAGCCGAAGGTCGCGGCGCTCAGTGTGCTCGAGCATCTGTGGCGGCACCGTGATGAGCGCCGGCCCGTGCTGATCGTCATCGACGAGGCCCACAACATCTGCCCGCCCGACCCGACCACCGCCGTGGAACGGGCACTCGTCGAGCAGGTCATCCAGATCGCCGCCGAAGGACGCAAGTTCGGGCTCTGGCTGCTGCTGTCCACCCAGAGGCCCACCAAGATCCATCCCAACGTCCTCTCGCAATGCGACAACCTCTGCCTGATGCGGATGAACGCGCCCCGCGATCTCGCTGAGCTCGCGGACGTGTTCGGCTTCGTACCCGAGGATCAGCTGCAGCGCTCGCCCGGTTTCGCGCAGGGTCAGGCGCTGTTCGCGGGCGGCTTCATCGGCGCTCCGTCGCTCGTGCAGATGGGCGCACGTCTCACCCGGGAGGGCGGATCCGATGTCGCCGTGCCGCTGACGGGTATCTGATCAGGAACGGAACAGCTTCACGGCGTCGCGGCGGCTGTTGACTCCGAGTTTGCGGTAGATGGCGCGCTGGTGCGTGCGGACGGTGTTCACCGACACGAAGAGGTCGGCCGCGATCTCGTCGGCCGTCATCGTCGTGCAGAGATACCCGAAGATCTCGCGCTCGCGCGGCGACAGCGCGACTCCGAGGATGTCCTCCCGTGAGATGCCCGTATCGCCGGACGCGATCCGTGCGGCCAGGAACCCCTCATGCGAACTCCCCCACACGGCATGCGCCGTGAGCATCTCACGCAGCGGGTCATCATCCGGATCCGTGACGAACGGGCGGGCGATGCCCTCGGGTTCGGCGACGTCCAGGGCCTTCTCCAGCATCCGATGCGCGCGATCGCGTTCGCCCCGCTCGAACAGGATCACCGCGGTCGTGACCAGGCCGCTGGCGTGGATGTAGGAGACCCGCTCCCGCTGCCCGATGCCGCGCAGGGCATCCAGCGCCGGCTGCGGCTGTCCCGCTTTGCGGTAGAGCTCGGCGGCGAGCACCCTGGTCATCGGGATCGTCCCGACGCGCAACAGCGGTTCGCACAGCTCGACGGCGCGGTCGCGTTCCCCCGCGGCGGCGGCCAGGTAGGCGAGGCCGAGCGCCCGATACGAAGGCCACGCCACACCGTGCTGCTCCCGATCGCTGACCTCCGCCATGCGGTCACCGGCCTCCGCGATCATCCGCGGGTCGGCTGCGGCCGCAGCGGTGAGCGCGAAATGCACGCGCGCGAGCGCCGTGTAGGACGCGGC
>JAFDWK010000061.1:0-37805 GCA_018268515.1 Actinomycetota bacterium
CACGATCGCGAAGCGGCGCACGCCGAAGGCGGCCTTCGACTACACCGACGGCGCAGCCGAGGGCGAGCTGTCGCTGGCGCGCGCCCGCCAGGCGTTCGAAGACGTGGAGTTCCACCCGGGGATCCTCGCTCCCGCCCCCGAGCTCGACACCTCCACGACGATCCTGGGCGGCCCCAGTGCGCTGCCGTTCGGGATCGCTCCGACCGGGTTCACGCGCCTCATGCAGACCGAGGGCGAAGTCGCCGGCGCTGGCGCCGCAGCGGCCGCGGGGATCCCCTTCACGCTGTCCACGCTCGGCACGACCTCGATCGAGGACGTGACGAAGACGAACCCCGCCGGACGGAACTGGTTCCAGCTGTACGTCATGCGCGACCGGGAGATCTCCTACGGCCTCACCCGCCGCGCCGCCGCAGCCGGCTTCGACACGCTCATGTTCACGGTGGACACCCCGGTCGCCGGTGCCCGCCTGCGTGACAAGCGCAACGGCTTCTCGATCCCGCCGCAGCTCACGCTCGGCACGATCATCAACGCGATCCCGCGGCCGTGGTGGTGGATCGACTTCCTCACCACCCCGAAGCTCGAGTTCGCCTCGCTGTCGACGACCGGCGGCACGGTCGGGGAGCTGCTGGACGCCGCCATGGATCCGACCATCAGCTACGACGACCTCGCCGTGATCCGGGACATCTGGCCCGGCAAGCTCGTCGTCAAGGGCGTGCAGACCGTCGAGGACGCGGCGCGGCTGAAGGACACGCACGGCGTGGACGGCGTGGTGCTGTCCAACCACGGCGGACGCCAGCTCGACCGGGCGCCCATCCCGTTCCACCTGCTGCCGAAGGTGCGCCAGGCCGTGGGCGACGACTTCACGGTCATGGTCGACACCGGCATCATGAACGGCGCCGACATCGTCGCCGCGGTCGCCCTCGGCGCGGACTTCACGCTCATCGGCCGCGCCTACCTCTACGGCCTCATGGCGGGCGGGCGCCGCGGTGTCGACCGCACCATCGCGATCCTGCGCACCGAGATCGAACGCACGATGCGACTGCTCGGCGTCTCGTCGCTCGCCGAACTCGAACCGCGTCACGTCACCCAGCTCACCCGCATGGTGCTCGTGGGACAGGGCGCGGCGGAGGTCTCAGCGCGCTGAGCGGGACTCTCCGTCTCGGTCGTTGAGCGCCCTTGGTCTTGTCGCTCCGCTCCTCGCTCAGGAATCGCGAAGCGAGACGCCCTTCGTCTCGTCCCGTGTGCTCCTCGCTCAGGGACCGGTCTGGGGTTCGGTTCCTGAGCGAGCGAAGCACCTTCGTCTCGCTCCGCTCCTCGCTCAGGATCCGACGAAGGTCGATCAACGACCCGTGATGGGGGCGAATCGCGCGCACCCTTTCGCGGACCAGCCGCAGCCGCAGCGCTTACGTCGTAGGAGCTTCTACGACGTCCAGGGTGGCCAGCAGTGCGTCGAGGTGGTCTGCGGTGTCTTCCCAGCCGTCCACGGCCACGCAGGGCACGCCGAGGGCCTTCACGGGGTAGTCGTTGCCGCCCTCGTCGAGGCGGTCGCCGTAGAACAGCATCTCGGCGAACGGGATGCCCGTGCGCTCGGCGAGCTCGGTCATGCCGTAGGCCTTGTCGATGCCGGCGCGGGTGATGTCGATCGAGGTGGATCCGCCCGAGCGCACCTCGAGGTCGGGCACGCGCGGCGCCACGGCGTCGCGCAGGGCGGCCCGGCGGGATCCGTCCGGGTCCCAGGCCTTCTTCGCGTCGTGGGGGGCCTTCTGGCCGAGGGCGGAGAAGGTGATCTGCGAGCCGCGGTCTTCCAGGATCGGGCCCCAGGTCTCGCTCTCCCACAGGCCGAGGCGGTGCGCCTCCTCCTCGAGCGCAGCGAGGGCGGCGCTCTTCTGCTGGTCGCTGAGATCGCGGGCGTAGACGAGGGAGAATCCGGATCCGGCGTAGCGGAGGTAGCGGGTGCCGCAGGTGGGCAGCAGGTGGATGCGCTGCAGGAGCGGGGCGTCGGCGGTGCCGAGCCGGGAGATCACCTGGGTGCGGAACTGCTCCTCGTTGCCGCCGGAGATGATCGCGACCTCGACCCGGTCTGCGAGGGCGAGGAGGAGCCCCGCGATGCGGGGATCGATCGCACTCTTGGAGGGGGCGAGGGTGTCGTCGAGGTCGAAGGCGACCAGGCGGGGTGTCGTCATAGCGCTTCCAGGATACGGGAGGAGGCTGAGACGTGCCGTCGAGGTGCCGTCCGCCACGCGCGGGCGCCGGCTCGATTCGCTCCGCGGTCGCTCTCCGTATAGACTTGAACGGTTGCCACGGGGTGTGGCGCAGCTTGGTAGCGCGCTTCGTTCGGGACGAAGAGGCCGCAGGTTCAAATCCTGTCACCCCGACCAACATGAGAGGGGCCGATCCGCATGGATCGGTCCCTCTTCGCATCGTCACGGGATGTCGGTCGGGCCGTGTCGGCCGAATCCTCCAGGAGCACTGGAATGCCGTTCCTTACTCGCCGCGCGTGAGGCGATAGACGGGTGAGAGCGGCGAAGCGGCGACGCGGTCCCGTTTCCGCCCAGACGCGTCCTGATCGCTCACGACGCACTTTCGTCCCGCATCCACCCGAGGCCGCCGTCGGCGCTCAGGTCCGACGGCACGTGTGGCACGTGCCAGAACAGGACGTGACACCACGGCCGGCAACGCACCGTTCACGTCGGTCGCGGCGGTCTCCGAGGCGCGGGAGCGTCCCGACGCCGCATAGCGTGCTGCCAGCGTATGCATAGTCGTCGTTCATACGTTCTTCAGGATCAGTGGTTTCCGCCATGGCTCGGCTCGTCGAGTCTGAAGAGCTCCGGAGGTGGCAGTGCCTCACAACGTGCTCGTTTCGGAGCCTGCCGGAGAGGCGGCTCCAGGGCAGCATCCGGCCGCCGCGCGAGTGAGGTTCCGGCCATGAAGCGCACCGCGGTGATCACATACGCGGTGACGGGGCTCGCCGTGGCGGGGCTCGTGGCTCTCGCCGCGCCGACGGTCATCTCAGCTGCCACATCGGTGCCGCATCACGTGAAGGCGACTGTGCAGGGCGCACCGGTGATGACACCGGATCCCACGTCCACGCCGACCTCCGACCCGGACCGCGTCATCTGGCTCGGGGACGGGATCAGCGTGAAGGTCAGCTCGCTCCCGAGGGGGTGCACGACGTATTCGAAGATCCAGATCTTCGACGTGAACGGCCACAGCTACGGCAGGCTCGTCGGCGAGGCTGCAGACCGCGGAGCATCCCCGGGGGCGACCGGCACCGTGAGTCGCGACGCTGCCGGGAACATCGTCAGCTACACGGCCGCGCCCGGTGACGACTCCTGGTCGGTGGGCGACCGTCTCTGCACGAACCCCCTCATGGTGGGCCGGTACAACCACATCGGCACCGACCGGGGCGACCACGCCCTCCAGCCGGGAGAGACCGTGGTGATCCGCCCCGACATGAACGTCGTCTGGACGCCAGGCGCATGACGTCCGCTGTGGAGCTCAGCCGCGCGGCAGCAGCGTCAGCAGCGTGGCCTCGGGGCGGCAGGCGAAGCGGATCGGGGCGTAGATCGAGTGGCCGCAGCCGGCGCTCACGTTCAGCGGCACGGTGCGGCCGGCGTGGGTCCAGGTGCTGAGGCCCTTCGCCTGCTTCAGGGGGATGTCGCAGTTCGCCACGATCGCGCCGAAGCCCGGGATGCACACCTGACCGCCGTGGGTGTGGCCGCCGAGGATCGCGTCCGCGCCGAGGTCGGTGTACGCGTTCAGCACGCGCTGGTAGGGCGCGTGCGTGACGCCCAGAACCGGAACATCGGCAGCGCGCGGGCCGAGTGCGTCGATCGCCGGCGGAAGTGCGTCGAGGTCGTCCCAGTCGCGATGCGCATCGCTGACGCCGAAGAGATCCACGCGGGATCCGGCGACCTCGATCGTCGCGGCGGTGTTGTTCAGATCCGTCCAGCCCAGCTCATCGGTGAAGAACGCGTCCATGGCGGCCGTGTCGAGCTTGGCGGCGGTGGGGATCCTGCCGGAGGGGCCCATGAAGTACCGGAACGGGTTGCGGGGTGACGGCGCGTGCACGTCGTTCGAGCCGTGCACGAAGACTCCGGGGATCCCGGCGAAGGGGGAGAAGGCGGCGCGCACGCCCCGGAGGCCGTCCACATGGCCGAGGTTGTCGCCGGTGTTCACGACGAGGTCGGGACGCAGCTCGGCCAGCGACGCCAGCCACTGCTGCTTGCGGTGCTGCCAGGGCGCCATGTGCGCATCGGAGACGTGCAGGATCCGCAGCGGCCGGGACCCTGCCGGCAGCGACCGCGCCGTGGCGTGGCGCAGCGTGAAGAGGTACCGCTCGATGCCGATGCCCCAGGTGGCGGCCGCGACACCGGCGGCCCCCACCGCACCGAGTGCGATGAGGGCCGAACGGCTGCTGCTGGACAGGGTCATCCCTTGCAGTTCTTCGTCACGTAGTTGAGCGTGACGGAGGAGCCCTTCGGCGCGGCCGTTCCCGCGGCGGGGTTCGTCGCCGACACCGTGCCGGAGTCGTCGCCGTTGCCGACGGTGCAGGTGCCCTTCGCCGCCTGGAAGCCGGCCTGCTTGAGCGCGTTGGCGGCGTCACCCATGGTCATGCCGACGACGTTCGGCACCGAGGCGCCCTGACCGTTGCTCGGCGAGATCGTGATCGTGCTGCCGGTCACGACCTGACCCGGACCCGGATCCTGCTGGGCGATCTGGTCGGTCGGCAGATTGCTCGAGACCGCCGCCCCCACCGAGACCGAGAAGCCGGCGCCCTCGAGCGTCTGCGTGGCCTGGTCGACGGTCATGCCGACCACGCTCGGCAGGTTCGTGTACGACTGCTTGAGCGCGCTCTGCTGCGGATCAGGGAAGGCACCGCCGGGGAACAGTTCGTCCGCTGTGGTCAGGATCTGACGACTGAGGTAATAACGGATGTTCGGGACGTTGGTGTCCTTGGTGTAGAAGTCGTTGATGTCGACGATATCGCCGTTCGCCTGACCGACCCACACACCCGTGGTCGAGCCCGTGGACGACGCCATGAGCATCGTCTGCGCGTTGTTGTGCGTACCCGTCTTGCCGATCAGTGGGGTGCCGTCACCGGGGTTCGCCTGCGATCCGGTACCGCCCGAGTTCATGACTCCCTGCAGAGCGTAGGCGGTGGCCGCTGCGATGTCGGGCTTCACGACCTCGGTGCAGGTGGTCGGCGGCAGCGGGAGGTCGACGCCGTCGGGACCGGTGATCTTGTCGATCGCGTGCGGATCGCAGCGCGTGCCGTTGTTGGCGATCGTGGCGTAGACGGAGGCCATATCGAGGGGGGCGATGTTCTTCGACCCGAGGACGTCGAACGGCGCGGGTGCGAGTGCGAGGACGTTCCCCTGATCGTCGACGATGTTCTCCCGGTTGTTCACCGGGAGCATCTTGCCCTTGTACTCCGTGCCCAGATGAACGCCCATCCGAGCAGCGACGTCGTTGATGTCGCAGATATCGAGCTTGGAAGCCATGCCGAGGAAACCACTGTTCAGCGACGCTGCAGTGAACTGCAGCGGGGTCCCGGTGTAGCCACGCTGATTCTGGAAGTTCTTGATCTCACCGGCGTCCGCTCGCATGGTCTGGGTACCGCATTTGAAGTTCATCCACTTGAGGTTGCCATCCACAGACTCGCGCAGGGAATGGCCCTTCTCCAGCCAGTCGATCAGCGTGAAGATCTTGTACGTTGATCCGACCGAGAATCCCACTCCTCCGCCGTGCGCCTGATCGGCCGCATACACCAGGCTCGTGAGTCCAGTGGTCGCCGTATCTGACTGCTCTTCGGTGAAGCCCGTGTTCTGCGCGAGCGACAGGATTCTTCCCGTTTTCGGCTCGATCGTGACCGCGGAAGCGCCGAAATCCATCCCCGCGATCGTGGGGGTGGTGTTGTCAGCCATCGCCTGCAGCGCCGCGCCCTGCATCGGCGCCGACAACGTCGTGTGGATGTTCAGCCCGCCACGGTACAGCTTGTCGGCGCGGTCCTTCACCGGGCCGAGCACGGAGTCGAGGGACGCGTCGTTCCTCAGCGTGGAGATCACGTACTGGCAGAAGAACGCGTTGCCGCCGGCATCGCCGCAACCCGAACTCGGAGCCTTGATCGCCGGGGTGATCGGCTGAGCCTTGTCGGCCTCGTACTCCGCGGTGGTGATCTTGCCGAGCGTGTGCATGCGGCTGAGCACGTAGTTCCGGCGCACGAGGGTGTCGTGGTAGCCGTCGGCCTGCGAGTTCTTGCAGTTCTTGCCGTCCTTGTCGCAGTCGTACGTGCCGCCGGGCATATCGATGCGGAATGCGTTCGGGTTCTGCACCATGCCGACCAGGGTCGCGGCCTGCACCGCGTTGAGCTGCGAGGCGGAGACGCTGAAGTAGCGCTGCGCGGCGGCCTCGATGCCGTAGGTGGTGCCGCCGAAGTTCACCAGGTTCAGGTAGCCGATGAGGATGTCCTGCTTGGAGTACTGCTTCTCGATCGCCGTGGCGTAGCGGATCTCCTGCAGCTTGCGCGCGATGCCCTTCGAGCCGACGGCCGAGGCTGCGTCCAACCAGCACTGGTTCAGCTTGGCGTCGCGCTTCTGATCGCTGAGCGGGACGCCCTTCTCGCATTCCTGCAGCAGCACGTTCTTCACGTACTGCTGGCTGATCGAGGATCCGCCGTTGGTCGCGGATCCGGTCACGTTGCCGACGATGGCCTTCAGCGTGCCGGTGATGTCGATCCCGCCGTGCGAGTAGAAGTTCTTGTCCTCACTGGCCAGCAGCGCGTCGTACAGCACCGGCGCCACCTGGTCGTACTTCACCGGGACGCGGTTCTGGTCGTAGAAGCGCGCCATGACCTGATCGTTGCCCGCCGCGTCCTTGGCGTAGATCGTGGTCGGCAGCATCGGCCGGTCGACCTTCAGGTTGGAGGGCAGGCCCTCGAACATGTCGATCGACTGTGCGGCGGCAGCACCGGTGACGGCGAACACCGGCGTGACGGTGGCCGTGACGAGCACACCGGCGACGACGCTGAGACCGACGAGGCCGGCCAGGCCGCTGAGCACACCGGTGAGCGTGCGTTTGGTCTGAGGCATACGCTTGATCGTAGGGGAGTTCCCTGAACGCAAACTTTGACGCGCCTCAACGCGCCCGTCCCTTCGGGAGAGCCATGACCACGTGGGAATACCTCACCACACCGCTGCTGATCCACAACACCGCCGCGATCCTGAACAACTGGGGCAAGCAGGGCTGGGAGCTCGTCCAGGTCGTCACCGGCCCCGAGGGCGGGCTCGTGGCGTACTTCAAGCGTCCGGTCGGCGGCGACGCCGCAGCCAACACCGGTCTCGGAGCCGCGGCAGAGGCCGCGCGTCAGTTCGAAGGAGAACAAGCATGACCATCAGCGCCCGCCTCGCCGAGCTCGGCATCGAGCTGCCGTCCGTCGCCGCCCCCGTGGCCGCCTACGTGCCCGCCCGCGTGCATTCCGGACTCGTCCACACCTCGGGACAGCTGCCGTTCGTGGCCGGATCCCTCCCCGCGACCGGCAAGGTCGGCGCGGAGATCCCGGCGGACGACGCCAAGGGGCTCGCACGCGTGTGCGCGCTGAACGCGATCGCCGCGGCGGCCGATGCGGCCGGCGGCGTGGACCGGCTCGGCGGCGTGCTCCGCGTGGGCGGCTTCGTCGCGTCCGACCCGTCGTTCTCCGGCCAGCCCGGCGTGATCAACGGCGCGAGCGAGGTGCTCGGCGAGATCTTCGGCGACGCCGGCAAGCACGTCCGTGCCGCGGTCGGCGTGGCCGTGCTGCCGCTGGACAGCCCGGTCGAGGTCGAGGTCGTCTTCACCCTGGCCTGAGCGCGACCTCCGCTGCGCGGAGATGGAAAACGCACCCGAGAACGCGATGCCGGGTGCGTTTTCCATCTCCGGAGAACGGCGAGACCCCCGATCCGGGCCCTTCGACAAGCTCAGGGACCGGATCGGGGGTCTCGCGGAACCGGATCCCTCCTTCAGCGGATCCGGATCCCTACTTCACCTGTGCCGAGATGGTGGACATCACCATCGTGTCGGCGAGCGTGGTGGTGTCGCCGACGTCGCGGCCCTCGGCCACGTCGCGCAGCAGTCGGCGCATGATCTTGCCGGAGCGGGTCTTCGGCAGCTCGCCGACGATGTACACGTCGCGCGGGCGGGCGATCGGGCCGATCTGCTCGCCGACCCAGCCGCGCAGCTGCTGTGCGAGACCCTCGGGGGAGTGCGCCTTGAGGTAGCTCTCCTTGATGATCACGAAGGCGACGACCGCCTGGCCCGTGGTCTCGTCGGAGGCGCCGACCACGGCCGCCTCGGCGGTGGCCTCGTGCGCGACCAGCGCGGACTCGATCTCGGCGGTGGACAGCCGGTGACCGGACACGTTCATCACGTCGTCGACGCGTCCGAGCAGCCACAGGTCGCCGTCCTCGTCGAAGCGGGCGCCGTCACCGGCGAAGTAGTAGCCCTGCGTCGCGAACTTCTCCCAGTAGGTCTCGACGAACCGCTCCGGGTCGCCCCAGATGCCGCGCAGCATGCTCGGCCACGGTTCGGTGATCGCCAGCAGCCCGCCGCCGCCCTCGCCCACGGCGTTGCCGTCGTCGTCGACCACGTCGATCGAGATGCCGGGCAGCGCCACCTGGGCGGATCCGGGCTTCGTCGCGGTGACGCCCGGCAGCGGCGAGGCCATGATCGCGCCGGTCTCGGTCTGCCACCAGGTGTCCACGATCGGCGCGTGACCGCCGCCGATGACATCGCGGTACCAGATCCACGCCTCGGGGTTGATCGGCTCGCCGACCGAGCCGAGCAGGCGCAGGCTCGACAGGTCGTACTGGTTCGGGATCTCCCGGCCCAGCTTCATGAAGGAGCGGATCGCGGTGGGCGCGGTGTACAGGCTGGTGACGCCGTACTTCTGGATGATCTCCCACCAGCGCCCCTGCTGCGGAGTCTCGGGGGTGCCCTCGTACATGACCTGGGTGGCGCCGTTCGCGAGCGGCCCGTAGGTGACGTAGGAGTGCCCGGTGACCCAGCCGATGTCGGCGGTGCACCAGTAGACGTCGGTCTCGGGCTTCAGGTCGAAGACGACGCGGTGCGTGTACGCGGCTTGGGTCAGGTAGCCACCCGAGGTGTGCAGGATGCCCTTGGGCTTTCCGGTGGTGCCGGAGGTGTAGAGGATGAACAGCGGGTTCTCCGCACCGAAGGCCTGGGCCTCATGGGCGTTCGAGGCCGCACCCACGACATCGTGGTACCAGAGGTCGCGGTCGGCGTCCCAGTCGATCTCGTTCTCGCAGCGCTTCACGACGATGACGTGCTCGACGGTGTTCTGCTCGCCGTCGCCGCGGTCGGACAGGGCCTGGTCGACGGTGGGCTTCAGCGCGGACGCCTTGCCCTTGCGGTAGCCGCCGTCGGCGGTGATGACGAGCTTGGCGCCGGCGTCGTCGATGCGCGAACGCAGGCTGTCGGCGCTGAAGCCGCCGAAGACGACGGAGTGGATCGCGCCGACGCGGGCGACCGCCAGCATCGAGGCCACCGCCTCCGGAATCATCGGCAGGTAGATGGCGACGCGGTCGCCGTGGCCGACGCCGAGTCCCTCGAGCACGTTCGCGAGGCGCTTGACCTCATCGGTCAGCTCGGCGTAGGTGATCCGCCGCTCGTCACCGGGCTCGCCCTCCCAGAGCAGCGCCACACGGTCGCCTCGGCCCGCCTCGACGTGCCGGTCGAGGCAGTTGTAGGCGACGTTGAGCTCGCCGTCGGCGAACCACTTCGCGAACGGCGGGGTCGACCAGTCCAGCACCTCGGTGAACGGCGTGTGCCAGTGCAGCTCGCGCGCCTGCTTCGCCCAGAACGCCTCGCGGTCGGCGGCCGCCTCGGCGTAGATCCCGGGCTGCGCGACGGCGGCCGCGGCGAACTCGGGAGAAGGCGGGAAGACGCGGGTCTCGTCGAAGACGTGATCGATCTGGCTGCTCATGATGAGAGGGCGCTCCTTTGCGGCGGGGATCTGTCGCGGCACGAGCGGCGACATCGGTGAATCTAGCCGTGCCCATCGTCTCTCAGTACCGCCGGAAGTCGGTAGTCGGATCCGTTTTGTTCGGCGTGTTTTCGGTCGTACACTGGCCGACGGCCGATCATTCGAATCTGGCTTTCCTGCGGCCGCGACGGCCCCCCTCCGTCCCCCGCAGACGGGCGGCACCCCATTCCCCCCGTGAGGTGCCGCCCACCTCCGATCCCTGCGGTGCCGTCCATCTCCGCTCCCCGCGGTGCCGTCCATCTCTGCTCCCTGTGGTGCCGTCCACCTCCGCTCCCTGCGGTGCCGTCCACCTCCGCTCCCCGCGGTGCCGTCGGGCCGGATCCGTCCTGCGGGATCGCAGGCCCCCTGTCGAGTTCGGCCGAGCACCCGCCGAAGGTTCCACACAGCCGGGACTCTCACGCAGCTCCGCACGGGTTGCGCGACCGCCGTCCCGCGAGGACGCGCGGGTGCCTAGCGTCGGGACATGGCCTCGCCCTTCGTCATCGTCCCGCGCGGATCCGCCGCTGCCGCCCAGCAGCTCGAACTGGATCCGGCGTTCGGCGAGCTGGCCGTGCATGCGGCCGACGCGAGGGTGACGGACCTCTTCCTGAACGGCGCGGACGGGCTCTTCCTCGATCGCGGGGCCGGCATGGAGGCCGTGCCGGGATGGAGTGCGTCGGAGCGGGAGGTGCGCGAGCTCGCGGTGCGCCTGGTCGCGCTCGGAGGCCGCCACCTGGACGACCAGGCGCCGTGCGTGGATGTGCGCCTCGCCTCGGGCGTGCGCGTGCATGCGGTGCTCGCGCCGGTGGCGACCAGCGGCACCGCGGTGTCGGTGCGCATCCCCCGGGTGCGCGCGGCCGACCTCGACGACCTCGGACGGCTCGGTGCGATCGACGGCGCCCAGCGCACCTGGCTGGACGAGGTGGTGCGCGACCGCCGGAACGTGCTGATCACCGGCGGCACCGGGACGGGCAAGACCACGATGCTCGCGGCGATGCTCGCGCACGTACCGTCCCGGGAGCGGATCGTCACGATCGAGGACGTCGCGGAGCTGCGGCCGAGGCATCCGCACCACGTCTCGCTCGAAGCGCGGCAGCCGAACCTCGAGGGCGTCGGCGCGATCACCGTGGCGCGCCTCGTGCGCGAGTCGCTGCGGATGCGGCCGGATCGGCTGATCGTGGGGGAGTGCCGCGGGGAGGAGATCCGCGACCTGCTCACGGCGCTGAACACGGGCCACGACGGCGGCGCGGGCACCCTGCACGCCAGCGGGCTCGCGGATGTGCCGGCGCGGCTGGAGGCGCTCGGGGCGCTGGCCGGGATGGATCCGCCGGCGCTCGCGCGGCAGGCGGTGAGCGCGTTCGCGTACGTGCTGCATCTGGTCCGCGCCGCGGGCGGCGTGCGCAGGCTCGCGCAGGTGGGCGCGCTGCGCCTGGACGGTGCGCACCTCGGCGTCGAGGAGGTGCGGCCGTGGTGAGGCGGAAGGCGACCGGGGTATCGGAGACCCGTGCGGCCGAGGCCGTGCGGACCCTCGCCGTGCTGCTGCAGGCCGGCTCGGAGCCGGTCGCGGCCTGGCGGCACCTCGCCGACAGCGGCACCGGCGCCGCCGCGGAGGTGCTCACCGACGTGGAGCGGGGGCGGCCCCTGGTCGAGGCGATCCGCGCCGTGGGCGGGGTGTGGCGCACGGTCGCCGCGGCCTGGGGCATCGCCGCCACCGTCGGCGCCCCGCTGGGAGACGTGCTGCGCGCGATCGCCGCGGCGCTCGAGGGCGCGGGCGACATCCGGGACGAGGTCGCGGTCGCACTCGCCGAACCGGCCGGCACCGCACGGCTGATGCTGTGGCTGCCGCTGGTCGGCCTGCTGCTGGGAACGGCGCTCGGCTTCGACACCGTCACGGTGCTGGTCACGCAGCCCGCCGGATGGATCTGCCTGGCCGCGGGGCTCGGCCTGCTGCTGGCTGCACGCGCGTGGACCCGCGCGCTGGTGCGCCGTGCCGCCCCGCAGCCCGGCATTCCCGGGATCCGGGCCGAGCTGCTGGTCGTCGCGCTCACCGGCGGCACCGCGATCGTGCGGGCGCGGAGCCTGGTCGAGCAGGAGCTCGGCGACACGACCGCAGCAGACGATGAGGCGATCGAGCGCGTGCTGCGGCTGTCGGCGGCCGCCGGCGTCCCGGCGGTCGAGCTGCTCCGAGCAGAGGCCGACCGTGCCCGGCGCGAGGCCCGCACCGTCGGCCGCACCGGCGCCGCGCGGCTGAGCTCCCGGCTGCTGCTGCCGCTGGGAGTCTGCACCCTTCCGGCATTCATGCTGCTCGGGGTCGCGCCCCTCATCCTCAGCGTGCTGTCCACGACGCCGCTGACATTCACCTGAGCCCTGCGGTGCCGACCGGGTGCCGCCAACCGGAAGAGAGAAGGAAGACCATGAATCAGAACCTCAGCGACCCCACGCCGTCGCCCGCGCGGAAGGCGGTCACGCCCGCGAGCCCGGCAGAGGCTGCGGTGCATCCGGGCGCCGCGCTCGCGCTGCCGCCGCTGAACCGGCGAAGGGCGGCGCAGCTGTTCGGCGACGACACGGGCGCCGCCACCGCGGAGTACGCGATCGCGACCATGGCGGCGGTGGCCTTCGCCGGCCTGCTGGTGGTCATCATGCGCAGCGACGAGGTGCGCGGGATCCTGACCGATCTCGTGCGCCGTGCGCTGACGGTGGCATGACGCCCCGGATCCCGCGCTCCCGTCCCGTCCCCCAATGCCGCCCGACCGAGCCCGGCCCGCAACGCAGCCCGACCGGGCGGGAACGCGGTTCGGCGACGGCGGAGCTCGCCGTTGCGCTGCCGGTCGTCGTGCTCACGCTGCTGCTCGGCGTCGGTGCGCTCGGCGCAGGCATGCGCCTGGTGGCGCTGCAGGATGCGGTCGCCGATGCGGCGCGCATCCTGGGGCGCGGCGACGATGCGGGCGGCGCCGGTGCGGCGGTCGCACGCGCGGATCCGGCGGCCGGTTTCGCGGTGAGCAGATCCGACGATCTCGTCTGCGTCACGGCGTCGGCCGAGTCACGGATCCTGGGCGGGATCGCCGTGCCGATCCGCGCCACCGGCTGCGCCCTGGATGGAGGGCGGTGATGGCGGGCTCCGCGCTCGCGGTCGGCGGGATCGCCGTGACCGCGGTGCTCGGTCTCGGTGCGGCCATGATCGGCGGTGCCGGCGCGACGTCGCAGCGGATGGCGGCGGCCGCCGACGCCGCAGCGCTCGCCGCGGCCGACGCGCTCTCCGGCGCGATCCCGGTGGCCGAGGAGCCGTGCGCGCTGGCGGCGCGGGTCGCGGGCGCGCACGGCGCGACGCTGCAGGACTGCCGTATCGAGGGCGCGGTGGTCATCGTGCACGTCTCAGCGGCGTACGCTGGGTTCCCGGCCGTCGCCGGATCCCGTGCAGGACCACCCGAACATCCTGCGGGCGGCGGATGACCGCGCTGAGTACCCGACTCCGGTGCGGTGTGTATGGTGTGCTTCGACGAAAGGACGCACCCGTGGCGCAAGGCAAGAAGCTTGTGATCGTCGAGTCCCCGACGAAGATGAGGTCCATCCAGGGCTATCTCGGCGATGGCTTCGAGGTGCTCAGCTCGGTGGGTCACATCCGTGACCTCGCCGACAAGAAGGACATCCCTGCGGCGGACAAGCAGGCGTACGGCAAGTACTCGATCGACGTCGACCACGACTTCGATCCCTACTACGTCGTCTCCGATCGCAAGACCAAGACCGTGGCGGAGCTCAAGCGCGCCCTGAAGACGGCCGACGAGCTCCTGCTCGCCACCGATGAGGACCGCGAGGGCGAGGCCATCGCGTGGCACCTGCTGGAGACGCTGAAGCCGAAGGTCCCGGTCAAGCGCATGGTGTTCCACGAGATCACCAAGGACGCGATCCAGGCCGCGGTCGGCAACACCCGCGAGCTCGACCTCGCGCTCGTCGACGCGCAGGAGACCCGCCGGATCCTGGACCGCCTGTACGGCTGGGATGTCTCGCCGGTGCTCTGGTACAAGGTGAAGTCGGGCCTTTCCGCCGGGCGCGTGCAGTCCGCCGCGACCCGCATGATCGTGGACCGGGAGCGCGAGCGCATGGCGTTCGTCTCCGCCGAGTACTGGGACGTGGACGCCCAGGCGGCCGCGCCGGGCCCTTCGACAGGCTCGGGGACCGGATCCTTCAGCGTGCGCCTGGTGCGCCTCGACGGCGGCGTGATCGCCCGCGGCACCGACTTCGACGGCAACGGCGCCCTCAAGAAGGCCGTCGTCGTTCTCGACGAGAAGGCCGCTGCAGCGCTGGCCGCCGCGGTCGACGCGGTCGGATCCGGCACCGTCACGAAGGTCGAGGCGAAGCCCGGCACGCGCAGCCCCTACGCTCCCTTCACCACCTCCACGCTGCAGCAGGAGGCCGGCCGCAAGCTCTCGATGAGCGCGAAGCAGGCGATGAGCGTCGCCCAGCGCCTCTACGAGAAGGGCTTCATCACCTATATGCGCACCGACTCGACCGCGCTCAGCACCCAGGCGGTGCAGGCGGCCCGGTCGCAGGCGGTCGCGCTCTACGGCGACGCTGCGGTGCCGCTCAAGCCCCGCGTCTACAAGTCCAAGAGCAAGAACGCGCAGGAGGCACACGAGGCGATCCGCCCGTCCGGCGAGCAGTTCCGCACCCCGGCGTCCGTGTCCTCGCAGCTGGACCGCGAAGAGCTGCGCCTCTACGACCTCATCTGGAAGCGCACGGTCGCCAGCCAGATGTCCGACGCGAAGTACGAGACCACCACCGTCACGATCGCCGTGGACGCCGACGGCCGCACCGCGGAGTTCACCGCGTCCGGCACGGTCTACACCTTCAAGGGCTTCCTGGAAGCGTACGAGGAGGGCAAGGACGAGCGTCGCAACGCCGCCGACGCCGCGGAGAACCAGTCGCTGCCCGCCGTCGCCGTGGGCGACGTGCTCGGGGTCGCGGATGCCGAGGCCAAGCCGCACCGCACCACCCCGAAGCCGCGCTACACCGAGGCCTCGCTGGTCAAGGCGCTCGAGGAGCACGGGATCGGGCGTCCGTCGACGTTCGCCAGCATCATCGGCACCGTGATCGACCGCGGCTACGCGACCAAGCGCGGACAGGCCCTCGTGCCGACCTGGATGGCGTTCAGCGTGGTGCGTCTGCTCGAGCAGCACTTCGCCGACCTCATCGACTACGACTTCACCGCGGCCCTCGAGGACGACCTCGATGCGATCGCCCGCGGCGAGCAGAAGCGCATCGAGTGGCTGCGCTCCTTCTATTACGGATCCGACACGCAGGTGGGCCTGCGTCAGGTGGTCGACAACCTCGGTGAGATCGATGCGCGGGCGCTGAACGCGACCCGGATCACCGACACGGCCACGCTCCGCTTCGGCAAGTACGGCCCCTACCTCGAGGTCGCGGATCCCGCGCACCCCGATGCGAAGCCGCGCATCGTCAACGTGCCCGAGGACCTCGCGCCAGACGAGCTGACGGCAGCGAAGGCGCAGGAGCTCATCGACGCGCCCGTCGCCGGCGATCGCGTGATCGGCGAGAACCCCGCCAACGGCAAGATCATCGTCGTCAAGGACGGCCGCTTCGGCCCCTACATCCAGGAGAACGATCCCGTCTCCGACGACGACCAGGTCGATGAGGCGACCGGCGAGGTCGTCGAGGCGCCGAAGCCGGCCCGCGGCAAGAGCGCGAAGAAGGAGGCGGCGCCCAAGCCCCGCACGGCCTCGCTGTTCCGGTCGATGTCGGTCGACACGATCGACCTCGACACCGCGCTCAAGCTCCTCGAGCTCCCGCGCGTCGTCGGGGTCGACCCCGCGACCGAGGAGGAGATCACCGCGCAGAACGGACGCTTCGGTCCGTACCTGAAGAAGGGCGCCGATTCGCGCTCGCTCGAGAACGAGCAGCAGATCTTCGACATCACGCTCGAGCAGGCCCTGGCGATCTACGCGCAGCCCAAGTACGGCGCACGGCGCGCTTCCAGCGCGCTCGCCGAGTTCGAGGCCGATCCCGTGAGCGGAAAGCCGATCCGGATCCGCGACGGACGGTTCGGCGCGTACGTCACCGATGGCGAGACCAACGTGACCATCCCGCGCGGCCAGCAGGTGCAGGACATCACGTTCGAGATCGCCGCGCAGATGCTCGCGGACAAGCGCGCGAAGGGCCCCGCCCCCAAGCGCGGGTCTCGCACGGCGGCCGCGAAGAAGACGACCACCGCGAAGAAGGCGCCTGCCAAGACCGTGAAGACGAGCACGGCGACGAAGACGGCGACGGCGAAGACCGACGCCGAGAAGGCCGCCGCCCGCTCGGCCGCCGCGAAGAAGGCGGCCGCGACGCGCGCCGCCAACGCCGCGAAGCGTCGTGCTGAGTGAGTGGGGCGGAACGACGTGAAGCGGACCGGCGGGTGAGCGCGGGCCGCGGCCTCTGGATCACCCTCGAGGGCGGCGACGGCTCGGGCAAGACCACGCAGGCGGGCCTGCTCGAGGAATGGCTGCGCGCACAGGGCCGGACGACTCTGCGCACCCGTGAGCCCGGCGGCTCCGAGGTCGGCGTGCTCATCCGCGACATCGTGCTGCACCACCGCGGCGACATCGCCCCGCGCGCGGAGGCGCTGCTGTATGCGGCCGACCGCGCCCACCACGTCGCCACGGTCGTGCGCCCGGCGCTCGAGCGCGACGAGGTCGTGATCCAGGACCGCTACCTCGACTCCTCCGTCGCCTACCAGGGCGCCGGGCGCGTGCTCGACGCGGACGAGGTGCGCGGGCTGTCGCTGTGGGCGGCCGAAGGCGCACTGCCCGACCTCACGGTCCTGCTCGACCTGGACCCCGCCACGGCGCGCCGCCGTCTGGACTCCGCGGACAAGCCGTTCGACCGGCTCGAGGCGGAGCGCGAGGAGTTCCACCAGCGCGTGCGCGAGTCCTTCCTCGCGCTGGCGGCGGCCGAGCCGGAGCGCTTCCTCGTCCTCGACGCCGCACAGGATCCGGCCGTCATCGCCGAGGCTGTGCAGGCCCGGGTCGCGGCCCTGCTCTGATCCTTCCGCTCGCTGGTCGCGGATTGCGGGTTCTCCCCGCGGAATGGCGCAATCCGAGACCAGTGAACGACAGGGATCGGGCACCTGCGGGCGGGACCGGCGAACGAGAGGGATCCGACCCGGCCGCGACGAGTGAGCGACCAGGATCCGGCAGGGAGGCACGGCTACCGGATCTCGCGGAGGGCCGCTCGGGTCGGGCGATGCGCCGTCGATGTCCGAGCCAGCGTTTAGGCTTGACCGCATGCCGGACACCGCTCTCGCCCCGTTCCCGTGGACGGACGTGTGGGGGCAGGACGCCGCCGTCCAGACGCTGCGGGGCGCCGTCGCGAACCCCGCGGCGATGTCGCACGCCTGGCTCATCACCGGACCGCCCGGATCCGGCCGGTCGACGCTCGCCACGGCCTTCGCGGCGTCCTTGATCGCCGGTGCGGACGACGAGCAGGCCATGCACCAGGTGCTCGCCGGCACCCATCCCGACGTGACCGTGCTGCGCACTGAGAAGGTGATCATCTCGATCGCCGAGGCCCGCGCACTCGTGGAGCGGTCCTACTTCGGCCCGTCCAGCGGGCGGTACCGGGTGATCGTCGTCGAGGACGCCGATCGCATGACCGAGCGCACCTCGAACGTGCTGCTGAAGGCGCTCGAGGAGCCGCCCGAGCAGACCGTGTGGATCCTGTGCGCACCGAGCGAGGCGGATCTGCTGCCCACGATCCGCTCCCGGGTGCGCTCGCTGCGGCTGCGCGAGCCCGACGTCGCCTCCGTCGGCGAGCTCATCGTGCGCCGCACCGGCGCCGATCCCGCCGTCGCCGAGCAGGCCGCGAGGCACGCGCAGCGGCACATCGGCATGGCGCAGCGCCTCGCGACGGACGAGGCGGCCCGGGTGCGCCGCGACACCACGCTGCGCGCCGTGCTGGGCGCCCGGGGTGTCAGTGACGCCGTGGAGGTCGCCGGGCAGATCGTGAACGCGGCCACGGAAGACGCGAAGGCGCTCACCGCGGCGCGGGATGAGGCTGAGCGACGGGCGCTGCTGCACACGGTCGGCATCGCCGAGGGGCAGGCTGTGCCTCCCGCCGTGCGCTCGCAGATCAACGCGCTGGAGGATGAGCAGAAGCAGCGCGCCCGACGCAGTGTGCGCGACGGGCTCGACCGGGTGCTCACCGATCTGCAGTCGCTGTTCCGCGATGTGGTGATGCTGCAGTTCGGCCGCGACGACGCGCTCATCAACCGCGAACTCGCGCCGGAGCTCACGTCCCTCGCCGCTGCGTGGGAGCCTGAGCGCACCCTCATCGTGCTGGACCATCTCGCCGAGACCCGGGAATCGCTGGAGCGCAACGTCGCCCCCGCGCTCGCCCTCGAGAGCTTGCTCGTGACCGTCACGAGCGGGAGGAGACCATGAACACGCGATCCGCTTCGCGCCTGCGCCGCATCGCCGCGGTGGCGGCAGGGCTCGTCGTCGCCTCGATGGCGCTGACCGGCTGCCTCTACTCCATGATCCCGGCGACATCGACGTCGGTCGGTCCGACCGCCCAGCCCGACACGTCGGGCGTCGCCGAAGACCTGAAGCCGTTCTACGAGCAGACGCTGAGCTGGTCCGCCTGCGGCACCGGGATGGACTGCACGACCGTGAAGACGCCGCTGGATTGGATGGATCCCGGCAAGGGATCCCTCGATCTCGCCGTGGTGCGTCATCGCGCCACGGGCACGTCGAAGGGCTCGCTGCTGACGAATCCGGGCGGGCCCGGCGCCAGCGGGCTCGATCTGATCAAGTCCAGCCTCAGCTATGCGGTCAGCCCGACCCTCGCCAAGAACTACGACGTGATCGGATTCGATCCGCGCGGGGTCGGGGCTTCCACGGCCGTGAAGTGCCTCGATGCGTCGCAGATGGACGACTACCTCTACACGATCCGACCGGGAGCGCGCGGCAGCGACCAGTGGACGGCGGCGCAGGAGGCGCAGAACAAGAAGTTCGCCGACGCCTGCGAGCAGAACAGCAAGGGGATCCTGCCGTACATCACGACCGTGAACTCCGCCCGGGACATGGATCTGCTGCGCGGCGTGCTGGGCGACAAGAAGCTGAACTACCTCGGCTACTCGTACGGCACGTTCCTCGGGGCGACCTATGCGCAGCTGTATCCCGACCGCGTCGGGCACCTGGTCCTCGACGGTGCGCTGGATCCGGCGGTGTCCAGCCTCGACGTCAACACGACCCAGGCGATCGGGTTCGAGTCGGCGCTGCGCGCCTACATGACCGACTGCCTGAAGGGAAAGAAGTGCCCGTTCCAGGGCAGCGTCGACGAGGCGATGAGCGACCTCGGCGCGCTCCTGGCGAGCGTCGAGCGCTCGCCGCAGAAGAACGCCGACGGGCGCCTGCTGGGCGCCGACTCGCTGATGACCTCGATCGTCGCGGCGCTCTACTCCCAGGAGAACTGGTCGTACCTGACGCAGTCGCTCACCGCGGTGCTGAAGGGCGATCCGTCCATCGCGTTCCAGCTCGCGGACTTCTACAACAACCGCGAGAACGGGAAGTACACCAGCAACTCCACCGAGGCGTTCCGGGCGTACAACTGCATGGATTACCCGCTCGAGAACGACCCCGCGGCCAAGGCGGCGTCGGATGCGAAGATCAAGGCCGAGGCGCCGACCGTCGCCCCGTACTGGGACGGGCCCGACCCCTGCGAGCAGTGGCCGTATCCGCCCACCGGCAAACGCGGCAAGATCACCGCGGCCGGATCCGGTCCGATCCTCGTGATCGGGACGACGAACGATCCGGCCACGCCGTACGCCTGGGCCGAGTCGCTGGCGAAGCAGCTCGAGGGCGGGATCCTGATCACCCGTGTCGGCGAGGGCCACACCGGCTACAACAAGGGCAACTCCTGCGTGGACGACGCCGTGGACGCCTACTTCGTCGACGGCACCGTGCCGGACAAGGCGGGCATCCGCTGCGAGTAGCCGGGTGCGGGCCGCGGATCGGGGTTGGGCCGCGCCCGGGGTGCGCGTGGTTCGCAGCACCCCCGTGGACAGGGTAAGATCGTTGTTCGTGCGGTTCGCCCGCATGCGCATCCGCCAGGGTGTGCGCCGCCCTAGCTCAGTCGGCAGAGCATTTCACTCGTAATGAAAAGGTCAAGGGTTCGATTCCCTTGGGCGGCTCGACTAAGAAGGCCCGATCAGGAAATAATTCCAGATCGGGCCTTCTGTATGCTCGGGTGAGTTCGTGGGGCGAACGCGGGGCGCCCTGCGTGGTTACACTCGACGCATGACCCGCGCACTGCTGATCGTCGACGTGCAGAACGACTTCACGGAAGGCGGCGCGCTCGCCGTGGCCGGCGGCGATGCGGTGGCCCGCGGCGTGAGCGCGCTGCTGCGTGAGCATGGCGCCGACTATGACGTCATCGTGGCCTCGCGCGACTGGCACGACCCCACAGGGGACAACGGCGGGCACTTCTCCGCGCAGCCCGACTTCGTCGACAGCTGGCCGGTGCACTGCGTCGCCGAGACGTCCGGCGCCGCCTACGACCCGCTGCTGGACACGACCGCCGTCACCCACCACGTGCGCAAGGGTCAGGGCAAGCCGGCGTACTCGATGTTCGAGGGCGTGACAGAAGCGGGGGAGACCGTGGCCGGGATCCTGTCCGCGCACGGGGTGGTCACCGCCGACGTGGTCGGCATCGCGACCGATCATTGCGTGCGCGCCTCGGCGGCCGACGCGATCGCGCACGGGGTGCACGTGCGGATCCTGACCGACCTCGTCGCCGGTGTCGGCGCGGAATCGAGCGAGGCCGCACTGGCCGAACTCGCGCACGCGGGGGCCGAGCTGGTCGACAGCCCCGGCGGCGGAGCAGCGTCCGACGGCTCCGCCGCGTCGACCGATGGCCCCGGAACGACGTCCGACGGCGCCGCCGGGTGAGCGTTGAGCGTTGCGCACTGCTTCTGCGAGCGGTGAACCTGGGCACCAGGAACAAGGTGCCGATGGCCGAGCTCCGGTCGTTGATGACCGCGCAACTGGATCTCGGGGAGGTGAGCACCTATATCGCCAGCGGCAACGTGATCTGCGACGTACCGGCCGATCGTGACAGGGTGTGCGCCGAGGTGCGCACCCTCATCCACGATCGCTTCGGGGTGGACACGCCGGTGGTCCTGCGCACGCATGCGGAGCTGGAAGTGGTGCTCGACGAGAATCCGTTCCCCGATGCGGCGAACGACAAGCTGCTGCACGTCATGTTCCTGGAGGGTGCGCCTCAGGACGGCGCCGTCGACGCGCTCACCGCGCGCCTCATCCCCGGGGAGCG
Source organism: Actinomycetota bacterium (assembly GCA_018268515.1). GTDB lineage: Bacteria > Actinomycetota > Actinomycetes > Actinomycetales > Microbacteriaceae > Microbacterium. The sequence continues at coordinate 21,344 of JAFDWK010000061.1, forward strand.
GATCGCTCTTGCAGGGCACGACCTCTGGATCGACTACGCGCCGGGCGGAGTGCATACGACCAGGCTGACACGCGCGGTCCTGGATCGTGCCCTCGGCGTCGCCGGCACGGCCCGCAACCTGCGCACCGTGCAGAAGCTCGCCGAGCTCACCGCCGGCTGAGACCCCGCTCGCGCCGTCGCAACCTGCGGTCGAGTCCGCTTTCGACAGCGCGGGCCGGCGCAGGTGCCGCTGCCCGAGCCATCGCCGCACCGAGCGAGCTGAACGAACGGCAGGAGGGGCCCGGTCAGTGTTGACCGGGCCCCTCCTCACGGTGGGCCCCGTGGGGCTCGAACCCACGACCCGCGGATTAACCTGCCACTTCGGCTTTCGCCGCCGCCCGATGGACGTTCGTGGTCTGGACTGTCCCTTCACCCTGGCTTGCGCTGTAGGTGCCACCCGTCCAGTCTCTACACCTTCCGGACTCGCGCCCGGCTTGGCTCGGGATTGCCAACTGGTCTCCCAGGAAGGGTTCCCCGACTTTGAGTGGTGTCATCCCCGGGGTTTCCCCCGGGGCGCTCCTATTGTGTTGAAGTCCGATGCTCTGCCAACTGAGCTAGAGGCCCGTGCTCTCGAGTCTAATGGTCGCGACTGGGTGCCTTGCGTCGGTCGGCGCGCGTAGCCTGGGTCGGTGCCCGCGCCCTTCCATCGCCCCGTCCGCCTCTCCCCGGAGACGTTCGACAACCTGCTCGGATCCCATGACCCGGCCGAGCAGACCCGGATGGCGCACGCCACGGCCTCGGCTCTGCTGGCGCGCGTGCGCGCGGACGACAGCGGCGTGAGTGCGGAGCGTCTCGTGGCGTATGCGACCGAGCACGGCATAGACGAGGTCGCCGAGCTCTGGGCGAAGAGCCCCGCGGTGTCGCTGCCGGGGGCGCTCTGGCGGCTGTACCTGCTGCAGGCGTCCATCCATGCGGATCCGCTGTTCGCCGCGCTCCTGCACGAGCGCGGACGCGTCGAGCTGCCCTCGGCCGACGCGCTCGTCGCCGGTGCGCCGGTGCCGGCCGGTCCCGACGAACTCGTCGGCCTGATCGACACGATCCTGCACGGCGCGTTCTCCGGCGACTTCGCGATCGCGCTCGAACGGGCCGCCGCCTTCTGCCGGGTGCAGGCGTCCGGGGCCACGCACATCGCCGACGACTACGACCCGACCGAGCCTGATCGGGCCAGCGAACTCACGACGCGTGCCGCCCGGCTCAGCGCCTACGCCCAGGACCTGACGGCTTCGGCCGCCGCCTGGCGCGACGGCTCGCTGAACTGAGCGGATCCGCCGGAGGCTCCGGGTTAGGGTGGGATCGATGATGACCAGTCAGGCCCGCGCGGGCCGTTCCCGGATCGGCGATCTGGTCGCCGACTGAGCCGCGCACCTCCTCTCCTGTGCCGTCCCCGACAGCGCAGAACAGACACAGAGGAGAGACATGACAGCGCATTTCAACCACACGATCATCGCGTCCATCGACGCCGCAGAGATGGCGGACTTCTACCGCGACCTGCTCGAAGCAGTGGAGGCCCCGTCCTGGGGGCCGTTCACGAACGTACAGATCGGAGGCGGGATCCTGCTGCAGTTCGCGACGCCGCCGATCGAGTTCCCGCCCCAGCACTACGCCTATCTCGTGGATGACGACCACTTCGATCGCGCCTACGCGACGATCACCGGACGGGGGATCGCGCACTGGGCGGACCCGCAGCGCACCAGGCCGGGCGAGATCAATCACGAGCACGACGGCCGAGGTGTGTACCTGCTGGATCCATCCGGGCACTATCTCGAGCTGCTCACGCGTCCGTACTTGTGAGAGCCGGGCCGGCCTCGGTCCTGGCATGAAAGAGCCGGGCCGCAAGAACGCCTCTCGGCGGAAGGCCGCTCGCAGCGGCGAAAAATGGAGCCCGGGGTTATGCGGCCCGGCCGATCAAGTGTAACGCGTCGACCCGGTTGGTATTCCCGTCGGCGCGAACGCCCGACGGCCGGTCCAGACGCCCGACGGCCGGCCCGGCCGCGACGCCGGACGTCCGGCCCCGGCGTTCGACGGCCGACTCGGACGCCGGACACCGGCATGGCCGCGATGCCGGCCCACGACGCCGACCGCCCGGCTCCCGGACGCGACGCCGGCACGCGGCCGGGACGCCGGCACGCAGCGTTGAACACGTGACGCCGGACGGCGACGTCGACCAGGCTGGGGCGTGCGGATCCGTCCCGGCCAGCCCTTAGGCTCTGATCATGGACCGCCGTTTCGCGCTGATGATCGAGCCCGCCGCCGACGTTCGGACCGACTATTCGGACACGTTCGCCATCGTGGACGCTTCGGCGCCCGCGCTCAGCGTCGGAGAGCTCAGCACGCAGCGCGGAGACGGCGTGTTCGAGTCGATCGGGGTCGTCGACACGCATGCGCAGGAGACCGAGCCCCACCTGCAGCGTCTGGCCCACTCCGCGCGGCTGTGCGAGCTGCCCGAACCGAACCTCGCGCAGTGGCGGCAGGCGATCGGTGTCGCCGCGGCGCAGTGCGGACCGGGGGAGAGCGTGATCAAGCTCATCCTCAGCCGCGGCGTCGACCACGGCCCTGCCCCGACCGCGTGGGTCACGGCGGCCCCCGCCCCGGACTTCTCCGCCGCGCGCACGTCCGGGATCCGTGTCGTCACGCTCGACCGCGGCTACGACAGCGGTGCGGCCGAGCGCTCCCCGTGGCTGCTGCTCGGGGCGAAGACGCTCTCCTACGCGGTGAACATGGCGGCCCTGCGCGAAGCGCACCGCCGCGGCGCCGACGACGCGATCTTCGTGACCACGGACGGCGTCGTGCTGGAGGCTCCCACGGCGTCGCTCATCCTGCGCTTCGGGGATCGCTTCGTCACGCCGGCGCCGCACGGGGGCATCCTGCAGGGCACGACGCAGATCAGCCTGTTCGCGCACCTCGTGCAGCAGGGCTTCGCCACCGAGTACGCCACCGTGCCGACCGCCGACCTCACCCGCGCGGACCAGGCGTGGCTGCTCTCCAGCGTGCGCCTGGCCGCCCCGATCACCGCGATCGACGACGCGGCTCTCACTGTGGACCACGCGTTCACCGACGCCCTGAACGCCTACCTGCTCTCCCCGCGCGACTGAGCCGGAGTGGATCCGGATCCGCTCCGGTGCGCCCTTGCCCGACCGGCAGCTCCCGCGAGACATCAGTTATGGCATGAGACACCATGCCATATGCGATGTCTCATGTAGGAAATGGTGTCTCGCCGACGGGGCCGCCGCGCGCACGCGGATCCGAAGCCGCGCACACACGCACGAGGGGCCCGGCGCCGCAGCGCCGAGCCCCTCGCAGTGGATCCGGGATCACCCGAAGCGGCCGGAGACGTAGTCCTCGGTCGCCTGCACGGACGGGGTGGTGAAGATCGTCGTGGTGTCGGCGTACTCGATGAGCTTGCCGGGCTTGCCGGTGCCGGCGATGTTGAAGAACGCGGTCTTGTCGCTCACGCGCGACGCCTGCTGCATGTTGTGCGTGACGATCACGATCGTGTACTGCTGCTTGAGCTCCTCGATCAGCTCCTCGATCGCGTAGGTCGAGATCGGGTCGAGGGCCGAACAGGGCTCGTCCATCAGCAGCACGTCGGGGGCGACGGCGATCGCGCGCGCGATGCACAGACGCTGCTGCTGTCCGCCGGAGAGGCCGGATCCGGGCTTGTCGAGGCGGTCCTTGACCTCGTTCCACAGGTTCGCGCCCTGCAGCGACTTCTCCACCAGTGCGTCGGCGTCGGACTTCGAGATGCGCTTGTTGTTCAAACGCACGCCGGCGAGCACGTTCTCCCGGATCGACATGGTCGGGAACGGGTTGGCGCGCTGGAACACCATGCCGACCTGACGGCGCACGGCCACGGGGTCGACGCCGGAGGCGTACAGGTCCTCGCCGTCCAGCAGCACCTCGCCCTGTACGCGGGCACCGGGGATGACCTCATGCATGCGGTTCAGGGTGCGCAGGAACGTGGACTTGCCGCAGCCGGACGGGCCGATGAACGCGGTCACGCTGCGCGGCTGGATCTCGAGGGAGACGCCCTCCACGGCGAGGAAGTCGCCGTAGTAGACGTTGAGGTCGTTGACTTCGATGCTCTTGGACATTCTGTCTTCCTTCAGACTGCGGGCACAGGGTGGCTCAGCGGCCGGTCTTGGGCGCGAACAGCTTCGCGACGAGTCGGGCGATCAGGTTCAGGACCATCACGATGATGATCAGGGTGAGCGCCGCGGCCCAGGCGCGCTCGATGTAGGCCTCCGGGGGGATGCCCTGGTAGGCGTACTGGGAGTAGACGAACACCGGGAGCGTCTGCATCCGGCCGCCGAACAGGTTGTAGTTCATCTGGTCGGTGAAGCCGGCGGTGATCAGCAGCGGCGCTGTCTCGCCGATGACCCGCGACACGGCGAGCATCACACCGGTGGTGATTCCGGCGATCGAGGTGGGCAGCACGACCTTGGTGATCGTCAGCCAGCGCGGCACCCCGAGCGCGTAGGAGGCCTCGCGCAGGTCGTTCGGCACCAGGCGGAGCATCTCCTCGCTGGAGCGCACCACCACCGGGATCATCAGCACCGACAGGGCGACGGATCCGGCGAAGCCCATGCGCACGCCGGGCCCGAAGATCATCGCGAACAGGGCGTAGGCGAACAGACCCGCGACGATCGAGGGGATGCCGGTCATGACGTCGACGAGGAACGTGATGGCCCTCGACAGCTTGTTGCCGCGACCGTACTCGACCAGGTAGACCGCCGTCATCACGCCGATCGGCACCGAGATCACCCCGGCCGCGAGCGTGACCAGCAGCGTGCCCATGATGGCGTGCAGCGCGCCACCGCCTTCGCCGAGCGTGCCCTTCATCGAGGAGTTGAAGAACAGCGGGTCGAAGCGGTGGACGCCGTCGGCGATCACGGTCACGGCGACGGAGATCAGCGGCACCAGCGCGATCGCGAAGGCGCAGGTGACGATGCCCGTGACGAGCCGGTCGAGGGCCTTCCGGCCGCCCTCCACGATCCGGGAGAGCACGTAGATCAGCACGAGGTAGACGATCGCGCCGACCACGAGGGTGCCGGCGATGTTGAATTCGCCGCGCTGGCTCATCGCGGTGAGCGCGAACGGCGTGGCGACGATCAGCAGCGATGCCCCGAGCAGGGCCCAGGGCGCCCAGCTCGGCAGGCGTCCGGAGCTCAGCGAGGCCGTGGACCGGGTCGTGCCGGGCAGCTTCGGGGTCTGCGAGGTGATGACGGCCATCTCAGTTGCCTCCCTGGATCCGGCGGCTGACCACCCAGCGGGCGATCGCGTTGACCGCGAAGGTGACGACGAACAGCACCAGGCCGGTGGCGATCAGCACGTTGATGTTGGTCTGGAAGGCTTCGGGGAACGTCAGCGCGATGTTCGCGGCGATCGTGGACGGGTTGGTCGAGGTGAACAGCTCCCAGGTGATCTTGCTGCTCACCGAGAGCACCATCGTCACGGCCATCGTCTCGCCGAGGGCGCGGCCGAGGCCGAGCATCGAGGCGGACACGATGCCCGAGCGACCGTAGGGGAGCACCGCCATGCGGATCATCTCCCACCGGGTGGCGCCGAGGGCGAGCGCCGCCTCCTCGTTCAGGCGGGGCGTCTGCAGGAAGATCTCGCGGCAGATCGCCGTGATGATCGGCACGACCATCACCGCGAGCACGATCGCCGCGGTGAGGATCGTGCGGCCGGTCTTGGACAGCTCGCCCGCGAACAGCGGGAACCACCCGGCGTAGGTGTTCAGCCAGGCGTACACCGGCTGCACGGCCGGTGCCAGCACCGCGAAGCCCCACAGACCGAAGACGACCGAGGGCACCGCGGCGAGAAGATCGATGATGTAGCCCAGCAGCTGGGCGAGGCGCCGCGGCGCGTAGTGCGTGATGAACAGGGCGACGCCCAGGGAGAGCGGCACGCCGATCAGCATCGCGAGGAAGGCGACCCAGACCGTTCCGAACAGCAGCGGTCCGACATACGCCCAGAAGTTGCTGGTGAGCAGCGATGCGCTCTTCGGATCGGCGCCGAAGGCGGGGATCGACTGCGCGATCAGGAAGATCGCGACCGCGGCGAGCGTGATCAGGATCATGGATCCGGCGGCGACCGCAGCGCCCGAGAACCAGATGTCACCTGCCCGGCGCTTGGCGACGGTCGGCTTCGGGGCCGGCGCCGTGGTGGCTGTCATGGGTGCTGCGTCCTATCGGGTGGGCACGTGGCGTGCGTGCAGGCGAGCGGGGAAGCGGGACGTGAGCAGGCGGCTCCCGGGACGTGATCGCGTCCCGGGAGCCGCCTGGAGGTCACTTGATCAGGTCGATCGCGGCCTGGGCCTTGGTACGCAGCTCGTCCGAGATCGGCGCGCTGCCGGCGTTGGTCGCGGCCTCCTTCTGGCCCTCGGCCGAGATGGCGGTCGAGAAGAACGACTTCACGAGCGCCGCGGTCTCCGGCTTCTCGTACTGCGTGCAGGCGATCAGGTAGCTGACCAGGAGCACGGGGTAGGCGCCCTTGGCGGTGGTGGTGCGGTCGACCTTGATCGCCAGGTCGCCGGCCGTGCGGCCGGAGTCGACCTTCGAGGCGTCGAGGGTCGCGGCGGCACCCGCGGCGGAGTGCTCGACCCACGCGTCGCCGACCTTGACCTTGACCGAGGAGAAGCCCTTGGCCTGCGAGGAGTCGATGTAGCCGATCAGGCCCTCGCCGCCCTGCACGGCCTTGACGACGCCCGAGGTCTTCTCGGCGGACTCGCCACCGAGGTCGGCCGGCCAGGTGTCGACCGAGCCGGCGGACCACACGTCGGGCGCGGTCTGGGCGAGGTAGTCGGTGAAGTTGGCGGTGGTGCCCGACTTGTCGGAGCGGTGCACCGGCGAGATCGTCTCGTCCGGCAGCGTCGCCTTCGGGTTGGTCGCGGCGATCGCCGGGTCGTTCCACTTGGTGATCTTGCCCGCGAAGATGCCCGCGATGGTCTTCGGGTCGAGCTCGAGCGAGTCGACGCCCTTGAGGGTGAAGACGATGGCGATCGGCGACACGTAGGCCGGGATCTCGACGATGTCGGAGCCCTTGGCGCACGCGGCGAAGCCACCGGCCTGGATGTCGGCGGTCTTGAACGCCGAGTCGGAGCCGGCGAACTGCACGCCGCCCTGCTGGAAGGCCTGGCGACCCGCGCCGGATCCCTGCGGGTCGTAGTTGACCTGCGCGTCGGGGTTGGCGCCGGTGAAGATCTTGGTCCAGGACTGGATCGCGACCTGCTGGGCGGAGGAACCCGAGCCGACCAGGCTGCCGGTGACGGGCGTGGCGGTCGAGGTGGCGGAAGCGGAGGAGTCGGGGGTGGCGCCTTCGTTCGCGGCGCAGCCGGCGAGGGAGAGTGCAGCGACAGCGCCGATGGCGCTGATGCGCGCGATGCGGGAGATCTTCACTGTGGATCCGTTCGATCGTGGTTGGGGTGACGGCCCGGTGCAGGGCACACACAGTGACGTTAGGGCGGGCGGTTAACGAGACTCGTCCCTGGGGGTAAACGGAAGGTGAACGGAACGCGGCGCGCTCCGCATCCGCGCGGCCGGTGCCGGAGCCGGTGCCTGAGCCGAAGACAGGGCGCTCAGCCGCCGGATCCGGTCAGATCTTGGGCAGATGCGTCTCGATCGAGATGATCCCGGATCCGGGATTCGTCGCACTCAGGTGCACGACGCTGAACGCGCCCACCTCGAGTGCGGAGGCGCTGCCGAGGTAGGACCCGTGCATCGTGCCGGTGGCCAGCGCGATCTCGCGCAGGATGTCCGGCAGCACCGGTCCGTGGCTGCACAGCACGGCGGAACTTCCGGAGCGCACGCGCTTGCCGATGACGGTACGCGGATCCGACATCCCCTCGTCCCAGGAATCCTGGCTGAGCAGCTCGGTCTTGTGGATCTTGTGGCCGATCGCCTTCGCCAGCGGCTTCACGGTCTCCACGCAGCGGCGGGCATCGCTGGAGACGATCTTCTGCACCCCGAAGGCGCGCAGCGGGCCCACGATCGCGTTCGATTGCGCATGCCCGCGCGGCGTCAGCGGGCGGGAGGCGTCGGATCCGAGCCACACGCCGCGGTTCGCGGCTTTGGCGTGCCGCAGCACGATGAGCGGGAAGGTGCGCAGCGCCCCGTCGTCGACGAGCTTCGCGAACGCGTCCAGGATCTCCACGTCCACGGGATAGCTGAGCCGGGCGCGCGCCTTCTTCAGGCTCACCCACTCGATCGCCGCGATCTCGCGGTTGGGCACGAACACGGATGCGCGCACGGCGTCGTCCGTCGCCTCCGCGGCCCAGTAGTGCACGACCTTCTGCTTGCGGTTGGCCATCGTGTACCGGGACACGCCCACCGGGGCGCCGAGCGAGACACGGATCCCGGTCTCCTCGAAGATCTCCCGCACGGCGGTCTCCGCGAGCATCTCGCCCGGATCCACCTTGCCCTTGGGTAGCGTCACGTCGCGGTACTTCGTGCGGTGGATCAGCAGGATCCGCAGCTTGTCCTCCACGATGCGCCAGACCAGGCCGCCCGCCGCATACACCGCGCGGTCGGGGCGGTCGGCGACGACCGTGATGCCCGTGGTGTCCGCGGTGGCGGCGGGCCCGGAGGGGCTGGAAGTCATCGCACCGCCCTGGCCCGGCGGCGCTTCTGGATCTCGGACATGGTCCTATCCTGCAGGTCGATGAGCGGTACGCCAACCTCGGAGAAGGCGCGCCGGGTCCATTCGCCGTCCGCGCCGAGATGCCAGGACGACGTCTCGGGGCTCAGTGCGCGGTCGAAGAACGCCAGCAGCTCCTCGACGTGGGCGGGGTCGGTGACCCGCACCAGCGCCTCGACGCGGCGGTCGAGGTTGCGGTGCATCATGTCGGCGCTGCCGATGTACACCTGCGGGTCGCCGTCGTTGTGGAACGCGAAGATGCGCGAGTGCTCGAGATAGCGGCCGAGGATCGAGCGCACCGTGATGTTGTCGGTGATGCCGGGCAGATCCGTGCGCAGGCTGCAGATGCCGCGCACCCACACCTCCACCGGGACGCCCGCCGCGCTCGCGCGGTACAGCGCATCGATGATCTGCTCGTCGACCATCGAGTTCACCTTGACCCGGATATGCGCGGGCTTTCCGTCCAGCGCGTTCTGCCGCTCCTTCTCGATCAGGCGCAGCAGCCCCTTGCGCAGATGCAACGGGGCGACCAGCAGGCGCTTGAACTTCTTCTCGATCGCGTAGCCGCTGAGCTCGTTGAACAGGCGATTGAGATCCTTGCCGACCTGCGGGTCGGCCGTGAACAGGCCGAAGTCCTCGTAGATGCGGCTGGTCTTCGGATTGTAGTTGCCGGTGCCGATGTGGCTGTAGCTGCGCAGCACGCCGTCCTCCTCGCGGATGACGTTGACGAGCTTGCAATGCGTCTTCAGCCCGACCAGGCCGTACACGACATGCACCCCGGCCTTCTCGAGCTTGCGCGCCCAGACGATGTTGTTCGCCTCGTCGAAGCGGGCCTTCACCTCGACCAGGGCGAGCACCTGCTTTCCGGACTCGGCGGCGTCGATGAGCGCCTGCACGATCGGGCTGTCGCCCGAGGTGCGGTAGAGGGTCTGCTTGATGGCGAGCACATGCGGATCCCGTGCCGCCTGCTCGAGGAACGCCACGACGCTGGTCGTGAACGACTCGTACGGGTGGTGTACGAGCACGTCGGCCTTGCGGATCGCTTTGAAGATGTCGATGCGCTCGTTCGCGCCCGGCTTGAACGCGACGGCGGTCGTGGGCAGGTGCGGGGTGTACCGCAGGTCGGGCCGATCGATCCGGCCCAGTCCGAACAGACCGCGCAGATCGAGCGGGCCGGGAAGCCGGTAGACCTCCTGATCGGTGATGTCGAGCTCGCTGATGAGCAGGTCGAGCGTCACGTCGTCCATGTCATCGGTGATCTCGAGCCGGATCGGCGGGCCGAACCGGCGGCGCAGGAGCTCGGCCTCGAGCGCCTGGATGAGGTTCTCCGACTCGTCCTCCTCGATCTCCACGTCCTCATTGCGGGTGAGCCGGAACGCGTGGTGATCGAGTACCTCCATGCCGGGGAAGAGGTCGTCGAGGTGGTTGGCGATGAGCTCCTCGAGGCGGATGAAGCGCAGTTCGCCGTCCTCGGAGGGCACCTCGACGAAGCGCGGCAGCATCGGCGGCACCTTGAGACGCGCGAACTCCTGGCGGCCGGTGCGGGCATTGCGGATCCGGATCGCGAGGTTCAGCGACAGACCCGAGATGTACGGGAACGGGTGCGCGGGATCGACGGCGAGCGGCATCAGCACCGGGAAGACGTTGGTCTGGAAGTAGTCGGTCAGCTCGGCCTTGGCCTCACCGTCCAGATCGTCCCAGTCCACGATCGCGATGCCCTCGGCCGCGAGGCTCGGCCGCACCAGCTCGGTCCAGGCCGCGGCGTGCCGCAGCTGCAGCCGGTGCGCCTCGGCGGAGATGTCGGCGAGCACGTCGGCGGGGGCGCGGCCGACGTTGGTCGGCACGGCGAGCCCGGTCACGATGCGGCGCTTGAGGCCGGCCACGCGCACCATGAAGAACTCGTCCAGGTTGCTGGCGAAGATCGCGAGGAAGTTCGCCCGCTCCAGCACCGGCAGGGTCTCGTCCTCGGCGAGCTCGAGCACGCGCTGGTTGAACGCCAGCCAGCTCAGCTCCCGGTCCAGATACCGGGTCTCCGGAAGAAGGGAATCGTCAGGCGCGACGAGTTCGTCGAAGTCGTCGTCCTCGGCGTCGCCGAGACCGGAATCTGCCAGTGCGGGATCGATCATTCGCCCATCATTGCAGGATGACGTGGCCTGCAGGTGAACGCGGCCGGATCCGGATCCTTGCGACGTTCAGCGGGTGTCGGGGATGACCGGCCTGGTCTCGTCCTCGTCGACGTTGAAGCGGTAGCCCACATTGCGCACCGTGCCGATGATGTGCTCCTGGTCGCCGAGTTTGGCGCGCAGCCGCCGGACGTGCACATCGACGGTGCGGGTGCCGCCGAAGTAGTCGTAGCCCCACACCTCACTGAGCAGCTGCTCGCGGGTGAACACCCGCGACGGGTGCGTGGCGAGGAAATGCAGCAGCTGGAACTCCTTGTAGGTGAGATCGAGCGGGGATCCGCGCAGTTTCGCCGAGTAGGACTGCTCGTCGATCGTGAGCCCCGAGGCCTGCACGCGGACGGGCTCGGTCGCGGGTTCCTCACGGGACAGCGCGAGCCGGATGCGGGCATCGATCTCCGCCGGGCCCGCCCCGGTGAGCAGCACGTCGTCGATGCGCCATTCGCCGTTCACGGCGCTCATGCCGCCCTCGGTGACCACGAGCAGCAAGGGGCCGCGCAGGCCCGTGGTGCGGATCAGCGTGCACAGCGACTTGGCGGCCACGAGGTCGGTGCGCGCATCGATGATCACCGCATCGGCATCGGGTGCGGTGACCAGTTCCGCGGGTTGTGCGGGGATCGTGCGGACGCGATGGCCGAGCAGCTCCAGGGCGGGCAGGACCGGCTCCCCGTCGGGAGACGACGTCAGCACCAGCAGTTGCGCCACGTGGATCCTTTCCGGATCACACTCTACTCAGCCCACTTCAGCGCGCCCCGCCGTGCGTCGCTGCACGGCGCGATCGCCCGCGGCGTGCGGCGCCCCGGCGCATGCTGGAGGCGCCGGACGGACGGATGCGCGACAATGGGCGCATGGCAGATCCCGCCCTCGCTCCGCGCAGCCCCTTCGTGGGGCTCGTCGTCACCTGGGTCGCCGCCGCGATCGGCGCGATCCTGATCGGGCTCCTCGCACCCGGAAAGCTGCTGATGACCTGGTATGTGATCGGGTTCGGGATCTGCGTCCTGCTGTCCTTCACGGTGCAGCTGTTCCGCGGGGAGACCCGCGGCTACATCCTGCGCGTGTCCGCGGGCAGCCTCGGCGCCCTGCTCGTGATGGGCATCGTCTCGGCCGGGTTCGGCATCGCCTCCCTGTTCAGCGTCTGAGGCTCGGCCCTGCGCGGAGGCCGTGCCCGCGTCGTATGCGGCGCGGAGGCCGTGCCCGCGTCCTATGCGGCGCGGAGGCCGTGCCGGCGCCGGCGGGCGCGCGGACGGCATAGAGTAGGGGCATGGACATCGTCGCGCTCGAACTCTTCTTCGTCGGCCTGCTGGTCCTCGCGGGGCTCTCGATCGCCTTCTGCGCAGGGGCCGTGCTGGTCAACCTGTTCCGCGGCCAGCGCTGATCAGCGCCCGCCTCGCGACATCTGCTGAGAGAAGGCGCCCCGTGCTCGATCTCCCCTCCGACCTGCCTGCCGACATCGTGCCGCTGTCGTGGCTGCTCGGCGTCTGGGAGGGCACCGGCGTCATCGACTACGAGGTGCCCGGACCCGACGGCGGCGAGGGGCACCGCTATCAGGGCGAATTCGCCCACCGGGTGAGCTTCAGCCACGACGGCGGCCCGTTCCTGAACTACGCCGCGACCGCCACCTTCACGCCCGAGGACGGCGAGGCTGTCGCCCTCGTCGCGGAGTCGGGTTTCTGGCGCCTGGCGCGGCCGGCCGACGAGCAGGACGCGGGCCCAGCGCTGCTCCCGCCGCGCGAGAGCCGGGGCACGGCGCGCACGGTGGACGATGTCGAGGCCCTGCGCCTGGCGGAGGGCGGCTTCGCGATCGAAGTCTCCCTCGCGCACTCCGACGGCGTGCTCGAGCTCTACCTCGGCCGCATCGACGGACCCCGCATCGACATCGCCACGGACGCGATCGTGCGCGCCTCGGGCGCCAAGGACTACGGTGCGGCCACCCGCATGTACGGCCTGGTCGACGGGCACCTGCTGTGGGCGTGGGACATCGCCGCTCTCGGTGCGGGGCTCGGCTCGCACGCCTCCGCGCGGCTGGCGAAGGTCTGATCGTGGCGCGCTTTCCCGCCCTGGACGGGGCGATCGCGGACGGCGACGTCGTGATGCACCTCGGGGACCCGATCCGCGAACAGCGTGCCCTGGAGCGCGGCGACGCGCTCGCGCCGCTCGGCGACCGGACCGTGATCGAGCTGGCCGGATCCGAACGGCTGACCTGGCTGGACTCGATCACCTCGCAGTCTGTCGCGCGGCTGCAGGCCGGACAGAGCACCGAGCTGCTGGTGCTGGATCCGCAGGGGCGGGTGGAGCACGTCGCCGCGGTCTTCGACGACGGCGCCTCGACGTGGCTGATCGCCGACGCCGCCGACGCCGAGCCCCTGGCCGCGTGGCTCGGGCGCATGGTGTTCCGCGCGGATGTCACCGTCGTCGTGCGTGCGGAGCTGAGCGTGGCCGGCTTCTTCGCCGGGGGCGGCGCGGAGCAGCGGGCCGAGAGCGCCGCGCTCGCCCCGCACGGCGTCGCCGTCGTGTGGACCGACCCGTGGCCGGCCGTGCAGCCCGGCGGACATCAGTACCACGAGGGCCGGCACCCCGGCGCCGACTACCGTTGGCGCACCGCCGTGCTCGACGAGGCGTCGGCCGCCGCGCTCGCCGCGGACCCCGACGCGGCCTGGGCCGGTGCGCTCGCCGCGGAGGCGCTGCGCGTCGCCGCCTGGCGCCCGCGCTGGGCAGCCGAGGTGGACGAGCGCTCCCTGCCGCACGAGACGGACTGGATCCGCACCGCGGTGCACCTGAACAAGGGCTGCTACCGCGGACAGGAGACCGTGGCCAAGGTGCACAACCTCGGCCACCCGCCGCGGCGCATCGCCGCCCTGCACCTGGACGGCAGCGAGAGCGTGCTGCCCGAACCCGGCGCGCCCGTGCTGGTGCGCACCGCCGACGGCTCCGGCGAAGATGAGGTCGGGCACATCACGTCGTCCGCCCGGCACCACGAGCTGGGGCCGATCGCACTGGCGATCCTGTCCCGGCGTGCCCCCGTCGGCGACCTCGTGGTGCGCACCCCGGACGGCGACGTGGCGGCGGCGCAGGAGGTCATCGTGCCCGCCGACGCCGGAGCCACCGCCGACGTGCCACGGCTGACGCGGCTGTCACGCCGCCCCTCGGCGCCGGATCCGCGCGACGCGCGCTGATGCGGACGTCTCCACCGGGGGCGTCGGAGTCCGCACCCTCGCGGTCGGGCCCTCCGCCGGAGAGCCCTGACCCGGCGCCTCCGACGTGCCCGGACTTCGCGGACCGGACGGCCGTCGCCGCTCCGTCTGCCGGGGCCTCTCCGAGGGCCGAGGCCGGCGCGCTCGGTCCGCTGCGCATCCTCCTGATCGACAACTACGACTCGTTCACCGGCAACCTGGTGCACCAGATCGCGGCCACCGCCGGGCAAGCGCCCACCGTCGTGCAGAACGACTGGGAGGGGTGGGATCCGGCCGTGCTCGACCAGTACGACGCGGTCGTGCTCTCGCCGGGCCCCGGGGATCCGCGCGTGCCGGCGGATTTCGGCATCTGCGCGGATGCGCTGCGGATCGCCGCCGAGCGGGGCATCCCGCTGCTCGGCGTGTGCCTCGGGCATCAGGGGCTCGGGCATGCGTTCGGCGCCGCGGTGCGGCGCGCCCCGGAGCCGCGGCACGGGCGGCCGTCGCCGGTCCGGCATGACGGGACCGGGCCGTTCCGGGGTCTGGCGTCGCCGCTCGAGGTGGTGCGCTACCACTCGCTCGTGGTCGAGGATGTGCCGGACGACCTCGTCGTCACGGCGCGCGCCGATGACGGCGTGATCATGGGACTCCGGCATCGCACGCTGCCGCTGTGGGGCGTGCAGTTCCACCCCGAGTCGATCGGCACCCACGACGGCACCCGCATGATGGCGAACTTCGTCGCGTTCGCGCGGAAAGCGGCCGCAGGGCGGACCAGGCTGGCAGCCGCGCCGGCAGGGCCGGAGCGTGCGCCGGTGGGCGAATCGGCGGTCGGAGAACCGGACAGCGGCGGTTCCGACGGCGCGACGGGCGGAGGCGGTTCCGATGACACAGGCGACGGCGCGAGCGCGCCGGTGTCGCGCCGGGCGGCCGTGCGCACCGTGCGGCGGCGCTCGCTCCCGCTGGTCGCGGACCCGGCACGGCTGTTCGCAGAGCTGTTCGGCCATGCCGGGCAGGCCGTCTGGCTCGACGGGAACCGTCCGGGGGACGCCCGCGCCCGGTATTCGATCCTGGGCGGCGGGGACGATCTGGCCACGGCGCTGGCCGATGTGCAGGCGGGCACCGTCACCGTGCGCCAGGGCGGGACGGAGCGCGTGATCCGCTCCGGGGTGTTCGACTGGCTCGACGCGGAGCTCTCGGCCACCGTCACCGCGTCGACGGACCTGCCGTTCGCGCTCGGCTGGGTCGGCGCCCTCGGCTACGAGCTGCGCGCGGAGGCAGGATCATCGCACGGGCGCCGTGCCGCGACCCCCGACGCGATGCTCGTGCGGCTCGACCGCGCCCTGGTCCTCGACCACGAGACGCAGCATATCCACCTCCTCGCCTTCGACGACGACGCCTGGCCGGATGACATGGCGAGCCGCATCGCGGCGCTCCAGACGGATCCGGTCGCGGATCGTGTCGCGGTTCCGGTCGTGGCCGCGGATCCGCCCGTCGCCCCGCCGCTCGTGCTCGCGGCCCGGCACTCCCGCGCCGCATACCTGGGCCGCATCGCCGCGGCCCAGGAGGAGATCGCGGCGGGCGAGACGTACGAGGTCTGCCTGACCAATCTGCTGCACGCGCCCGCGCCGGACGGATGGGATCCGCTGGCCGCCTATCTCACGCTGCGTGCGCAGAACCCGGCACCGTTCGGGGCATTCCTGCGCATCGACGGGGTGAGCATGCTGAGCACGTCGCCGGAGCGCTTCCTGCGGATCAGCGCGGACGGTGCGGTCGAGTCCAGCCCGATCAAGGGCACCCGCCCGCGCGGCGCGACCGCGGAGGAGGACGAGCGGATCCGCGCCGAGCTGGCGGGATGCGAGAAGGACCGCGCGGAGAACCTGATGATCGTGGACCTGGTGCGCCATGACCTCGGACGCACGGCGCAGCTCGGATCCGTCCAGGTGGACGGCCTGTTCCGGGTGGAGAGCTACGCGACCGTGCATCAGCTCGTGAGCACCGTGCGCTCCCGGCTTGCGGCTTCGCCCGTCGCCTGCGTGCGGGCCGCGTTCCCGCCCGGGTCGATGACGGGCGCGCCGAAGCGGCGCACCATGGCGATCCTGGATCGGCTCGAGGACGGTCCGCGCGGCCTGTACAGCGGCGCCCTCGGGTACTTCTCCTTCGACGGTTCGGTCGATCTCAGCGTCGTGATCCGCACCCTTGTCGCGCACGACGGCGGCCTCGACTACGGCGTCGGCGGGGCGATCGTCTCGCTCTCGGACCCGGAGGAGGAGTACGCCGAGACCGGGGTCAAGGCGCGTCCGCTGCTGCGTCTGACCGGGGCGGAGTTCCCGCAGGGGTGATGCCCGCGGGTTGGGGTCAGCGCTCCACGATGAGTCGGGGTCGCGGACCCTCGATCCGTGCCACCGCGATCTTGACCTCGGTCAGCTCATGTTCGACGGC
>JAFDWK010000061.1:37911-44942 GCA_018268515.1 Actinomycetota bacterium
AGTCCGTCGATCCGAGCGTCGAGTCGCAGATCGCCGCCGTCGATGCGTGCGACGAGTCGTGTCTCCATCGCGTCCATGCGCCGGATCACCCATGCGAAACCCGCGAACATCGCGATGCCGAGCGTCAGCAGGCCGCCGAGCCCGCTGCCGATCAGCGTGAGGGTGTCCGTGGACATGTACATGCCTCCATTCTGCGCGTCCTGCACGATGAGGGCCAGCGTAGAACTGCGGTCGCGTGCACGGGGAGCATCCGCGGGATCCGTGCAGAAGTCGTTCCCATCGGTCGCTGTGCGGAAGGATCAGCCCGGAGCGACCGCGCTCCACGGCACCGTGAGCTCGCCGAGGCGCCATCGGGCGCGTGTGCCGAGCACGGGGTGCCCGGCGGCGCGGAGCCCGGCGACGGCGGCCAGGAACCGCTGCGTGGCGCCGAAGGTGGACAGGGGGGCAGCGCGCTCCCACTCGCGGTCCAGATCCGAGAGCAGGGCATGGATCCGCTCGCCCGGCACGTTGTGGTGGATGAGCGCCTTGGGAAGGCGCTCCGCGACGATCGAGGGTCGCTCCAGGTCCGCGAGGCGCAGTGAGATCGTGAAGCGCTGCGGGCAGCCTGCCGGATCCACATCGACGAAGCTCGCGATGCGTCCGATCTCGTCGCAGGTGCCCTCGACGAGCAGCCCGCCCGGTGCCAGGCGCCGTGCCATCCGCGCCCACGCGTCCGGCACATCGGTCTCGTCGTACTGCCGCAGCACGTTCATGGCGCGGATCACCGCGGGGTGGCGCCCCGAGGGCAGCGGCACCTCGAACCCGCCCCGGGCGAAGGTCACCGGCAGATCCGCGGAGAAGTGACCGGCACCGTCGCGGAGCTCGGCGAGCTGCGCCCGGGCCGTGGCCACGCGTGCGGGATCGAGCTCGAGTCCGAGAACCTCCGCATCGGCCCGCACGCGCATCAGCCGTGCGGCGAGCTCGAACGCCGTCACCCCGCTGGCGCCGAAGCCCAGATCGACCACGAGCGGATCCGCCGCCCGCCGGAACGCGGGCGAGGCGGCGATCCAGCGGTCGTTGCGCCGCAGCCGGTTCGTGCCGGTCGTGCCCCGGGTGGGCCGGCCGAGCGGAGAGGACGCCATGGATCCATCCTGCCCGCTCCGGGGCGTGATCCGGGCACGCGCCGGGAGCCGGCCCTGATCCGGGCACGCGCCGGGAGCCGGCGTGATCCGGGCACGCGCCGGGAGCCGGCCCTGATCCGTGCACCGCGACGTCGCGCTCCGGCGGAGCACTCCTGACCCGCTGCCGCACGGTACACGGGTCAGCGCGGCCCGCCGCCCATCGAGCCGCCCGTCGGCGCGGTCCGGGTGTCCACCCGCACCGTGAGCGCCGCGGTGTAGCCCGCGGTGATATCGCCGGTCGTCGCGGCGATCTGCAGCGCGCCGCCGTCATCGCCGAACACGTTGTCGGAGGCGAGGGAGATCTGCGCCAGGTTCTGCGCCGAGCCGTCGTACCCGCCGGTCGCATACACCGCATCACAGGCGGACTGCGGCAGCGCGATCTGCGACGTGGCGATCGCGTTCGCGGAATCGGCGATGTCGGCGGCGGTCGGATACACCTCGAAATGGATGTGCGGCCAGCGGCCGGAATAGCAGCCGGGGAAGATCGAGGTGAACGACACACGTCCGTCCGCGTCGGCGACCTGCACGCCGCGCAGGTAGGTCTCGTTCTCGATGCCAGAGGAGTACATCGAGTACCCGCCGGCCGCATTGCAGTGCCAGGCGTAGACCGCCACGCCTGCGAACGGCGCGTCTCCGTTCGCCATGTCCAGCACGTTCAGGGAGAAGGTGAGCGGCACACCCGTGGCGGTCGTGCCGCCGCCGATCGAGGAGCGGAGATCCTGCCGCACGATGCCGGAGTCGGTCAGCACGTCCGGACCGTTCGAGCCGTCGCCGGGGTAGGGACCCGCGGTCTCATCGGGGATCTCCGCCGCCGGCAGGGCCGCGGTCGTGGTCGCCGCCGTGGCGCCGGGAGTGCTGGTGACCGCGGGCATCGGCGTCGCCGACGCGGTCGAGGCGGCGGTGGAGACCGCCGGGGCGCATGCCGCCAGCACCGCGCCGCCCGCGCCGAGCCCCACGAGGCTCAGCACCATGCGGCGCGACATCAGGGTGCGGATGTCGAAAGGCGCGCCCTGGTCGACGACCTCCTCCTCGGGGCGGTCGAGCAGGCGGCCTTCGTAGGCGGGGCCGTCGGGGGTGCGGGTCGGGTCGGGGAAGGTGCTCATGTCCGGATCCTCTCTCGGGGCTGTCTCGAGGATCCTCTCGGGTCGACCGGGTCCTGTCCTGTGCGCCTGCTATGCGCCTTCTAAGGACGCTCTGTCATGCGGCGGCCTCGGCGTCGGACGCACGCGGCGCACGCCGTAGGCTGAGAGCATGACGCGCACCCTCATCCTGCTCCGCCACGGCCAGAGCGAATGGAACGAACTCAACCTGTTCACCGGCTGGGTGGACGTCCGCCTGACCGAGCAGGGCAAGAACGAGGCCCGTCGCGGCGGCGAGCTGCTGGCCGAGTCGGGGATCCTGCCCGACGTACTGCACACCTCGCTGCTCAGCCGCGCCATCCAGACCGCGAACATCGCGCTGGATGCCGCGGACCGGCTGTGGATCCCGGTGACCCGCTCCTGGCGGCTCAACGAGCGTCACTACGGCGCTCTGCAGGGCAAGGACAAGGCGCAGACGCTCGAGGAGTTCGGCCCCGAGCAGTTCCAGCTGTGGCGCCGCTCCTTCGACGTGCCGCCGCCCCCGCTCGATGACGCGAGTGAGTTCAGCCAGGTGGGCGACCCGCGCTATGCGGGCATCGACGGCGAGGTCCCGCGCACCGAATCCCTCAAGCTCGTGATCGACCGTCTCCTGCCGTACTGGGCTTCGGCCATCGTCCCTGACCTGGAGGCCGGCAAGACCGTGCTCGTCACGGCGCACGGCAACTCGCTGCGCGGTCTCGTGAAGCACCTCGAGGGCATCAGCGACGACGACATCGCCGAGCTGAACATCCCCACCGGCATCCCGCTGGTCTACGAGCTCGACGACGACAACCTCCCCACCGGCCCCGGCCGCTACCTCGACCCGGAGGCCGCCGCCGCGGGCGCCGCTGCGGTCGCGAACCAGGGCAAGAAGTAACAGCAGAGCGACGTCGATCCCGTCCCGACCGGTTCTGCGACCGGTTCGGGGCGGGATTCGTCGTCTCGGGCGCCTGCCAGCGGGGTGCGTCGGCGCGGATCCTCCCGAAACGCGAGAGACCCGCCCCGGCCGGAACGGCGGCGCGGATCTCAACGGGCCGGCCAGACCGACGGGCGCTTCACCCTGCCCACTTGACGGAACTCAGCACATATCAGGCCAGGCCGGATCCGTTCTCGGCCTCGACCTGCGCCTCGACGGCGAGGGCGATGTCCTCTTCGTCGACGGCCCAGTCGCCGGTGGCCAGGTAGACGACCTTCTTGGCGACGGCGACCGCGTGGTCGGCGAAGCGCTCGTGGTAGCGGCTGGCCAGGGTCGCGTCGACGGTCGCGCCCGCCTCGCCCTTCCAGTTGTCGCTGAGCACCTTCTCGAAGACGTTGGCGTGCAGCTCGTCGACGTCGTCGTCGGCGTTGCGGATCGTGTCGGCCAGTCGCAGATCCTGCGTGCGCAGGAGCTCCGCGAGCGTCCGCGCGATCTCGACGTCCAGCTCGCCCATGCGGGTGAAGGTGCCCTTCAGGCCCTTGGGGATCGCGCGCTCGGGGAAGCGCAGCCGGGCGAGCTGCGCGATGTGCTCGGACATGTCACCCATGCGCTCGAGCGACGCGCTCACGCGGAGCGCGGTGACGACGATGCGCAGATCCCGGGCGACCGGCTGCTGGCGGGCGAGGATCTCGATGGCCTGCTCGTCCAGGGCCAGGGCGAGCTCGTCGATGCGTGCGTCGTCGGCGATGACCTCCTCGGCGAGGGCCACGTCACTGGTCGCGAACGAACGGGTGGCCTTCTCGATCGACACGGCCACGAGGTCGGCGATCTCGACGAGCTGGGTCTGCAAATCCTCGAGGGACTGGTGGAAGACTTCGCGCATGGCTGCGCACCTTTCGTTCGGTGACCCCTGGCTCCGCTCGGTCGGGGTCGCACGGCGGCCCGCGTCGCGGGCACGGGGCGGTGCACGCCACAGCCGTGACGCGCACGTGCCGATTGTGTTCGGCGAAGGTTAACGGTTGGTGCCGTCCCCGTGAACAGTAGCGCGCGAGGGGGTGCGACGGGCCGGAACCCGCCGATCCGGAGGGTGAACGACCTCTACGCTGGAGAGCATGGACAGCACTCTGCTCGCCCTACTCGCCCTCGGGCTGGGGGCCGTGATCGGCGCGGGCATCGCGGCGATGATCGTGGCGGCGATGCGGGCGCGGACGGCCGCGGAGCAGCATGCGTCCAGCGAGCTGCCGGACGGGCTCACGGACGTGCTGGCGGCCATGGACGATGCGGCCTGCGCGGTGGACCCCTCCGGGATGGTCACCGCAGCGAGCACGGCCGCCGCGCGGTTCGGCATCCGGGTCGGCGCGACGCTGGAGAACCCCGAGCTGCGCCAGCTGGTGCGCTCCGTACGCGAGGGCGGCTCGCAGCGCAGCACGCTGCGGCTGACGCGCGGGGGGCGCAATCTCGATCCGCGTCTGGTCGCGGCGCGGGCGAGCCGGATCGGGCCGCGGCTGAGCCTGCTCATCATCCGCGACGTCACCGAGCAGGAGCGCCTGGAGCAGATGCGCACCGACTTCGTGGCCAACACCAGCCATGAGCTGAAGACCCCGGTCGGGGCGGTGAGCCTGCTGGCCGAGGCGATCGAGTCGGCCGCCGAGGATCCGGCGCAGGTGCGGGCCTTCGCGACCAGGATCCAGGCCGAGGCCGCACGGCTGGGCCAGCTCACCGGACGCATCATGAGCCTGTCCCGGCTGCAGTCGGCCGACGGGCTCGGCGAATTCGGCCCCGTCGCGATCGACGAGGTCATCGCGGCGAGCGTCGAGGCGCACGCCGTACAGGCCGTCTCGGCCGGTGTCGAACTCACCCGCGGCGGGGATCGGGGCGCCTGGGTGCAGGGCGATGCGCAGATCCTCATCGAGGCGGTCGGCAACCTCATCGCCAATGCGATCCTGTACTCGCCGCGCGGATCCCGCGTGGGCGTCGGCGTGCGCGTTGACGACGGGGTGGTCGAGATCTCCGTCTCCGACCAGGGCATCGGGATCGACGAAGCCGACCGCGAGCGCATCTTCGAGCGGTTCTACCGCGCCGATGAAGCCCGCTCCCGCCGCACCGGCGGCACCGGGCTCGGGCTCTCGATCGTCAAGCACGCCACGCAGCGGCACGGCGGCGAGGTGCGGCTGTGGTCGCGCCCGGGCCGGGGATCCACGTTCACGATGCGCCTGCCGCAGATCACCGGCCCCGATGTCGATGCGGACACGGGGCGACGCAAGAAGCCGAAGAAGGACAAGAGCAAGAAGAAGCGGCCGGGGCGCAAGGCCTTGCCCGCCTCGTCGACGCCCGCGAACGCGGATCCGATCCGCACCGATACCGGAGAACTCGTATGACCCGCATCCTCCTCGTCGAAGACGAGCCCGATCTCGCCGACCCGCTCGCCTATCTGCTGCGCAGGGAGGGCTACGAGGTCGAGATCGCCGAGGACGGTCCCACCGCTCTCGCCCTGTTCCACGAGGGCGGGGCCGACATCGTGCTGCTCGACCTGATGCTTCCCGGCATGCCGGGCACCGAGGTCTGCCGGCAGATCCGGACGACGTCGGCCGTGCCGATCATCATGCTCACCGCGAAGGACTCCGAGGTCGACATCGTGGTGGGTCTCGAGCTCGGCGCCGACGATTACGTNNACCAAGCCGTACTCCTCCCGCGAGCTGCTCGCCCGGATGCGCGCGGTGCTGCGCCGGGTCGTGCAGGCCGAGGAGGACATCGACGAGCGGATCCTCGAGGGAGGACGGGTGACCGTGGACATCGACCGGCACACGGTCGCCGTCGACGGCGAGGTCATCAACATGCCGCTCAAGGAATTCGAGCTGCTGGAGGTGCTGATGCGCAACTCGGGCCGCGTGCTGACCCGCGGGCAGCTCATCGACCGGGTCTGGGGCAGCGACTACTTCGGTGACACGAAGACGCTCGACGTGCACATCAAGCGGATCCGTTCGCGCATCGAGGAGAACCCCTCGGAGCCGGTGATGCTCGTCACGGTGCGCGGTCTCGGCTACCGCTTCGAGGGCTGAGCCTCCGACCGCGCCGGTTCGATGCGAGAGCCCCCGGGATCCTTGCGGATGCCGGGGGCTCTCGGACGTCGTGCGGGCTTCAGCCGACGGGGGTCTCGCTGGGCGTCGGGGTGACCTCGACGGCGGGCGCGACCGGCTTCGTGGCCGGGCTGGGCTGCGGAGTCGGCACCAGCTTCGAGTAGTAGGGGAGGGTGCCGTCGAGCACCGGGATGCCGTACTTGATGCCCTCGGCGTCGCCGGACTGGAAGTAGACCTCGATGATCGCGCCGGCTTTAGTGTCGAGGTTCTCGAAGGTCAGCGGGGCCGCGTCGTCGCCGCCGAGGCTGACCGACTTGTGCGCCGGGATGCGCACGCTCTGGCTGACGCCGCCCCCGATGGAGATGTGGATCGTCGCGGCGTCGGCGGTGGTGTTCACCAGGCCCGCGATGAGGTTGCCGGTGGTGCCCGCCTCGTCGACCACGACGAAGGCGTTGCGCACCTCGATCGGTCCGCTCTTGGGGACGTTCGCGCCGTCAGAGGCGGAGTAGTCGATGGTGGTCGCCTGCGGCGAGATCATCGAGCACCCGGTGGCGCCGACGATGACGAGGGCGCTGAGGGCGATGGACGCAGCAAGGCGCGATTTCACGGGTCCTCCAGAAAATTCACGTGATGATCCAGCACCATTCTAGGGGAACGGCGCTGCCCCGCACGGTCGGGCTCGCGCGCGGGGATGAGCGGCGCCGGACGCCGGGGGCGCGAACCTTAGCGCATTCCCGCTGTGGTATCCTGGAGGTTGCCG
>JAFDWK010000061.1:44979-45781 GCA_018268515.1 Actinomycetota bacterium
AGACCTCATCATCGAGGTGCCTGCGGAGAACGTCGACCTGGTCGGCGTGCGCGACGTGATCGGCCAGGAGGGCCTGGACAGGGTCTTCGAGGTGCTGCGCGCCCCGTTCACCGAGGAGCCGACCAACTGGTCGCGCCGCTACAAGGCGAACCTCGAGAAGCTCGCCTCGGGCGACGTGATCAAGGTCAGCGAGGTCGTGCGCGATCTGTGGCGCCGGGATCAGGACCGCGGGCTCTCCGCCGGGGAGAAGCGCATGCTGGCCAAGGCCCGTCAGATCCTCACCTCCGAGCTCGCGCTCGCGGAGAAGATCGACGAGGAGAAGGCCGGGGCGCTGCTCGACGAGGTCCTCGCCTCCTGAGTTCTGTTCGAAGAAGGGGTGGATGCCGACGGCGTCCACCCCTTCTCCATGCCCAGGGGCGCGGATCAGATCGAGCGCTGGTAGCTCCGGATCGCGCTCAGGGCCCCGGCGTCATGACCCCGGAGTCGATGTCGTCGATGTAGCCGGTGCCGGCCCGGGCGCCGGAGTACAGCACGGTCATCATCCGGGTCTCCGGGACCCGGATAGCCGACGCAGCCGCCGGTCCCTGAGCCTGTCGAAGGGCCGGACTGCGGGAGGGCACCCGGCATGCGGGGCACCGGCCCGCGCGCCCCAGCCGGGGACCGCGGAGACCGCGCGCACGGCGATCGGCTCCGGATCCGGATCCAGGGGAGTGGGGATCCGGCGCTAACGTGAGAGCGTGACCGACCTTCTTCCGCCGCTCGCCCGCACCGCCGTGATCGTCGTGGCGGCGGGATCCGGAAC
>JAFDWK010000061.1:45845-76032 GCA_018268515.1 Actinomycetota bacterium
GGCCCAGGTGATCCTCGTCGTCCCGGAGGGGCGCGAGGCCGAGGCGCACGCGATCGTCCGCGCCGCACAACGTGCGCTCACCGGTGGGGAACCGCGGTCGTCCGGCGCGCAGAGCGACCACCCGCGACCAGCGAGCGGCGGGGGCTCGCCGTCGGTGGACGTGGTCGTCGGCGGCGACACCCGGCAGCTCTCCGTGGCGGCGGGGCTCGCCGCGCTCACCACGGGTATCGACACGGTGCTCGTGCACGACGCCGCACGCGCGCTCACACCAGCCGTCCAGTTCGCCGCGGTCGCCGCCGCGGTCGCACCCGGGGTCGGCGTGATCCCCGCTCTTGCGGTCGTCGACACCCTCAAGCGCGTGCACGGTGCGGACGTGATCGCCCCCGTGGACCGCTCCGAGCTCGCCGCCGCCCAGACTCCGCAGGGGTTCCCGAGATCCGAGCTCGTGGCCGCGTACGCCCACGCCGGCGCGCAGAGCGCCGATCACACCGACGACGCGGCGCTGTTCGCTGCCGCCGGCGGCGCGGTGCGGCACATCCCCGGCTCCGAGGAAGCCTTCAAGATCACCACCCCGCACGACCTGGAGCGCGCTCGGATGATCCTCTCCGCCGCGGCGGCGCCCGCGCCTCGCCCGCCGCAGCAGCCGGCCGCCGTCGCCCCGCGCATCGGCATCGGCACCGACGTGCACGCCTTCGCCGCGGGCGGCACGCTCCGCCTCGCGGGCTTGGACTGGCCGGGGGAGCCCGCGCTCGAGGGGCACTCCGACGGTGATGCGGTGGCGCACGCGATCGTCGACGCACTGCTCGGCGCGGTCGGCCTCGGCGACATCGGGCAGCACTTCGGCACCGCGCATCCCGAGTACGCGGGCGCCCACGGCGACGTGTTCCTCGCGCGCACCGTCGAGATCCTCGCCGAGGCGGGGTTCGGGATCGGCAACGTCTCCGTGCAGTTCCAGGGCAATCGCCCACGCTTCAGCGCCCGCCGCGGCGAGGCCGAGCAGGCGCTGTCCGCGGCGCTCGGCGGGGCGCCCGTCGCGGTGTCGGCGACGACGACCGACGGTCTCGGCTTCCCCGGCCGCGGCGAGGGGATCGCGGTCACGGCTGTGGCTCTCGTGCATCCGATCGCCCACGGCTGAATCCATAACCGTAGGGATCCTCCGGATTCGGATCCGACCTGGTGCGCATGTGCTTACGCTGGAGGACGCGGCCATCCGCCGCACCCGGCAGACGTCATTGAGAGGCCACCACCATGCGCGCACTCGTCCACTCCTCCTTCGGGGATCCCGCCGAAGTCCTGTCCGTGCAGGACGTGCCGTCGCCCGAACCCGGACCGGGGCAGGTGCGCCTGCGCGTGCTGCTGGCCACCGTGCACAACCACGACCTGCTCACCGTGCGCGGTCTGTACGGTTACAAGCCCGAGCTGCCTGCCCGCTCCGGCACCGAGGCGGTCGGCGTCGTCGACGCGCTGGGCGAAGGCGTCGACGCCGCGCTCCTCGGCCGCCGGGTCACCGTCGGCGGTGCCTTCGGCGCGTGGTCGGAGTACGTGCTCGCCTCGGCCGCGGGACTCATCCCGGTGCCCGACGACATCCCGGATGAGCAGGCGGCACAGCTCGGATCCATGCCGTTCAGCGCGATCAGCGTGCTGGACTCGCTCGGCCTCGCAGCCGGGGACTGGATGATCCAGAACGCGGCGAACGGCGCCGTCGGGCGCATGGTCGCGCAGCTCGGAGCGGCTCGCGGCGTGCACGTGGTGAGCCTGGTCCGTCGTGCGGACGGGATCGCCGAGCTCGAGGCGCAGGGCGTGCAGAACATCGTGGCGACCGACGCGGAGGACTGGGCGGAGCAGGTGCGCACCCTCACCGGTGGCGCTCCGATCCGCGCCGGCATCGACTCGGTGGGTGGCGACGCGAGCGGTCAGGTCGCCGCGATGCTCGGCGAGGGCGGTCTGCTCGTCGTGTTCGGCGCGATGGCGTCGCCGACCATGCGGATCTCCTCGGGCGACGTGATCTTCAAACAGCTGACCGTGCGCGGTTTCTGGGGCTCCAGGGTGGCCGCAGCGATGCCGGCGGACCAGCGCGGCGCGCTGTTCGGGGAGCTCCTGCAGCGCCTTCGCGAGGGCGTGCTCACCCTCCCCGTCTCCGCCGTGCTGCCGTTCGAGCGGATCGCGGAGGCGTCCGAGGGCAACCTGCGCGCCGGTCGCGAGGGCAAGATCCTGCTGCAGCCCTGACCCCGTCCGGTTTCGAGGAGCGATGTTCGCTCGGCCTGAGCCGCTTCGTGAGCGAACATCACTCCCCGCAACTCGCAGGGGCGCCCCGGTAGGCTTGAGCGGTGACGATCCGCCTCCATGACACGCGCGCGCAGGAACTGCGCGACTTCGTTCCGCTCGACCCCTCGAACGTGACGATGTACGTGTGCGGACCCACCGTGCAGTCCGGCCCCCACATCGGACACGTGCGGGCGGCGCTGAGCTTCGATCTGCTCCGGCGCTGGCTGCAGCGGCGCTACGGGCGCGTCACGTTCGTCCGCAACGTCACCGACATCGACGACAAGGTGCTCGCCAACGCGACCGATGCCGAGCCGTGGTGGGGCCTCGCGTACCGGATGGAGCAGGAGTTCTCGGCGGCCTATGCCGCGGTCGGGATCCAGCCTCCCACCTATGAGCCCCGGGCGACGGCCTCGATTCCGCAGATGCAGGAGCTCATCGAACGCCTCATCGAGCGCAGACACGCGTACCCCGCGGCCGACGGATCCGGCGACGTGTACTTCGACGTGCGCAGCTGGGCCGCCTACGGCGACCTCACCCATCAGTCCGTCGACGCGATGGAGGCCCAGGAACCGGTCCCTGAGCCCGTCGAAGGGCCGCGCGGCAAGCGCAACCCGCAGGACTTCGCACTCTGGAAGGGCGCGAAGCCCGGAGAGCCCGCCGACGCGACCTGGGCCTCGCCCTGGGGCGCCGGGCGTCCCGGCTGGCACATCGAGTGCTCGGCCATGGCACGGCGCTACCTCGGCGCCGAGTTCGACATCCACGGCGGCGGACTCGACCTGCGCTTCCCGCACCACGAGAACGAGCTCGCGCAGTCGACCGCCGCCGGCGACGCGTTCGCACGGTACTGGGTGCACAACGGGCTCGTGACCGTCGACGGACAGAAGATGTCGAAGTCGCTCGGCAACTTCACCCTCGCCGCCGATGTGCTCGCGCAGCATGACCCGCTCGTCGTGCGCTATGCGCTCGCCGCGGCGCACTACCGCTCGAGCCTCGACCTCTCCGACTCGTCCTGGAGCGAGGCCGAGGCGGCGCTGGGCCGGATCCGCACGTTCCTGGAGCGGGCCGCCCGGCAGCCGGAGGCGTTCGCCTGGTCCGCGCCGCGCCAGGAAGCCGCGGAAGCGCCGAGCATCGACCCGATCCCTGCGGCATTCGCGGCGGCCATGGACGACGACCTCGGCGTGCCGCAGGCGCTCGCCGTGCTGCATGAGACCGTGCGGGCGGGCAACACGGCCCTGGCCGGCGAGCGCCCCGGCGATGCCCAGCTCATCGCGGTCCAGGTCCGGGCGATGACCGGCGTGCTCGGCATCGATCCGTTCTCGCCCGAATGGCAGGCGTCCGGATCCGACGCGAAGACCACCACTGCGCTGGACGCGCTCGTGCAGGCGATGATCGCCCAGCGTGCGCAGGCCCGTGCCGACAAGGACTGGCCCGCCGCCGACCGCATCCGCGATGCGATCGGCGCTGCGGGCATCACCCTGGAGGACACTCCAGACGGAACTCATTGGAGCATCGATGGCTAAGCCGAGCAGGCCCGGAGCGGGCAACAGCAAGAAGAAGGGCGCCACCAAGGGCACCGGCGGCAACGGGCGCAAGGCGCTCGAGGGCCGCGGCAACACGCCGAAGGCCGAGGACCGCGCCTGGCATGTCGCCGGCAAGCGCAAGGCGGCGCAGGAGCGCTACGCCGCGGCCGGCGGCAAGGGCCGGCCCGGGTCGCGATCGGGCGCCGGGCAGAACACGCAGGGTGGATCCAACCCCAACCGTCGGGTCTCCTCGTCGGCGGCCTCGAACGACACCGAGACCGTCACCGGGCGCAACTCGGTGCTCGAGGCGCTGCGTACGAAGATCCCCGCGACCACGATGTACATCGCGCAGCGCGTGGAGATGGACGACCGGGTCAAGGAGATGCTGGCGATCGCCCGGCACCGCGAGATCCCCGTGCTCGAGGTGACCCGCCAGGAGCTGGACCGCATGGCGGGCTTCGACGGCGTGCACCAGGGCGTCGCGCTCAAGGTGCCGCCCTACGAGTACGCGCACCCGCAGGATCTGCTGGAGCAGGTGATCGATCGCGGCCAGGTCCCGCTGTTCGTCGCGCTGGACGGCATCACCGACCCCCGCAACCTGGGCGCGATCATCCGCTCCACCGCCGCCTTCGGCGGGCACGGCGTGATCCTCCCGCAGCGCCGCTCGGCGAGCGTGAACTCCGCCGCGTGGAAGACCAGCGCCGGCGCCGCCGCCCGCATCCCGGTGGCGCTCGCCGCGAACCTCACGTCCATGCTCAAGGAGTTCAAGAAGCAGGGTGTGTTCGTGCTGGGCCTGGACGGCGGAGGCGACGTGTCGCTGCCGGCGCTGGAGCTCGCGGACCGCCCCGTCGTGATCGTCGTCGGATCCGAGGGCAAGGGCCTGTCGCGCCTGGTCACCGAGACCTGCGACCAGATCGTCTCGATCCCGATCTCCGCGGCCACCGAGTCGCTCAACGCCGGCATCGCTGCCTCGGTCGCGCTGTACCAGGTCTCGACCGTCCGCGCCGCCAAGGGCTGACACCCCGGCCCGCCCGGGCTGCGGGCCCGCCGCTCGGGCTCTGGGTGTGCCGCCCGGGCTTCGGGCCCGCCGCTCGGATTTCGGACGCGCTTTGCAGGGCATGACCCACAGCGCATCGCGTTGACCAACCGTGCACATCCGTGCAGGATCCTGATCGCGCGGAATAGCGCGCGGCGCAGGATCCTTGTACCTCCCGTACCCGGCACAGGAAAGCCGGGTCGGGAACGGAAGGAACGCGCATGGCTCGCATCGTCGTCATCGGAGGAACCGGCTACGCCGGTCGGCACATCGTTCAGGAGGCCGCCTCGCGCGGGCACGAGGTCGTCTCGATCTCGCGTTCCAAGCCGTCGGATCCCGTCGACGGCGTCACGAACGTGCAGGGATCCGTGACCGAGCTGGACGCGCTCGGCGACGTCTTCGAGAACGCCGACGTCGTGGTGTCCGCTCTCTCCCCGCGCGGCGACATGGAGCAGGCGGTCGTCCCCGCCCTCACCACGCTGGTCGACAAGCTCAGCGGCACGGGTACGCGCGTGAGCGTCGTCGGCGGCGCCGGCGGCAGTCTGTCGGCGCCCGGCGGACCGCGCCTGATCGACCTGGACTTCCCGGACGAGTACAAGCACGAGGCCCAGGTGGGCATCGACTCGCTCGCGGTGCTGCAGAACGCGGACGCTGCGCTGGACTGGTTCTTCGTGCACCCCGCCGAGGTGTTCGGCCCCTGGGCCGAGGGCGAGCGCACCGGCTCGTACCGCGATGGCGGCGACGTGGTCGTGCGCGACGCCGACGGCAACTCGACCATCTCGGGCGCCGACTTCGCGGTGGCGTTCGTCGACGAGATCGAGAACGCCAAGCACAGCCGCGAGCGGTTCACCGTCGGCTACTGACCCCGGCTTCTCCTCTGACCGCGAGACTCCAACTGGGCGACGAGACTGCACTCCAGCAGCGCAGTCTCGTCGCCCAGATGGAGTCTCGCGGTCAATAGGGGCTTCGAGACCCGGGGTCAGACCAGGTCGCGCCAGTCGATGTCGGCGCCGTCGTCGTCGAGCGGGACGGATCCGGTGATCACCGGAAGGGACATGGTCTCGGTCGGCGGTCCCATGATCGTGGCCTCGTCGCGGCGGTGGCGCAGCACGTCGTTGATGTACGAGGTGAGAACCTCGGCGAGCGGCACCGAGCGCCCCTGCGCCTGCGACATGTACCAGCGGTGCTCGAGCACCTGGTGGAACACTTCGGCCGGCTCCAGCTTGGCCCGCAGGTCGTAGGGGATCGCGCGCACCACCGGCTCGAACACGCGCGTGAGCCACTCGTGGGCGTACATCTCCTCGTCCGCCCAGTTCTTGGTGGAACGGGCGCGGAACTCGTCCAGGTCGTTGAGCAGCCGGCGGGCCTGGTTCTCCTCGACGTCGAGCCCGGTGAGCCGGATGAGGCGTCGCTGATGGTGCCCGGCATCCACGACCTTGGGCTCGATCTCCACGCGGGTGCCGTTGGCCGTGGTCTGGATCGACATCTCGCCGATGTCGAAGCCGAGGGCGTTCAGCCGTTCCACGCGCTCCGTGATGCGCCAGGCCTCGCCCGCCGCGAACGATTCATGCGCGGTGAGCGCGGCCCACAGCGACCGGTAGGACGACACGATGCCGTCGGCGATCGCGACCGCGTCCACGCCCCGCTCGAGGCGGCCGCCGGCGGCGAGATCCAGGATCTCCCCGGCGATGTTGGTGCGGGCCAGATCCAGGTCGTACGCGCGCTGCCCGTCGGTCAGTCCCTCCTCGTGCAGTTCGCCGGTCTCGGCGTCGACGAGGTAGGCGGCGAACGCCCCCGCGTCCCGGCGGAACAGCGCATTGGACAGGGATACGTCGCCCCAGTAGAAGCCGACGTTGTGCAGCCGCACGAGCAGCAGCGCGAGCGCGTCGACGAGGCGGGTGGCGGTGTCCGGACGCAGCACCCGGGTGAACAGCGCCCGATACGGCATCGAGAAGCGCAGGTGCGAGGTCACCAGGGCCGCGGGCAGCGGCTCGCCCTTGTCGGCGGTGCGGCCCGCGATCACCGCGACACGGGAGACGCAGGGCACATCGAGGCGGGCGAGGTTGCCGAGCATCTCGTACTCCCGGCGGGCCATCTCCTCGGTGGTCTCCTTCACCGCGACGACGGATCCGGACAGATCGGCGAAGCGCACGAGATGCCGCGAAAGCCCCTTCGGCAGCGACACGATCACCTCGGACGGCCACTTCGACAGCGGCTGGGACCAGGGCAGCGACAGCAGACCCGGATCCACGGCGCTCGCGGTGATGCTCAGCGCGTCCTTCATCGGTGCTCCTCTGGGGATCGGCGGGGAGACGACGACGCGGCGCGGGGGAGAACCCCCGCGCCGCGTCGCGATCGGATGATCAGGAAGCCGCGATCGGCTTCTTGTTCAGGCGCTCGCCCGACTCGAGGTCGAAGGCGTGCACGTGGCCCGGGTTCGCCGCGAGGGTGACCGTCTCGCCCGCGTTCGGGTGGTTGCGGCCGTCGACGCGGGCGACCAGGTCGGTGCGCTTGCCGTTGATCTCGGAGTGACCGTAGAGGTAGCCGTCGGCGCCGAGCTCCTCGACGAGGTCGACGGTGACCGAGAGGCCCTTGCCGTCGGCCGGGCCCACGGTGATGTCCTCGGGACGCACGCCGACCGTGACCTGCGAGCCGGTGGCGCCGCCGACCGTCTCACGGTCGAGGGGGACGACCTCGGTGCCGAAGTGCACGCCGCCGTCGGCGAGGTCCGCGGTGAACAGGTTCATCGCAGGGGAGCCGATGAAGCCGGCAACGAAGACGTTCTGCGGGTTCTCGTACAGGTCGCGCGGCGAGCCGACCTGCTGCAGCAGGCCGTCCTTGAGCACGGCGATACGGTCGCCCATCGTGAGCGCCTCGGTCTGGTCGTGCGTGACGTAGACGGTGGTGACGCCGAGACGGCGCTGCAGCGAGGCGATCTGGGTGCGGGTCTGCACGCGGAGCTTGGCGTCGAGGTTCGACAGCGGCTCGTCCATGAGGAACACCTGCGGCTGGCGGACGATCGCGCGGCCCATGGCGACGCGCTGACGCTGACCGCCGGAGAGCGCCTTCGGCTTGCGGGTGAGGTACTGCTCCAGGTCGAGGAGCTTGGCGGCCTCGAGCACGCGGGCGGCGCGCTCGTCCTTGCCGACACCGGCGATCTTGAGCGCGAAGCCCATGTTCTCGGCGACCGTCATGTGCGGGTAGAGGGCGTAGTTCTGGAACACCATCGCGATGTCGCGGTCCTTGGGCGGGACGTCGGTCACGTCGCGGTCACCGATCAGGATCCGGCCCGCGTTGACCTCTTCGAGGCCGGCGAGCATGCGCAGGGATGTGGACTTGCCGCAGCCGGAGGGGCCGACCAGAACGAGGAACTCGCCGTCGGCGATATCGATGTTCAGCTTGTCGACCGCGGGGCGGGTGCCGCCGGGGTAGAGCCGGGTGGCCTCGTCGAAGGTCACAGTTGCCATTGTCTTCTCCTTCACCGGCAGGTACGTGCCGGACGATCCGTAGTGAAAAAGCGACGAGGGTGAACCCGCCGTGGCCCGCCATCGGGCCAGGTTCAGTATGACATGAGAATTCCGGTGAGGTCCAGCGTCGCAGTGAAGCGCTTTCCGGCGGTTGCGCCTCGCAGGTTTCGACCAGCGCCCGTCTGGGCATTTCTCAGCCTGCCTGGCTAGCATCGAACCCGTGCCGCGCCGCGCCCGTTGGCGGCCGGCCGCAGGGATGCCCGTCCCGAGGAACCAAGAGGAACGATGTCGAGCGACGAAACGCCGAACGTCCCCACACCCTCGCATTCGCGTGCGGCTGTGCGGGAGAAGGCCCAGCAGGTGAACGCCCAGCAGTCCCGTGCACGGATCATCCGACGAGCGATCATCGGTCTGGTCGCGGTCGTCGTGGTCGCCGCCGCCGGCGGTGCCGTGGCCTGGGCTGTGGGCTCCGCCGTCTCGAAGCCCGCGCTGTCGCCCTCGAACCTCAAGGAGGACGGCGTCGTCGTGACCAAAGCCGACCTCGAGGCCGCCCGCGCCGGCTCGGCGGCGACGCCCACGCCGAGCCCGGGCACGGCTGCCGCCGCGCCCGCCGCCTCCGCATCACCGAGCCCGGATCCCGCTCCGACGGCAGGCACCGTGGACATCCACGTGTACGTCGACTACCTGTCGCCGGGCGCCGGAGACTTCGAGCGCGCGAACGCCAAGCAGCTCGCGACCTGGGTCGACCAGGGCGCGGCGACCGTGACCTATCACCCGGTCGCCCTGCTGACTGCGAACTCCAACGGCACGAAGTACTCTCTGCGCGCGGCATCCGCCGCCGCGTGCGTCGCCGCACGCCAGCCCGACGTGTTCTACGCCTTCAACCACGCGCTCCTGGTCGACCAGCCCAAGCAGGACACGGACGGCCGCAGCGACAAGGAGCTGATCGATCTCGCCGTCTCCAGCGGGGTGAAGGATTCCGACGGCATGCAGTCGTGCGTCGAGGGGAGCACCTACGCTTCCTGGGTGAAAGACGTGACGCAGCGCGCGGTGGACGGCCCGCTGCCCGGATCCAAGAAGGCCGCCCTGACCGGCGCTCCGACGATCGTCGTGAACGGCCAGGTCTATGCAGGCTCGCTCACCGACGCCGCCGAGTTCAGCCAGTTCGTGCTGTCGGTGGCCAGCGACTCGTACTACGGAACGCCCGGACCGACCGTGACTCCCACGCCGACACCGACGCCCGCGTCCTGACTCGGCGAGGGATCCGGATCCGGGTTCGCGCGTCGACAGGACATCCAGTCGGCGAACGCACATCCCCGTCATGCGATGAGGGTATGCACTCGGCCAGCGAACATGCTGTCGACGTCGGGTTGCTACGCTGGGTGCGGCTGTGCGCCTGACAGCGCCGGCCACGTCTCGCCTCCTTAGCTCATCTGGTAGAGCAGCGGCCTTGTAAACCGCAGGTGGCCGGTTCGAGTCCGGCAGGAGGCTCCGCTCCGGGGCCGTTGCCGTCGGCCGGGGCCGTTGGCGTCAGCCGGGTCCGGGCGCGTCCGCCGGTCCGGGCGCGTCCGCCGGGCTCGGCACGCGAACGGGGGCCGGGCGCGTCCGCCGGTCCGGGCGCGTCCGCCGGTCCGGGCTCGTCCGCCGGGCTCGGCACGCGAACGGGGGCCGGGCGCGTGCGCGGGATCCGGTCGCTTCGTGCCCACCGCGCCTCGGATGCACGGGCGTCTCGCGCGCTCGGACGCCTCGGCACGGCGCGTCGCCCGTGCAGCTCAGAACAGCCGGTCCGAGCCCTTGTCGTCGTGGCGCTGAGCCGTGCTGATGCGCGCGATGGTCGGACCGGACGCGGCGAGCGCCTCGTCCATCAGCTCCGGTGCGGCTGAGCCGTTCAGCCAGTCGTCCGCGAACGCCGCCGGCAGCAGCACCGGGATCCGTTCGTGGATCGCCGCCAGACGCTCGGGTGCCGGCTGCATCACGATCGAATAGCAGGTGAACCAGGATCCGTCTTCCGTGCGCCCGCGCTGCGTCACCGCGGCCATGCCGAACAGGGCGCCGTCGAGGCCGAACTCGTGCCAGGCCTTCTGCGGCTTCTGCATTTCGAACCAGCTGGTGGCCGGGACGATCGCACGGTTCTTGAGATTGCCCGGTCGCTCCCGAAGCCGCTCGGAGCGGGTGTTGATGGACGGGAACTTCGAAGGCCTGCCGCCGACCAGGAACCCCCACCAAGCGTGCTCGAGCACGGGCGCGCCCGATTCCGAAGGGATCACGATCGGGTTGAGGTTGCGCAGCAGCCGGCCGGTGGGCCGCAGCGTCTCGTCGGCGTTGCGTCGCGCCCAGGCGCGGATCCCCTCCATCAGCTCGTCGTCTGCCTCCTCGATCAGCTCCTGATCGCTGAAACGCGGATCCAGCCCGTAGCTCGCGCACATATCTGGAGCGTACCTCCGGGGGCGGAGTTTCATCCGCGACTTTCGCGACTCTTGCCCCGGAATCTCGGGGCTGGGTATCGCGTGCTGAAAAAGGGCAGTATCTCGCTGACGAACGGGAAAGGAGGACGCGATGAAGAGATTGCGGCTGGAAGCGACGGGTGCGATTCTCGTGATCCTGGTGCCGATGCTCACTGCCTGTTCTGCAGGTGGATCAAGCGCCGGGAACATGACGTGTGCGGAATGGCTCAAGCTTCCGGCGGAGGTGAGCTCATCTCTGTCAGGGCAGCGTGCGGACATCGTCAAGAACATGCTTCGTGAGCACCATGCGTCGACCGGTCCGCTCAACCGCGCTCATCTCGCGATGGACATTGTGCGCTTCTGCCATGTCGACGACGGCGGCAATCAGCCCAATGCAGATCAGCCGATCGACAAAGCCGCGAAGTGGGAGTAGCCGCTGAATCGCGTGTGATCACGACGTGGCGCCGGATCAGGGGGCACTGGATCGTGTCCGGCGTACCGTAACGATGTGCTGGCAACTGTTCTTCACAGCCTCGTCCTCGATTTCGATTTCCGCCAGGCCCCGCAGGAGGCCGAGGATCGTCGCACTCGGCGTTCGATACATGCCGCTGAGTTGAGCGATCACGCCGATGAGCCCGCGCAGCGCGGCGGCGAGGTACCCGGAGAGAACCGACCGTCCCAGCTCGCTCTCGATCCGCTGCAGTGTTCCGACGTCGAGACCGTCCACGGGCCAGCAGACGAATAACACCCCTCCAGGACGACAGAGCCGAAGCGCCTCCTGCAGGACGGCGCCCGGGTCTGGGTGCAGATGCAGCACGTTGCAGAGCAGCACACAATCGGCGCAGTCGCCGGGAAGCCCAGTCGCCTCTGCGCCACGGAGGTGAGCCTCCTCGATCCGCCCCTCCGCCGCTGCCCGGCGCAGCATCGGCCCCGAGGTGTCGATTCCGATCGCGTGGTAGTCGCGGTCGCGGGTCATAAGACCGGTTCCGCAGCCGATGTCGACGATCGTCCCGCCTGCGGGAATCGATGCTCCGATCTGCGCTGCGAGGGCACGTGTCAGGGGGCTGTCCCAGATGGTGTCGTACACCCGGGCGTAGACAGCCCAGAACCAGCGCACGGCGCTACCAGATCACGAGCTTCCAGCCCGGGAGGATCAGGTAGATCCCGTAGGCGATGACCAGCAGCCAGATGAACCACCCGGCCGGCACGACGAAAAGGCCGATGACGGCGATGACGAAGAGGAAGATCCCGTAGATCGTGGTGATGATGCTCATCGTCGCGCTGGCGGCCCGCCCGGCCGCCTCCCATCCACTGGGTGCGGCGGGAGAGACGGAGCTCGGCTGCGCGGAGGCCGGGCTCGCCTCGGGATACAGACGAGCCCACGCCGTCGACCGGGTCTCAGGAGATCCCTCGGCGCTGAGCCAGGTCAACAGATCCTTGTAGGCGTGGGGGTGTCTCGCGATGTCGGGGCCCAGATCGGCCCGCCGGTGCGCAATCTCGGCGAGAGCTTGGGTGCCGGTGCGGAGATCATGGACGGCGTCGCGATCGGGGTCGGGTTCTCGCGTTCCGATGACATCGGTCGCCACGGTGCTGGGCGTGCCATGGATGCGCTGGTGGGCGACGCCTCGGGCCGAGTCATCGCCGTACGCGGCCAACCACTGGACGAGTTCCGGGAAAGCCTTCGGGTGAATGGCGATGAGCGCCCCCAGATCGCGGCGCCGGTTCGCGATCTCGGAGAGCGCCGACGCGGGGGTCGCAGGATCGGCGGCGGCATTCCAGTCGGCGTCCTGCTCCAGCAGAGGCGTTCTGACGGCGGGGATGAGCGCCCCGGCGGGTGCAGCGGCCGCCAGTCGATCGCGAACCGCGTTGGCGATCGCCGCGCCCTGCGGCGGGATGAGGAACCTGTAGTCGTCGATGCCCGTCGTCAGGCGCAGAAGGGGGTTGCCGCCATGCAGGGGGTCAAGCGACGTCGGCTCGAAGTGGAGGGCGCGGATCGCACGGTAGGGGACCTCCGCCGAGCCGTGTTTGCTCGAGACGATCCCGAATTCCCAGAGGAGCAGCAGGCGATCCGGCATGAGCGCGCCGAGAGCCATTCGCGGAGTGCTCCCATCGAGGACGATCGCGATGAATGCGAGGTCGGGCGCCTCGCCGCCGTGAACGAACGGAGCGAGCGCGTCGGCGTTCTCGCGGTAGAGACGGGAACATGATCTCGCGTACTCCTGGTCGTAGCCGACGAGTTCCGTCGTGCGTGTCATCGCGTCAATGAAGCGATCCGTGATGTCCATCGTTTCCTCCATCGGGTCGGGAACGGGCGCGGCCAGTCTCGCCTCGTCGTGCTTGAGCGAGTAGCCCCGAGATTCCGGGGCACGAGAGCCCAGAGGAGCCTTTTGACTACGCCGGTGGCAGGGGAGCCGAAGTTCCGGCGCTCATGTATTCGCATCCGCCGACGACAGTGAATGGCACCCGTGGTGACCTCGAACACCTCCAACACCTGTGTGCTCGAGCTGATGCGTAGATGAGCAGCCGCGGATCGGCGTCGTTGGGGGCTCGTCAGTCCGTCTGCCCCGCGACGTGCTCCGCGATCAGTTCGCCGTCCGCGGCCAGGGTGACGGTCGGGGATCCGGACTCGAGCGAGAGTCGAAGAGTGAGGTCGGATCCTTCCGCGCGGAGGACCTGAGCCGCGGCCCAGGTGACGATCTCGTGACGTTCAGCTGCGGTGATCTCGTTGTCTCCGAGGTCGTCGAGAACTGTCACGTCGGCGCCGCGCTCGCGCACCACGCGAAGGGTCGTGACGAGGGGCTCCGCGGCGAGGGTCCGGCCGCGGATGAGGTCGCGCAGGGCGGCCTCGAGGCTGCGGGCTGCGGCACGGTCCGGCCCGCGGCCTGCGGCGATGGCCTCGAGAGTGGGGCCGGCCAGCTCCCGGACCACGTGCAGCTCGGCCTCGATCTCACGAGCGCCCGCGGACTGCCGGGTCTCCCATGAGGCGCGCTCCCGTTCGGCTGCACGGTGCACCACGATCTGCCTCGCCGTGCGATGCAGCCCGACCGAGAAGACCGTGGCGGCGAGGAGAGGGAAGGCCTGGGTATAGACGAACGAGAAGCCGTACCAGATCGTGCCGGTGACAAGCGTGCTCCAGAAGCAGACGACGACCTGCATCGACAGCATCCCAATCCAGGCCGCCAGATACCGGCCACGGATGACCAGGCAGAAGAGGATGAGGTCGCACAGGGCGAGCTCCCAGGAGTCGTATCGCGGGGGCCGGTCGTGGAATGGCTGTTGCACCGTCACCACAATCACCACGATCGGCACAGTGACGACCAGGGGAATCGTACGCGCCAAAGGCAGCGGCGTTGGGGCTGGCAGCACGATGAGCAGCAGTATCCCGAGGGCCAGTACCAGCGCCCCGATGCCGAACGGGTTACGCCCGGATGGACCGCCCAGGATCAGCGCCAGATACGTGAAACCCAGGGCGCACAGCAGATACAGCACCCACGGGCCGCGACCGAAGAAGCCCAGGAAGTGGCCGATGTCGTCCTCCGGGACTCGACGTGACCAGTGCTCTGGGGTGGAGATCCGGAACAGGCTCATGGTCGCCTCCAATGCAGCGAGACCACAGTGCCGTAGCCGATCCGGCTACGGACCTCTGCACCACCGCCCGCGACGCTGGTCAGCCGCCGGATGATGCCATGGCGGATGCCGAGCCGGGCGGGTCCGATCGAGGCGGTGTCGAACCCGACACCATCGTCGAGGATGACGACGTCCAGATGATCCGACGTGATCGTCGCCCGGACCTCACGTGACACCGCGTGGCCCTCGCGTGTGTGACGGATGCTGTTGCGGATGGCTTCGGAGAGCGCCTCGATGACGGCGGCCGAGGCGGTGGCGGGAATCGGATCCTCGCCCTCCACGCTGTACTCGAACCGGATCCGAGGATCGAGCGCGGTCGTCAGCGCCTGCATGTCCCAGGCCAGACGTCTCGGGGTGAGCCCTTCACGGTCTGCGACACGCCCCGGTGTTGCCCTGATCGACATGAGAGCGCTCCGTGCTTCGGCCGCGGCACGGTCGGCATCGGCGCCGGTCGCGTAGGCGAGAAGCGCCACGATGATCCGGTCGTGAACCAGCATCTGAACCGTCCGCTGCCCGGCGCGCGCGACCTCGACCCGTGCCGTACCGGTCGATTCGGCGATCGCTGCGTCCACCGTCGCGTCCAGCAGGTGCCCGGCACGCATCAGTGCGACCGCGAGTGCGCTGAACAGCGCGGTCGTGATCAGGGATCGCACGGCGTCGCCGACGACCGGCCCGCTGACGGAACCTTCGCCGAAGAAGATCGCGACCGTGAACAGGATCACCTGTAAAGCCCCGATGTAGAGGATCAGAGGCCTCACGCGCCACGAGAGCACGGCGGCGCATCCCGCCACGGTCTCCATCTCGAACATCCATAACGAGTTCGGCCCTCGAGGTATCTGGCCGGTGACCAGCGTGAACGGCATCACCGCATAGAGGAGCAGCATCGCGCTCGCCTGCATGCGCCATACGGCCCTCAATGTACGGATCCCGGTCGTGCGGAAGAGGAACATCGTGACGATCGCTGGAAGGCTGACGAGCGCGATCGCGACGATCGAGTACAGGGATCCGACGATGTGAGCCTGTTCGGGAACCACAGGCAGCAGTGCGATCAGCATGAGCAGCGTCGTCACGCTGAGCGAGAGTGAGACCAGGCAGTACAGGCGTCGTGATGCGAACTGCTGCCCGGGTGCTTCGACGCTGCTCGCTGCGATGAAGCTCGTCATCTCGATGGTTGTTCAGACCGGGGGCAGCGGAAGGAAGCCGTCTTCGAGGGCGCGGCGGTACAGGTCCACCTTGTCGTAGGCAGGGCGGCCGATCTGCGCGTACTTCGCGCGGATCCGGCGCACGTAGTCGTCGACCGTGTGCACGGTGATGCCGAGGTCGTAGGCGACGGACTGAGCCTTCACCCCTCGCGCGAAAAGAGTCAGCACACGCTGCTCCTGCGCACTCAGTCGTGCCGCATTGAGATCCCGATCCGTTGACATCGCCGAGGCGAGTTCCGTCGACAGATCCATCTCGTCCGCCGCGACCCTGCGCAAGGTGTCGACGATCACCGGCATGGGTGCGGACTTGCGGACGAGGCCGAGGATCGGCGTCTTCGCCACGGACCGGATCAGATACGGGTTGTCACCAGAGGTCAGCACGAGCACCCGTGCCCCGGCGGCGATCAGCTGTTCGACATTCGCGACCGGGGAGGATCCGTCTGCCAGGCGTAGGTCGAGGACGGCGACGTCGACGTCCGGGTGTGCCGCCAGCAGTTCGGCGACTGTGCCAGCCGAACCCGCGAACTCCAGCCCGTCGGTCTGTGCCACCACGCTCTGCACGGCGACGGCGACGATCTCATGATCGTCGATCAAGGCCACCTTCACTGCTACCTCCCCAGGATCGAGCAGCATCGGACAAGACGACAGTAGCGCGGCATCGGAGAATCGAACCATGTGTTGCGCGCCCTGATTTCTCGGGGCATGACTGAGTCCGCCGGGCGGAGGAGCCTTGCAGTGACAGGAGGAGAAAATCCGGCCTGTCCGCCCGACGTCGCCGCACGGATCCGGGAGCGCAAGGGCATCTCGGGCGGCTGACCGGCGCGGTCGGGCCGGATCCGGCTCCCCGGTAGGCTGGGGACAGTGACCGTTCACCCTCCCCGGCCGAATCGCGTGCAGACCGTGCTGGCGCTCGGCGGCGCGGTCTCGATCGGCGCGATGACGGCGATCCAGGCGCGCGTGAACGGCCAGCTCGGTGTGCGGCTGGACAACGGGATCCTCGCCGGATGGGTGTCCTTCGCCGTGGGCCTGGTGCTGCTGAGCTTCCCCGTGCTGCTGACCCGCCGGGGGCGTGCGGTGCTCGGACGGCTCTGGCGCGGGATCCGCACCGGCCACGTGCCGTGGTGGATGCTGCTGGGCGGCGCCTGCGGGGCGCTGACGGTCTCGACGCAGGGCCTTGTCGCAGGGATCCTCGGTGTCGCGCTGTTCACGGTCGGCGTCGTGGCAGGGCAGACCCTGCACGGCCTGCTGCTGGACCGGGCGGGCCTCGGCCCCGCCGGTGTGGTCGCGATCACCCCGGGGCGCCTGTTCGGCGGTCTGTTCGCCCTGATCGCCGTCGGCGTGTCCATCGGCGGTGACGTGCTGGCGCGCGCGCCGCTGTGGATGCTCGTGCTGCCGTTCCTCACCGGCGCCGGGATCGCATTCCAGTCCGCCGTGAACGGCCGGCTGGGCCAGCGCATCGCCTCCCCACTCGGAGCGACCTACATGAGCTTCCTCGGGGGCGTACTCGTGCTGTCGATCTCCGCCGGGCTGAGCCTGCTCGTCAAGGGATCGCCACGGCCGTTCCCGACCGGATTCTCCGGCGACCTCTGGCTGTATCTGGGAGGCCTTCTCGGCGCCGCCTACATCCTGCTCGGCGTGGTCATCGTGGCGCGCACCGGCGTGCTGCTGATGGGACTCGGCGCCGTGCTCGGCCAGCTGACGGTCTCGGTGCTGATCGACGCCATCTGGCCGCCGGCCGCGGGACCGGCGCCCTGGCAGGTCGCCCTGATGGTGCTCGCTGCCGTGCTGTCGGTGCTGGTCGCGCTGCCGTGGCGGAGTCGTCGCCCGGTCAGCTCTGCTTCTCGGCCTTCCTGAGGCGCCGCTGCTCCTTCTCGGCCTTCTTGCGGGCCTTCTGCTTCGCCTTCTTGGCGGCCTTCTTCGCCTTCTTCTCGGCCTTCTTCGCGTCGCACTCGTCTGTCGTGCGCGGCTCGTCGGCGTCGTCCGTGCCCACGGCGGGCATGCGGGCGAGC
Organism: Actinomycetota bacterium; assembly: GCA_018268515.1. Classification (GTDB taxonomy): domain Bacteria; phylum Actinomycetota; class Actinomycetes; order Actinomycetales; family Microbacteriaceae; genus Microbacterium. Next base: position 63,416 of record JAFDWK010000061.1, read on the forward strand.
ACGGATTCGGCGTCGACCATGCGGCGCCGCCCCGGTTCCTTGCCGGGCTTTCCGCCCACATAGAGCCAGCCCAGCAGCTCCTCGTGCGGGCCGAGCCCGTGCGCGCGGGCGACCGCGTCGGAGCGGGTGTAGCCACCGGTGCGCCAGATGACGCCCCAGCCGGCCTCGTCCAGCAGCAGGCTGAGCACGTGCGCGACGCCGGAGGCGACCGCCTCCTGCTCCCAGCGGGGCACCTTGTCGCTCGGGCGGAAGCTGGCGACGACGGCGATCAGCAGAGACGCGCGCAGCGGCTTGGTCGACGGACCGGAGTCGCCGGTCGCCTTGCCGATCGCGGCTCCCAGTCGCTCCCGGTCTTCTCCGCGCAGTTCGATCAGACGCCAGGGGTGCAGCGACGAGTGATCCGCCACGCGCCCGGCCGCGGCGACCAGCGGCAGCAGTTCCTCGTGCGTCGGTGCCTCGGGGGTGACCTTCGACCAGGACTGCCGATGGCGGACCGCGTCGAGGGCGCTCATGCGTCGGCGGCGGAATCGTCCGGCTGGAAGGACAGCGCGATCGAGTTCATGCAGTAGCGGTCGCCGGTCGGTGTGCCGAAGCCGTCGGGGAAGACGTGGCCGAGGTGCGAGCCGCAGTTCGCACAGCGGACCTCGGTGCGCACCATGCCGAGCGTCGTGTCCTCGATGAGGGTCACCGCTTCGGGCCGGACCGACTCGTAGAAGCTCGGCCAGCCGCACCCGGAGTCGAACTTGGTGCCGCTGCGGAACAGCTCCGCCCCGCATGCCCCGCACGTGTACAGCCCGGCGCGGTGCTCGTCGAGCAGCTCGCCGGTCCAGGGGCGCTCCGTGGCCGCCTCGCGCAGCACCGCGTACTGCTGCGGGGCGAGCTCCGCCCGCCATTCGGCATCGGTCTTGGTCACGCGTTGCGACATGGATCCTCCCGGGGTCGGATCCATTCTCTCGCGCCCGGAGCCCTGCGAGGCCGTGGATCCGCGGATACGTCGAATGCCTCCGACAACGTCCCCGGGTCTCGCCCTGGCTGCGGAGGCCGTCCTCACCGGACCGCGCGCCGTCCGGGCCGACGGCGATGCCCGACGTAGCCTGGAGAGGTGACCGACCTCCTCAGCGACCGCGAGCGGGTGATCCTCTCCTTCGAGGCGCGCCGTCCCGGGCATTCCAGTGCGAAGGAGGAGGCGATCCGCGCAGAGCTGGAGCTGACGCCGGCGCGCTATTACCAGCTGCTGGACCGGGTCATCGACTCCGAGCAGGCCCTGGCCGCGGACCCCCTCCTGGTGCGTCGGCTGCGCCGGATCCGTGACGAGCGCGCCGCGCGCCGTTTCGCGCGCACGGCGCCGTCCGTCGGCTGAGGTCCGCCGGCGGAGCGCGGTCCTCCGGGGTCGTCGTCGTTCACCGAAACCGCAGCATCGCGCCGGATAACATCATGGGATGCCTGAATCCGCACGCGACCGATTCGACGCGATCCCGCACGCGCAGGGGCGCGTCGGCGCCCACCGCGCCGAGAACCCCGGGATGCGCGGCTGGTTCGTGCTGCTGTGGGCCGCCGTCGCCACCGCCGTCCTCATCGCGGTCGGCATCTTCGCCGCCATGCTCGCGATGGGCAAGATCAGCTTCGACAGCGCCGCGCCCACCCCGATGCCGTCGGTGACCGCGACCGCGACCACCCCGCCGTTGGACGCGTCCTACGCCGTGCTCGTGCTGAACGCGACGGGTGCGACGGGTCTCGCCGCGACCACCCGCGACACGATCGTCAACGCGGGTTTCGCCGGGAGCGCCGTGGCGACCGGAGACGCCAACACGCAGGACTTCGCGGTGACCACGGTCTACTACAAGACCGAGGCCGACAAGCCGGCCGCGCAGGCCCTCGCCGCACTTCTCGGTGCGAAGGACGTCGCCCAGAGCGACACCTACGGCGACGACGTCGTACCGGGGCAGAAGCAGCTGACCGTGGTGCTCGGCCACGATCTCGCGAAGAACGCGCCGACCACCGAGCCCACGCCCGCCGACACGTCCGGCGGCGGGTCGGCGGGCTGAGCCGGGGCTCTCCTCACGGCTTGCACTCACAGGGGTCGAGTGCCAGACTGGGATTTAGCACTCGTCCGTTCTGAGTGCTAATCCCAATGTCTACGTCCAGGAGGGACGACAGAACTCATGGCAAAGATCATCGCTTTCGATGAGGAGGCCCGTCGCGGTCTCGAGCGCGGCCTGAACATCCTGGCCGACGCGGTCAAGGTGACCCTCGGCCCGCGTGGCCGCAACGTCGTGCTCGAGAAGAAGTGGGGCGCGCCCACCATCACGAACGACGGCGTGTCCATCGCCAAGGAGATCGAACTCGACGACCCGTACGAGAAGATCGGCGCGGAGCTCGTCAAGGAGGTCGCGAAGAAGACCGACGACGTCGCCGGTGACGGCACCACCACCGCCACGGTCCTCGCCCAGGCGCTCGTCCGTGAGGGCCTGCGCAACGTGGCCGCCGGTGCCGACCCGATCAGCCTAAAGAAGGGCATCGAGAAGGCCGTCGCAGCCATCACCGCCGAGCTGCTCGCCTCCGCCAAGGAGATCGAGTCCAAGGAGGAGATCGCCGCCACCGCCTCGATCTCGGCCGCCGACCCGGCGATCGGCGAGCTCATCGCCGAGGCCATCGACAAGGTGGGCAAGGAGGGCGTGGTCACCGTCGAGGAGTCGCAGACCTTCGGCACCGAGCTCGAGCTCACCGAGGGCATGCGCTTCGACAAGGGCTACCTGAACCCGTACTTCGTCACGGACCCGGAGCGCCAGGAGGCCGTCTTCGAGGACCCGTACATCCTCATCGCGAACCAGAAGATCTCGAACATCAAGGATCTTCTGCCCGTCGTCGACAAGGTGATCCAGGACGGCAAGGAGCTCGTCATCATCGCCGAGGACGTCGAGGGTGAGGCTCTCGCGACGCTCGTGCTGAACAAGCTCAAGGGCATCTTCAAGTCCGTCGCCGTCAAGGCCCCGGGCTTCGGCGACCGCCGCAAGGCGCAGCTGCAGGACATCGCGATCCTCACCGGCGGCACCGTGATCACCGAGGAGGTCGGTCTCAAGCTGGAGAACGCGACCCTCGACCTTCTGGGCCGTGCCCGCAAGGTCATCGTCACCAAGGACGAGACGACCATCGTCGAGGGCGCCGGTGAGGCCGAGCAGATCGAGGGGCGCGTCACGCAGATCCGCCGCGAGATCGAGAACACCGACAGCGACTACGACCGCGAGAAGCTGCAGGAGCGCCTCGCCAAGCTCGCCGGCGGCGTGGCCGTCATCAAGGCGGGCGCGGCCACCGAGGTCGAGCTCAAGGAGCGCAAGCACCGCATCGAGGACGCCGTGCGCAACGCGAAGGCGGCCGTCGAGGAGGGCATCGTCCCCGGCGGCGGCGTCGCGCTGATCCAGTCCGGCACCAAGGCCCTCGCGGGCCTGGAGCTCGTGGGCGACGAGGCGACCGGTGCGAACATCGTGCGCGTCGCGATCGAGGCGCCGCTGAAGCAGATCGCCGTCAACGCGGGCCTCGAGGCCGGCGTCGTGGCGCACAAGGTCGCCGAGCTGCCCTCGGGCCACGGCCTGAACGCTGCCACCGGCGAGTACGGCGACATGTTCGCGCAGGGCATCATCGACCCGGCCAAGGTCACCCGCTCGGCGCTGCAGAACGCCGCGTCGATCGCCGGCCTGTTCCTCACCACCGAGGCGGTCGTGGCCGACAAGCCGGAGAAGGCTCCCGCCATGGCGGCCGACCCGTCCGGTGGCATGGACTTCTGAGCCATCCCCTTCGAGAAGCCCCTCCGGATCCGTCCGGAGGGGCTTCTCCGCGTCGGCGGCGACTGCTGGTCGGAGCAGTGGCGGCTGGTCAGAGCAGTGCCGGCTGCGCGGACCAGCGCCGGCCGCGCACACCAGTGCCGGCCGCGCGGAGCGGCGGCCTGCTCAGTGGAACAAGGCCATGGAGTCGGTTTCGGCCTGCGCGTAGAGCTGCCCGGCCGAGCCGAGGGCCAGGGCGATGGCGGCGAGCGCCTGCTCGACATGCGCCTGCGCCCCGCGCCATTGCTCTGCAGCGTTCTGACAGGCGGCGGAGGCCGACCCGGTCCAGGAGGACTGCAGCTGCGTGAGCTGCGACATCATCGCGGCCGCGTCGCTCTGCAGGCGTTCCGCGGTCGCGTGCACGGAGAGCTTCGTGGCGAAGACCGCTTCGGTGTCAACGGTGAAGACGGACATTCCGGATCCTTTCGTCGTGGTGCATCGGATGCGTCCGACGTTAGGGATGCGGGCGGGGGCCGTGGGCGCCGATCACGCAACCGGTGCACAAGTCGGCCGGCGGCGCCCGGATGCGGATCGAAGCAGGCGATCTCAGCGCGACAGATCGAGCGGCTCGATCGGCTGGGTGTCCTGGAGCAGGTGCTCGGGTGTGGCCCGCGGCGGGGCGAGCGGCAGCGCGACGGTGAAGGTCGCCCCGCCGCCCGGGGTCTCGGTGACCTGCACCGACCCGTTCAGCGCCCGCACGATGGAGGCCACGATCGCGAGGCCGAGGCCCGCGCCGCCGGTGTCCCGAGTGCGCGACGAGTCGGCGCGCCAGAAGCGCTGGAAGATCTGCTCCCTGATCTGCTCGGGCACGCCCTCGCCGTGGTCGACGATCGAGAACCAGCCCACCCCGCGGTGGCGGTCGGCCCCGACCACCACCTCGATCGGGGAGTCCCCGGGCGAGAACCGCCGGGCGTTGCCGAGCAGGTTCGCGATCACCTGACGCACCTTGTTCTCCTCGCCGAGCACGATCGGCGGCGTCGAGACGGGGGCGACGACCGCCTCGGAGAAGTCGATCTCCGGCACGGGGGCGCCCTCGCGAGGACGGCGGCGCAGGATCGCGGGGATCCGGCCGCGGGCGGGCACCGTGCGCGTCGGCGGCGCGGGGCGGGTGATCGCATGCGAGGAGGGCTCCGGCGGAGGGGACGCCGGGACCTCCGCGGTCATGTCCACGACCGTGACCGGGCGCTCCGGCGCGGCCGCGCGCAGATCCAGCGCCGCGTCCTGCGCGAGCGGGCGCAGATCGAGCGGCTCGATCGTCAGCGCGCGCTGTTCGTCCAGGCGCGCGAGGGCGAGCAGATCCTCGACGAGCACGCCCATCCGCAGCGCCTCCTTCTCGATCCGGTCCATGGCCCGTGCGGTGTCCTCGTCGCCCTTGATCGCGCCCATCCGGTACAGCTCGGCGTAGCCGCGCACGCTGACCAGCGGGGTGCGCAGCTCGTGGCTGGCGTCGCCGACGAACCGCCGCATCTGCTGCACCGAGCGGTCGCGCTGCGCGAGGGAGGCGTCCACGCGGTCCAGCATCGTGTTGAGGGCGCCGTTCAGACGGCCGACCTCGGTGGTGGGCTCCAGGTCGGTGAGACGCTGGCTGAAGTCGCCCGCGGCGATCGCCATCGCGGTGGACTCCACTCGCCCGAGGCGCCGGAACGCCAGCGTCACCAGCCCGCGGGTGGCGAGTGCGGCGATGATGATCGTGACCAGAGCGACGGTGGTGAACACGCCGAAGAAGGTGCCGATGATGCGGTCGGGCTCGTCCAGCGACAGCGCCACCATCTGCGTGTAGGTGATGTTGGTCTTCGGGTCCTCGCGTACGGCCACGGCCGCGCGGAACTCCGAACCGTCCGCGCCTGGCAGCACCATCGGATCCGTCCGTCCTGCCGCGAGCGTGGCGCTCGCCAGCGGATACGAGGTCGGGAACTCGGGCTTGACGGCCTTGGCGCCGCCGCCGCCGGAGTACACCAGCGCGCCCTCGGAGTTGTAGATCGCGACGAAGTAGTCGGTCAGGCGCAGCGTCTCGTCCTTCAGGGTGACGCTGAATGCGCCGGTGCCGTCGGGCGTGATGGTGGCCAGGTCGCTCGTGACGAGGGTGGGAAGCTGCGACTCGACGTTGTCGATGAGCAGGTTGCGCAGGATCGGCATGGTGCCGATGCCGGTGACCACCAGCCCGAGCGCGAGCACGCCGACCGTGACGCCGGTGACCTTCGCCCGAAGGCTGATCCGGCGCCACCATCGCGTGATCGCGTCAGGCCTGCTCGCCATCCGCTACGAGGACTTCCCCACCTTGAGCATGTAGCCGAAGCCGCGCTTGGTCTGGATGACGGGCTCCTCGGTGTGCGGATCGATCTTGCGGCGCAGGTACGAGATGTAACTCTCCACGATGCCGGCGTCGCCGTTGAAGTCGTACTCCCAGACGTGGTCGAGGATCTGCGCCTTCGACAGCACGCGGTTGGGGTTGAGCATGAGGTAGCGCAGCAGCTTGAACTCGGTCGGGCTGAGCTCGATCGGGGTGGATCCGACGAACACGTCGTGCGTGTCCTGGTCCATCGAGAGCTCACCGGCGCGGATCACGGATTCCTCGTCGGCCTGCATGGTGCGGCGCAGGATGGCCTGGGCGCGCGCGACGATCTCGTCCAGTGCGAACGGCTTGGTGACGTAGTCGTCGCCACCGGCGTTCAGTCCCTCGATCTTGTCCTCGGTGTCGTCCTTCGCGGTGAGGAACAGGATGGGCGCCGTGAATCCCGCGCCGCGCAGGCGCTTGGTGACGGAGAAACCGTTCATGTCCGGCAGCATCACGTCGAGGATGATGAGGTCGGGCTCCTCCTCCAGCACGGCCGAGATCGTGGCGGCGCCATTGGCGACCGTCTTCACCGAGAATCCGGCGAAGCTGAGGCCCGTGGAGAGGACATCGCGGATGTTGGGTTCGTCGTCGACGACCAGGATGCGCGCTTCAGTCATGCCCCCATTATGGTGACTCGTTCCGTGTTCGCGCTGATTGGGGGCGGAACTTTCCTAGGGATCCGCTATGCGAGCGCTCAGGATGGGTGACGATCCGCCCGCTTCGGGTGCAGAGTGAGACCCATGAAGATCGACATCATCGAGCACGAGGGACCGTACCGTGTCGGCGTCATCGTCGGCAGCCTCTCCCGGGAGTCCATCAACCGCCGCCTCGCGAACGCGCTGACCCATCTCGCGCCCGCCGGATTCGAGTTCTTCGAGATCTCCTATGCCGACCTGCCGCTGTACAACCGCGATTTCGACGCCGACTACCCGCAGGTCGCGCTCGACTTCAAGGCCGCGGTGGCGAGCGCGGACGCGGTGCTGTTCGTCACGCCCGAGTACAACCGTTCGCTGCCGGGGCCGCTGAAGAACGCGATCGACTGGGGCAGCAGGCCGTGGGGTCACAACGTGTGGGCGCACAAGCCGACCGGCGTCGTGGGCGCGTCGATGGGGGCCATCGGAACGGCCGTCGGACAGCAGTCGCTGCGCGGGACGCTCGGCTTCCTCAACGCCCGGCAGATGACCGCGCCCGAGGCCTACATCCACTACTCGCCGGGTCTCATCGACGACGACGGCCGCGTCACGACCCCCGGGACCGAGGAGTTCCTGCGCCAGTTCATGTCCGCCTTCGCCGAGTTCACGGCGCGCGTGCTGACCGTCATCCCGCAGACCTGACCGTCATTCCGCAGACCTGACCGTGACCCCTCAGACCTGACCGTCTCGGATCCGCTTTCCTCCCTTCCTGACCGCGAGACTCCATCGGGGCGACGAGAATGCGCGTGTCGACTGCAGTCTCGTCGCGGGGATGCAGTCTCGCGGTCAGGGCGGCGTAGCATCCGGATCATGGATGACGACGAGGAACGCGGCGGCGATGCGGCGTGCTGGCTGTCGAAGGTGTGCCCGGAATGCGGGGCGCTGCTCGACGACCTCGCCGCGCCCTGCTGGCGCTGCGGGCTGCGGCCGGGGGAGGAGCCCCGCGCCTGAGCGAGCGGTCTCGGCGTCGCGCCGGGCGCCCCGGGCGTGGCCCGCCTCAGTCTCGCGGCGCGGCGTCGCGCCGGGGTGCCGGATCGGTGCGTCAGCCCTGCAGCGCGGCGTCCACCGCCCGGACGATCACCTCGTCGACCGGCACCTCCGGATCCACGGTGAGCCGGTGCAGCAGGACACCGTCGGCCGCCGCCATCAAGAACGGCGTCGCCTGCTCCGCGCGTTCCCCGCCGAGCTCGCGCAGGATCCCGCGCAACCACTCCTGCATGCCGTCGCGCTGCTCCCGCAGTGGCCGGCTCGCGTCGGCGTCGGCTTCGAGGAACAGCGCATACCTCGCACGGGTGCGCGCGGCGAGCGTGCCCGACTGCACGGCGATCATGCGCGAGAGTGCCGCCACGAGGTCGTCGCGCCCGCGGATCTCCGGGGCACCCGCGTCGGTGCGCTCCTGCTGGGCGATCCATTCGATCACGCCCGCGACGAGCGCCGCCCGGGTGCGGAAGTGGTTCGACGTCGAACCGGGCGGCAGGGAGGCCGCGGCGTCCACCCGGCCGTGCGTGAGCGCGCGGATGCCCTCGGTCCCGATCAGGGTCACGGCGGCGTCCAGGGCCCGGTGGCGCGTGCTGCTCATGGGACGAGCGTAGGGCACTATTTTTATAGTATCCATAAGTACTATGAACGTAGTAGAGTGGCGAGCGCGGGTGAGACGACCCGCACCGCGCGCGACAGGGAGGTCTCGCCATGGACATGCCGGCATCCTCACCCGGGTCTCTCCGGGACGTGTGGTCGCCCCCGCTGCCGGAGGCGGACGGCTTCACCCACGCGATGCTCGAGACGCCGGGGCTGCGCACGCACGTCGCCGTCATCGGGGCGGGCGAGCCCGTGATCCTGCTGCACGGCTTCCCGATGCACTGGTGGCAATGGCGCGTGATCGCGCCCGCGATCGCGGCGCAGGGGTTCCGGGTGATCTGCCCGGACCTGCGCGGATCCGGCTGGACGGAGGCCGCCGATCCGCGGTTCGGGCCGGAGTCGCAGCTCGACGACCTCGTCGCGGTGCTCGACGCCCTGGGCGTCGAGCGGGCCTTCTTCCTCTGCCACGACATGGGGGCGATCTCGGGGATGCAGCTCTCCTACCGTCACCCGGAGAGGGTGCGCGCGATGGTCCAGCTCGCGGTGCCGCCGGGGTTCATGACGTTCACCCCGAAGGTGATGCCGGCATTCGCGCACATGCCGGCGCTTCTCACTCACCGCCGCGGCCGCTCGCTGCGCTTTCTCTTCGGCCCGCGCTATACGGCCCGGCCCATGGCGGACGAGGTCATCGACGCGTATCTGCGCGTGCATGAGCGGCCCGAGGTCGAACGCGCCGTGACGGCGCTGTACCGCGGCATGGTCGTCCCCGTCTCGATGCGGCTCATGGGCGGCGTCTACCGGCGGATGCGGCTGCACCCGCCGACGCTGTGCGTGTTCGGCCACCAGGACGGGCCGTTCGCCGAGCCGATCGCGCGGCGGATCAGCCGCCATCACGCGGGGCATGCGGATCGGTTCGCGCTGGCGTTCATCGACGACGCGGCGCACTTCCTCACCGACGATGCGCCCGATGAGGTCGTGCGACTCGCTCTGGAGTGGTTCGCGCGCGCCGCATGAGCAGTCTCCATCACGGCGAGACTCCAACTGGGCGACGAGACTGCGCGTGGTGTCTGCAGTCTCGTCGCGGAGTTGGAGTCTCACGGACAAAGAGGCGCAAGAACGAGGGCGGGGTCAGGCGGCCTCGAGCTCGTGCGCGTCCATGATCGTGTAGCTGTAGCCCTGCTCCGCGAGGAAGCGCTGGCGGTTCTGGGCGTAGTCCTGATCGACCGTGTCGCGGGCGATCAGCGTGTAGAAGCTCGCCGTGTGGCCGGACTGCTTCGGCCGCAGCAGGCGCCCGAGCCGCTGCGCCTCCTCCTGGCGGGAGCCGAAGGATCCGGAGACCTGGATCGCGACGGATGCCTCGGGCAGATCGATCGAGAAGTTCGCCACCTTCGAGACCACGAGCAGTTCGATCTCGCCCTCGCGGAACTGCCGGTACAGCTGCTCGCGCTCATCGACCGGGGTCGCACCGGTGATGGAGGGGGCGTTCAGCGCCTCGGACAGCTCCTCCAGCTGATCCAGGTACTGGCCGATCACGAGGATGCGCTCGCCAGGATGCTTGGCGATCAGTTCGCGCACTGCCGTGATCTTCGCCGGGGCGGAGGCGGCGAGCCGGTAGCGCTCGTCATCGGTCGCGGCGGCGTACTCGAGCCGGTCGTCCGGCGGCAGGTCCACGCGCACCTCGTAGCAGGCGGCGGGGGAGATGAAGCCCTGCGCCTCGATCTGTTTCCACGGCGCGTCGAAGCGCTTGGGGCCGATCAGGCTGAACACGTCGCCCTCGCGGCCGTCCTCGCGCACCAGCGTCGCGGTCAGGCCGATCCGGCGCCGCGCCTGCAGGTCGGCGGTGAGCTTGAACACGGGAGCGGGCAGCAGGTGCACCTCGTCGTAGACCACGAGGCCCCAGTCCATCTCATCCAGCAGCGACAGATGCGCGTACTGGCCCTTCCGCTTCGCGGTGAGGATCTGGTAGGTCGCGATCGTGACCGGCTTGACCTCCTTCACCTGCCCGGAGTACTCGCCGATCTCCTCGGCGGTCAGGCTCGTGCGCTTGATGAGCTCGTCGCGCCACTGCCGCGCCGAGACCGCGTTCGTGACGAGGATCAGCGTGGTCGTCTTGGTCGCCGCCATGGCCCCGGCGCCGACGATCGTCTTGCCGGCGCCGCAGGGGAGCACGACCACGCCGGATCCGTCCTTCGCGAACGCGTCGACCGCGTCCTGCTGGTAGGGGCGCATCGTCCAGCCGTCCTCGGCCAGGGTGATCTCGTGCGGGGTGCCGGGGGTGTAGCCGGCGAGGTCCTCCGCGGGCCAGCCGATCTTCAGCAGCTCCTGCTTGATCTGCCCGCGGGCCCACGCGTCCACGACATAGGTGTCGGGGGAGGGGTGGCCGACGAGCAGCGGCTGGATCCGCTTGTTCCCGGCGACCTGGGTGAGCACGGCCGGATCCGTGGAGCGCAGGATCAGCACGCCCTCGTCGTCGCGTTCGATCACCAGCCGGCCGTAGCGGTTCACCGTCTCGCGGATGTCGACCGACACCGACGGCGGAACCGGGAAGCGGGACCAGCGGTCCAGCGTCTCCAGCATGTCCTCGGCGGTGTGCCCCGCGGCGCGGGCGTTCCACAGCCCCAGCCGCGTGATCCGGTAGGTGTGGATGTGCTCGGGGGCGCGTTCCAGCTCGGCGAAGATCGCCAGCTCGTGCCGGGCGCTCTCGGCGTCGGCGTGCGCGACCTCGAGAAGCACGGTGCGGTCGCTCTGGACGATCAGCGGGCCATCAGACATAGCGGATCAGTCTACCGGTCGCACCCGGGAGCGGGCGCGCGCCCGTGGGTGCGGCCGTCGACGGCCGCATCAGGATCCGGTGTCCTCGATCGCGCGGGTGGAGAGGATCGAGCGGATCGGCAGGGTGCGCTCGACGTCGCTCGTCCGGTCGCGGCCGCGCAGCCGGCCGCCCCCGAAGCCGGTCACCTCGAGCGCGAGCTCGCGCGCCGTGCCGTCGGGAAGCGCGACCTCGACGGCGAGCACCGCGCGCTGCTTCGCGGCGTGCTCGAGTTCTCGCTCGAGCCAGGCCGCATCGGGGTTCTCCTCACGCGCCTCGCGGAGGCGCCCGATCAGCGCCCCGTAGCGCTCGAGGTCGGTGGGGGGCACGGGCGCGCTCGCCGCGGTATGGCGCACCGGACGCTCGACCGCACCGGCGGCGTCGACGAGCGCGGCCGGGTAGTGCTCATCGGTGAGCGCCCAGAACACGGTGTCCCGGTTGACCCGGGTGCTGAGGGCCGTGCCGCCGTCCGCGAGCGCCCCGGGGATCAGGCCGAGCGGGCGCAGCGCCTGGTCCACGCCGATCGCCTGCAGCAGGTGCGCATCGGCGCTGCGCACCTGGGTGCGCCCGGAATCCTGATCCGTTCCGACCTGCACCTGGCCGTGCCTGGTCGCGCTCTGGGCGAGCAGGTAGCGCAGCGGCTGCGGCACACCGGTCAGCGAGATCTCCTCGAGGAAGTCCAGCGCACCCGCCTCCGTCTCGCCGGCGGAGAGCGCGGCGCTGAGCGAATCCGCGGTGAACCGGTACGAGGAGGCCTGGCTCGCCGATTCGCGGGCGGCCATCCCGCGCAGGCGCAGGTCGAGGGCGGGCAGGAGGGGGCCGGGGGCGATCGCCGTGAGGTCGTTCTGCAGGAAGATCCGGTCGACCTCGGCGGGGACGTAGGCGGCGAGGCCCGAGGGATCCGGATCCGCTCCGCGTCGCGGGCCCAGAGCCCACGGGGTCTCAGCGAGCGCCCGGCTGCCCTGGTCGGATCCGTGATCGTCCGCGCCGTCCTCCTCCGCGACGAGCCCGAGCAGTCGCGCCTGCCGGATCAGGCCGGCCGCGCGCTCGGGCCACGCCGGATCCCAGGGGTGCTCCTGGTGCCAATCGGGCAGGGGGATCCAGCCGCCGTCCCCGGTCTGCAGCGCATCCGGGAGAGCCGCGCGGAAGCCCGACACGAGGCGCGCCCAGCGCCGCGGGCCCGGCAGGCGCAGCCAGTCGGCGCCGTCGGCCGACAGCTGCAGCGAGCGCTCGACGGGGCGGAGCAGGCCCGCCGCGATCCCGAGCGCGAGCAGATCGTCCAGCAGCGCCGCGTCATCGGGGAGCCCGCGCTCGATCAGGCGCCGTGTCTCCGACTCGCCGATCGTCCCGCCGGCAAGCAGGGCGAGCGGGGCCTCCTCGGCGAG
>JAFDWK010000062.1 GCA_018268515.1 Actinomycetota bacterium
TGTAGGTTCCACGCCGAAATGACATATTCCACGGGTAGTTGGCAGGCACTTGGCATCCCTGCCATTTGCTGTGGACGATTGAGGGGTTCGGTGTGACTGATGCCAGCGAGACGGTGACCAGTCCACTGAGGCTCGAGTCGCTCGTTCCACGGTTCGTGAGCGACCAGCACGGCACTTATCGCGACGAGCTCGTCGACCTGCTCACCGACGACGATCGACGCGCGCGCGTATGGAATATCGCGTTGACCGGGGGGTACGGCAGCGGGAAGAGTAGCGTGCTCGCGGGCGTGCGAGACCAGCTCGGCAAGCGCGTGGTTGAGATCTCACTGTCGTCGCTCAGCGACGTCGGTGTTGAGCGTGGTGACGACCTCAACAACTACATCCAGAAGGAGATCGTCAAGCAGCTGCTCTATCGTGAGCGCCCCAGCCGCGTCCCGGGATCGAGGTTCAAGAGGATCAGCAGGCTGCCAGTAGGGCGAACGCTGGTTGCATCCGCGCTGGTCGCTGTCCTCATAGCACTCACCTTATGGATCACAGGTTGGGGAGCACCGTTCCAACTCGCCCCCGCCAACGAGGGCATGCGAGTCCCATTGCTGCTTTCTGCAGCGTTGATCGCCGGCGTGATCGCGTACGTGGTTATGGCGCTCCTGCACAACCGGATCCGAATCGACAAACTGGGAACCTCAGCGACGTCGGTGAGCCTGACCGCGGAGTCCGACGGTGGCAGCTACTTCGATGAGTACCTCGACGAGATCGTCTACTTCTTTGAAAAGACTCGTCGCGACATCGTGATCATTGAGGACCTGGACCGGTTCGAGGACCCGACAATCTACGCGTCTCTGCGTGAGCTCAACACCGTGCTCAACACGTCGCGACAACTTCGAAAGCGTCCGGTCCACTTCGTTTACGCTGTCCGGGACAGCATCTTCGAAGACCTTGAGGTGCCGCGCGATACGCCGGATGGCCCGGACGCAGCACCGGGCGTGTGGCAGGCCGACCGCGGACTGTCGGATGCGGCGACGCAGCGAACCAAGTTCTTCGAGCTCGTTGTCCCGATCGTGCCGTTCATCACACACCGCTCGTCTGCCGACCTCCTGTTCGATCTGGCCGCCGAGGTTGACTCGGCGATCTCCTTCGAGGCGGTCCGCGTGGTGGCGAAGCACGTGACAGATATGCGGCTTCTGCGCAACATCCTGAACGAGTTTCGGGTCTTCCACGCTCGTGTGCTGGCGGGCGGAAAGCTCGGCGGGCTCACCTCAAGCGGGTTGTTCGCGCTTGTTGCTTACAAGAACACCCATATGAAGCAGTTCGAGCTGATCCGGGTCGGATCAAGTGAGCTGGACGTGCTGTACCGACGCTCGCGAGAAATCATCGCGAGTGGGATGGATACTGCGTCGGCGACGCTCGCTGCGCTGCGTGAGCAGGGTACGCAGATTGCAGCGACTGATGCGCGCGCTGAGCAACTTGGCGCTGCGCTCCAAGATCTTGTCGAACGCTGGCTTCCACGGGTACATAGGCGTGGACACACTGCGACCTATCGAATTGGCGGAGCCGATTGGGCACCCGCCGCGCTCAGTACTGCCCGCTTCTGGGAAGCGGCAATCGACTCCGGCCACGCTCTGCAGGTCGTCGTGAATGGAGAGGTTCTTTTCGAGCTCACCGCTGACGAGATCGCTGCGGATCTGGGCGTGCCCGTCCCGGCGCGTTGGAGCGACCAAGTCGTCGCCGATACCGCGGCGGCTTCTGAGGATGCGCGCGCTGAGCTGCAGTGGTACCGCACGGCCGACTTCCAACAGTTGCTGATGCGACAGACGAGTGACTCTTCCTCGAGACTTATCCGCGGCACCGTCGACCCGCTTCTGCACGACCTCCTCGCAGAAGGGCTGATCGATAGGAACTTCGCACTCTACGCTTCCGAGTTTTACGGCGTCATTGCCTCTGCAGCCGCGATGACCTACGTGATCCAACACCTGCAAGCAGACACCCCGGATCACGACTACCCACTCGACGAGAAGGACGTCGACGCGGTGCTCGAGCTCGGCGGCCCGCGCGCGTTCGAATCGACCGGGCTGTTCAACATCGCGATCTACGACCAGCTGCTGGCGCGAGAAGACGGTCGGTTGGCGAAGAACATCGCCGCTCTCGCCGTTGCTGACCCCGCCGCCGTCGGCTTCATGCGCAGCTATTTGCAGCGTGGTCGGCTCCCAGCGACGCTCATCAGTCGCGTCGCAGCGCAGTGGGACGGGGTCTTCAAGTTCATCGATACTGAAGGACCCGCCGTCGCGGCGGATCAGCTCGATCTCGTCGTCGCCGCCTTCGAGTCCTTGAATCCAGAGCTGGAGTACGAGGTACCCGACGACGTCAAGCGACTTCTCGCTGAGAACCCAGGGCGCCTCACGGAACTGAGTGCTGACGGTACGCCCCAGCGAGCGACTGCTGCGCTTACCCAACTCGGCGTCAGTCTCGCAGATATCCGAGCGCTCCCACCGGCCGCGCAGCGGTCCGTCGTGGTCGCGCGCCGTTACGAGGTAAATGCGCCGAACCTCGAGGTGGCAGTCGGCGGGGGCGACATCGCGCTCGATGCAATCATGCAACTCGAGGATCCGACGTTCGACCACGTTCTCGGGCACTTCGAGGCGTACCTGTCAAGCATCGACGCATCCCACCGCCCGAGTATCACCGACGTTGACATGGCAGTGGATGTGATGGAGGCCGCGGAGCTTTCAAGGGCCGGCGCGGCAAGCGAGATCGCGCGGCGGATGCCCGCGGAGATGCTCATCCGAGACATCAATGCAGTGCCGGCGACGCTGCTTCCCGTTCTTGCTGAATCACACCGATTCCCCCTCACCTTCGCGAACGTCACGAACTACATCGCCGTACGCTCCCTGGACGCTCCTCTGATCGAGTACCTCGCTGCTTCGCCCACTCTCGCCGTCCCGCCAGAGACCGACGTGACCGCGCGCATCACTCTCGCCGCGCGCCTCGTCTCTGAGGATGAGCTCGATGTCGCCGCTCGTGTCACGCTTGCCGGACAGCTCGTAGACACGGTCCCAGCATCACGATCGATGGGGGATGAGGCGGATCTTGTCACGGCACTCATGAACGCAGGATTGCTCGACGACAGCGCTAGCACCTTCCAAGCTCTCGCCACCGCGCACGCACAGGAAGCATTTGTCGTGGAGTCTCAGACGGCGCCAGACTGGATCGTTTCGTCGAACGCGTCGGCGACATTGGTGGCGTCGCTCCTTCGCAATCCCGATGTCTCACCCCGGGTCAAGACTCTGCTTGCTGATGCGATTCCTCGAAACGCCGCTTGGGGATCAACCGATGTGCTTGAGGCGCTCGGCGCCTGGGCGGAGGTGACCCGCGAGCCCCTACCAGCCGAAACTCTACAGTTGATGCAGATGTCGGGAGCGTCGACCAGCTCAAAGGTCGCTGCGCTCAGCGCATCCGTGGCGACCGTGCCCGGCCTCGTACCGCAATACGTGGCCCAACTCGGCGGTGCGTACGCCGAGGTTCTTCAGCCCGCAAACACTTATGTCGATCTTCCGCTCGTCCCAGATCCGACACCGTTCCTGGAGTTGCTCAAGGACTCGGACACCGCCGTCTCATCCTTCAATGAAGTCGACGGCGTCATGCGTGTATACCGACACCGCCCGAGACCCAACGGTGACTAACCTACGATGCGGAGCGCTCGGTAGCGCGATCCTCTTCGACGTACTGGCTCGCCGCATTCCACCAGGGATTCTCGCGGACCCGATACAGAATGGTCCGCTCTCCAGGCACGCGCTCCACGAACTCGATGAAGTTCGCGCGGCGGAGCTTCTGGATCAGCGGATGCACGATTCCAGGAGAGAGTCTCGTCGCGTCGGTGATCGTCTTCGATGAGAACTTCCCGCCGCGCAGGCCCGCGATCTCGACCATGACGCTGTACATGTAGCTGTTGCCGAAGACGAGCCGGGATTCCTCCGGCGCGATGGGCTCCAACATCGTCATGTCCTTGAGTGTCGCACACGCGGCCGACGTGGGGTTCAGGCGGGCCTGCGCGCGTTGATTTCGTGGTCCCTATATTTGTATCCCTGACGGTGACTGTTGTGTATATGACATCGACTACAGTGAATGTCACATTCATTGGTATTCGTAAATCGCATATACCGAAGTAGCCCAGGAAATCAAGAGCGCGATCCTGAATCGTAATTCGCGAATCTATGGCAGAAGCGTGCATTCTCCCGGACCGATTCGACCCTCACGCTGGCTTCATGACGGCGCGCGAGCAACTCGAGACGCGGGGCGGAACGCGCCAGGCGGATGTCGGGCTGATGGTTCGCAAAATGGGTGGCGAGGTGGACGTTGTTCCGCTGCAGTCAGCTCGATTGAGCGTCTTCGACGCCGCCGTCCCGTGGCGTGAGTTCCGCTGGTACCGGGGGCAGCGGCACTTCTCGGGCAGCTACTGGTCGGCGACCATGCAAGCGCATGTCGGGTACGAGTCGCGACTCGAGTACGCGAACCTGCTGCTGGCCGACTTCGACCCTCGCGTCGACTGGATTCTCTCTCAGCCGTTCCTCCTCGAGGGGGAGGACAAGGGCGCACGCCGTCGCCACATTCCCGACTATCTGATGGTCCACGCGGACCACACCGTCTGCGTGGTGGATGTGAAGCCCGCCGCGAAGCTCACCGTCCCGAAGGTGCGTGACTCGCTGAGCTGGTCGCGGCGCGTGATCGAACCGCACGGGTGGGAGTACCGCGTCCAATCCGAGCCCGATGAAGTGTTGCTGCGCAACGTCCAGTTCCTTGCCGGCTACCGCCGGTCGTTCCAGTTCGCCGGCGGCGACGTCACCGCCGCGCTCGGCGAGCTGAGATCGCCCATGGCGTTCGGCGAGGCAGTGCGCGCGATCGTGCCCGTCACCGGCGGGCGTCTCGCAGCACGCGCGCTCGTCCTGCACCTGCTGTGGGCTCGCCGGCTGAGCACCGACCTGACTCGACTTCTGAGCGCCACGAGCATCGTGACGCGGGCCTGAGATACCACCACCTCAACACTTGAAGGAGATAGCGATGAGCAGCACGTGGACCCTGAAACCAGGCGTGGATATCGTCTACGACGGCGACGCCTGCACTGTTGCGGAGATCTGCGATGGCGCGGTCGTCGTCCGCACTCGAACTGGGCAGGTTCGGCGCCTGCGGATGATCGACCTCCTGCGCCCCCGCGCTGAGGGAGGTACGACACGCATCCCCGGAAACAGTCGCGATGAGGACGCGGCTCCACTGGGTGTCGTCTGGGCCGATGCCAGCGACGCGGCCCGCGCGGTGTCCGCCGAGCGCGCTGATCATGTGCGAGAGGTCCTCACCGGCTACCGGTCGGGGGCGGCCGAGATCGCACGTGAGGGCGAACCGAAGCTCGCCTACCATCCGGAGCGTCGCATCGAGGAGCGGATCGCGGCGAAGGCGCTCGAGCTCGGTAAGGGTCGCCGGACCGTCGCGAGGTGGGTGGCGCGGTATAAGGATGCCGGCGAGATCGGACTGATCGATCACCGCAAGGCGCAGCCGGGCAATCTGCTCGTCAACTTCGACGACCGCTGGGTCACGGCGGCACGTGAGGTCATCGATGAGCAGACGCCGGAGTCGAAGGTCGCGAAAAGCATCATCATCGCGAGAGTCAACGCCCGAGCCGACCGCACCCACGGGCCAGGTATCGTCGCCGCCCCTTCTCGAAGCGCCGCATACAAGATCCTCGACGAGCTCTCCCGTGGCCGCGCGACCTTCTCCGGGAGCACCAAGCGCAAGCGCTCCAACGCGAACCGGCCGCCCGCTCCGTACGGACGCCTGCACGCCACCGCGCCCGGCCAATACGTTCTCCTCGATACGACGCCGCTCAACGTCTTCGCCGTGGCCCCGGTGACGGGCAAGTGGGTCGCCGCAGACCTCACGGTCGCGATCGACCTCTACTCCCGCTGCATTCTCGGCATGCGGCTGACGCCCGGCTCAACGAAATCCATCGACGTATCCGGCGTGCTCATGGAAGCGTGCCAACCCTTCGACACTCCCGCGGAGTGGGGCACGAGCGCACGATGGCCCTTCCACGGTGTCGCCGGTTCCGTGCTCGTCGACCCGACGCGCATCCGCGTCCCGCGGTTCGTCCGTGCGGGGATCCTGCCCGACACGATCATCGTCGACCACGGCGCACCGTACCTCTCGGAGCACGTGACCAGCGCGTGCGCACGCCTGGGCATATCCATCCAGCCGGCCCGCGTCTACCAGCCCACCGACAAGAGCCCTGTCGAGAGGTTCTTCCGCACCCTCGACACGTTCCTCCAGGAACTCCCTGGCTACAAGGGCGCGGACGTCGGCGGCCGCGGCGACGACGTCGAAGCCGACGCGGTCTACACGGTCCCGCAGCTGGAGCAGATCATCCGCGAATGGGTCGCGACGGTCTACCACCTCCGACCCCACGACTCCCTCGAGGATCCCCGCCTCCCCGGCGTCAAGCTCAGCCCCGCCGAGAGATACGACCAGGGGCTCGCCGTTGCCGGGCAACTGCGGATGCCGATCGACCGGAGCGTTCTCCTCGAGCTGCTGCCGGTGGTGAAACGGCAGTTCAATCACTACGGCGTCGAGATCCACAAGCTGCGCTACACCGGAGACTCGGTCGCGAAGTACCGCAACCGCGCCCGGTCGATCCACCGAGACAAGGGCACGGAGTGGCCGTTCGTGGTCAACCCCGACGACTTGACGCAGATCTACTTCCACGACCCCGAGGACGGCACCTGGCACACCCTCGAGTGGGAGCACAAGGGAGCCTTCGACACACCGTTCAGCCTCGACGCGCTGGAGTACGCGAAGAAGATCGCGATCCGCCAGGGTCGCCCCTCTCAGGTCGACGACGTCGCCGCGCAGCTGCTCGAGGACTGGGGCGCGGGACGCGCGCTCACCCCATCGGAGAGGCGGATGAGTTCACGCATGGCCGCGCAGCTCAACGAGAAGGATCCCGCGGCTGACGGGGTGTGGTCGCTGCGCACCGTGCAGCGGATGCTCGAGGCCGAACTGAACCCCACCACAGATCTCGGACGGGAGCTCACCGGCGAGGTCCGCGACCCACGCAAGCGCGTCGACATTCCCGAAACGGGCGATGACGACGACGAGGACGACATCGACGAGCCCACGATCCGATCCGACTACCACTTCGAGCCGATGGAGATGATCCAATGACCGCCACAGTCCCGGGCGAGCACGACGCGCCTCGCCGGCAGCGGAGCCTGTCGACCTACGAGGGATGGAAGGACTTCGCCGAACGTCCCCCGCGCGATAAGCCCGCGTTGCTAACGACCGAGCAGCTCGGATCGCTCGGCCCGGACGAGTTCGCGCGGTACAACGCGGACCGGCGGGCGTGGCACGCGAACATCCTGCTGCGCACCCGGCAGGTGCACGGGGTGCACCTGCAACTGGGCGACATCCTGGACAGCAACCTGCAGGACTCCGACCGGGTCAAATCCGCCGCCGCCCTCGACGCCCCACCGGCCCTCGGGAAGTCGACGGTGGTCAACACGTTCGGGCGCGACTTCCACCGTCAGCGGATCGCGGAAGTGGGCGAGTACCTCGACGAGGATCGCGACATCCTCCACCTCCCGGTCTGCCACATCACCGTCCCAGGGCGCCTCACGATCAAGGGCCTGCACATGATGATCCTCGGGTTCTACGCCCACCCCGCGACCGCGGGCATCCTGCACCGTTCGATGGCCGGCCGAGATCTGGCGCGGGCGGCCGCGGACTGCATCGAACGGCACGACACCCGCCTCGTGATCATCGACGATCTGCACTTCATCCAGATGCGCACCCGCGACGGTGTCGAGGTCGCGAACCAGCTGAAGTGGCTGTCCAACGAGTACAGCGCCACCTTCCTGTTCGCCGGCGTCGCGCTCCGCGAACGCGGCCTCGTCGGCGAGGGCGCGACCGGGAAGGAAGCGGCGATGGCGCAGACGTTCCGCCGCTGGACCGTGCTCAGCCTCGACCCGTACAGCCTGCGCACCAAGCAGACCCGCCAGGAGTGGGACAGCCTGCTCTGGCACATCGAACAGGCCCTCGTGCTCGCGGACGCGCACGAAGGGATGCTCGTCGACATGTCGCGGTACCTGTTTGCCCGCACCACCGGCAACATCGGCTCGCTCATGGACCTCATCCGCCGCGGCGCGTCCCGCGCCATCCGCACCGGCGCCGAGCGGATCGACCGGAAGCTCCTCGACGACATCCGCATCGACGAGGGAGCAGAAACGGAGCGCACCGAGCTGCAGGCCAAGCACGACCAAGAGGATCGGGCACGCCGTGAGCGGCGCCGACGCCGACTGAAGAGCGACGGCGCCGAAGAGACCGGCGAGGAGGCCGCCTGATGAGCGAGACGGCCGGTGCCGTGCGCGTCCTTCCGTTCCGGGTCCGCCCCTTGCCGGATGAGCCGTTCGACTCCTGGCTGGAGGCCTCGGCGGCCGCGAACCGCGCGACTGTCGCGGAGATGGCGTGCGCGCTCGGCCTGGTGGAGCAGGAGGGCGGCAGGGCGGTGTCAGCGACATCGTGGATGGCCGCGCAGTGGGCGACCGAGCTCACCGATGAGCAGGCGTCCCGGCTGGAGCGGTCGACGGGGATCCCGGCGGCGCAGTTCCAGGAGATGACGCGGATGCGGTTCGCACGCCACGCGATCCGCTACACCCGGCAGGGACGGATCAGCTTCCGCTGCCCCGTCGGCGGGATGGCGGGACGGTACTGCCCCGAATGCCTGGCGGACTCCGGAGGCAGGTGGCGGATGTCGTGGCAGTTCCCATTCACCTTCGCGTGCGTCAGACACCGCCGCATCCTCGCCGACAACTGCCCGGTGTGCCACAAGCCACCGCGTCACACCGGGCACCCGCTCGCCGGGATCCCACATCCCGGGCACTGCCACAATCCCGTCGCCGGTGCCGGGACGGGCCCGATCGCGAGCCGCTGCCGCGGCGACCTCACCGCGCATCCCGAACGCATCGCCGCACCCGACCCGGCGCTCCACGCACAGCGCCGAATGATGCAGATCCTCTCCACCGGCGAGGGCCGGTTCGGGATCTATGCGGACGCCCCGCAACCCGCGATCACCGTCCTCGAAGACATCCGTCTCCTCACCCGCGCCGCAGGAGTTACGCTCTGCGATGGCGGCGACCTCGACATGCCAGAGCTGGAAACGGACCTCCTCGCGGCGGTGCCTCGAGACAAGCATGAGTGGACGTGGGCGGGACCGCCCACAGCGGCCGGCGGCGCGGTCGGTACGACGATCGCGATCGCCGCACTCGAAGACCCCGACCGTGCGGTTCGGCTGCTGGCTGGGCGCCTCGCGGTGAGCACGTCGTACACCGGTCAGACGCCGCAGCTGCAGCGACTGATCGCCGCGTCCCTCGGACGCACCCGACGACCGACGCTGTTCCTACAAGCTGCGCCAGCCTCGGACGTAAACCCGGAAGAGCGGGCACGGAAGGTGCCCGCACAACTCTGGGATGAATGGACGAACGCGCTCACCCCACGCCGCATCAACGGCGACGTCGCCGCCTCCGCGCTGGCCGCGGCCGTCGTGTTCACCGGCACACGGCTGACCCACTCCGCTGCCCTCGCCCTCCTGGACTCGACGGCGCCCATTCGTCAGGTCACTCATGTGATGCGCGAGTTCGGGAGGCCGGGCGCGGAGACGCCCGCCCTCGCGGCGATCCTCAACCTCGCCGCCTACCTCGACAGCCACGAGACACCGATCGACTACGCACGCCGCC
Organism: Actinomycetota bacterium; assembly: GCA_018268515.1. GTDB lineage: Bacteria > Actinomycetota > Actinomycetes > Actinomycetales > Microbacteriaceae > Microbacterium. Next base: position 9,771 of record JAFDWK010000062.1, read on the forward strand.
GCAGACTCGACTGCACTGAACTCCTTCCCGAAGAGGAATGGCAGCAGCTGTGCGCCCGACTGAATGTCCAACCCGGCTCCGGCGCCCGACACCGCCATGCGCGCGCCCACCTCTACCGGGCCATCACCGGCAACTCGATGCGACGCGCACCGGAAGCATGGGACGCGGCCGGGATATCTCCGCGGACGGTCACGACGTTCACGAAGACGCTGCCGGACACCGTGCGCCGCGAGCTGAACGATATCGGCCGCGCCTTCCTGCTCCGCCGAGGGATCGACGAGCCACTCAGCTGGGCGCCCCCGCTGTCGACGCACATCGAACCCGCCGTCCGCAGCGACCCCGTCGGTGAGTGGGCGACGGCCAGACCCGTCCGTGGCGCACTCGACACACCATCTCGCAGCCGCGAACTCATCGCCCAATACGGTGAGGGCGCGACCACCTATGAGCTCGCACGGCGGACGGGAGTATCGCGGCAGACGGTGTCGCGTGTGCTCGCCGACGGCAACAGCACCCTCCGCCGCGGACGGCCCACCACGTTCGTCATCGACGAGGCTTGGCTGCGCGAGCGGTACGAGAAGGAAGGGATGACGCTGCGACAGATCGCGGCGCTCGTCGGCTGCAGCGCTCCCACGATCGCGCACCGCATCCAAGCGGCAGGCATCACGATGCGACCCGGCCCACACGACCGCACCCCTCACCCACTGGCCGGCCGGTCACGGCTCCTCCAGCGCGCCCTCGTCGGCCGCCACCCCATCGAACGCGCGCGCCGATTCCTCATCGCCACACAGCACGACAACGTGCGCGCCGCCGCGGCGACCATCCGCACGACCCAAAGCTCACTGAGCGCCCAGCTCGCAAGCCTCGGCGCCGACGTCGGCGGGGGCCTGTTCGTTGCCGCGGCACGCAACAGGCCGATGCGCCTCACCCCACTCGGCGAACGGCTCGCTCGCGAGCTCCATCGCGCCCTCGCCGCCGACCCCCATACCCAGACCACATCACCTACCGAAGAGAAGAAGGCATCATGACCGAGAAGAAGCGGACCTCCAGTCGTCTGCAACGGGCAGCACGGGAGCGCATGAAGGTGACAGGGGAGAAGTACACCGCGGCGCTGATGGCCGTGACGGAGGACGCCGGGTCACAGACTGAGCTCAGCTCCCCGCCGACCACGCCCGCTGGTTCACTGCGCGCGTCCGTCGACCCCGAGGCGCGGCGGTGAGCCCCGGCTCTACCGAGGATGGCGAGCCGGTCCTCCAGCCCGACACGATGCAGTGGAACAACTCCGGGTGGACCGAAAAGCCGTGGTCGGCACCTCACCTGGCGCCGCTGTTCACCGAGCTCACGTCAGCGAAGAGCGCGCCGAGCTGGGCGCGTCGCGCTGTGAAGATCATCCACCGGTACACCCGCGAGCACGGCGAACCGCCGACGTTCCGCGAGCTGTTCACCGAGCTCGCCGCACAAGACCCCGACTACGCCGACCACGAGGAGGCGTGGTCGTCACGCGCAGTCCGGAGCCTCGTGATGGTGCATTGGCGAAGGCAGGGATGGGTGCGCTACCGGACCGAGACGCGCACTCTCCGATCCGGCCCCACCGCGAACGGCGACCTGTTCCCGGCTACCCGTCCGCCTCGTCGGGAGGGAGCGCGGCGAGAAGCTCCTCGAGAACGATGACGAGCTCGTTGTATCCCTGTGTGTAGAACAGCGCGTCCGAGCCCGGGGTTTCGCCGCCGACGATATCGGCGAGCACGGTGCGCGCTTCCCGAGTTGCGGCCTGCAGTCGTGTCTCGATGTCCGGCAGGCTGCGGATCCATTCGTCGATGACGGTGAAGCGGATGGGCGTGAAGTCGTGGGCGTCGACGCCGACGTGGAACTCGTGCCCGTGGGGGCCGTGATCGCGGGCATGCGTGTGACCGTGCAGCAGCGGAACGCCCTCGTCGCCGCGTGGGCGGTGCGTCGTATGCCGGTCGGTGCCGTGCGAGTCGCCGCTGTAGGGATAGTGGGATGCCAGGATCCGGTACCCGCGACGGGTGCCCTCGATGACCTCGGGGAGTATGCTCCACCCGGCCGCCTCGTACAGCGGGGCGAATCGTTCGATCGCGCGCCTCGACTGTGTTGCCGGCGAAACTCGGTCGTGGTTGCCGGGCACGAGAAATCGTCGCCCGTTCAGGTGCTCGGTCAGCCCGACAGATTCCTCGATCGGTCCGAGCGCGAGGTCACCGAGATGAAGGACGATGTCGTCCGGTCCCACGACCTCGTTCCACCGTCGCACCAGCTCCGCGTTCATCTCTTCCACGGTCGCGAACGGGCGGTCGGCGAGTTCGCTGATCCGTGCGTGGCTGAAGTGCTGGTCCGAGGTGACGAAGTCCACCTGGTCGAAGTCAAACCACGGATACTGGCTCACACCGGCCTCCTTCGATGAGCGTGGCCCTCGAGAAATCTAGGGATATCTATCGTTTCGCTAGACGGGTGTAGATGTTCCTAGAGATCATCGACGTCGACGCCGAAGCGCGCCGCCACATCCTCGAGCGGTTCACCGCTCATGCCATCCCGCTCACGCACCACCCGCTCGACCTCGCGGTCGTCGATTGCTTCGACCAGCTCCTCGAGTACTCGGTCGATGTCGCCGCCGTTCGCGGCGGCGACTCGCGCCACTTCCCTTGCCGCGTCAGCGAGCGTGTAGAGACGCTCCCAGGGGTGGTCTCCGTGACGGGCGATCGCGACGGTCTCACGAGTGTAGGAGCGGTCGTCCCCGGCGACGAGCCAGCGTTCCTCGCCCTCAGCGGTGATGAAGAAATCGACCACACACTCACCGCACGGCATCTTGTAGACGCCCGGTTCGGTGGGCGCCGCCTCGGTCGCACGCGTGATCATCTCGCGGATGACGCCTTCCCAATCGACCGCCGGTTCATCGTCGCCCATGGTGACCTCCCGAAGTAGAACAGAGAAGTGTCTCACTTCGGCACCGCGGCGTCTAGGGCTCAGCCCCGTCGCGTTCGCGCATCAGTTCGCTTGACCACCGATGGTCTACCCGAGCTGGTGGGCAAGAATCACAGCCTGCACGCGGTCGCGGACGCCGAGCTTGGCGAAGATTCGGTTGATATGCGTCTTCACCGTTGCGGGTGAGAGATGCAGTGCCTGGCTGATCTCGCCGTTGGAGAGGCCGAGCGCGATCGCGTTGAAAACGTCGCGTTCTCGGGGGGACAGAACCGAGAGGCCCTGTCCGCCCGGGACGGGCTGGTCGCGGCCGGTGTAGGCGTCGATGAGCTGCCGTGTGATGCGGGGCGTCACGATGGCATCGCCTCGAGCGACGACGCGTACGGCGTCCACGAGTTCTTGGTGTGTCGCAGTTTTGACGAGGAACGCACTCGCCCCCGCGCGGAGTGCCCCGAAGGCGTACTCGTCCAAGTCGAACGTCGTGAGTACGATCACGCGGCTCCGCAGCCCGCCGTCGACAATTGCGCGGGTGGCGTGGATACCGTCTTGACGCGCTGTGGGTGACGGAACGCCGCACCCGACTGTCGGCCGGCTATCTCGACCGGCGGTTCGCGGAGCTGCGGGACGAGGCCGGCTTGTCAAAGGCCCTGACTCTGCACAGCCTCCGGCATTCGTACGTGACGCACCTGCTCGAGTTCGGCTACGCCGACCGATTCGTCCAGGAGCAGGTCGGGCACATGCATGCTTCGACGACCTCGATCTACGCCTCCGTCAGCTCGGACTTCAAGAACCGGGTACTCGCGGACGCATTGAAGGCCCTCATCGAAGGAGAAGCAGATGACCGTTGAGCTCGAGACCGCATGGAGCCTCCGCAGCGTGATGGCCTCGCGCGGGATCTTCCAGACCTCCAAGCTGAAGCCGTTGCTCGAGGAGCGGGGCGTCGACCTGTCCCGGGAACAGGTGTACCGACTGGTGACGCAAGCACCGCAGCGGGTTCGCATCGACGTGCTCGCCGCGCTGTGCGACGCGTTGGAGTGCTCGCTCGACGACCTCGTGCAGGTCACCCGCCGGGAGGCTGCGGCCCCGGTCGCGGTGGGTGAAGAGGCGACGCGGGGTGCGATCGGCGATCTGCGGCCCGTGCGGGCCACGATCCGTCGCCCGCGCTCGAAGTAGGCCGCGGTGGCGAAGCCTCCGCAGGAGCCCAGGGTTGCTGAGGTCGCCGGGCTCGTCCACGCGATCGCGCCGGAGATCCCGGTGGAGCGCCTTGTTGAGATCGTGGCTGAAGTCGCACCCGTGCCGCTCACCCAACGGCGTCTCGAACTCGCACTCCTCAAACAACCTGGAGTCCTCGAAGGGCGACACCGGAACGTACCGGTGACGGTGCAGGATCTGGCCCACGCTCTCGTGAACGAGGGTGCCGGGCGGGTCGTCTTGCCTACATGCGATTCCTGTGGACGTGCCGTTCGGATGCCTCACAAGACGCAGACCGGCGGTCGCCACTGCTCGCGCTGTGAACGGAATGCCCGATCGGTCGCGTGTGCCAGATGCGGACGAGTTCAGCCCGTGCAGCGCACCGTCGATGGGCAACGGTTCTGCCGGGACTGCTGGCGAGCCGATCCGCGGTCGTTCGGCGACTGCTCGCGATGCGGGCAGAACGCCACGATTATCGTCCGTCGCCCCGCGCTCGTCTGTCTCGCGTGCTACACCGCGCCGGTCAAGATGTGCGAGCTCTGCGGGGAGCCGGGCCGCGTAGCGACGCACCTGGACGGCCGACGGGTCTGCGCCCGCTGCTACTACGCGATGCGACGCCCCCAGCCGTGCCCGGAGTGCGGGCGGAAGGTGTTCCTCACTGGCTTCATGAATGGGCACAAGGTCTGCGCCGAGTGCGCAGGAGCTCCCGTGACGATGGCATGCCCGGGATGCGGGACGATCGAAGAGGTGCGCAAGCACCGGCTATGCGTAGAGTGCCGGCGACCTATCGCCATCCAGCAACTGCTTGCTGACGACAGCGGAGAGATCCGCCCCGAGCTGCACCCGCTCGCGGAGTATCTGGTGACGCACCACGGCAGTGCGATCTCCCTCGAGCGGTGGCTGTACAAGAGCCGCTGTGCGGTCGTCCTCCGTGAGCTCGCCGATGGCACGCTGCCCCTCACCGCGGACGCGATCATGACCAGAGCGCACGCCGGCCAGTCCGTGGCATTCCTGCTCTCGCTCCTCATCCGCTCAGGCGTGCTGCCCGATTTCGACATCCAAGCGGCGAGGTTCGAGCACTGGTTCCAACGGTGGCTTCCGACCGTCCCCCATCCCGAGGACCGGCTCCTCCTACGGCGGTACTGCACCTGGGAGCTGCTGCCGTCGGGCAGATCACTCAGGGGCAGACCAGCTACGGCCGTCCGATCCGGCTCCACCTATCAGAAGGTGCGTGCGGCGCTGAAGCGGTGCGCGGCCCTCCTGCAGCAGATCCGCGCGAGCGGCGAAACGCTGACGACATACCCGCAGCGATCTCTCGACGGCTTCCTCACCGGTTCGCCCTCACAACGGGATGCCCTCGCGCCGTTCACCCGGTGGCTGCGACGGCACCGCCTGAGCCGCCTCCGGGTCGAGTTCCGCAGCCATCGCCTCGAAGGGCGCGACTACGCCGCCGACCATCGGTGGACGATGGCACGCGCGTTCATCACGCGAGACGACATGGATCCCGTGACGCGAGTCAGCGGATTGCTCGTCCTGTTCTACGGGCTCCACCTGACCCGCATCGCAGCGATCACCCGCGCACAAGTCGATACGACCGCGCGCCCCATGACGCTGACGGTCGGAACTGAACCGATCGAGCTGCCCGAAGTCCTCGCCGAAGCAATGGTCCAGCTGCTCGACGGCAACCGCTCCGACACTTGGCTCTTCCCGGGCAGGAACCCGGGCCGACCGATCACCCCCGGGCCGCTCAGCCGTCGACTCCGTCAAGAAGGACTCCTCGCCGGCAGCGCTCGTGTCACCGCGCTGATGGACCTCACCCGACAACTGCATCCTCGAATCGTGTCCGACCTGCTCGGCATCACGGCGTCATCAGCTGCCGCCTGGGCACGCCTCTCCGGGGGCGAATGGTCCGACTATCCCGCGCTGCGCTCAACCTCGACCTGAGCACCAATGGCCTCCCGCTACGCTTGCGCCTCCAGTGGGACTGCCTGAATTATCGGACAGACCCCCGGGCTTGGCTACAGATAGCGGCAGACCTGATCCGAGCTGCACGTGTCGGGCTCGACGTGCTCGGCCTGGTCGCGGAGCCCGGCGAGGGTGTCGCGCAGGTCGTGGAGCTGCCTGAGCTGCTGGTCGATATCGGTGAGGCGTGCGTCGAGGAGGTCGCGGACGTGGCTGCAGGGCGCTTGGCCGTGGTCGCGGATGTGGAGGATCTGCTGGATCTGGGCGAGGGTGAGTCCAGCGGCTTGGCCGCGGTGGATGAAGTCGATTCGGGCGATGGTCTCGGCGGTGTAGTTGCGGTAGCCGCTGGGCGTGCGCCCGGCCGGCGGCAGGAGCCCCTGGTCCTCGTAGAACCGCAACGTCTTCGCCGTGGTGCCGGCCGCGTCGGCGAGCTCTCCGATCCGCATTCCCCGCCCCCCCCCTTTTCGCTGGTCGCAAATTTCGTGCTTGACCTTCCCCTGTGGTGGAAGGTTCATGATGAGTGTATCAGCGGGATGTTCCAAGATGTCCAGGGAGGAATAAGGATGCCATCGAGGTTTGATCTGGCCGTGATTGGGTCGGGTGGCGCGGCATTCGCCGCGGCGATCCGCGCCACCACACTGGGAAAGTCGGTGGTGATGATCGAGCGCGGCACGTTGGGCGGCACGTGCGTGAACACGGGGTGCGTTCCGTCCAAGGCGCTGCTCGCGGCCGCCGAGGCCCGCCACGTGGCCGCGGATGCGGGCTCCCGGTTCCCGGGGATCGCCGCCACCGCTGGCCCGGTAGACATGCACGGGCTGGTGGGTGGCAAGCAGGACCTGGTCGAGGCGATGCGGAGTGAGAAGTACATCGACGTGGCAGAAGCCTACGGCTGGCCGGTCCGCCAGGGCGAGGCGGCGTTCGCCGGCACGCCGGATGCGTCGGTCCTCGAGGTCACCGCCGCGGACGGCACCGTCGAAACCATCGAGGCCGCCCACTACCTCATCGCCACAGGCTCCCGCCCGTGGGCTCCTGCCATCGAGGGGCTGGACGGCGTCGACTTTCTCACCTCGACGTCGGCGATGGAGCTGTCCGAGGTGCCTGACTCGCTGCTGGTGCTCGGCGGGGGCTATGTGGCGCTGGAGATGGCACAGTTGTTCGCCCGGCTCGGCTCGAAGGTGACTCTGCTGGTGAGGTCCCGGCTGGCGTCGAAGGAGGAGCCGGAAGTCTCCAAGGCGTTGCAGGAAATCTTCGCCGACGAGGGCATCCGAGTGGTCCGCCGCGCCATCCCCACCCGCGTCACCCGCGACCCGGGCACCGGCCAGATCGTCGCCGCGGCCGAGGTCTCGGGCGGCGTGCAGGAGTTCCGTGCCGACGAGATCCTCGTCGCGCTCGGCCGCGCCCCGGTCACCGACGGGCTCAACCTCGAGACCGTGCAAGTGAAGACCGGCGCGGCCGGAGAGGTCGTGGTCACCGACCAGTTGCAGTCCTCCAACCCTCGCGTCTGGGCGGCTGGGGATGTCACCGGGCACCCCGAGTTCGTCTACGTCGCAGCCCGGCACGGCACGTTGGTCGCCGAGAACGCCTTCACTGACGCCAGCACGTCGGTCGACTACACGCGGATGCCGCGGGTCACATTCACGAGCCCTGCCGTCGGCGCGGTCGGGATGACCGAGAAGGAGGTCATCGCGGCCGGGATCCGCTGCGACTGCCGTGTCCTGCCACTGGAGTACGTGCCCCGCGCGCTGGTGAACCGGGACACCCGCGGGTTCATCAAGATGGTCGCCAACGCGGACACCGGCGAGATCCTCGGCCTGACCGCGGTCGCCAAGGACGCCGGCGAACTCGCCGCCGCAGGTGTCCACATCCTCGGCAAGACCATCACCGAGGTCGCCGACGCGTGGGCCCCGTACCTGACCACGGCCGAAGGCATCCGGATCGTCGCCAAGGCCTTCACCACCGATGTGTCGATGCTGTCCTGCTGCGCCTGACCGCGCGCCAGACAGCGGATCCACCCCATCAGAAACTGGAGCCTCGCCCGCTCCTCGATCGGCCCGCCCGGGTCGAATCGATCTCCCCGGCCAGCGGCGACACGATCCGCGTCACCGTCGACTCGACCGCCGGTGTCACTAGCGTGGAACCGGCGACCGCGGTGGTGTCCTTGGTCAGCCCCGAGGCCATGCACTCGATTCGCTCCTCGTTCTGCAACCAGGTCCACTACTTCGCTTCCCGCGAGGACGCCGCCGGATGGCTCACGGAACACCCGATGGCCCAAATCCTCACGGTCGCCGATGCCTTCGAGGTTGGCAGCACCCTGATCACCGAGATGCTCGAGCGCCCCCGGACCGGTGCCGACGAACTGTCTGGAAGCTGCTGCGGTCCCGAGACCTGCTGCTGAGACGGCACCACGAGAGGACAGAACACCAATGCCTCCCAACCAGGACGACCAGCGAGGCGGCCGTGGCCTGCTCCTTGGGGCCGTCGCCGCACTGCTCGTGGTCGGCTGCTGCGCCCTCCTTCCACTTCTCGTCGTCGGAGGCACGATCACAGGGATCGGCACCCTCCTCCGCAACCCGTGGGTGATCACGGGCGGTGCCGCACTCCTGATCCTCGCGGTGGTTGCAAGCATCGTGATGACAGCGCGTGCCAGGCGACACCGCCGCGAAAACGACCCCGACTGCTGCCCGCCCCTTCGCCCGACCATAACGAAGACAGACCCGAGGCGAAGGGAAACCGGAACCAAATGATCATGGCCATTAGACCCCGGCATACGGCCCGCCCGATAGGCCCCTAGCCAGCAGGCAAGTCGCCGATCAACGCGCGCGAACTCTGATGTGAAATCTAAAGGTCATCCGCATGGTCCCGGATCAAGCCGTCACGCGGCGGCGACGTCCTGCGCGGTCACGTGCTTGCCTTCCGCGTCGACGCGGCGCGCAGGCCGTTGAGGATCACGATCACCTCGGCGATCTCGTGCACCAGCACCACTGCCGCAAGCCCCAGGACGCCAAAGAGGGCGAGCGGGAGCAGGGCGGTGATGATCAGCAGCGACAGGATGATGTTCTGGTTGATGATGTGCCGCCCCCGACGGGCATGGGCGAACGCGCGCGGGAGAAGCCGCAGATCGTGACCGGTGAAGGCCACGTCGGCCGACTCGATCGCGGCGTCGGAGCCCGTCGCGCCCATCGCGATCCCGATGTCCGCGGCGGCCAGCGCAGGGGCGTCGTTGATGCCGTCGCCGATCATCGCGACCGGCCCCTTCGCACCGAGCTCTGCGATCGCGGCGGCCTTGTCTTCGGGGCGCAGCTCGGCGCGGACGTCATCGATCCCTGCATGCGCAGCGAGGGCGCGGGCGGTGCGGGCGTTGTCGCCGGTGAGCATGGTCACCCCGATGCCCTGGGTCGCGAGGGTGCGGACCACTTCAGGGACCTCGGGGCGCAGCTCGTCGCGGACGCCGATCGCGGCGACCGGGACGCCGCCGCGGTGGACGATCACGACTGTCATGCCCTGCTCCTCCAGCCCCGCGACCCGGTCGCCGAGGGTCCCGGCGTCGAGCCAGCGCGGGCTGCCGACGGTGATCCGCGCGCCGGCGAGCTCGCCCTCGATGCCGTGCCCGGCCTGCTCGGTCACGCCCTCCGCCGCAGGGGCATCCGGCGCTGCGGCGGTGATCGCGGCGGCGAGGGGGTGGGTGCTGTGCTGCTCCAGAGCGGCCGCCCACGCCAGCGCCTCCGCCTCGCTCACACCGTCCACGGTGAGGACGGCGGTGACGGCGGGCTCGTTGCGGGTGAGGGTGCCGGTCTTGTCGACGGCGACGTGGCGGATCACGCCGAACCGCTCGAACGCGGCACCGGACTTGATGATCACGCCGAACTTGCTCGCCGAGCCGATCGCCGCGACCACGGTCAGCGGCACGGAGATCGCCAGTGCGCAGGGCGATGCCGCGACCAGCACGACCAGGGCGCGGGTGATCCACAGCTCCGGGTCGCCGAGCAGCGAGCCGATGATCGCGACCAGGGCGGCGAGGATCAGCACGCCCGGGACGAGAGGGCGGGCGATGCGGTCGGCGAGGCGGGCGCGGTCGCCCTTCTCCGCCTGAGCCTTCTCCACGAGGTCGACGATCGTGGTCAGTGAGTTGTCGGTGCCTGCCGCGGTCGTTTCGACCTCCAGTGCCCCGGCGGTGTTGATTGCGCCGGCGGAGACGGCATCGCCGGGTTCGACCTCGACCGGGATCGACTCCCCGGTGATCGCGGACGTGTCCAGGCTGGAACGTCCCGTGCGGACGACGCCGTCGGTCGCGATCCGCTCACCCGGCCGCACCAACATCAGCTGCCCGACAGCCAGATCCTTCGCGGCGACCTCGACCGAGACGCCGTCGCGGCGGATGGTGGCGGTCTCCGGGACGAGCTTGAGCAGTGCCCGCAGCCCGCCGCGGGCACGGTCCATCGCCTTGTCCTCCAGCGCCTCGGCGATCGAGTACAGGAATGCCAGCGCTGCGGCCTCCTCGACGTAGCCGAGGATCACCGCGCCGACCGCGCTGATGGTCATCAGCAGCCCGATGCCGAGCTTGCCCTTGAAGAGGTTCCGGATCGCGCCCGGCGTGAACGTCGACGCGCCCAGCAGCAGGCCGATCCAGAACAGCACCAGCGCAGGGATCTCCATCCCGGACCACTCCAGCGCCAGACCGGTGAGGAACGCCACACCGGAGAAGACCGGGACCATGATCCCGCGGTCCCGCCACCAGGGGCGCTCCGCCTCCTCGGCCTCTTCGCCGACTGCGGTCTCAGGCTCGTCGTGCTCGCAGCCGCACGCCGCGCTCACGCGCCCGCTCCCGTCCCGCAGCAGCCCGGCACCGTGCACGAAGCGTCCATGCAGGGCGCGTGCTCGTCCACCGCGAGCGTCACGTCCACCAGCGCGGTCAGCGCCGCCGCGAGGTGCGGGTCCGCGATCTCGTAGCGCGTCTGCCGCCCTTCCGGCTCGGCGACCACGATGCCGCAGTCGCGCAGGCAGGTCAGGTGGTTCGAGACGTTCGAGCGGGTCAGCTCCAGCTCACGCGAGAGCACCGCCGGGTAGCTGGGGCCGTCGAGCAGGGTCATCAGTATCCGGGAGCGCGTCGGGTCCGCCATGGCCCGGCCGAGCCGGTTCATGACGTCGAGACGTGGAGCAATGGTCAGCATGCACTGATCATACAGTGTTTACTGAACTAATCCCAGGATGAATAGTGCACCCTGCGACATTCGGCCCTACCAGTAACCCCGCGGGCGCGCAGCAGCAGCCCGGCGTTTTCGAGCGCGCCGAGGACGCGGACGATGCTGGTGGTGTTGCAGGACACCACCCGGGTCAGGTCCCGACCGAGCGCGGTGGCGTAGTTGGCCTGGGCGACGAAGGAGTGCCCGGTGGTCGAGTGCGCTTCCCCGCCCTGCACGATCACCTTTACTCCCGCCGCCTGGTAGCGGGGCAGGTTTCCGGCGGCGACGTGCTTGGGGGTCGTATCGACGATCACGTCGCTCTGCGCGAGGAGATCGTCGAGGGTTCCCTCGGGGCGGATGCCGGTGTCCACCATGCCGCTGTGCGCGTCGGGGGTGGCGGCGAATACGGGCAGCCGCGGGACGGCGGATTGTATTCGCCAGTCGGTGACGATGTCCGCGACGCCCACCAGGTGCATGTCGGGTTGGGCGTGGACGGCGTCGGCGACCCTCTTGCCGATCACTCCGTACCCGTTGACGCCGACTCTGATCCTGTCCATCTTCGTCTCCTTTCGTGGTGTTCTTGAGCCGTGCGCGGGTCAGGGGCGGGGTCGGCGGCGCCGCAGCGTCCACAGCAGATAGCTGCCGAGGGCGCCGATCGTGCCGGTCCCGGCGCCGATCAGGACGCCTTCCCGGGAGCGCCATTTCGTGTTCCCGCCGACGAGGGTGCCGATCCCGCTGATCAGCGCGGCGGCGATCATTCCCGCGACGACACGGTTGCCGACGCGTTCGGCGCGCCCGACGAGAGGTTCCAGCTCCGTCGCGCGCAGGTGCACCTCGAACCCGCCGTCTTCGAGGAGATGCCGGAGCCGGCTCAGGGTGGCGGGCAGCTCGGTGAGCAGTGCCCCGGTGTCGGCTCCCGCGCGCGCCCATCGCCGGGCCAGAGCCGGCAGGGACAGCTGGGCGCGGGTGAGCTGCTCAGCGTAGGGCTGCAGGGCGTCGAGCATCTGGAAGTCCGGATCCAGCCGCGCCGCGGTCCCTTCGGCCATCATCAGCACTTTGAACAGCAGCGCCGTCTCCTGCGGAAGGTGCAGCTGGTGCTGCTGCAGGATGCCGAGCAGCTGCTGGAGCATGATTGCGAGGCTGATCTCCGACAGCGAACGGCCCCGGTAGCGGGCCGTGAACGCGGTGATCGCCTGCCGCAGCCCTGCCCGGTCGACGACGTCGGCGGTCCGGGAGAGTTCTATCAGGGCGGTGGTGAGGGTGTCCGGGTCGTCGCGGGTGAAGGCGAGCACGATGCCGGCGAGGCCGTCCGTGGTCTGTTCGGTGAGCTCCCCGACCATCCCGAAGTCGATCAGCGCGAGCGCGCCGTCGGGCTGCACGAACATGTTCCCGGGATGGGGGTCGGCATGGAAGAACCGGTTGTCGAACACCATCGTGAGCACGATGTCGGCACCCAGCCGCGCGAGTGCGACCCGGTCGATGCCGGCGGCGTCCAGGCCCTCCAGGTCGTCGATCCGCACCCCGCTCATCCGCTCCAGGGTCAGCACGCGCGAGGTCGTGGTCTCCCCGTGCACGCGGGGAATCCGCACCCGCGCCGCGTGGGCGAACTCCTGCGCGAACCGTTCGGCGTTGCGGGCCTCCTGCAGGTAGTCCAGCTCGGCACGCAGCGTGCGGGAGAACTCCTCCACCAGCCCGGGCAGGTCGTACTGCCGGATGGCATCCCAGCGCCGGTCGGCGCGGTCGGCGAGGTTGCGGAGAATGTCCAGGTCTTCATGCACCTGCGCGACCACGCCGGGCCGGCGCACCTTCACGACGACCTCGGTGCCGTCGTGAAGAGTTGCCGCGTACGCCTGCCCGATGGACGCCGCCGCCAGCGGCACCGGGTCGAACTGGGCGAACACGTGCTCTGGGTCGGCGCCGAGCTCTTCACGGAGCACGTCCCGAATGCCCTCCCACGGTGCCGCGGCGACGTCGTCCTGCAGTTTGGCGAACTCGGCGACCCATGCCGCGGGGAGCAGATCGTGCCGGGTGGAGAGGATCTGGCCCAGTTTCACGAACGTCGGCCCGAGCTCCTCCAACGCGACCCGCACATGCTCGGGGTTCGTGTAGGGGTCCTCCTGCCGGGCGTGTCCGAGGGCGCCGCGGTGGAACGGCACCAAGCCGCCCAGGCCCAGCACGCCGGCCAGGACGCCGAGTCCGTGCCGGCGCAGCACGGCCCCGATCTGCCGGTACCGGCTACTCCCCGCGCCCATCAGCTCACGCCCCTCTCGGCTGGAGTGCCGGCCGATGCTCGTTCGAGGATGAAGTCGACGCGCGCGTCGGGGGCGAGTGCGGGGACGGTGACGACGGGAAAGCCCAGCTCCTGGTACACCAGCCCGAGCAGGTCGTGGATGCGCCGCTGCGCGGCGGGGTCCTCGGTGCGCGCGTAGTCGGACGCCAGCGGGAGCAGGTCAAGCAGGAACACCGTCGCGTACCGGGCGCCGGCCAGCGCGCCCAGCAGGACGGTGCCGGGGGCGAGGCCGAGGAAGCGGTAGTAGGCGAGCGAGTCCGGCAGAGCACGGTCCAGGAACACGGTCTGTTGCGGGTCGAGGGAGCGTTCCTGCTCGATCTGCATGTCGACGACGGCGCGCTGGAACTCGCTCTGCCGTGCCCGCACCTCCGCGGTGCTGCGCCCGGTGATCCGTTGCAGGTCGATGTAGTGGCGGGCGTGCTCGATTGTGGTCGTGTACCCGCGGCCCCGCAGCAGGTTGACCGTGGTGGTCTTGCCCGAGCTGGGACCGCCCGTCACGACGTGCCAACGGGTGGTCTGTGCGGGCCGCGGCTCCTGGATGCCGGTCATGACCTCACCCTACACCCTGTACCCCTACAGGGTATGGTAGATTGTGGGTGGAGGTGCGAGATGGCACACGGGTATGTGGACAACAAGCCGGCGCTGCTGGCGCGGCTGAGCCGCGCGGAGGGTCAGGTGCGCGGGATCGCGCGGATGATCGACGAGGACGTGTACTGCATCGACGTGCTGACCCAGGTGTCGGCGGCGACGAAGGCGCTGGAGTCCGTCGCGCTGTCGCTGCTGGAAGACCACCTCGCGCATTGCGTCGCGCAGGCGACCGCCGAAGGCGGCCCGCTCGCGGAGGAGAAGCTCCGCGAGGCGAACGCCGCGATCGCGCGCCTCGTGCGCTCCTAACGTCGTCCCCACTCACATCGTTCAACGCTCTTGAAGGGAGCACATCATGACCGGACAGGGATTCCAGGACCTCGGCCTGCAGGCGACCAGCACCGGCGGTGGCTGCGCCTGTTGCAGCCCCACCTCCCACGCCACGGCAGCCACCGACACCGGCGCGCCGGCGCAGCAGACGGCGGCGGGCGAGACCGTGTCGGCGCAGTTCCTGGTGGAGGGGATGACCTGCGCGCACTGCGTGCGTAGCGTCACCGAGGAGGTCTCCGCGATCGACGGTGTCTCCGACGTCGCGGTCGATCTGCACGCCGGTGGCGTGTCCACGGTGACGGTGTCCAGCGCGACGCCGGTGGATGCGGAGCGGGTGCGGGCGGCGGTGGAGGAGGCCGGGTACAGCCTCGCCGCAGCCTCATGAGCACGCTGGACGTCGATCTCGACATCACCGGGATGACCTGCGCGTCGTGCGCGACGCGGGTCGAGCGGAAGCTGAACAAGCTGCCCGGGGTGGAGGCGACGGTCAACTTCGCCACCGAGAAGGCCCGCGTGCACTCGGAGGCCCCGGTGCCGGTGGAGGAGCTGATCGCGGCGGTCGAGCAGGCGGGGTACGGAGCGAGCCTCCCAGCCCCGCCTGTGCCCGACACGGCTGAGCAGACCATCCCGCGGGACGATGAGCTGGCGTCGCTGCGGCAGCGGCTGATCGTCTCGGCGGTGCTGGCGGTGCCGGTCGCGGTGCTGTCGATGATCCCCGCCCTGCAGTTCACCTACTGGCAGTGGCTCACGCTCACCCTGGCCGCGCCGGTGGTGGTGTGGGGGGCGTGGCCGTTCCACCGCGCCGCGGCGATCAATGCCCGGCACGGGGCGGCGACGATGGACACTCTGATCAGCGTCGGGGTGCTGGCCGCGTTCGGCTGGTCGCTGTACGCGCTGTTCTTCGGCGGTGCGGGGATGCCGGGAATGCGGATGAGCGTCACCTTCGTCGGCACCCCGCAGGCCGGTGGCCACGAGGTGTACCTGGAGGTCGCCGCGCTGGTGACCGTGTTCATCCTCCTCGGCCGCTACCTCGAGGTTCGTGCCAAGCGGCAGTCCGGCGAGGCCCTGCGCGCCCTGCTGGAGCTCGGCGCCAAGGACGCAGTGATCCTCCGCGAAGGCACTGAGCAGCGCGTCCCCGTCGCACAGCTCGTTCCGGGTGATGTCGTGGTGGTGCGGCCGGGTGAGAAGATCCCCGCCGACGGCCTCGTCACCGAGGGAATGTCCGCGGTGGACGAGTCGATGCTGACCGGCGAGTCCGTGCCGGTCGAAGTCGCCCCCGGCTCCCGCGTGGTCGGCGCGACTGTGAACACCGGCGGGCGCCTGCTCGTGCAGATCACCCGCGTCGGCGCCGACACCGAGCTGGCCCGGATGGCGCGGCTGGTCGAGGAGGCGCAGACCGGCAAGGCCCAGGTGCAGCGCCTCGCCGACCGGGTGTCGGCCGTCTTCGTCCCCATCGTCATCGTCCTCGCCCTGGCCGCGTTCGCCGGGTGGCTGATCGCGGGGGCGCCCTTGGAGGTCGCCTTCACCGCCGCGGTGACCACCCTGATCATCGCCTGCCCGTGCGCGCTGGGGCTGGCGACGCCGACCGCTCTGCTGGTCGGCACCGGCCGCGGCGCCCAGCTGGGCATCCTCATCCGCGGACCCCAGGTGCTCGAGCAGACCCGCCGCATCGACACCGTCGTGCTCGACAAGACCGGCACCATCACCGCCGGCACCATGACCGTCACCGGCATCCACCCCGCTCCCGGCACCGATGAGGCGGAGCTGATCCGGTTCGCCGCGGCGCTCGAGCACGGCTCCGAGCACCCCATCGGCCGCGCCATCACCGCCGCAGCCGACGGCCCGACGGATGCCGTGGAGTCATTCGCCGCCGAGGCCGGTCAAGGCGTGCAGGGCATCGTCGACGGCCGCCTGGTCGCCGCCGGCCGCGCCTCCTGGATCACCACCCAATGGGCGCTCCCCATCCCCGCCGAGCTCGCCGCGACCATCGCGGCGGACGAGGCGGCGGGGGCGACGGTGACGGTGGTGGCGTGGGACGGGCAGGTGCGCGGGGCGATCAGCGTCGCCGACACCATCAAACCCACCAGCCGTGAGGCGGTCGCACGGCTCCGGGAGCTCGGGTTGACCCCGATCCTGCTCACCGGCGACAACCCCGGCGCCGCCCGCGCGATCGCCAACCAGGCCGGGATCGAGGACGTCCGCGCCGGGGTCACCCCGCAGGGCAAGCTCGACACCATCCGCGACCTGCAGGCCGCGGGCCGGGTGGTCGCGATGGTCGGCGACGGCGTCAACGACGCCGCAGCCCTCGCCGCCGCCGACCTCGGGATCGCGATGGGCACCGGCACCGACGCGGCCATCACCGCCGCGGACCTGACCATCGTCTCCGGCGACCTGATGCTGGTCCCGGACGCGATCCGGCTGGCCCGCCGCACCCTGGGCACGATCAAGGGGAACCTGTTCTGGGCGTTCGCGTACAACGTCGCCGCGATCCCGGTCGCGATGCTCGCCCTGCTCAACCCCATCCTCGCCGCCGCGGCAATGGCGTTCAGCAGCGTGTTCGTCGTCACCAACAGCCTCCGCCTGCGCCGCTTCCGCCCCCTGCCCACCCCGACCCGTGCCGGCGCCCCCGCCACCCGAGAGCCCGCGCCCGTCCAGGCCTAACCATCGCTCGAGAAGGAGACACACCATGTCCCACGACCACGACCACTCCGGGCACGACCACACGCACGGGCACGACCATGGAGGACACGAGCATGGTGCGCACGAGCATCACCATCACGAGCCGCCGGCGGGGGCGACGAACCTGGTGACCTGTCCGGTGATGCCCGGCAACCAGGTCGACCCGGCCTGGGCCGAGCAGCGCGGCCTGTTCCGCGACTACCAGGGCAGCCGGTACTGGTTCTGCTGCGCCGAGTGCGGGCCGCTGTTCGACGCCGACCCGGCCCGCTACGCGCACGCCGCCTGACCGGCCAGATAACCCGGTCGGAGATAGAGGGTGGACACGGCGGTCGGGCTGGTGCAGGCGTACCTGCGGGTCAACGGCTACTTCACCGTCGCCGAATACCCCGTGCTGGACGCCACCGGTCCCGGCGGTCCCCGCACCATCACCGACCTGGACATCCTCGCCGTACGGCTGCACCGCGCACCGGGAGCGTCCGGGACCGTCGACGCACCGCTGGACCCGGCCCTGGGTGCCGGGGGCGGAGCGGACATGATCGTCGGCGAGGTCAAGGAAGGCCGCCCGCACCCCAACCCGGCGATGCGGGACCCGGCCGTGCTGGAAGCCGCGTTCACCCGGTTCGGGTGCTGCGCCCCGACCGATGCCGCCCGGCTGGTCGCCGAACTGCTGGAAACGGGACGGACGGTGGCGCCGGAAGGGCGCACGATCCGCACGGTCGTGTTCGGCAACCCCACCTCCCCGCCCGGGGCGGGGGCGCCGTGGCACACCGTCCCGTTCGCCCGGGTGCTGCGCTACCTCGAAGACCACCTGAGCGCGCACTGGGGCATCCTCGGCCGCACCCAGATCAAGGACGACACCCTCGCCCTGCTGGCCCTGCGGGAGAAGGCCCACCGCGCCGCGACCGGCGCCTCCCGCCAGGGCACGGACCGGTAGGGCGGGTCATGGCGGGGGAGCGTGTGCACACGCAGGGGGAGCCGGTGTGGGTGCGCACCCGTGGCGGGCGCGCCCCTTATGCGATGGTGCTGCCGGGCCCCGCCGGGGCCCCGGGTGCCGACGGTGGTGTTCGAGGCGGGATCGGCGGCGACCCGCTCCACCTGGGCGTCGGTGCAGACCCGGGTCGCCGCGTTCACGCGGGCCGTGGTGTATGACCGGGCGGGGCTGGGTCGGTCCGTCCCGGATAGTGCAGGGCGCACCCTGGACCGGATGGCCGACGACCTGAACGATCTGCTGGACGGCCTCGAGCCGAGCAGCGGGTTCGTGCAGGTGGGGCATTCCGCGGGCGGCCCGATGGTGCGGCTGGCCGCGTCCCGCCGCCCGGACCGGGTGGCCGGGCTGGTGCTGGTGGATCCGACCGATGAGGCAGCGGACCTCCTGTTCGGTATGCGGTTCCGGGTCGGGGAGAAGATCGTGATCGCCGTGGAGTGGGTGCTGGCCCGGGTGGGGATGCTGGAGCGGTTCTTCCGGTTCCTCGGGGAGGGGATGCCCGCGGATGTGCGGGCCGATCTTCACCGGGAGGCGTTCCGGCCCGCGGTGGTGGTCACCCAGGGTCGGCAAGCGCGCACCTTCCTCACCGAGCTGCACGCCTGGCAGGGCGACCCGCCGGCGCTGCCCGATGTCCCGGTCACCGTCATCTCCGGCAGTCTCGCGGACGGGATGCCGCGACGGGTCCGGGATGCCGCGACCGCCGCCGGGCGGTATCGGGCCGCACAGTCCCGGCAGGGCCGGCACGTGGTCGCTGCCCGCTCCGGCCACTACATCCCCGCCACAGAACCAGATCTGATCGCTGCGGAGATCCGCCGCCTCGTCCTCCCACCCGCAGGATAACCCCGGGTTGTCTGGCGGGCATGCCTAGTCAGGCCACAGCAGGGGTGCGCCGCCGCCAGGCGATCGCGCCGGTGAGGGCGAGACCACCCAGCCCACCCCACAAGGTGACAGCGGAGACGCCTTGCCCGATGAGGACGGCGGGGGTGATGCCGGTGCGCAGGTCGGTGTCGGCGATCAGCGCCCCGGCCTGTCCGGCGGGCAGACCGGTGAGGGTGCTGCCGTCGGGGCGGATGATCTGGCTGGTGCCGACGGTGGAGACGTTCACCACGGTACGGCCGGTCTCTACCGCGCGGATCCGGGCGACCGCGAGCTGCTGCAGGTTCTCGTCCGTGCCGCGGAAGTCGGCGTTGTTGGTCTGGAACACCAGCAGCTCCGCACCGGCGGTGATGCTCTCGGCGATGACCTCGTCGTAGATCACGTCGAAGCAGATCGCCAACCCCACCGGCACACCGCCGACGGTGACCAGCGGCACGTCCGTGCCGTGCGCGTAGTCGCGTTGCAGCAGCCCGACCAGGTCGGGGGCGAGCAGGGTGTAGAACGCCCGGTCGGGCACGTACTCGCCGAACGGCACCGGGTGGCGTTTCGCGTGCGTCTGCACCTGCTCCCGCTGCGGCGTGGCACCGGTGGTGGCCGGGTCCCACAGGAACGACGTGTTGTAGATGTTGCCGCCCGCCGTGGTGGCCGCGTTCGCCAGCAGCGGGGCACCTGCCCGGGTGCTGATGCCGGTGAGATACTCGGCCAGCCACGGGGTCTGGAACGGGTCAGCCTCCAGCCCTTCCGGCCACACCACCAGATCCACATCCGCGTCGAGCACCGGGCCGGTCGCGTCCCCCTGCGCCCGGGCGATCGCCCCCACGGTGCGCTGGTCGAAGTACCCGGACGGGCCGTTGCCTTGCACCGCCCCGACCCGCATCGTCCCGGCCGGTGTGGTGGGAAACGCCGGGACCAGGACCAGCATCAGGGTGGTGACGGCGGGTACGGCGGCGGGGAACGGGCGACGCCACCGGCCGGTCCGGATGGCTTCGATCGCGGCGGCGACGGTGAAGACCATCAGGAAGGTGAGCCCGCTCACCCCGACCCAGGACACCGTCTGAACGAGGGGGCTGTCGGCTTGGGTGATCCCGAGCCGCGCCCACGGCAGCCCCCCGTACGGCCAGGCGCCCAGCAGCACCTCCCGGCCCGTCCACAACGCGGCCACCAGGCCCGGCAGCAGGAGCAGGCGTCCGACCGGGCCGGGGGCGGCGCGCGGCACCCACCGGTAGGCGAGTGCCAGCGGGATGATCCCGACCGCGGTCAGGGTCCCTTCCACCACGGTCAGTGCCGCCCACGGCACCGGCCCGAGATACCGGGTCGTCCAGGACACCAGCAGCCCGAAGAACAGCAACCCGAACACCGCCCCGACCGCCACCGCCCCCCACACGCTCCGGCCGATCAGGGCGAGAAGCAGCAGCCCGGTCGCGGCGAACGCGGCCGGCCAGAATCCCACCTCCGGGTAGGCGAGATCCATCAGCACCGCCGCGGCTGCCGCGACCGGCAACGCCATCGCCAATGGCATCACCGCCCGGGCGCGGCGGTTCGGCGGGGTGGGTTGGGGGCGTCCGTGCGGGTCCTGGAGGGTCGTCGGGGTGGCGGTCATGGCCGGTCCGCGATGGTGCGGGCGATTACGGCGGCGTCCCGGGACACCCCGGCGAGGGTGTCCGCTCCGGGGCGGCTGTGGGCGGGGATCCCGGCGACGAACAAGCCCGGCAGCCCGGTCATCGCCGGGCGGGACCGGGCTGCGGTCGCCTCGGCGGGGAGCCAGTCCTCGCCGGGGTCGTACCCGGTGGCGAGGATTACCGAGTCCGGGGCGAGGGTGCTGCCATCGGCGAACGTGACCTGCCCGCCGTCCGCGCCGGTCACCGCCGGGGCGACCGCCACACCCGCGTGACGCAGCGCATGGTAGCTGTCGCCGAACACCGGCTGCACGGCGGGTGGGCGACCCAGCCAGGACGAGCCTGCCCGGGCGTGGACGGGGAAGGTACGGGCGGGTCGGTGCGGCCGTCGGGTGCGGACCGCGAGGGTGACCTCGTGGGAGGTGGATAGCTCTCGCGCCAGCTGCACGCCGCTGTTTCCGCCGCCGACGATCAGCACCCGCCCGGTGGGCACCTGCCGGGGGAATTGGTAGTGGGCGCTGTGCAGCACCACCCCGGGCACCCGCAGCTGCTGCGCCCACGCAGGGATGCGGGGGTGGGTGGCGGCGCCGGTCGCGCACACCACGTTGCGGGTCTGCACGTCGCCCTCTGCGGTCTGCAGCTGCAGCACCGACCCGTGACCGACGCGTTCCACCCCGACCACACGCAACCCCCAGAACGGGTCCACCCCCAGGGTGTGCTGCACCTGGTCCAGGTAGTTCGCGATCTCATCCGCCCGCGGGTGCTCGTGCGGGTCCACCGGTAGAGGCCGGACTGGCAGCGTGCTGTGGCGGGCGTCGGATAGCAGCCGCATCGAATGCCACCGGGACGCCCAACTGCGTTGCCGGTCCGTGGCGGCGTCGACGACCACGAACTCCTGCTGCGGCCGGAACCCCAACCCGATCAGCGCGGCGGCCACCGCGAGCCCGGCCTGCCCGGCCCCGACGATGATCGCCCGCCGATGCGTCAACCCCGACCGCATCACCACCCCCTCCCCGCAGAAGAGGGCCGGGGCGGGAATGGACGGAGGATGATCGCGCCGGCGCCGCGGCGGGACGGGGCCGGACGGGGCCGAGCGGGGCCGGGTGGGCGGCGGTGACCGGCCGCAGCCGTCGGCACCGGACCGGCGAAGGGGGCCGCCGTGATACGGGTCGTCAAGACATTCTCCAAACCTAGAAATCGGCATCACACAGCGCCCGCACACGGGCGGGCGGGAAGACGCCGCCCATGGGTGGGCGGCATGCCGGATCTCAGGTTCGGGAAATCGACAACAGCAGCAGTGAGGGCGCGGCCGGACGCCGCGACACGGGCACCGGCACCAGCAGCGGCGCGCGCACCGGACGGGATACCCGCAGTATCCGCAGCCGGCCCTGGAGCCGGGAAGCCGTCACGGCCGCCAGTACCAGCAGCGTGCACACCACCCCGATCAGGCACCCCCACGCCCCGGACGCATCGACGGACACCCCCGCAGAGGACGACGCCGTCCGGCCCTCCACCGGTGCCCCCGAGTCTGGGGTAGAGCCGGTCGCGACGGGGGAGCCCGCACTGGTGTCGGCGTGCGCGTCAGCCGTGGTGTGGGAGGTGGTCCAGCCGCCGATGATGAGCACAAGTGCCAGGCCCAGGATGGTCAGCAGCCGCCCCGACCACCACCCCGCCGCGATGACCCGGTCGGGCCGGGATCGGGGGTCGCGGGGCATAGTCCCTCACTGTACCAATCCGACCTTTGCGTCTCCCGGATCTCGCCCGGCCGCAGGCCTTCCACGCCTTCGCCGACAGAGCAGCCACATCGCGTCCACCGGCACGTCGTTCTCGATTATCGGCGAACGACGTCCGTCTCCTGAGCGGAAGGATCAGTGCCCTCGGGGTGCCGTGGTGTCGGTCAAGGCGGGCAGCAGGATCGCCGTGACGCCGTCGGGGTCGAGTCTGCCGGTGCGGACTTCTTCGGCGGCGCCGTTGAGGACGGCACGGGTCGCTGAACTCCGCCGCGATCGTCTCGGCTGCGTCAGGTTCGCCCCACCGGGCACGTGCACCCGTCGGCACCCGAGGCGGCGCCGATTGAAAGAATACCTATAGGGGGTATAAGGTGTGGGGGAGTCGTGTGCGAGGGAGAGGCGGGCGAGGTTGATTCAACCGATCGACTATTTCCTGGTCGCCTGGTTCGTGCTGGTCGCGATCAGCACGATCTGGGTCGGGGTGGACCAGTTCCGTCACAACCCGGAGCCGGCGGTGATGAAGTGGGGCTTCATCCTGGTCACCCTCTACCTGGGGCCGATCGGGGCGCTGCTGTATGTGCTCGCGGACAAGGAGCCACGGCCGGGAGAGCATGAGGAGTTCACCCGGCCGCTGTGGAAGCAGGGCATCGGCTCGACCATCCACTGCGTCGCGGGCGATGCCACCGGCATCATCGTCGCCGCCGTCGTCGTCGCGTCGCTGGGCCTGCCGATGTGGCTGGATCTGATCATCGAGTACGCCGCCGGGTTCGCGTTCGGGTTGTTCGTGTTCCAGGCCCTGTTCATGAAGAACATGATGGGCGGCAGCTACTGGCAGAACGTGCGCCGCTCGTTCCTGCCCGAGTTCATCAGCATGAACTTGATGATGGCGGGCATGGCGCCGGTGATGTCGCTGCTGATGATGGGCCGCGACATGCGGGCCATGCTGCCCACCGAGTTGCTGTTCTGGGCGGTGATGAGTTTCGGGATCGCGGTCGGGTTCGTGCTCGCTTACCCCGTGAACGTGTGGATGGTGAAGAAGGGCCTCAAGCACGGTCTGATGACCGTCCGCCCCCAGCCCGCCACCCACCCCCAGGAGCATGACGCGCACGCGCAGCACAGCCCGCGGCCGGAGGCGCACGCCGGCCACGACCAGGCGGCGGGCGGTGCGTCGTCGCCGGGGTCGGGGCATGAGGCGCACCAGCCTTCTGGCGCCGGAGCGGTGACCGTGCCGCAGCTGACCGTGGTCGGCGCGTTCTCCGCGATCGCGCTCGTGGTCGGGATGGTCGCCCCCGCGAACGCCGTCAACATGACTCTCAGCGCGCACGACGTCGGTGGGCTGATCATGCCGCCCGGGATGATCATGACCCGTGACACCCCCGCCGAGGCGATGCGGGACATGGCCGCCGTCGACCCGCGGGCCGCGACCGCCGCGTACGACGTGGACACCCGCGGTGATGAGGTGCTGGAACCTGCCCGCGTCGAGGACGGGGTGAGGGTGTTCGAGCTGACCGTGTCGCAGATCCGCTGGGAGATCCTCCCCGGCGTCACCGTCGACGCGTACGCGTACAACGGGCAGATCCCGGGGCCTCGGCTGCAGGTCACCCAGGGCGACCGGATCCGCATCGACGTGACCAACGAGCTCGACGAGTCCACGACCGTGCACTGGCACGGCCTGGACGTGCCCAACGAGATGGACGGGCCCGCCGGGATCACCCAGGATCCCATCCAACCCGGCGACACCTACCGGTACGAGTACACGGTGAAGCAGTGGGGCACGTTCTTCTACCACTCCCACGATCACGCCGACCGGCAGCAGGCCCTCGGCCTGTACGGGGCGCTGATCATCGACCCCGCCGACCCTGGCCTGCAGCCGCCTGCCGATCGCGAGTACACGATCCAGCTGCAGGAGTGGCTGTCCCGGGAGGGGCTGACCTATCCGGCGATGCCGATGGAAGGGGGCATGCCGAACTACTTCACCATCAACGGGAAGGCGTACCCGGCCACCGAGACCATCGACATGAAGGTGGGGGAGACCCTCCGGGTGCGGTTCATCGGCTCGAACACCAACGACATCCACCCGATGCACATCCACGGCGGCCCGTTCACCGTCGTCGCCCGCGACGGGGCGGCCCTCACCACGGCGCAGCAGTTCCAGGCCGACACGATCAACGTCGGGCCGGGACAACGCTACGACGTGCTCTGGAACGCGCTCGAGCCCGGCCAGTGGCTCATCCACTGCCACATCAACCACCACACCACCAACAACAACGTCGAAACCGACGGCGCTGGCGGCCTGACCATGATCATCAACGTCACCGAATAACCCCACGAACCGAAGAACCGCCGCCGTTGTGGTCGCCGTTGCCGCGTCGAGTCACGTCCGCGCCCTCCGGCAGCACAGCAGGCGGATGCCAGGGGTGCCCAGCTCATCGTGCCCGACCGTTTCGGTTGCCGGAGGCCGAGATCGCCCGCCCGCCCGCAACGGGGCGCGGTGACCTCGCCGTGGTCAGGTGGTCGCGGGAGGGAGGACGCGTCGGCGGCGGGCGACGGTGACGGCCGCGGCGACCGTGAGTGCCGTCGAGACGGCGAGGAGCACGGTGCCGAGGATGATCTGCCCCGGTGACGGGGTGAGGGCGGTGACGGGCTGGTAGAGGTTGCGCTGCTGGCTCTGCGGGCCGGTGAGTTGCTGATCGACGGGCACCCACACCTCGAGGGTGCGTTCGCCGGTGGCGAACTGGGCGTACACGAACCACAGCCCCGGTGACGGCAGTGCCAGTTCCCCGGTGAAGGTACCGGGAGGCGGGGTGCCGGGTTGTGCGCGCAGCGGCGCGGTGAGGTCCTCTCCGGTGCGGCGGGCGACCAGACGGGACGGGGTGAGGTCGGTGTCGTCGGTGAGGCGGATGCCGGTGATGGTGACGGTCAGCTGCCCGGTGCCGTCGCCGGTGACGGTCATCTGTGCGGTGCCGTAGGCGGTGCCCTGGCCGGGGTCGTGCGCCTGCGCGGGTGGGGGCGGGGCGAGGGCGACCAGCAGAAGGGTGAGGGCCGCGGCCGCGCCGCCGGATCGGAGGCGAGTCCCCGGCCGCACGGTGAGGGCGATCATGCTGACGATGATCACCGTGGTGGTGCCGACGGCGGACCAGGCGACGGGGGTGGGTGGGACGCTGCTGATCCCGGTCCCGGAGGCCAGCAGTTGCAGGGTGGTCACGGCGAGGGCGGCCACCGGCCACCGCCACCGGGGGACGGGCAGGGCCAGCAGGAAGAGCCCGGCCACCGCGACCGGCAGGTCGGGGGCGAGCCACCCAGAGGTGGTGAGCAGCACCCACAGCACCACCCGGAACACCAGGTACACGGCGACGACGAGGACAAGGCGGGTGCGGCCGGGGACCAGGGTGGTGATCACCCATGCCGCGCCGAGCGTGGTCGCCAGCAGCAGCGGCAGGTACAGGGTCTCGGTGAACTGGGGCACGTCGGTGTCGTATTCCATCACGATGATCAGCGCCGCCCCCAGCACGCCTGCGGCCAGGGCGATCCGCGGCGGGGCGGGCACGTGCCGGTCGGTGCCGGTGAGCAGGCCGATCAGCACGCACAGGGTGCCGATCACCGACAGCAGGTGCGGGGGCGACCAGAGCACCGCGTCACGCCCGAACGCGGTGTGCCAGAACGCGTCGGCGGGCGCGGCCGCCGCGGTCGCGACCGCCGCAGCGACCGCGAGGGCGAACCCGGGAGTGCGGAACACGGCGGCCACGGATCGTGTCGCGGCCAGCCGCCGCCACCCCCAGCCGGCGATCACGACCCCGACGGTGAGGATCGACGCATACAGCAGCAGGTGCGGAGGGATGAAGGTGCTGTCCCGGCCGAGGGTGGTGTGCCAGGAGTCGTCCCAATACGCCGACCCAACCCCGGCGGCCGCGGCCGCTGCGGCGACCCAGACGCCCCCTGCCCCCAGCGCCGGGGAACCGCGGGCCGGGTCCGGCTCGGACGGGATGGGGGCGCGGTCACGGCTGCCGTGTGGTCGCATGGTCTGTCCTTTCTGTGATGCGGCAGGGAGCCGGTCCGGCCCTGGCGGCTAACGCCATGGCCCCGCTCCCGGCGGCAGCGGGGTGTTAGAGGTGTGTTAGAGGGGGAGCACGGTGGCTCCGATGAGGTTCTGGATGCTGGAGGTGAGGAGTGTCCAGGCTCCGCTGATCATCGCGATGCCGGTGGCGATCATGAGGACCCCGCCGGTGATGTTGATGGTGCGGATGTGGCGGCGCAGGAACGTGATGCTTCCGGTGGCCCAGTTCAGGCCGGCGGCGGCGGCGATGAAGGGCAACCCCAGGCCCAGGCAGTAGGTGACGGCGAGGAGGGCGCCGCGGGCGGGGTTGCCGGTGGTGAGGCTGAGGGCGGAGATCGCGGCGAGGGTGGGGCCCAGGCACGGGGTCCAGCCGAGCCCGAACGCGATGCCGAGCAGGGGAGCTCCGGCCAGCCCGCTGGGTGGGTGGATGGCGGGTTTCGCCGTGCGTTGGAAGAGCCGGAACACGCCGAGGAACACGAGCCCCATCAGCAGGACCACGATCCCGAGGATGCGGGTGAGGAGATCTTGCCAGCGGATGAGCCAGGCCCCCAGGGCGCCGAACGCGGCCCCGTAGCCGATGAACAGGACGGAGAAGCCGAGGGTGAACAGTCCGGTCCCGGCCAGCGCCCGCCACCGGGAGACCCCCGCGGTGGTGGTGGTGCCGGTGAGGTAGCCGAGGTAGCCGGGCACGAGGGGGAGCACGCAGGGGGAGGCGAAGGACACCAGCCCGGCGAGGAGGGCTAGGGGGAGGGCGGCCCAGATGCTGCCGGCGGTGATGATCTCCCCCATCAGGGGCTCGTCTCGGCGAGGACGGTGTCGATGAGGGCGGCGAGGGTGGTGCGGGTAGGCAGTTGCCCGATGATGCGGGCGGCCATCCGGCCGGTGCGGTCCAGGACGATTGTGGTGGGCACGGCGCCGGGGGCGGCTTTCCCGGCGAACGCGGCTTGCACCGTGCCGGTGGTGGCGTCCAGGATCGACGGGTAGGTGATGCCGAACTGGTTCTCGAACGCGGCGGCGGTGTCGGCGCTGTCGCGCACGTTGACGCCGATGAACACGACACCGTCGGGCTGGTAGGTCTGGGCGAGGGCTTCCAGGTCGGGCGCTTCGGCACGGCAGGGCGGGCAGGCGGCGTACCAGAAGTTCACCACAACGACCGAACCCGCCCACGCGGTGGAATCCGCCTGCTCCCCGGTGTCGGTGGTGCCGGTGAAGGTGACCGGGTCGTCGCGCTGGTCGGCGGGGATCTCCCGCACGGTCTCGTCCGCGGACAGATACCCCGGGGACGGGGAGGAGGACAACAGGCCGGGCGTCTGGGCGGTGCACCCGGCCAGAAGCAGGACGAGCGCGCCGAACACGGCGACCGCGGCGGCGGTGACGGCGCGGCGGGGTGGGCGTGTCAGGGTGGTGGGGGTGCGCATGCGGGATCACTCCGGTCGGTCAGGTGTTCGTGCTCTTGCTGGTGGGGCGGCGGCGGCCGGCGAGGATGGCGCCGGTGATCAGCAGCAGCGCCCCGGTCGGGTACCCGGCGACCAGGTCGAGCCAGCCGGAGGGCTGGCCGGGGCCGAACACTTCCAGGTGCGCGAGCCAGTGGATGATCGCGACGATCGCGCCGGCGGCCATCAGGGCCTGGCCGACCCGGACGAGCAGGCGGTGTCGCCGCCAGGCGCGTTGCGGGTCCTCAGCTGGGGCGGGGCGGGGGGTGGTGCGGGTCATGAGCGGTCCTTTCGCAGGGGGCGGGTCACAGTCCGGAGTAGGAGTGCAGCCCGGTGAAGAAGACGTTGACGACGCCGAAGTTGAACAGCACGGCGGCGAAGCCGACGATGCACAGCCAGGCGGCGCGGGTGCCGGCCCAGCCGCGGGTGGCGGTGGCGTGCAGGTATCCGGCGTAGAGCACCCAGATGATGAACGTCCACACCTCTTTCACGTCCCACCCCCAGAACCTGCCCCAGGCGCGGCCGGCCCAGATCGCCCCGGCGATCAGGGTGAAGGTCCACAGGATGAACCCGACGATCGTCAGCCGGTATGCGAGTCGGTCCAGATCCTCCGGCCCGGGCAGACTGTCCCGCAGCCGGGTGAGCCGGGAGGGGAGGCCGCGGCGGCGGGTGGTGAGCAGGTAGGTGAGGGAGACGAGGAACGCGAGCCCGAAGAACGCGGTCGCCAGCAGCGCGACCAGCACGTGGATGACCAGCCACCCGGACTGCAGGGCGGGCATCAGGGGGACGACGGGGACGTAGAAGCTGACCGTCGCGACGCCGAGCAGCAGCACGGTCAGCCCGAGCACGGCGCTGCCCAGGTACGCCAGCCGCACCCGCAGCGACACGGCCAGGAAGGTGGCGATGATCAGGGCGGTGCCGGTGAGGGAGAACTCGAACATGTTCGCCCACGGCACCCGGTCCGCGGCGACCCCGCGCAGCACCACCCCGGCAAGATGGAACACCCAGCCCAGCACGGTCAACACGAACCCGACCCGCGCCGCCTTCCCCGCCCCCCGTCCGCCCCCCGGGGCAGCGGCGGCACCGGGTGCGGTGTCGGGGGCGGGGGCGGTGGGTGTGCCTGCCAGGTCCGGGTCGGTGGTGCTGGTGGCGCCGGCGGTGACCGGCACCCGGACGGTGACCGGGACGGCAGGGGTGCTGGCGCGGCGGGCGAGGTGAAGGGTGTAGGCGACGAATGCGGCGGCGTAGATCGCGATCGCCGAGTACACCAGCAGCAGGGACAGGGCGTCAAGGAACGGGGTCATCAGAGCCTCCTCGAAGGGGTGCGGGGGAAGGGGTGAGGCGGGTGGCGAGGGTGTCGACGGTGGGTTGCAGGCGGGGGTCGTCGCCGCGGGCGAGCCCGGCGACCTCAAGCACCGTGCCGCCGTCCCGGCCGGTGGTTGCGCGGACCCAAAGGCGGCGGCGGGGCACGAACAGGGACAGGGCCAACCCGGCCATCGCGACGACCGCGGCGATCAGAGTGGGGGTTTGGGTGGGGTCGGCGGCGATCTCCAGCGACGCGAATCGGGGGATCGGGCCGAGCTCGATCGTGCCCAGCTCGTCCGGCAGCGGAACCGGGGTGCCGGGGACCAACTGCAGGGCGGGGGTGGGGGTGCCCCGCCCGGCGATCTGGGTGAGGGTGCTGGTGTCCAGTGCGTACACCGACACCGGGACCCCGGTGTTCAGGCCCAGGTCGCCGACGTACACGTTGAAGGTGACGACCGGGTCCAGCAGGTCCGGGTAGCTGGACGCGAACGCCCCAGAGGCGGTGGTCGCGCGGGTGGGGTACAGCATCCCGACCAGGCCGACCTGCTCGGCCAGCCCGTCGGGAACCTTCACGATGCCCAAGCTGGTCAAATTCGCGTCCTGCGGCAGGAACGGGACCGTGTCACGGAACACGATCTTCCCGGCCGGGTTTCGGACGGTGAGGGTGGGGGCGTACCCGTTGCCGAGCAGATAGATGTCGGTGCCAGCCACCGGCAGCGGCTCGTTGACCCGGATGCTGGAGGCCTGCCGGGTGCCGCCAGTGGTGGTCGTGACCTGCGCGTCGAACGTCTTCGGCATGCCGAGCGCGTTGACGTTGTCCAGGACGTAGTCGACGCGGAACCGGTCCAGGGTGAGGGAGAACGCCGGGATCTGCGTGTCAGTGATGAACCGGCCGGCGGTGAACGAGTCGTACGCGATCCGGGTGGACGCGAACGTCTGCCCCTCCACCAGCACCCGCTGCCCGGTGAACCGGAACCCGCCGCCGACGCCGACCACGACCAGCACCGCCAGCAGCGCCACGTGGAACAGCAGGTTCCCGGTCTCCCGCAGGTAGCCGCGCTCGGCTGCGACCGAGTCCCGTCCGTCGTCGCCGCGGACCCGGCGGGTGCGGTACCGCTGCCGACGCAGCGCCTTCTCGGCCGCGTCCAAGACCGCACCGGGGGGCGTGTCGGGGAGGACGCGGCGGGTGTGGGCGGGCAGGCGGGACAGGTTGCGGGGGGTGGCCGGGGGCGGGGCGAGCAGCGCGGTCAGGTGGTGGCGGATGCGGGGGATGACGCAGCCGATCAGCGACGCGAACAACAGCAGGTAGATCGCGGAGAACCACACCGACCCGAACACGTCGTGCAGCTGCAGCAGGTCCACCGCCCACATCCAGCCCGGGTTGGTCTTGTCGAACTGGATCACCCCGTTCGGGTCGGAGGAGCGTTGCGGGATCAACGACCCGGGGATCGCGGCCACCGCGAGCAGCAGCAACAACACCAGGGCGGTGCGCATGCTGGTCAGCTGCCGCCACGCCCACCGCGCCCACCCCGACACGCTCAGGCGCGGATTCGTGCGCTCCTCCACCGGCCGGTCGACGTGATCGGCGGGCAGCTGCGGGGCCTGCTCACTGCGGATCGACACGCGCATCCCCCCTCCCCCGGACGGGTGCGCGGCGGCGGGCGCGCCAGGAGGCGTGGGCGAGCAGCCCGACCCCCAGTACGGCGGCCACCAGGGCGGTGAGCACGTTCGCTTTCAGCCCGCCGGCGAGCAGCTCGGTGGGATCCAGCCGGATGGACTCCAGCACCGCCCGCCCCGCCCCGTACCACAGCAGGTACACGCCCAGACTCCGCCCGGCGCCCAGCGTGATCCGGCCGTGCCGGCGGCGGTGCTGCTCGAGCAGCACGATCACGGCGGCACCGGCCAGGTTCCACAGCAGCTCGTACAGGAACAGCGGATGAAACAGGGTCCCCGCCGGGGTCCCCGGCGGGATCGCGGGGGCTGAGGGGTCGATCTGCAGCCCCCACGGTAAGGTGGTGGGCGGGCCGAACAGCTCCTGGTTGAAGTAGTTCCCCAGCCGTCCCACCGCCTGGGCGACCAGCATCCCCGGCGCGAGCGCGTCCAGGAACAGCAGCACCGGGATCCCGGCGCGACGGGTGCCGATCACAATCCCGACCAGCCCGCCCAGGATCGCACCGAAGATTGCGATCCCGCCTTCCCAGATGTAGAGCACCCGCCACAGGTCCGCGCCAGGGAAGAAGTAGTCGCCGGGATGGGTGAGCACATGGTAGATCCGGGCGCCGAGGATCCCGAACGGCACCGCCCACATCGCCACATCCACCACGACCCCGGCCGGGTGCCCGACCGCCCGCAGCCGACGGCCGGTGATCAGCACCGCCAGCACGATCCCGGCCAGGATCGCCAGCGCGTAGAACCGGATCTGGAACGGACCGACCTGAACGAAGCTGATCCCCGGGCTCGGGATCAGCGCCGGAGCCACAATGAGGAGTGCGTCCATCAGGGCCTCACCCTCGCCGGAAGCCACGCCAGCGGGTCCACCGCTTCGCCTCCGGTGCGGATCTCGAAGTGCAGGTGTGCGCCGAAGCTGCGTCCACTGTCCCCGACCCGGCCGACCATCTGCCCCACCCGCACGGTCTGTCCCGGGGTCAGGGCGAGGGACCCTTCCCGCATGTGCGCGTACGCGCTTTCCACGACCTGCCCGTCGATCTCGTGCCGGATCACCACGTACACCCCGTACGCGCCGCCCTGCTCCGTCGCGGTGGTGACCACCCCGTCGGCGATCGCCTGGATCGGGGTGCCGATCCCGGGGGTCATGTCCAGTCCGGCATGGAAATTTGAGCAGGACGGGCATGGCGGGGTGCGGTACCCGAACGTGCTGCTGATCGGCACTCCCACGGTGAACGGCCACTGCACCGCCGATGCCGGGTCGTTGGTGAATGTGTCCGCGGTGTGCGCGTACGACTCGGTCCCGACGGGGGCGGTCACCGCCACCGTGTAGTCCCCGCGCACCATCACCGTCCCGGTGACGGTGTCGGGGGTGGTGAACGACTGGGCGCGCACCGGGGTGCGGGTCGCCTCGACGGCGAACACCGGCTCCGGCGTCAACGGGATCAGCAACGGCAGTCCGGCGATCGACGCGACCGGGAGCATCACCGCGCCGGCGAGCATCCGGGATCGGGTGAGCGTGCGGCGCGGCGCGTGTCGAGGTGTCCGGGCGGCACGGGTGGGCCGACGGCGTCGATCGCGTCGCGTCTGGACGGGTGGGGAAGACAGGGCGGCTCTCGCCGCACGGCGCGTTCCGGTACCGGGAGTCGGGGTGGAGGGGGCGGGTTCGGGCATACAAGACTTTCCTGGATGAGGGGGACGATGAAGGTGCGCACGGTCGCCGTCACACGGTCCAACCGGGAGCCGCGGCCCGGAGTGCACGGCGAGAATCCGGGATCGGATCACCCATGGCGCTGCCGCAGACGGGTCGCGCTCGCCTGCGGGCCGCACATCGTGGACCGTCGGCGACATCACGCGCCGGCGGCGGCTCAGGCGGCGGGCGCGGGCGGGGTGCTGATCAGGTGCGGCTGATCGACAGCACGATCAGGGAGGGCCGCAGAAGAGGCGACCCGGACGTGAACGAGCTCGACCTGCCGGGGAGGGATCGCAGCCACGCCAGCAGCGACATCCACCCGTCCCGGGCCGGGAGCACCAGGATGAGCAGGGTCAGCAACGCGAGCAGACACGTCACGGCAGCGAAAGCATGAGACGTCCCGCAGACCGTCTCATCGCACGAGGGCGTCACCACCCCGCTGACCAGGACATCAGCGGCGGCATCGGGGGCCGCAACGACTGCGGAGGCGGACACGACAGTGCCCGCCTGGTCCTCTTCCAGACTCAGCGAATGCATCGCAAGCAGCCCCGCGATGATCGCGGTCACCGCGGCCAGGTAGAACCACAGGGCACGCCGGGACCCGAGTGCCCGCCGTCGCGCCACCACCTGGTTCACCGTCGACGCCCCTTCCTCGATCACGCCCAGCATACCCCGGGCGGGTAGCCATCCCCGAAGCGATACCCATCCTGGATACCCCGGATGGGTATATGCTGAGTGGTAGGGGGCACCCGCTCCCGTGCGTGGTGTTCTGACCGTGTCGCGGAGGCAAGGCACCGCTACCCTGGACGGGAAGGAGGTCGGTCGTGAACGTGATTCGCTCGCACGCGCGTCTGACCCCCGGGGTGCGACGGCTCCTGCTGGCCGCTCCGATCGCCCTGGCGATCATCACCGGGCTGCTGTCCATGCACGTCCTGACCGGTTCCCACCAGCCCGCCCTGGCATCAGAGACCAGCGCGATGAGCACGCACAGCCAGGTCGGCTCCGCACCAGCCGCCGCCGACGATACGCCGATGACCGCAGCTGCGGCGGAGGGCGCTGGAGGGCATTGCCAGGACGGGTGCGGCAGCCCTGCGGGGATGCCGGATCACTCGATGCTGATGATGGTGTGCGTGCTGGCGCTGCTGGCCGCGGTGATCGTCCTGCTCGCCCCGACGTCCCGTGCCCTTCTCACATACGCCGTAGCCCGCTCGCGCTCCCATACCCGGACTCTGCTGGTCGGATTGCCGCATCCCCGCCCGCCTTCACTGCTTGTCCTGTCCATCAGTCGCACCTGATTCCGCCTGAACCCCGGCGACCCTTGCCGGGGATGCTGCACCCTGCCCTCCCGGGCACTGAATCAGACCCTCACCGACTGAATAGACAAGGACACCCCTGATGCGTTTTCGTACTCTCACGCTGACCGCCGGCGCCCTGGCCACCGTGCTCGTGCTCGCCGGCTGCGCCCCCACCGACGGCACCATGCCCGGCATGGACCACGGACCCGGGGGGATGACCAGCACCGCCCCCTCCCAGTCCGCCGCCGCGTTCAACGCCGCGGACGAGATGTTCGTGACCATGATGATCCCGCACCACCAGCAG
Organism: Actinomycetota bacterium; assembly: GCA_018268515.1. Taxonomy (GTDB): domain Bacteria; phylum Actinomycetota; class Actinomycetes; order Actinomycetales; family Microbacteriaceae; genus Microbacterium. Next base: position 43,875 of record JAFDWK010000062.1, read on the forward strand.
GCCATCGAGATGGCCGATCAGATCCTCGCGAAAGACGGCATCGACGAGCGAGTCGTCTCCCTCGCCGAGCAGATCAAGGCCGCACAGGACCCGGAGATCCAGACCATGAAGGGCTGGCTGGAGGAGTGGGGCGTCCCGTACGACGACTCCATGTCCGGGATGGACGGCATGGACATGGGCGGCGGGATGATGTCGGAGGACGACATGGCCGCTCTGGATGCCGCGACCGGGGTCGAGGCGACCCGCCTGTTCCTGAACGGCATGATCGCTCACCACCAGGGCGCCGTGACGATGGCGCAGTCGGTGCTCACCGACGGACAGAACCCGGACGTGGCCGCCCTCGCGCAGCAGATCATCGACGGGCAGACCGCCGAGATCACCACGATGCAGGACATCCTCGCCAGCCTCTGACCCGGTACCCCTCGGACGGGACCCGCGCTCCCGATGCCGGTCCCGTCCGAGGCCCCACCCTCGACCCCTGTGCGGTCACCGGTATCCGGCGTACCCGCACGGAAAGGACCTCCGTTCATGATCTCTCCCACCACCCGCAGACTGGCGATCACGGCCACCGTCACCGTCGCGCTGCTGCTCACGGGCTGCAGCACCACCCCTGCGGAGCCCGATGCCCCCGCGGGCACCGCGGCCGGGTTCGGGCATGTGCACGGCATCGTCGACGCCGGTGACAGCACCGTGCTGCTGGGCACCCACACCGGCCTGTACACGCTGGGCGAGGACGGCACCGTCACCGGCCCGGTCGGTGGCATCGACCTGGACGCGATGGGACTGACCGCTACCGGTGACACCCTCTACGCGTCCGGGCACCCCGGCCCGTCCACCCCGGCGGAGCTCGGCGCCCCCAACCTCGGCATCATCCGCAGCCTCGACGCCGGCGCCTCGTGGGAACCGGTCGCGTTCACCGGGGAAGAGGACTTCCACGTCCTCACCGTCACCGGCGACGGCACCCTGTACGGGATCGGATCCTCCCGGCTGCTGCTGCGCACCAGCAGCGACGGCGGGCAGAGTTGGGCGGACGGTGCCGAGCTGCCCGCCGTCGACCTGGCCGCCGCGACCGACGGCACCCTGTACGCCGCCACCCAGGACGGGCTGCAGCACAGCACCGACGGTGGCGCCACCTTCACCCCGGCGCCGGACGCGCCAGTGCTGTACCTGGTGGAGACCGACCCAACCGGTGGGGTGGTCGGAGTGGACACCGACGGGACGTTGCGACGCCTAGTCGGCACCGGCTGGGAGAACGTCGGCACCACCACGGGAACCGTCCAAGCCCTCGGGGTCACCGGGGACGGTGCGATCGTCCTGGTCGATGACCGCGGCGTGGTCTGGATCCGCGACACCACCGCCACCGTTCTCATCCCGGCGGCAACACCATGACCACCGTCATTCGCACCTGGCGCGACCCGAGCGGTCGCGGATCGGAAGGAGACCGACCATGACCCCCACACCGGCACCCCCCGCGTGGGCGCACCGCACCACTGATGCCACCGCCGAGCAGTTGGCGGCGGTGGATGCGTGGTGGCGGGCGGCGAACTATCTGAGCATCGGGCAGATCTACCTGCAGGGTAACCCGCTGCTGCGCCACCGCCTCAGCCGGGACGACATCAAGCCGCGGCTGCTGGGGCATTGGGGCACCACCCCGGGCCTGAACTTCCTCTACGCCCACCTGAACCGCGCCATCCGCGACCGCGACCTGAACACCCTGTACGTGACCGGGCCCGGGCACGGCGGACCCGGCATGGTCGCCAACGCCTACCTCGACGGCACCTACACCGAACGCTACCCGGGCATCGACCGCACCGAAGAGGGGCTGCGGGCGCTGTTCCGGCAGTTCTCCTTCCCGGGCGGGATCCCCTCGCACGCGTCCCCGGAAACGCCCGGGTCGATCAACGAGGGCGGGGAGCTGGGCTACTCCCTCGTGCACGCCTACGGGGCCGCGTTCGACAACCCCGACCTGCTGGTCGCCTGCGTGATCGGTGACGGGGAGGCGGAGACCGGGCCGCTGGCGACCGCGTGGCACGGCAACAAGTTCCTCAACCCCGCCCATGACGGGGTGGTGCTGCCGATCCTGCATCTGAACGGGTACAAGATCGCCAACCCGACCGTGCTGTCCCGCATCCCCGAGGAAGAGCTGGTCGCGCTGCTGCGCGGCTACGGCCATCACCCCCACGTCGTCACGGTCGGCTTCGATGGCGAGACCCCGCAGGAGTCCCACGCGACGTTCGCGGCGGTCCTGGATGCGGTGCTGGATGAGATCGCGGACATCAAGGCCGCCGCGGCGGCCGGGACGCTGGAGGGGCGGCCGGCGTGGCCGGCGATCGTGCTGCGCAGCCCGAAGGGGTGGACCTGCCCGAAGATCATCGACGGTCTGCCGGTGGAGGGCACCTGGCGGGCACACCAGGTGCCGCTCGCCGAGGTCCGCGACAATCCCGAGCACCTGCGGATCCTCGAGGACTGGCTGGCGTCCTACCGCCCGCACGAGCTGTTCGACGTGACCGGCGCCCCCCGCCCGGCCACGGTCGCGATCGCCCCGGACGGGGATCGGCGGATGAGCGCGAACCCGGCCGGCAACGGCGGACAACTCACCGTCCCGCTGCGGCTCCCGGACTTCCACAAGCACGCGCAGCCGGTCGACCCGGCCGAGCGGGGTGCGGGAACCGGGGAAGCGACCCGCGTGCTGGGCGAGTGGCTGGCGGGGGTGATCCGGGACAACCCGGACAACTTCCGCATCTTCGGCCCGGACGAGACCGCCTCCAACCGGCTCGCCCCACCCGTCTACCAGGCCACCGGCAAGCAGTGGAACGCGGCCGTGGAGCCCGTCGACGAGCACCTGGCCCCGACTGGGCGGGTGATGGAGGTGCTCAGCGAGCACCAGTGCCAGGGCTGGCTCGAGGGCTACGTCCTTACCGGCCGGCATGGGCTGTTCAACTGCTACGAGGCGTTCACCCACATCGTCGACTCGATGTTCAACCAGCACGCCAAATGGCTCGAAGCGGCCCGGGAGGTGTCGTGGCGGGACCCGATCCCGAGCTTCAACTACCTGCTCTCCAGCCACGTCTGGCGGCAGGACCACAACGGGTTCTCTCACCAGGACCCCGGGTTCATCGACCTCGCCCTGAACAAGAGCCCCGACATCGTCCGCGTCTACCTGCCGTTCGACGCGAACACGCTGCTGTCCACCTACGACCACTGCCTGCGCTCGGCCGGGTACATCAACGTCGTCGTCGCCGGGAAGCAGCCCGCCCCGCAGTGGCTGACGATGGACGAGGCGATCGAGCACTGCACCCGCGGGCTCGGGATCCTGCCGTGGGCGGGCACCGAAACCGAAGGCACCGAGCCGGATGTGGTGCTCGCCGCCGCCGGCGACGTCCCCACCCTCGAGACCCTCGCCGCGGCGGCGCTGCTGCGCGAGCACATCCCCGACCTGAGAGTGCGGGTGGTGAACGTGGTCGACCTGACCCGGCTGCAATCCGAGGACCAGCACCCGCACGGTCTCCCGGACCGGGAGTTCGATGCGATCTTCACTCCCGACAAGCCGGTGATCTTCGCCTACCACGGCTACCCGTGGCTGATCCACCGACTCACCTACAAGCGCGCCGGGCACCAGAACCTGCACGTGCACGGCTTCCAGGAGCGCGGCACCACCACGACCCCGTTCGACATGGTCATGCTCAACGACCTCGACCGGTACCGGCTCGCGATCGACGTCCTCGACCACGTCCCGGGCCTCGCCGCCCGCCACGCCGGCCTGCGGCAGGAGCTGCAGGACGCCCGCCTGCACGCCCGCGCCCACACCCGCGAGCACGGCACCGACATCCCCGCCGTCGCCGACTGGCAATGGCCCCACCCCGACACCACCGACCCCACCCTCGGGAAGGAACCGAAATGAGCGACACCAGAACCGTGACCCTGCAGGTCAGCGGCATGATCCGCGCGACCTCCAAGAACGTCACCGAAGCCCACCTGAGCCGCCAACCCGGGGTGATCGCCGTGGACGCGAACCCGGTCTCGCAGACCGCGACCGTCACCTACGACCCCGAGACCACCTCGGTCGCGCACCTGCAGCAGTGGGTCATCGACTGCGGGTATCACTGCGCCGGCCAGTCCGTCCCCGACCATATCTGCGACCCCGCGCACGACCCGCACGACGAGGGTGCGCACGACCACAGCGCCCACCACGGCCCCGCAGCTGAGGGCGCACAAGAACCGCACGCGAGTCACGACGCGCACGAGGGCCACACGGATGCCACGGGTCACGCCAGCCACGCGGGCAATAAGGGTCCTGCGGGCTATCACGACGACCCCGTCCACGATCACGCCGCTGGCCACGACCACACGCACGCCCCGTCGGCGACGGCGGATGACGGTGAGCATGCCGGTCACCACGTCGAGCACGCCGGTCACACCGCGGCCGCGGGTGGGCACGATCATGGTGCAGCGTCGGGTCACAGTGCGCAGGAGATGATGGGCCACGGTGGGCATCACGGCGGGATGTCGATGGACGCGATGATCCGCGACATGCGCAACCGGTTCCTGGTCGCGCTGATCCTGTCGATCCCGATCACCCTGTGGTCTCCGATCGGGCGGGAGGTGATCGGATTCGAGGTGCCGGCACCGTTCGGGCTGCGCGATGACGTGTTCATGCTGATCCTGTCGCTGCCGGTGATCTTCTACTCGGCGTGGATCTTCTTCGACGGCGCCTACCGGGCGCTGCGCGCGAAGACCCTCGACATGATGGTGCTCGTCGCGGTCGGTGTCGGCGCCGGCTGGCTGTACTCCCTCGCGGTCACCCTCACCGGCGGCGGTGAAGTGTTCTACGAAGCCGCCACGGTGCTTGCCACCTTCGTGCTGCTGGGGCATTGGGTGGAGATGCGCGCCCGCGGCGGCGCGAACGACGCCATCCGCACCCTCCTGGAGCTCGCACCCTCGCAGGCGGTCGTGATCCGTGACGGGCAGGAGGTCGAGATCCCCACCAGCGAGGTCGTCCCGGGGGATCTGATGCTGGTGCGGCCGGGGGCCAAGATCCCCACCGACGGTGTCGTGGAATCCGGAGAGTCCGAGGTGGACGAGTCGATGGTCACCGGCGAGTCCATGCCGGTGGACAAAGCGCCCGGGTCGGAGGTGATCGGAGCGACCGTGAACACCGTCGGCACCCTCCGCGTCACAGCCACCAAAGTCGGCTCGGACACGGCGTTGGCGCAGATCGTGAAGCTCGTGCAAGAGGCGCAGAACTCCAAAGCCCCCGGGCAGCGCCTCGCCGACCGGGCAGCGTTCTGGCTCGTCCTGGTCGCCCTGATCGGCGGCACCCTCACCTTCCTGGTGTGGCTGCTCGCCGGCGCTGCAATCCCGATGGCGATCCTGTTCGCTATCACCGTCGTCGTCATCACCTGCCCCGACGCGCTCGGCCTCGCCACCCCGACGGCGATCATGGTCGGCACCGGGCTCGGCGCGAAACGGGGCGTGTTGTTCAAGAACGCCTCCGGGATCGAAACCGCCGCCCACATCGACACGGTCGTGTTCGACAAGACCGGCACCCTCACCAAGGGGGAGCCGGAGGTCACCGACTACATCCCCGTCGGCGGCGACGACCTCGAGACTCTCTCCCTCGCGGTCGCGTTGGAGCGGGAATCCGAGCATCCTCTGGCGAAAGCGATCGTGAATTACGCCGACGCCCGCGACGTCCCCCGTCGCACCGCGACCGCGTTCCGAAACGTCACCGGGCAGGGCGCGATCGCCACCGTCGACGGTCGACAGGTCGTCCTCGGCAACCCGCGCCTTCTCACCGGGGAGGGGATCGACATCAGCGGGGTGCAGGCCGCTCAGCAGGACCTGGCTGGGTCCGGCCGCACCGCGATCCTGTTCGCCGTGGACGGGCAAGTCGCCGGGATCATCGGTCTCGCCGACGCACCCCGGGACACCGCAAAGACCGCGATCGACGCTCTCCACGAGCAGGGCGTCGAGGTCGCAATGCTCACCGGGGACAACAAGCCTACCGCCGACCGGATCGCCGCTCTCCTCGGCATCGACACCGTGATCGCGGATGTGCTCCCCGAGGACAAGTCCGCGAAGGTCGCCGAGCTGCAGAAGACGGGCAAGAAGGTCGCGATGGTCGGCGACGGCGTCAACGACGCCCCCGCCCTCGCCCAGGCCGACCTCGGCATCGCGATCGGCGCCGGCACCGACGTCGCCATCGAGACCGCCGACGTGGTCCTGATGCGCTCGGACCCGCTCGATGTTGCGATCGCACTCAAGATCGGCAAGGGCACACTGCGAAAGATGCGGCAGAACCTGGGCTGGGCCATCGGATACAACGCCGCCGCCCTCCCCATCGCCGCTGGCGTGTTCTACCCGGCGTTCGGGATCATGCTGTCCCCGGAGATCGCCGCCCTGTCGATGTCCGGTTCCTCCGTGATCGTCGCCGTCAACGCCCTCCTCCTCAAGCGGCTCCGCCTGCCCGCCCAGGCGCCCGCTGCGACGACCATGCAGAAGGAGCCCGAACATGCCTGACCGTCCGCTCTCTCCCACACCGTCCTCCCCGATGCTGCTGACCCGACGAGGTGTGCTCGGACTCGGACTGGGCGCCGTCGCGGCAGCCGTGCTCGCCTCCTGCACCCCCGCGCCGCAATGGGTGACACCCACCGGCGCAGCGGTGTCCGGCACGGAGAAGAACCGCGGCGGCACCGGCCGAGTCACCACCGTCGACCTCACCGCCGCCCCCACCACGCTCGACCTGGCCGGTACCGCCGCCGCCACCTGGGCGTTCGGAGGTATCCCCGCCCCGGTAATCCGGCTCACCGCAGGCGACACGCTGAAAGCGACCGTCCGCAACCAGCTCGACGCGGACACCTCCGTGCACTGGCACGGACTTGCCCTCCGCAACGACATGGATGGGGTCCCTCCGGTAACCCAAGCCCCCATCGCCCCGGGCGGACAGTTCGCATACGAGTTCGTCACCCCGCATCCGGGCACCTACTGGTTCCACCCCCACGTCGGCCCGCAACTGGACCACGGCCTCTACGGTGCGCTCATCATCGACGACCCGGACGAGAAGGTGACGTGGGACGACGAATGGGTGCTGATCCTCGACGACTGGCTCGACGGCGTCACCGCCACCCCGGACCAGGTCCTCACCGACCTCTCGAAGGGCATGGGCGGGATGGGCGGGATGGGCGACATGTTCATGCGGATGGGGAACCTGCTGATGGGCGCCACCTCCGACCTGCTCGGCGGCGACGCCGGCGACGTCTACTACCCGCACTACCTCATCAACGGCAAACCCAAAGCCGACCCCGCCCAATTCACCGGCACTCCTGGTGCCCGGGTGCGGATCCGTGTCATCAACGCCGGCAGCGACACCGCGTTCCGGTTCGCGATCGGCGGCCACACCCTGACGATCACCCACACCGACGGGTTCCCGGTGGATCCTGTCGAGGTCGACAGTGTCCTGATCGGGATGGGCGAACGCTACGACCTGCAGGTCACCCTGGACGATGGGGTGTTCCCTGTCGTCGCCGACGCGGAAGGCAAGCAGGATCGCGCGTTCGCGCTCGTTCGCACCGCCGCTGGCACGGCTCCGGCCAGCGACGTCCCCGTCGCCGAGCTCGGCACCGGCAGGGTCGGCACCGCTGCCGGACTGAGCGCGACCGCCTCCGTCACCCTGCACCAGGCATCCCCCGACCGGGTCGTGCACCTCGCGCTGACCGGGGGGATGGAGGCGTACGACTGGGGGATCAATGGGCGCCGGTTCGACATGAACGACCCGTTGCGGGACGCGCACGCGATCAGTAGGGGGGAGCGGGTGCAGTTGCGGATCCGCAATGACACCGAGATGTGGCATCCGTTCCACCTGCACGGCCACACCTACCAGCACGCGAACGGCGGCCCCCGGAAGGACACCTCCATCATCCTCCCGGGCCAGACCCTGACGGTCGACTTCGATGCCGACAACCCCGGCCAGTGGGTCGCGCACTGCCACAACATCTACCACGCCGAGACCGGCATGACCACGGTGCTCGGATACCAGTCATGAACCGCGCGTTCACCCCCAGCACGGGAGGATGATCGCGCGGGCGATCGGACGGCGGCGGCGGACGTCAAGTCTAAGTGGACTTCCTACTCTTATGTAGGGATCTGCCATTTCGCGCGGAATCCTGCTGACGAAACTGCTGCCAATTAGCGTGGAATCCCCGAGTTCTCCGCCACCTTGACCGGGAACCTACA
>JAFDWK010000063.1:0-10676 GCA_018268515.1 Actinomycetota bacterium
ATCGCCGCCCTGAACTGAGGTCGCTCCCGCAAGCCCTGGGCCGGGTGCCGCCGCAGGTCGGATCCGCTCAGACCGCAGGGCGGGATCCGCTCCCGTCGCAGAAGATGTCGCTCTGAGCGACGGATAGCGACATCTTCTGCGACGTGAGCATCGCGTATCGGCAGTGGGGGCCGGCGGGCGTGGGGACCGGTGGGCGTGGGGACCGGCGTATGTGGGGACCGGCGGCCTCAGCGCGCCGCCGGGCGCACGGCGCACCAGGCGACGAGCGCGGCGACCAGGGCGGCCGCGGCCATCGTCACGCCCATCGTGACGGCGTTCGCGCCGCCGATCCCGACGGCCAGCGGCGACAGCAGCGGGCCGACGAGGAACGTCGACATGCCCAGCAGCGCCGAGGCGGTGCCGGCCCGCGCGCCGTGGTGGGCGAGCGCCAGGGCCGAGGAGTTCGGTCCGCCCAGCCCCGCGCACAGCATGAACCCGATGAGCGCGGCGGCGAAGCCCCACACCCCCACGCCGAGGAGCGCGAGCAGGGCGAGCACCGCGGTCGCGATCGCCGTGGCGGTCACCCCGAGCAGGTAGACGCGCAGCGGCCCGGCCCGGCGCACGATCAGCCGGCTGGCCTGGCTGCCGGCGATGTTCGCGAGCGCGCCGAGCGCGAACGCGAGGCTGAAGCCCTGCGGATCCAGGCCGAACTCGTCCTGCAGCACGAACGAGGTGAGCGAGAGATACGTGAAGAACGCCACGCCGCCGCCCGCGCCGGCGCACAGCACCGCGACGAACAGCCGGTCGCGCAGCACCGCGCCGGCGTGCGCGCCCAGCGCGCGGACCCCGCCGGCATGACGCGCGGAGCGGTCCAGCGTCTCGGGCAGGGCGAACAGCACGACCAGCAGCAGCACGACGCCGATGCCGGCGAGCACGCCGAAGATGCCGCGCCAGTCCATGAACCGGGCGAGCTGGCCCCCGACGACGGGCGCCACCACCGGCGCCGCGCCCGAGACGAGGAACAGCAGCGACAGCATGCGGCTGAGCTCCGCGCCCGCGAACTGGTCCCTGGCGACGGCGAGGCAGATCACGATGCCGGCGGATCCGGCGAGCCCCTGCAGGAACCGGGCCGCGAGCAGCACCTCGATCCCCGGGGCGAACGCGCACACCAGCGACAGCACGGCGAAGGCCGCGACGCCGACGATGAGGGGGCGGCGGCGACCGAACCGGTCGCTGAGCGGGCCGGCGGCCAGCTGGCCGAGCCCCAGGCCGATCATGCAGGCCGACATCGTGGTCTGCGCGAGCGCGTCGCTCGTGTCCAGCGCGGTCGCGAGCTGCGGCAGCTGCGGCAGATACAGGTCCATCGACAGCGGCCCGAACGCCTCCAACAGCCCGAGCACGAGCATCGCGCGCAGCGTGCCCATGCGCGGGCGGGCCAGCACCTCGCTCATCCGTCGAGGCGCAGCACGCGGCGCAGCCAGCTCTCCCGGGCGGCGTTCGCGGCGATCGAGACCACGGCATCCGGGGAGAAGCCGTGGAAGCCGTGGTAGCCGCCGTCCCAGACGTGCAGCTCCGCCTGCCCACCCGTGGCCCAGATCCGGGACGCATAGTCGACGGCCTCGTCGCGGAACGTCTCCGCGGCGCCCACCTCGATGTACGCCGGGGGGAGCCCTGCGAGATCAGTCGCCCGGGCCGGCGCGGTGTACGGCGAGACCCGGTCGGTGAACCGGTCGGCGCCCGCGATCGCGGTCCACGCGGTGTCGTTGTTGTTGCGATCCCACGCGCCGATGCCGTCATACTGCCGCGCGGAGACGGTCTCGTTGCGGTCGTCGAGCATCGGGCAGCCGAGCAGCTGCCCGGCCAGGCGCGGCCCGTTCCGGTCGCGCGCCATCAGCGACACCGCGGCGGAGAGGCCACCGCCCGCGCTCTGCCCGGACGCGAGGATCCGCTCCGGGTCGATCCCGAGTTCGGCGGCGTGCGCGGCCATCCACACCAGCGCCGCGTAGCAGTCCTCCGCCTGCGCCGGGCCGGGGTGCTCGGGGGCGAGGCGGTACTCCACGGCGACCCCGACCACACCGTGCCGCTCGGCCAGGTCGATGAGCTCGGGCGTGCCGAAGAAGCGCGTGCCGAGCACCATCCCGCCGCCGTGGATCGACAACACCGCCGGGGCCGGCCCAGGGCGCGGCGCGGTCGGGTGCACGATCGTCACCTCGACGTCCGGGGCGCCCGGAGGTCCCGGGATCACCCGGTTCTCCCAGGTCACCGCTCTGCCCTCCGCCTGCGCCGCCATCGGCGGGATGATGGTCGCGAAGTGCGCGCGGTTGGCGAGGATCGTGTCCGCGCGCAGCGGGATGATCTCGACGAGGTCCAGGAACGCCGCGAGGCCGTCGACGAGCTCGGGGTCGTAGGGGACGGGGACGAGGGATCCGATCGCGCTCGCCGGCGTCGAGGTGCTCATCGGCTGCTCCAGATCCGGCGCAGCCAGCTGGCCCGGGCGGCCAGCGCCGCCCGGGAGATCTCGGCGTCGGGCATGTACATGTCGAAGCCGTGCGCGCCGCCGCCCCAGACGTGCAGCTCGGCCTGCCCGCCCGTGGCCCAGATCCGCAGCGCGTACTGGGTGTCCTCGTCGCGGAACATCTCCGCCTCGCCGACTTCGATGAAGGCCGGGGCGAGACCGGAGACGTCGGCCGCGTGCGTCGGCGCGGCGTAGCCGGAGGCCTCCGGGCTGAACGCGAGCTCGTCGCCGAGCAGGCACGACCAGGCGAGCAGGTTCGCCTCGCGCTGCCAGGTGCCGATCCCGTCGTACTGCAGGCTCGACACGGTCGTGTTGGTGTTGTCGAGCATCGGGCACAGCAGCAGCTGGCCCGCGAGCACGGGACCGCGCCGGTCGCGGGCGAGCAGGGCGACGCTGGCGGCGAGGCAGCCGCCCGCGCTGCCGCCGCCGACGATGATGCGGTCGGGGTCCACGCCGAGCTCCGCGGCGTGCGCGTGCAGCCACAGCAGCGCGGCGTAGCAGTCCTCGAGCCCGGCGGGGGAAGGATGCTCGGGAGCGAGCCGGTATTCGACGTTGACCGCGACCACGCCGTGCTCGGCGACGATGTCGACCACCCGTCCGGTCTCCCAGCTGCGGTGCCCGACGATCTGCCCGCCGCCGTGGATGTTCAGGTACGCGGGCAGGACAGAGCCCTGGGATCCGCGCGGGCGGAAGACCGTGACCTCGACCTCGGGCGCGCCGGCGGGGCCGGGGATGAGCCGGTCCTCCCACTCGATCGCGCGGCCGGCGATCACGGTGTCGTTGTCGGGGAACATCGTGTCCGTGCCCTCGCGGGGGAGGGTCTCCCGGGTGAGGGCGGGCTGCGGGTTCTGGGCGATCGCATCGAGCACGATCTGCACCTCGGGGTCGAACGGGACGGGTGCGACGGTCGGGTGGCCGGCGGCGGTGACGGTCATGCTGTGGTGCCTTTCAGGTTGTGCGGGAGGTTCTCGCCGTGATCGTTGAGCGAGCACCGACGCAGTCGGAGCGAGACGCCCTTCGTCTCGTCGCTGCGCTCCTCGCTCAGGGACCGGTGGGGGTCACGGACCTTCGGGATCGACGACGTCGCGGTCGGCCCAGAACGGCGCGACCAGCCGGCGCAGCTCGGCGGCGCCGACCCGGTCGACGAGCGCGGCCGCGTCGAGGTTCGCGCGCAGCTGCGCGATGCCCGACGCGCCGAACAGGGTGGTCGTCAGTGCGGGGTGCGTGAGGGTGAAGGCGATCCCGAGCTGGGCGGGGGTGACCCCGAGCGACTCCGCGAGCGTCGTGAACGCGGGCACGTCGTCGATGATGCGCCGGCGGATGTCGCCCGGATCCCGGCCGATCTGGCGATCGCCGTTCACCTTTCCGGCGAGCACGCCGCCCTCCAGGCAGTCCGAGGCCTGCAGCGTCAGCCCCTGCTCCCACAGGAGCGCGAACGGCTCACCATCGGGGATGGACCGGCGCGAGACGCTGTACTTCAGCTGCGCGATCTGCGGACCGGGGACGCCCTCGTCCGCCGCGATGTCGATGAGGGCCTGGATCGACGCGGCGGACCAGTTGTTCACACCCCACGCGCGGATCAGCCCGCGGTCCGCGAGCCCGGCGAGGTCGAGCACGAGGTCGCGCAGCTCCAGGTCGTCCCGGCGCAGATCGCCGAGGATCACCAGATCCGCGTGCTCGACGCCGACGCGGAACAGCGCGTTCTCGAGCTGCGGGCGGAAGCCGTCCGCGCCGAACGCCTCGAGCCACAGCTTCGAGGACAGCAGCCACTCGTCGCGCTCCAGGCCTGCAGCGCGCACCATGGCGCTGAAGATGACGTCGGTGAACGCCGGGGGCATGCCGGGCCCCGTGTACACCCCGACGTCGAACAGGTTCACGCCGCGGTCGACGGCCTCGCGGAGCATCGCGGTGGCGTCGCCGAAGTCCATGCGGTCATAGGTGTGCCAGGATCCCAGCGAGAACAGCGAGGCGTGCAGACCGCTCGTGCCGATCTCGCGCTGGGGGAGGGCGATGGTCTCTGTCATGCTCTTCTCCTTCACAGACGGGGGTTCACAGACCGGGGGCTCACAGGCGGGGGTCGATGACGGCCTTGACCTCATCGAGTCGGTGCATGTGCGCGATCTTCTCCGAGGCCTGGGCGAGGCCCACGGGGGCGCTGAACAGCGCGTCCCACGGGTACCGGTCGGCGAAGGCCTGGAAGAACTCGATCGAGCGGGCGTAGTCGGCGATGTCGCCGTTGAGCGAGCCGACCATCGTCAGCTCCTTGCCCATGAGGGCGCTCACCGGGAAGGCGTCGCCGATCGGGCCGGTGGATCCGACGATCACGACGGTGCCGCGCTGCGCGGCCATGCCGACGGCGTCCGGTCCGACGCTCGGGGCTCCGGCGAAGTCGAAGACGTGATCCGCGCCGTGGCCGTCGGTGAGCTCCATCACCTGGGCGACGACCGGCCCCTCGCGGAAGTCCACGACCGCGTCCGCGCCGAAGCGGGCCGCGAGCTCGAGCCGGGCCGCGGGCGCGCCCACCGTGATCACGCGGCCGGCGCCGGAGATCTTCGCCACCGCGGTCGCGAAGATGCCGAGCGCGCCGGCGCCCTGCACGACGACCGTGGATCCGGGACGGATCCGTCCGCCGCGCTCGAACGCCCGCAGCACGGTCTTCGCCGCGCAGCCGGCCATCGACGCCCAGGTGTCCTTGACCGCGTCCGGAAGCAGCAGCTTGGCCGCGCCCGGGGTGACGTAGGCGTACTCCGACAGGCCCGCGGTCGCGTACGGCGGCACGTCGGAGCGCTGCAGGAAGCCGTAGCCCCGGCGGGAGCAGTGCACCGGTTCGCGCAGCACGACGCAGCCGTAGCACTCGCCGCAGGTCGACTCCGACCAGCCGATCCGGTCGCCGACCTTCAGCGGGCGGCCGAGCGCGTCGACGGTGCCCTCGCCGAGGGCGACGACCTCGCCGACCATCTCGTGGCCGAGCACCATCGGAAGCATGCCGGGGAAGGTCATCCGGCCCTCCCAGATCTCGATGTCGGTGCCGCACAGGGTCGACACCGCGATGCGCACGAGGGCGGCGCCGGGCGCGACCTCGGCGGGAAGCGGCAGCTCCTGCAGGGTGAGCGGGGCGCCGTGCTCGGTGAGCACGGCCGCGCGGGTGGTGGTGGGGAGGGTCATGCGGATCCTTCCGGGATCAGAAGAGGGATGAGGTCCGGTCCCTGAGCGCGTCGAAGGGACGGTCCGGTGCGGGCGCCTCGACAGGCTCGGCGATCGAGGTCAGACGAGGAGCTGTCCGCCGTCGACGGGGACGGAGACGCCGGTGATGTGGTTCGCGGCGTCGCTCGCGAGGAAGACCACGAGCGGGGCGACCTGCTCGACCTCGGCGATCGTGCCGAGCGGGATCCGGGCCTCCCAGGCGGCGCGCGCCTGCGGGTCGGTCGCGAAACCGGCGGTGAGCGGGGTGAGGATCGGGCCCGGCGCGACGGCGTTCACGCGGATGCGGCGGCCGGCGAGCTCGATCGCCGCGGTGCGGGTCATCGCGTCGACGGCGGCCTTGGTCATCTCGTAGTGGCCCATGCCCGGGGTGGGCTGGCGTCCGCCGATCGAGGAGGTGTTCACGATCGCGCCGCCGTCGGGCAGGCGCGGGGCGAACTCGCGGAGCATGAGGAACGTGCCGCGGATGTTGACGGCGACGGCGGCGTCGAACACCTCGAGCGGAACCTGCTGCTGCGTGCCGCCGCCGAGCACGACGCCGGCGTTGTTCACCAGCACATCGATCCGGTCGAGCGCGGCGCCCGCCGCGGCGACCGCGTCCGGGTCGGAGATGTCGAGGGCGATCGCGGTGGCGCCGAGTTCGGCGGCCACGGCCGAGGCGGCCTCGGCGTTCACATCCCCGATGATCACCTCGTCTCCGGCGGCGCGGAAGGCGGCGGCGATGCCGCGGCCGAGCCCGGAGGCTCCTCCGGTGACGAGAATGCGGCGGGGGGAGATGGTCATCTCGCGTCCTCTCTGACGGTGCGACTTCCGTTATATTCTACAAGCATAGAAAAACGCAACCCGGGTTCGCGCCGGTTGCGTCTCGAGCCGAAGGAGCCTCATGACCGCGCCCGCCCTGCCCCGCAAGACCCTCGGCGGCCTCGCCGTGCCACCGCTCGCGCTCGGATCCTGGAACACCTGGGACCGGATGGATCCGGACTCCGCGGTGACGATGATCCGCCGCGCCGTCGAGCTCGACGCCGGCTTCTTCGACGTCGCGCACTACAACATGGGTCCGCACGCCGAGAACTCGCGCACCGACATCCTGTTCGGCGAGGCACTGCGGGCGAGCGGCGTCGACCGCGCGGAGATCGTGCTGTGCGGCAAGCTCTGGCTCTGGGACTGGCCGAACCAGTCCTTCCGCGCGCAGCTGACGGAGAGTCTCGAACGAGCCGGACTCGACCGCTTCGACACCCTGGTGGTCGGCGACTACATGGCGGAGCCGGACGTCGCCCGGATCGTCGCCGACGTGAACGAGCTCATCGCCGACGGCCTCGTCGGCGGCTGGGGCATCAACAACTGGCGGATCGGGCACACGAGGGCGGCGCTGGACGCCGCGGCGTCGACGGGGCTCGTGGGCCCCTCGTTCGCTCAGCTCAAGTACGGCATC
Source organism: Actinomycetota bacterium (assembly GCA_018268515.1). Classification (GTDB taxonomy): domain Bacteria; phylum Actinomycetota; class Actinomycetes; order Actinomycetales; family Microbacteriaceae; genus Microbacterium. The sequence goes on from JAFDWK010000063.1 coordinate 7,128, forward strand.
GCCCGTCGCGCGATGGCGGAGGGGGCCGCGTACGGCCCGCTGTTCTCGGACGGCGCGCTCGCCCTGCAGGCCTCGGACGTGTTCGAGGGCGGGATCCTCGCCACCGGGCTCGCCCCGCAGCGCAAGATCGGCGCCGACGTGGGCGGCATCCGCGAGCGCATCCTCGCGCTCTATCCCGAGGTCGCCCGCGTCGCCGCGGGCTTCGGGGTCACCCCCGCCGCGCTCGGGATCGCCTTCTGCCTCGCGCATCCGGCCACGGCGAACGTGCTGTTCGGCGCCTCGCGGCTCGCGCAGCTGGAGCAGAACCACGCCGCGCTCGCCCTCGTCGCCGAGCGCGGCTCCGAGGTGCGCGAGGCGCTGGCCGGCCTGCAGGCCGACGTCGAGGTGAAGGACGACGGCTCGTGGTGAGGGCGGTGCCCGGCGCGACCCGCGCGGCCGCCGGGAGCGGTGCGCACGGGCGCGGCGGGAATCGAGGGGAGGACGCATCATGACCGTTCCGGAGGGGATCGCCCAGGACGCCGCGTACCGCGGATTCGGCGGCCGCGTCGGCGAGTTCACGTCCGAGTCGGAGCCGTGGTGGCCCCGGCGGCCGGAGCCGGGACCCGGCGCCCCGAACGTCGTCGTGGTCCTGATCGACGACCTCGGTTTCAGCGATCTCGGGGCGTTCGGCAGCGAGATCGAGACGCCGCACATCGACGCGCTCGCCGAGGGCGGGTGGACGTTCACGAACTACCGCACGGCGCCGTTGTGCTCGCCGGCCCGCGCGGCGCTGCTGACCGGGCTGAACCCGCACCGGGCCGGCTTCGGCCTCGTCGCGCACACGGATCCCGGATATCCCGGCTTCTCCTGCACCCTGCCCGAGGACTCGGCGACCCTGGCGGAGTCGCTGCGGGCCGGCGGGTACGCCACCTTCATGGTCGGCAAGTGGCATCTCACCGCCGATTCGCGGCTGCACGACGGGGCGGATCGGTCGTCGTGGCCGTTGCAGCGCGGGTTCGACCGGTACTTCGGGTCGATGGACGGGTTCACGTCGTTGCATCATCCGCATCGTCTGGTGCAGGACAACTCCGTGGTCGACATCGCGGAGTTCCCGGATGGCTACTTCCTCACCGATGACCTGACCGACCGGGCGATCGCGATGATCGACGAGCTCCGCGTGAACGAGGCGCGCAAGCCCTTCTTCCTCTACTTCGCCCACACTGCCGTGCATGGGCCGATCCAGGCGAAGCCCGCAGACATCGACAAGTACCGCGGGCGCTACGAGGCCGGCTGGAATGCGCTGCGGGAGGAGCGCTTCGCCCGTCAGCGCGCCCGTGGCATCGTGCCGGCGCATGCCGAGCTGCCGCCGGATGCGCTCGCGGACGGCGACCGGATCCCGCACTGGGACGACCTCGGCGCCGAGGAGCGCGCCCTGTTCGCCCGGCACATGGAGGTCTACGCCGCCGCGGTCGACGAGGTGGATCAGAGTGTGGGGCGGCTGCTGGCGCGGCTGGAGGAGTTGGGTGAGCGGGAGAACACGATCATCGTGATCGCCAGCGACAACGGCGGCACGGCCGAGGGCGGTCCCACCGGCACCCGCAGCTACTTCGCCCAGTTCGGGATGCACGGTGCGGTGCCGGACGGCTGGGAGCCCGACGTGCCGCGCGAGATCGATCTGATCGGCGGGCCTCGTCTGTTCGGTCACTACCCGGCAGGCTGGGCGCGGGTCTCGAACACCCCGTTCCGCTCCTTCAAAGGGTCGCTCTACGAGGGCGGGGTCCATGCGCCGCTCATCGTCTCCTGGCCCGCCGCGCCCGCGCCGATGAGCGCCGGAATGCGGGATCAGTTCGTGTTCGTGTCGGACATCGCGCCGACGGTCCTCGAGCTCGCCGGGATCCCCGCGCTGACCCGGCGGCACGGCGCGGATGTCGTGGCCGTCGACGGGCGCAGCGTGGCCGAGGTGCTCTTGGACCCCGCCGCCGCGTCCCGGGAGACCCAGTACTTCGAGTGCTTCGGCAGCCGCGCACTCATCGACGACGGCTGGAAGGCGCTCTCTGCGATCCCGCCGACACGGACGCAGGGGGCGGCAGGCGGATCCTGGGAGCTCTACCGTCTCGCGGATGACCCCACGGAGACGCGGGACGTCGCCGCCGCGCATCCGGAGACGACCGAGCGGATGGCGCAGCGCTGGCGCGAGGAGGCCTGGTCCAACGCCGTCTTCCCGCTGGACGACGACGGCTCCCTGCACCGCATCCGTCCCGCGACCGAGCGGCCTCTGGGCGCTCCCGTCACGGTCCCGCCCTATCGTCCGCCGCTGGAGCGCTACCGCTCCGCGGCGCTGACCGTGCTGCGGTCGTTCGAGGTGCAGATCGACCTGCGCACGGAGGAGGGGACCGGGGGCGTCCTCGTCGCGCACGGGGACCAGGGAGGCGGATACCTCGTCGCGATCGATGGCGGGGTCCCGCAGATCTCCTACAACGCCTATGGCCGGATGCACCGGGCGCGCGGGCACGTACTCGCCCCCGGCGTGCACCGGCTGGTGCTGCGTGCCACGGAGCTGCCGGAACTGCGCTGGCGTGTCGACCTCGAGGTCGACGGCGTGGAGGGACCGCGGATCCCCTCCGTGCCGATGCTGCTCGGCATGGCGCCGTTCACCGGGATCAGCGTGGGGTACGACTACGGGGGTCCCGTCGACTGGGACCTCCACGAACGCCACCGCAGCTTCCGGTTCGACGGGCCGGCGCTCTCGGTGCGCTATGTGCCGGGCGCCCGATCGGCCCATGACAGGACCGAGCTGCGCGAGATCGATCGCGAGGTCGCCAGGGTCGCGGACTGAGGCGCGAGCGGGGGCGGATCCCGGCGATCCTGCGCGCTCGGACAAGTCCGGTTCGCGCGGTGGCAGGGATCCGCCCATCTTTGGAAGAGGAACCGCTTGCGTTCTTTTTCCACGCATGTAGACTAAACGCAACGACACATCGAAGTGGCGTCGGATCGACTCCCCGGAGCGCGGCCGAAGGCTCTTCGAACCTTCTTCCCCTTACCCGCACCGAGAGAAGGAACCATGAAACGAGTGCCCCTCGCGATCGCCGCGGCCGTGGCCGCAGCCCTCGCCCTCACCAGCTGCTCCGGCGGCGCAGGCGCCACGCAGGCGAGCGATGGTGCCGCAGCGTCCGCGCCGGACGACCTCAACATCGGGAACTTCCTGGACGTCACGTCCTGGGATCCGTCGCTGGCCGACATCGGCTTCGACGGCCCGTATCTCTCCGCTGTCTACGACGCGCTCGTCGCGCTCGACAAGGACGGCAAGCCCGTGCCGGCGCTGGCCACCAAGTGGACGGTCTCGGCGGACGACAAGACGGTCGACTTCGAGATCCGCACGGACGCGAAGTTCTCCGACGGCGAGAAGGTCGACGCCGACGCCGTGGTGAAGAGCCTGGAGTACCTCAAGGCCGGCGCACGCTCCGGTGAGGCCTACACCAACGTCGCGTCCATCGCGAAGAAGGACGACCACACGGTCGAGCTCACGCTCACGCAGCGTGACGACACCATGCTCTACTTCATGGGCCTCGG
>JAFDWK010000063.1:10742-14247 GCA_018268515.1 Actinomycetota bacterium
AAGAGCGTCGCGGGCAGCGAATACCACTTCACCAAGGTGAAGGACTACTGGGACGCCAAGGCGTACGCGTTCTCGAACCTCGCGATCTTCCCGATCCAGGACGCGACCGCGCGGCAGAACGCCATGGCGAGCGGACAGATCAACGTCCAGTACGGCGACGTGGCCAACAAGGAGCAGGCGACCCAGCTGGGCTGGAACGTCGCGGATCGCGTCTCCGGCTGGGCGGGTCTCGTGATCACCGATCACACGGGTCAGAAGAGCGCTCCGCTGGGCAAGCTCGAGGTGCGCCAGGCGCTCAACTACGCCTTCGACGGCGCGGCCGTGCTCAAAGCCGTCGGCAGCGGCGCGGGCGTCGCGACCAACCAGGTCTTCCCGGACGGCGGCGCGATCAACGACCCCTCGCTGAACAAGACCTACGCCTACGACGTCGCGAAGGCGAAGGAGCTGCTCGCCAAGGGCGGCTACCCCGACGGCTTCAGCATCTCGATGCCGATGTCGCCCGTGTTCGAGATGTGGAAGCCCGCCGCCGAGCAGGCGCTGACGGCGATCGGCGTCAAGGTCACCTGGGACAACATGCAGATGCCCGACTACCAGACGAACGCGCCGAACTACCCGATGTTCATCTCGTTCCTCGCCATGGACGGCAATGACGTCGCCACCGTCGCCCGGCAGGTGACCAGCAAGCAGTGGTTCAACCCGAACCCCGACTACGCCGGCAACGCGGTGCTCGCGCCGCTCGTGAAGAAGGTGCAGGAGGCCAAGGGCGCCGACCAGACCAGCGCGATCAAGGAGCTCAACAAGGCTCTCGTCGATCAGGCCTGGTGGTCCGTCTGGTACCAGGCGAAGAACACCTTCTACAGCGTGCAGGGCATCAAGGTGCAGCCCGTCATCGGCATGATGTTCCCGACGCTCCGCTACATCACCAAGGGCTGACGCCCTGGGGTTCCGGTCCCTGACCCTGTCGAGGGGCCGGAACCCCGCACCACACCCCGCTCGAGCGCTTCCGCATGCTCGGCGACCGGGTCCGCCCCGCCCCCTTCTTCTCCCGAGAGGCCCCCATGCTCCTGTTCACCGCGAAGCGGCTGCTGTCCGGCATCGTGCTGCTCGTGGTCGTCTCCGTCGCGACGTTCTTCCTCGCGCACCTGGCGATCAAGGATCCGACAGCCGCGCTGCTCGGCACCGCCGCGAGTCCTGCGCAGCAGGCGGCGCTGGCGACCAAGATCGGCATCGACCGCCCCCTGCTCGTGCAGTTCTGGGACTGGTTCTCGCACCTCATCACCGGTGACTTCGGCACGTCATGGCGCAACTTCCAGCCGGTCGGCGCCCAGCTCGCCATCAAGGTCCCGGTGACGCTCTCCGTCGTCACCTTCGCGACGCTCATCACCGCGGTGCTCGGGATCGCCTTCGGCATGATCACCGGGCTGCGCCCCGGCACCTGGTTCGACCGCATCATCAAGGGCATCTCGGTCGTACTGTTCGCGCTGCCCGGCTTCTGGGTCAGCCTCGTGCTGGTGATGTGGTTCGCCGTGCAGCTGAAGTGGTTCCCCGCGGTCGGCTACGTGCAGCCGTCGCAGTCCGTCGACGGGTGGATCCGCTCGCTCACCCTCCCCGCCATCTCGCTCGCGCTCGGCGGCGTGGTCGCCGTGTCGGAGCAGCTGCGCAACGCGGTGATCGCGCAGAGCCGGCAGGACTGGGTGCGCACGCTCCGCAGCCGCGGACTCTCCGCGACCCGGGTCAACCTGCACATCCTGCGCAACGCCTCGCCCGCCGCGCTCACCGTGATCGCCCTCATGTTCGTGGGGCTGCTCAGCGGCGCGATCGTGGTGGAGCAGATCTTCAGCCTGCCCGGCATCGGGCAGCTGACCAACCAGTCCTCGCAGAACGGCGACATCCCGATGCTCCTCGGCATCACCGTGGTGTCGATCGTGTTCGTCGTGATCATCAACCTCCTGCTCGACCTCGTGCTCGGCTGGATCAACCCGAAGGTGCGCGTCGCATGACCACCACCGATATCCGGATCGCTCTCGACCGCGCCACGCAGCGCCGCCGCTCCGGCCTGTTCCGCCGGTTCCTCCGCCACCCCGGAGGGTACATCCCGCTCGCGATCTTCCTGCTCATCGTGCTCGTGGGGCTGTTCGCGCCGCTGCTCGCGCCGATGGATCCGAATTTCGTCGACCTCGCCGCCGCGAAGGCTCCGCCGTCCGCCGCGCACCTGCTGGGCGCCGACTCGACCGGCCGCGACATCCTCAGCCGGCTCATCTACGGCACCCGGATCACGATCTGGGGCGCGCTCATCACGATCGTCACCGCCGTCGTCATCGGTGTTCCCGCCGGCGTCGCCGCGGGCTACTTCCGCGGCCCGTTCGACCGGATCGCGATGTGGGTGAGCGACGCGCTGCAGTCGATCCCCGGCATGATCATCCTGCTCGTGGTCGCCGCGGGCAGCCGCAACAACTTCGAGCTGCTCATGGTCACGGTCGGCGTGTTCATGATCCCGGGCTACTTCCGCATCGCCCGGTCGCAGACCCTCACCGTGCGCGAGGAGCCCTACATCGATGCGGCCCGGGTCTCGGGCCTCTCCGATGCGCGGATCATCGCCCGGCACGTCGTCAAGGCCGTCTACCCGCCCGTCATCATCCAGACGGCGCTCACCGCGGGCATGGCGATGGGCATGCAGGCGGGGCTGCAGTTCCTCGGCATCGGCGACTCGAACGTGCCCAGCTGGGGCGCGATGATGCTCGAGGGCTTCCGCCTCATGCTCACCTACCCGCTCATGCTGCTCTGGCCCTCGATCGCGCTCGGCCTCACGATCGCCGTCCTCGCGATCATGGGCTCGACGCTCGCCGAGCTCGCCCAGGTGCGCACGCCCCGGCTGCGCCGCCGCCGTGGCGCCGCGGTCGTCGCCTCCGGCGAGGCGGCGGCTCCGGCGACCGGCACCGTGCGACACGCCGCCGAGGCCTCGGCGCTGCGCGTGGAGAACCTGCGGGTGAGCCACGCGACGCCGAACGGCGTCGTCGAGGTCGTGCACGGCGTGACCCTCGACGTCGCCCCGGGCGAGGTCGTCGGCATCGTCGGGGAGTCCGGATCCGGCAAGTCGCAGACCGTCTTCTCGGTGCTCGACCTCCTGCCCGCGAGCGGCGCGAGCACGGCCGACGCGATCCGCATCGCCGGGCACGACGTCACGGACGCGACGCCCAAGCAGCGCCAGGCCCTGCTCGGCCGCGAACTCGGCTACGTGCCGCAGGAGCCGATGAGCAACCTGGATCCGTCCTACACGATCGGTCACCAGCTCACCGAGCCGCTGCGCCGTGTGCACGGCATGAGCGCGGCCGGCGCGAAGGCCCGGGCCCGCGAGGTGCTGCTGCGCGTGGGGCTGACGGATCCGGACCGGGTGCTGCGCAGCTATCCGCACCAGGTCTCCGGCGGCATGGCACAGCGCGTGCTCATCGCCGGCGCGATCTCCGGTCGCCCGTCGATCCTGGTGGCCGACGAGCCGACCACCGCG
>JAFDWK010000063.1:14253-29233 GCA_018268515.1 Actinomycetota bacterium
GCGCTCGACGTCACGGTGCAGGCCGAGGTGCTGGAGCTGCTGCGCGAACTGCAGCAGGAGTACGGCATGGCACTGCTCATCGTCACCCACAACTTCGGCGTCGTCGCCGACATCTGCGACCGCGTGATCGTGATGCGCGGCGGCGAGATCGTGGAGCAGGGCGACGTGGATCCGCTGTTCGCGCACCCGCAGCAGCCGTACACCCGCGAGCTCATCGCCGCCTCGCTCGATGACGCGGAAGGGCGCGCAGAGCTCGACGCCGCGAGCCCCGCCGCGGACGCCATCACGAAGACGGAGGTGCGCGCATGACCGCGCTGCTCGAGGTGCAGGATCTGGTCGTCGAGTACGGCCGCGGCCGCAAGGCCTTCCGTGCCCTGCACGGCGTCTCGATCGACGTCGCGCCGGGCGAATGCATGGGCCTGGTGGGGGAGTCCGGATCCGGAAAGTCGACCCTCGGCAAGGCCATCCTGGGCCTCGCCCCGGTGACCGGCGGCAGCATCCGCTTCGACGGCGAGGACATCACGAACCTCGGCCGCGCCGAGCGCCGGGCGCTCGCGGACGACGTGCAGGTCGTGTTCCAGGATCCGTACGGATCCCTGAACCCCGCCATGACGATCGGCGACATCCTGTCGGAGCCGCTGCTGACCAGTGGTCTCGGCGGCTCCGAGGCGCAGGACCGCGTGGGGGAGATGCTCGACCGGGTGCGCCTTCCCGAGACCGCGATGGACCGCTATCCCAGCGAGTTCTCCGGCGGGCAGCGCCANNGTCGCCATCGCGCGGGCCCTGGTGCGCCGGCCGCGCCTGATCGTGTGCGACGAACCGGTGAGCGCCCTCGACCTCACCACCCAGGCCACGATCCTGGATCTGTTCATCGAGCTGCAGCGCGACACCGGCGTCTCCTATCTCTTCGTCTCGCACGACCTCGGCGTCGTGCGGCGCGTCTGCCACCGTGTCGCCGTGATGTACCACGGGGAGATCGTGGAGACCGGGGCGGGGGAGCAGATCACGCGCGCCCCGCAGCACCCCTACGCGGAGCGGCTGCGCCTGGCCTCGCCGGTGGCCGACCCGGTGAAGCAGAGGACGCGCCGTGCCGAATGGCTGGCGCTGCGCGAGGTCGCGGATGCCCCGGTACGGTAGCAGGCAGCGGCCCCGCACATCCCCTCTCCGGTACGCGCTGCCGCCGGACGCCTCCTCGGAAGGAACCCATGCCGAAGATCATCGATCACGATCAGCGTCGTCGGGAGATCGTCGAGGTCGCCAAGGGGATCATCCTCAAGGGCGGATTCGAGGCGGCGACGATGCGCAGCATCGCCGCGGAGGCGGGCTTCGCGAACGGGGCCCTGAAGCACTACTTCCCGGGCAAGGAGAGCATCGTCGCGGCGACGTTCGAGACGATCCTCGCGCAGATGTCCGAGGGCGTGCAGGAGGCCGGATCCGATCCGGCGAGCGCCGAGGTCGCACTGCGGAGTTTCCTCGAGGCCACGATTCCGCGGGACCCCGAGCAGATCGCCGCGGGCCGGGTGCTGCTGGCGCTCTGGGAGTACGCGATGTCGAACGAGCAGCTCGCCGAGCTGTATCGGAGCCATCTGGGCTCGTGGCGCGCGTCGCTCGTGGCGCTGATGGAGGACGCCCGCGACGAGGGCGCGATCCGCGATCAGGACTTCGTGACGCTGGCGAACGAGTACATCTCCTCGGCGGTGGGCGCCACAGTGATCAACCTCATGTACCCGGACGGCGACCGCGTCGCCGACTATCTGACCTACATCGATCAGTTCCTCGCGCGGTTGCGCTGACCGGATCTCGGGCGGCCTCCACACACCATCGAGAGGAGGGCGCCCGATGACCGGCGCACCCGAGAGCACCCTGTCCGTCACCCGTCGGGAGGGCACCGGGCGGCCCGTCGTGTTCCTGCACGGCCTCGCCTCCCGCGCCCGGCTGGACTGGCCGTCCGCGGAATGGGATCCGGTGCTCGGCGACCGTCCCCAGGTGCACGTCGACCTGCCCGCGCACGGCGACAGCCCGGCGGTGGGCGCGCTGCCGACCTCCGGCGCCGTCGACCTCCTCGCGGAGGCGGTGGCCGCGGTCGCACCGGGGGAGGAGATCGACCTGGTCGGCTACTCGCTGGGCGCGCGCCTGGCCTGGGCGCTCGCCGGGCATCCCGGCGTCGCCGTCCGCCGTGTCGTGCTCGGCGGGCTCAGCCCGATGGAGCCCTTCGCCCTGGTCGACCTTGCGGCGGCTCGTGCCGCGCTGTCCGGCGGACCCGCTCCGGCGGATCCGATCACGGGCATGATCCTCGGCATGGCCACGCTGCCCGGTAACCGCCCGGAGGCGCTGCTCGATCTCATCGAGGGGCTCGCGTCCGAGCCGTTCGACCCCGCCGCCGGCGCCCCGGCGCAGCCGGTGCTGCTGCTCGGCGGCACGGACGACCCGATGGCCCAGGGCATCGACGGGCTCGCCGCCGCCCTACCCGATGCGCGCGTCGTGCGGGTGCCCGGCGATCACCTCGCGGCACTGCACGCGCCGGAGTTCCGCGCCGCGGTCGCGGAATTCCTCGCCGAAGGCTGACCCACCGGGTCCCTGAGCCCAGCCCCCGGTCCCTGAGCCCCGCCCCGGTCCCTGAGCCTGTCGAAGGGCCCGGGGCCCCCTATCCGTTTCTTCCTACATACGTAGACTTACCACCCACGAAAGGCACGACCCATGACGACGACACCCGACGCCGCGCGCATCCTGGACATCGCGACCGGCTACATGGCCTCGAAGCAGCTCTTCGAGGCGAGCCGCATCGGCCTGTTCTCGGCGATCGCCGCGGGCGCCGACACGGTTCCCGCGATCGCCGAGCGCACCGGCGTGAGCGAGCGCATTGCGCGCATCCTCGCCGACGCGATGGCCGGCAAGGGCCTGCTCACCCGCGTCGACGGTCGCTACGCGCTCGAGGCCGACGCCGCCGCCTACCTGGCCGGCGACGCCGCGGACCTCGACCTGGCGCCCTTCCTCACCTTCCTCGGCGAGATCAGCTACCCGCACTGGCTGCAGTTCGCGCACACGGTCGACACCACCGAGCCCGGCGACCTGCAGATGGACGACGCGCGCTGGGGCACCTTCATGGCCGGCGTGATGACGTACAACGCCCTGCACGCGCAGGAGTTCGGCCGCCTCGTCGACCTCTCCGGGGCGACCAATGCCCTGGACTTCGGCGGGCTGTCGGCCGGGTTCGCGATCGAGGCCATGACGCGCAACCCCAGGCTGCGCACGACGTTCGTGTACGCCCCCGGGTTCGAGGGCGGTGTGGCCGAGGCGGTCGAGGCCGCGGGCGTGGCGGACCGGACCACGGTCGAGACCGGCGACACCGCGACCGCCCAGCCCCAGGGCGCCTACGACGCGGTGCTCGCGAACCACGTGATCCACCGCTTCTCCGCCGAGGAGAACGCGCAGATCTTTCGCAACCTGCGTGCGGCGGCCGTCGAGGGTGCGACCCTCACGGTCCTGGACTTCTTCCTCGACGACGACGCCTCGCAGCGCGGCATCGACGCGCTGCACGCGGGGGAGTACCTCGTGATCGACGGCACGGCCGTCTACCCCGAGGCGCAGGTGCGCGGCTGGCTGACCGACGCGGGCTGGGAGGTGCGCGAGAAGGTCATGCTCCCCGCGAGCCCGCGGGTGCTCATCGCCACGGCGGTGTGAGACCGCGTCGCGCCGCCCGGGCTCCTGTACCGGGCGGCGCGACGCGTCGGGATCCGATCCTGGCGGACGGGAGCGGATCCGAGGGCGGGCGACGAGCGGACACGTCGCCCGCCTTGTCTTCTTCGCCGTCCTCTTGTCTGTTGTCATCTTCGGCGCGCTGGCTTGGTGTCGCGCTTCGGCGCGCGGGCTTCGTCTCGCGCTTCGGCGCGCGGGCTTCGTCTCGCGCCGAAGGTTCGGCGCATCGCCCTGCTCCCACTGCGCTCGCTGGTCGCATCTTGCGGTCTGGCAGGCGTCGAGGGAGCAATCTGCGACCAGGGAACCGCGGCGGACGGGCCGAGGGGGGCGGGCGGACGCAACGGGCTGAGCGGCTCCGGAGTCGGTCAGCGAGCGGGGTCGAATCGAGCGCCGTCGAACCGAGCGCTGTCGAAAACGGTCCGGCCGTCGACGATGGTGCGGGCGATGCCGATGCCGGCGAACGCGCGGCCGGGCTCGGCGGGGTCCTCGTCCAGCACCGTGACGTCGGCGACCTTGCCGATCTCGAGGGACCCCTTCCACGCCGCCGCGCCGTCCTGCCGCGCGGGGTCGATCGTGATCCGCCGCAGCAGCGCCTCGCGGGTCGGGGCGTCGTCGCGGCCGAGCAGGGCCAGCGAGGCGTCGAGGCTCGCGCGCCAGTCCGGGGTCGCGATCGGGGCGTCGCTCGTGATCGTGGTCAGCGCATCCGACGCGATCATCTCGTCCAGCGGCCAGGCCGCGGCGGTGCGGGCGGGGCCGAGCTGCATCCCCGCCCAGTCCCGGGTGTGCTCGGCGATGAGCGGCTGCACGGCGAAACCGGCGCCGATCGCCCGCATCCGCGTGATCTGCGCCGACGTCGCCAGATCCGCATGCACGACGTAGGAGGGCGCGGTCGCCGCGAAGGCGGAGTGTCCCTCGAGCACGCGCAGGAACTCCTCGATCGACCGATCGCCGGTCGCATGCACGGCGACCTGCTCGCCGCGCTCCAGCGCGATGGCGATCATCCGCCGATAGGCGTGCAGCGCGCCCTCCGCGCTCTGCGGCAGGAGCTCTCCCGACGTGCCGTCGGGGTACGGCTCGCTCACCCAGGACGTGGTCATCGGGGGGATCCCATCGGCGAAGATCTTCACACCGGTGACCGCGAGCCAGCGGGGGTCCGTCTCCGGCACCGGTGCCTGGATCCCGCGTTCGAAGTCGTCGAGATCCGCAGAGCCGTCGAGCGTGCCGAACAGCCGCAGCAGGGTGACGCGTGCGGTCTGCGCGCCCGCGCGGTGCAGCTGCAGGTAGGCGTCCATCATCGCCGTGCCGAAGCAGCCGGTCTCACCGGCGTCCTCGCCGGGGCCGATGCCCGGCTCGGTGTAGCTGGTGATGCCGAGCTCGGCGAGCAGCCGCCACGCGTTCTGCAGTGCGCCACGGCGCTCGGCCGGCGTGCGCACGAGCAGGCCGGACGGCTGCTCGGCCGGAGGCGTGTCGGAGAAGAAGAGGTGCGGCCAGCGCGCCCCGAGCCATGCCGCGTGCAGATGGGCGTCGTTCACGCCGGGGATCGCGGTGCGGCCGTCGAGGTCCACGGTGCTGCGCGCGTCGAGCCGGAGCGCCTCCGCACCGAGGGCGATGATGCGGCCGGCTCGGACCGCGAGCGCGTCCGTCACGGATCCGTGCGGGTCGATGGTGCGGATCCGTCCGCCGTGCAGGAGGAGATCGGCCTCGTCGCCGAGCTGTTTCGCATTCATTATTCCACCAGTGTAGACGAAAAACGGGCGGTGAGTGCGCCGTGACGTTCCAGGGAAGGCGGCGCGGCGCGCAGGTGGCGGATCCGCGGCATCTTGCGCACCCCGACTCCGGCATTTCGGTCGCTCCCTTAGCGCAGGGGCAAAGAACTGCGTTTCTTGCGATCCGGAACGCTCAGGCGAGCCCGAGTCGTCCGCCTACCCTGGGAGAGGGCGGATCCGCCCCACCCGATCCCGCGCCACCGATCCCTGGCGCATCTGCTTGCAAGGACGCTGATGAACGACTTCGCCGCGCGCCGCGACGACTGGAAGGCCCGAGAAGAACTCGCCGAGCGGATGATCCCGCTGATCGGCGGACTCAACCGCGATCGCGACGTGGTCACGTCGCTGCACGGGCACCGCCTGCTGGGCCTGTCCACCACGGAGATCCTCGAGGTGCACGAGCGGGTCGCCGGCCTCGGCCATGACGAGCTCGCGCTCGAGGACACCCTCGCGGTGCTCGAGGCGCTGCGGGAGCTTTCCCCCTCCGCCTCCTCGCTGGACGTGGGGCGCCTCGTCGAGCATGCCCAGGGTGGCGCCGCGGACCTCGTCGAGCGGTTGCGTGCCGAGCTCGCGCCTGCGCTGGAGGAGGCCGCCTCGGCCGAGCCGACCGACGTCGTGCTGTACGGTTTCGGCCGCATCGGGCGCCTGCTCGCCCGTATCCTCATCGCGCACACCGGCGGCGGCAGCGGCCTGCGACTGCGCGCGATCGTCGTGCGCAAGGGGGCGGAGAACGATCTCGTCAAGCGCGCGTCGCTGCTGCTTCGTGACTCCGTGCACGGCCGCTTCGAGGGGTCGGTCGACGTCGATGAGCGCAACTCGCAGCTCATCGCCAACGGCACCCGGATCCAGGTCATCTACTCGGACGACCCCGGCACGATCGACTACACCGCCTACGGCATCCGCGACGCGATCGTGGTCGACAACACCGGCCGCTGGCGCGACGAGGCGGGCCTCGGCCGTCACCTCGAGTCCACCGGGGTCGCGCGCGTGCTGCTCACCGCGCCCGGGAAGGGCGATCTGAAGAACATCGTGCACGGGATCAACCACGCAACGATCGAGGACGGCGACCGGATCCTGTCCGCCGCGTCCTGCACGACGAACGCGATCACGCCCGTGCTCAAGGCGGTCGACGAGGCCTACGGCATCGTCCGCGGCCACGTCGAGACGGTGCACTCGTTCACGAACGACCAGAACCTCATCGACAACTTCCACAAGGGCGATCGCCGCGGGCGCTCCGCCGTGCTGAACATGGTCATCACCGAGACCGGCGCCGCCAAGGCCGTCGCGCGGGCGCTGCCCGAGCTCGCCGGCAAGCTGACCGGATCCGCCATCCGCGTGCCCACGCCCGACGTGTCGCTCGCGGTGCTGCACCTGACTCTGGAGCGCCCGGCGGAGAAGGCGGAGATCAACGACTACCTGCGCCGGGTCTCACTGCACTCGAAGCTGCGTCAGCAGATCGACTACGTGGAGTCGCCCGAGGTCGTCTCGACCGACTTCGTCGGCTCGCACCGGGCGGGCATCGTCGACGGCCTCGCCACGATCGCGAACGGCACCGACGTGATCCTCTACGTCTGGTACGACAACGAGTACGGCTACTCGAGCCAGGTCATCCGCGTGCTCGAGGTCATGGCCGGCTCGCACCCCGTCGTGCTGCCGGTGCGCCGCGAGGTGACTCTGCAGGGCTGACGCGCTCGGCTGACGCACTCGTCGAGGCCGGCCCGGGGCTCGGAACGGGCCTATCCTGGGCCTCGTCTTGGAGACGGTGTGGTGCAATCCTGGGGACAGGAGGCCCGCATGATCGACCCCCGGCCGCGACTGCTCTACGTGGAGGACGACGCCGACATCGCCGAGATGACCCTCGAGGTGCTCGGCGAGACCTACGCCGTCGACCATGTGACCGACGGCGCCGTCGCGCTGCGCCACGCGCTCGACGAGCGCTATGACGTGATGCTGATCGACCGGCGCCTGCCCGGGCTGGACGGGGCGAGCCTCGTCGAAGCGGTCCGCACCGCGCGGATCACGACGCCGGTGCTCATGCTGACCGCGCTCGGCGCCGTGCCGGATCGCGTCGAGGGGCTGGATGCGGGCGCCAACGACTACCTCACGAAACCGTTCGACTTCGACGAGCTGATGGCGCGGCTGCGTGCCCTGCGCCGTGGTTTCCAAGCGGAGGGGCGGCGCCGGGCGATCGGGGAGTGGACCTTCATCCCCGACTCCTGGGTGCTGCATGCGCCGACCGGGGCGCGGGTCTCGCTGACCGCCACCGAGGCGGCGTTCCTGGAGTTCCTCTCGGCGAGCCCCGAGCGCGTGTTCAGCCGTGAGGAGATCCTGCGCGGCGTGTTCTCCTCTGCGGACGGGGTCGGCACCGTCGACACCTACGTGCACTACATCCGGCGCAAGACCACACCGGAGATGATCGAGACCGTGCGCGGGCGCGGCTATCGGGCGGGGGATCCGACGTGATCCTCCGCCCCGACCGCGGGGGTCGAGGATGAGCGGATCCGCCGATCGTGAGCGCGTGCGCCGTTCGGCCCGGCAGATCGGGCTGTGGACCGGTGCCGCATCGGCCGTGGTGATCGCTGCGGGCGTGGGGATCCTGGTCGCCGTGATCCTGGCGACGTCGCGGCCGCAGGGAGAGCTCGGCGGGCGCCCGGGCGGACGTCCGGGCGATGGATTCGGCGGCGCCAATCCCGACCACGTCGTCGTCGACGTGGACCGCGTGCTGCCATGGGTGATCGTGCTCGGCGTGGTGGGCGTCGCCCTGCTGGGGCTCATCGCGTGGTTCACCGCCCGGCGGGCGGTGGTACCCCTCGGCGTCGCTCTGCAGGCACAGCGCGACTTCGTCGCCGACGCCAGCCACGAGCTGCGCACGCCTCTCACCGCACTGTCGAGCCGAGTGCAGATCCTGCAGCGCCGCGTCGCCCGAGGCGAGCGCGTCGGCGACGCCCTGGAGCGACTGCGCGGCGACACGGCGGCCCTGGACGACATCCTCACCGAGCTGCTGCTCGCCGCACAGGCCGATCAGGAGCCGGCCGACACCTCGGCGTCGGACGCGGCGGGCGCCGTTCGCGCGGCGGTCGACCTGCTGCGGCCCCTCGCCGACGGCGCCGGCGTGGCGCTGCGCCCGGAGGCCGAGGACGGGATCTCCGTGGCGGTGCCCGCCGTGACCCTGACCCGGCTCTGCACGGCGCTGCTGGACAACGCCGTGCAGCACGCGCCGTCCGGCACGGCGGTGACGATCGCGGTCACCCGAAGCGGCGGGGGGCGGAAGGGCATCGCGGAGTTCCGCGTCATCGATCACGGCCCGGGGATCCGCGCCGAGGACCGGGAGCGGATCTTCACCCGGTTCGCCCGCGGCCCCGAGACGGGGCGACGGCGAGGGTTCGGGCTCGGCCTCGCGCTGGTGCGCGACATGGCGCTGCGTCACGGCGGATCGGTGGAGATCGAGAGCACGTCGGGCGCGGGGACGACCTTCCTCTTGCGCCTGCCGCTGGCGCTCAGCTGAGCAGGCTCGTCCCGGCGGCGTCGGCGATCTCCACGCCGTGCGCCCAGCGCCGGATCCGGCCGTCCGGTGCGATCAGCATCCCCGAGCAGTCGGGCGCCGCACGCAGCCAGGTGAGGTCGTCGTGGCCGGCGACCACGGCGATCGTCGCCCAGGCATCGGCGTCGCTCAGCCGCTCGGCGATCACGGTCGCGGTGGCCGCCGCGGTCACGGCGGCACCCGTGCGGGGATCGATGATGTGCGCGCCCCGCTCCGAGGGGCCCGAGGTGGCGACGGCACCCTCGCGCAGCGGCACCCGGGCCCGCAGCGCGCCGGGGCGGAGCGGATCCGCGATGCCGATGTTCCAGATCCAGTCCGCACCCGGCGCGGTGAGCAGCTGCACGTCGCCGCCTGCGGACAGACCCGCCGCGAGTACGCCGGCCTCGCTCAGCAGCGGTGCCAGATGCCGATCCGCAGCGCGCTCGACCGCCCACCCCTTGACGTAGCCGGTCGGGTCGAACCAGCCGTGCAGGTTCGCTTCGAAACGCCCGCCGCTCTCGATGCGGAGCCTCGTGCAGGCCTCGGCCACCTCGATCACACGCGGATCCATCTCGTGCGGGAGCAGCCCGCCGTCGCGCAGCCGCGAGATCTGCGAGTCCGCGCGGAACGGCGAGAACAGCGCGTCCAGGTCGTGCAGCTCGCGCAGAGCGGAGTCCTGCGCGGCGGCGATCCGGACGGCGAGGGCCGGGGCCGGCGCGGCATCGGCGGTCAGCACGTGCACGCTCGCCACCGTGCCCATGAGCGCGGCGGTGCGGACCTGCCGGTGCGGGCCGGCGACGTCGGCACCGAGACGGGGGTCGCTCACCATCGCGGCCGGGCTCATGCCTTCGCCTGGTCGAGCGCGCTCTGCAGCGACTGCGTGTACCCGTCGGAGGTGAAGGTGGCTCCCGAGACCATGTCGATCTGCGCCGACTGCGCGCTCTTCGTCTCCGAGATCAGGGTGGGGATCGCCTGCGCGTTGATCTCCTCGTCGCGGCGCTCGGTGTTCGGGTACTGCGGCACGGACACGTCGGCGATCTGACCGCCCGAGACGGTGATCGCGACCTGCACGGCGCCGTAGCGGGTGTCGACCGCCTGACCGGTGAACGTGCCGTCCTTGAGCCCGCTCGCCGTGGCGGAGGACGACGCCGTGCCCGAGGACGACGCCGTGCCCGAGGACGACGCCGTGCCCGAGGAGGACGCCGTGCCGGAGGAGGACGCCGTGCCGGAGGAGGACGACGCGCCGGATCCGGATCCGGACGTCCCCGAACCCGTGCCCGAGGAGGATCCGGTTGCGGCGGACCCGGTCGTGCTCTTGGCCGGCGTGGTCGTGCCCGCCGCGGGTGCGACCACGTCGAGGGAGGTGCGGTAACTGAACAGCAGCACCACTCCGGCGACGGTGGTGAGGATGGCGTAGACGATTCTCTTCATGATTCTCTCCTGGTCTTCGCACTCGGGTTCGGGGCGCCCTCTCAGACGCCGAAGGCCTCGCTGTGGATGCGGGAGGCCCCGACGCCCGCGCGGCGCAGGTCCTCGCGGATGCCCTGCATCCAGGGGATCGGCCCGCACAGGTACACGTCGTACAGGGACAAGTCGCCGGCGATGCGCTGCAGCAGCTGGGCGCCGTCCCACTGCGCGTGGGTGGCGGGCACCCAGCCCGTGCCCGATGCGGCGCGGCGACCGTGCAGCGTGTAGTGCACCAGCCCTCGGGAGCGTGCGAGGCGGTCGATCTCCGCGCGCCGCAGACCGTGCGGGGCCGAGCGGTCGCGGGTCACCAGGATGGCCTCCCCGGGCGCATAGGGTTCCGACTCGAGCAGTGCGACGAGGGGCGCGACGCCGGCCCCGGCGCCGAGCATGAGCAGGCGGGATCCGCTCCTGCGCTCTCCGGTCATGTGCCCATAGGGGCCTTCGACCATGACTCGCGTTCCCGGGCGCAGCTCGGCGAGGCGGTCGGTGCCGTCTCCGACGCGACGGGCCGAGATCACGAGCTCGTTCCCGGCCGGGTCGGCCGCGAGCGAGAAGGGGTGCCCCCGGGTCCAGCCCGGACCGTCCAGGAAGCGCCAGATGAAGAACTGCCCCGCCCTCGCCCCCAGGCGGCGCACGTCGCGGCCGGCGATGCGGACCGAGACCCCGTCCTGTCCGTCGGGCGCGACGGCGACCACGCGAAGACCGTGCCGGGCGCTGCGGATCAGCGGGATCGCGACGCGGAACCACAGCACGCAGGCGGCGGTGACCGCCCACAGCGTCCACCAGTAGAAGGTCGCGCCAGCCGAGGCGGTGAAGTCGGCGCCGGTCCACAGCATGTGCGGGATCGCGAGGCCGACGCCGAGGTACCCGTACAGGTGCAGCAGATGCCACGACTCGTAGCGCAGTCGGCGGCGTGCACGGCGGATCGAGGTCACCACGACGAGGATCAGCAGGCCGGTCCCGGCGGTGGCCAGGAGCATGCCCGGGTAATCCCAGACGAACTGCCAGGCCTGCACGAGCACATTCGTGCGGGAGGTCACGGCGTAGCCCGCGGTGATGAGCACGAGGTGCGCGAGCAGCAGCCAGAACGACCAGAACCCGACGACGCGGTGCAGCCGGGTGATGCCGTCCCGTCCGAAGCCGCGCTCGAACACCGGCACACGGGCCATGAGCAGCACCTGGTACAGCAGCAGATTCGCCGAGACGAGGCCGGTCAGCCGCCCGAGCGTCGTGAGGGTGTCGCCGTCGGCGGCGAGCAGCGACTGGATCCCGGCTCCGCTCACCCAGAGCGCGAGCACGAACAGGCTCGTCGCCCAGATCAGCGTCACCGCGGCGAGGCGCCACAGCGTCGGGCGCAGCCGGCGGGCCGGCGACGCGACGCGACGCGGGACCGGAGCGAGGGAGGTGAGCGTTGCCATGACTTCATGCTCGACGCCGGGTTGACAGAGAGGCCCAAGAATCCGCCTCCTTGAGCAGGGTCATAGCGAACTCATCGGTTCCGGCGCGGATCCGGCCGGCTCCCGCCCCGGAGCATCCCGTCGGTGCCCCGCGGATGTCGGTGCTCCGCGGCATCATGGAGCCATGAGGGCACTCCTTTCCGAACGCCTCCGCTCGCATCGGCTCACCGCGCCCGCACCCACGCCTGTCGCCGCCGCGCGGCACATGCTCGCGGTGCAGGGCCAGGAGTTCCTCGGCAGCCGCTGGGCGCTAGGGATCCGCTCCTCCGGTGCGACGACGCTCGCTTCGGTCGATGCCGCCTTCGATCGCGGAGAGCTGGTGCGCACGCACACCATGCGCGGCACACTGCACGTGATCCCGGCGGAGGACGTGCGGTGGGTGCTGTCGGTGACCGGCGATCGGCAGCTCCGCCAGGGCGCGTCGCGCCAGCGCCGGCTCGGCATCGACGTCACGCTCCTCACCCGGGTGGAGGCGGCGTTCCGGGAGCGCCTCGCCGACGGCGGCCGCACCAGGGCGCAGCTGTTCGAGGATCTCTCCGCAATCGGCATCGACCCGAGCGAGCAGCGCGGCATGCACCTCATCTACGCGCTCAACGTGCGCGGGATCCTGGTGCAGGGCCCCGTCGTGCACCGCGACGACGCGGTCTCGCGGGAGCAGCTGTTCATGCTCGCCGAGGAATGGATCCCTGAGACGCCGCCGCCGGGGGATCCGCTCGCGGAGCTCTTCGTCCGCTTCGTGGACGGGCACGGCCCCGTCACGGTCGACGACTTCGCCTGGTGGTCGGGGCTGCCGATCACCGTGGCGCGGGAGGCGGTCGAGCGCGGGCGGGCACGGGTGTCGGAGCATGCGGAAGGCGTGTTCGTCAGCGCCGTCCGCCCGCGCCGCGCCGCGGGCTTCGACGATGCGGCGACGCTCGCGCTGCCCATGTTCGACGAGTACTACATCTCCTACGCCGACCGCACGGCGGTGGCATCGGAGCAGAGCATGGCTCTGATCGGACCGGGCAAGAACGGCATGGTGCGTGCGAGCCTGCTCTCGGCGGGCCGCATCGCCGGATCCTGGACGCACTCGGCCGCGGTCGGCCGGCATCGTGAGGAACCGATCCCCGAGATCTTCGGCGGCGGGACGGCCCCCGATCCCGCTGCCGTCGTCGCGGCCCTGCGCCGCTACGCGGACTTCGTGTCCGCGCACTGACCTCAGTCGCGGCCCGCGCCGCCGCGCCCGGCGCCCGCGCTACTGCGCCGCGTGCCGGTCGAGGAAGGCGAACACCTCGTTGTCGTCGACCCCGGGGAACGCGCCGCGGGGGAGCGGGGAGAACATGTGGGTGTGCACCCGCGCACTCGGCCACGCCTTGTTGTTCCAGCGCTCCGAGATGCCCGCCGGGGGTCGCCGGCAGCACGCTTCGTCGGGGCAGGTCGACTGCGCGCGGTCGCCCGTCTCCCGTCCGCGCCACCAGCGGGCGTCGTCGAACGGCACGCCGACCGTGATCGAGAACCCGCCGCCATCGGTGGATCCGGTCTGCGTCGAGCACCAGTACGTGCCCGACGGCGTGTCGGTGTACTGGTAGTGCTCGGTGGTGCGGTTGCGCTGACTGAACGCGGCGCGCGCCGAGAACTTGCGACACACCGTGAGGCCTTCGACGGATCCGGTGACGTCCATCGGCAGCGGCAGGTCGTCGTTCTCGTACACGCGGGTGAGCGCGCCCGACTCGTCCACGCGCAGGAAGTGCAGCCGCATGTCGAGGTGCGTGGTCATGAGGTTGGTCATCCGCATGCCGGCGGCCTCATGCGTCACGCCGAACGCGTCGCGGAAGTCCTCCACGGCGAGGTTGCGGTCCTTCTTCGCCTGCTGCAGGAAGGCGACGCCCGCGGTCTCCGGGATGAGGCAGCACGCCGCGAAGTAGTTGATCTCGAGCCGCTGCTGCAGGAAGTCGGCGTAGTCCGTCGGCGGGGTGTGCCCCAGCAGACGGTGCGCCATCGCCTGCAGCGCCATCGAGCGCAGGCCGTGACCGCCGGGGATCGACGCCGGGGGCAGGTAGATCCGCCCGTGCTCGAGATCGGTGACCGAACGCGTGGAGTGCGGCAGGTCGTCGACGTAGAGCAGGTCGAAGCCCAGCTGCTCGGCCATGATGCTCACCGTGCGGTGCGTGAGCGCACCGGAGGAGTGCCCCGCCGCCTTCAGCTGCTTCTCCGCGAGGGCCTCGATCTCGGGCAGGTGGTTGTCGAGGGCGCGCATCTTCAGGCGCAGTTCGGTGTTGGCGCGGCGGGCCTCCTCCGGAGTCGCGATCGCCTCGCGCTCGCGGCGGTGCAGCTCGCGATGCAGGCCGAGGATCGACTCGATCGTCTCATCGGGCATGCCCTTGCTCACCCGCACCGGGGCGATCCCGAGCTGGCGGAACACCGAGCTGGACTGCGCGCGGTCCAGCTCGATCTCCAGCGCGGCGCGGCGGTTCGGCGGCTCGCCGGAGATGAGGTCGCTGACCTCGGTGCCGGTGGCGTCGGCGATCGCCTGCAGCAGGGACAGCTTGGGCTCGCGCTTGCCGTTCTCGATGAGGCTGAGCTGGGATCCGGCGACACCGACCGCCGCGCCCAGTTCGTCCAGGGTCATACCGGTGCGGGTGCGGTGGTGGCGGATGCGATGTCCGAGGGTGGTGAGCTCGAGTCCTGAGGCCATGGTTTTGATCATAGCGAAAGAATCACTGTTCTTGATTCCAGAACAGATGCGAAGAGCCCGAAAAACTGGCGCATTATGGACGCAAGGCCCCACTCTTTAAGGAGCAGACATGGCTATCGCCGAGACGTCCACCCCGCGGATCTCCCCCCTCGCACCGCTGTCATCGAACAGCGGGCGCGAGTACGGTGCGGCCCCCGAGTACGACACGCCGGCCTTCGCCGCGCTCGCGGCGTGGGTCGAGGAGATCCGCGCCCTGACCCAGCCCGCGCGGGTGCACTGGATCGACGGATCCGCCGCCGAGAACGACGCCCTGCTGCGCGAGCTCGTCGACGAGGGGAAGCTCATCAAGCTCAACCCCGAATGGCGCCCGGGCTCCTACCTCGCCCGCTCGCACCCGAGC
>JAFDWK010000064.1 GCA_018268515.1 Actinomycetota bacterium
CCAGCGCGCCGCCGAGCGCACCGGCGTCGCCGCGCGGATCGGCTGGGACGACGCGCTGCAATACGTGCGCGACACCATGGGCCAGTCCAAGATCGACGTCTTCACGCACCTCGCCGATGGCGACGTCGAGGCGGCGGAGCGCGCCACGGCGCAGTTCGAGGCCGCCTACGCGGAGATCGTCGCCGAGCAGGGCGTGACCGAGATCCCCGGTGCGGCCGACGCGGTCCGCGCGCTGCGCGACGCCGGCCTGAAGGTCTGGCTGACCACGGGCTTCGCCCTGGTCACCCGCGACGCGCTGCTGGACGCACTGGGCTGGCACGGCCTCGTCGACGGCGTGCTCTCGCCGGTCGACGCCGGTCGCGGACGCCCCACCCCCGACCTGGTGCTCACCGCGCTGCTGCGCGCGGGGGCCTCGTCGGTGCAGGCGGTGGCCGTCGCGGGCGACACGATCAGCGACGTGCAGTCGGGTCGCCGCGCGGGCGCGGGCTTCGTCGCCGGGGTGCTCAGCGGCGCGCATGACGCCGCTGCCCTCGAGACCGCCGGTCCCGACGCCGTGCTTCCCGACATCACCGCCCTCCTCGGCGCGCTCGTCGAGCGCGGCCTCGTCCCGGCTCTCGCGTCGCAGTCCGCTGCGCCGGAATCCGCAGACGCTGCGCCGGAATCCGCAGACGCTGCGCCGGCTGCCGCTGTCGCGCCGATCGCGGCCTGCTGAGATGCGTGCGGCGCGGGTCCGCCCTGCCGAAGAGGTGCACCGGTACGACGTGCCGCTGAGGCCCGCCGCCGTCGCCATGGCCTGGCTCGGCGTCGGTCTCCCGCACGAGGCGCTCGCGGTGCCCGGCGTCGCCCTCGCCCCGCACGACGTGCTGGTCGCGGTGGAGATGTCGACGATCTGCGGATCCGACATCCACACCGTGCTGGGCCGGCGTCACTCGCCGACGCCGCTCGTGCTCGGTCACGAGAGCGTGGGCCGGATCATCGCGATCGGCGACGACGGCACGCACGGGGTGGACGGCGCGGAGCTGCACATCGGCGATCGCGTGATCTGGTCGGTGACCGTCTCCTGCGGGCACTGCGACCGGTGCGTCGCGGGCCTCACCCAGAAGTGCCGTCGCCTCGCGAAGTACGGGCACGCGCGGATCGAACCGCGCTGGGAGCTCACCGGCGGCTTCGCCGGGCACGTGCACCTGCGCGCGGGCACGGCGATCGTGCGCGTGCCGGAGGCGCTGCCCGCCGCAGCGCTCGCCCCGGTGCCCTGCGCCACGGCCACGGCGTGGGCGGGTGTCGCGCGCGGGGCGGCGCTGCGAGGGCGGCGACTGCCGGATCCGTCGCCGTCCGCGGGGGAGGATGCCCAGGTGCTCGCGGGCGAGCGGGTGCTCGTGCTCGGCGCCGGCCTGGTGGGGCTCACCGCGGCCGTGCTCGCCGCGGAGTTCGGCGCCCAGGTGCAGCTCGTGGATCCGAACCCCGTCCGGCGCGCGTTTGCGGAGCGGTTCGGGCTCGCCGCCCTCGCCCCGGAGGACGTCGCGGAGGAGGGGTACGACCTCGTGTTCGAGGCCTCGGGCCACGCCGTGCGCGCGGCGCTGGACGCCGTCGACGTGGGCGGCGCCGTGGTGCTGCTCGGCAGCGTGTTCCCCGCGGATCCGGTGCCGATGGACGCCGAGCGCATCGTGCGCGGACTCGTGACCGTGGCCGGGGTGCACAACTACACGGGCCCCGAGCTGCACGCCGCGGCCGCGTTCATGGCCGGCCGCGGCCGCGCGTACCCCTTCGCCGACGCCGTGGGTGCCATGCATCCGCTCGCCGCGGTCGATGCGGCCCTGGTGCAGGCCGCCGCGCCCGGGGCGCCGCTGCGGGTGGGGCTCACTCCGCGCTGAGGACCGGGCGGGGGACGGCGCCCCTCGTTCGGCGGGGACCGTGCCCCCTCTCGTGCCTCACCGGGTCCCGCTTTCGACGGGGGCCGCGCCACTCCGTGTTCCGTTTCGGTGGGGCAACCGCCCGGCGCACGCCCCCGGCCGGTGGCCAGGCCCGGACCGTGCCAGGCTTAGGGGGTGAACACCCAGGCACCGCGGCAGCGCCATGCGCTCGGCGTCGCGCTGGTGATCGGATCCTGCCTCTCGCTGCCGTTCGGCGCGGCCATCGCCGCGCAGCTGTTCCCGGTACTGGGGTCGTGGGGCGTGACGTCGCTGCGCGTCTCCATCGCAGCGCTCGTCGTGCTTGTGGCGGTGCGGCCGAAGGCGCGGCGGTGGAACCGCCGGCAATGGCTCGTCTCGGCCCTGTTCGGGCTGTCGCTGGCGGCGATGAACGGGTTCTTCTACGCCGCGATCGCGCTCATCCCGCTCGGCCCCGCGGTCGCCATCGAGTTCCTCGGACCGCTCGTGCTGGCGGCGGTGCTCACCCGGCGGGCGGCCGACGGCGTCTGGGTGGGGGTGGCCGTGCTCGGCATCGCGCTGCTGGGCGTGGACGGGATGATCGGCGCCGAGCCCCTGAACCCGCTCGGCGTGCTGCTGGTGCTGGTGGCCGCCGGATTCTGGGTGCTGTACATCCGGCTGAGCGCGAAGGTCGGCGAGGTGACGACGGGGCACGACGGCCTGTCGATCGCGCTTCTCGTCGGCGCCGTCGCGCTGCTGCCGTTCGGGATCCCCGCGGCGGCGACCGTCGTCCAGCAGCCGCAGTGGCTGCTGCCGGCGGCGCTGACGGCGGTGCTGTCCTCGGTGATCCCGTACACGTTCGAGCTCGCGGCGCTGCGCCGCATCCCGCAGCGGGTGTTCGGGGTGCTGCTCTCGCTCGAGCCGGCGTTCGCGACGCTCGCCGGACTGCTGCTGCTCGGCCAGCAGGTGACGCCGCTGCGGCTCGTCGCCGTGGCGCTGGTGATCGCGGCCAGCATCGGCACCACGGTGGGTTCGCGCCGGGGAGCACCGCCGGCGGCCACCGGATCCTTCCCCGCGGTCCCGGACTGACCCGCGCTGCCGTCGCTCTGCCCCGGTGCCCCGCTGCCGCGGTGGGCTGACCGGCCCCGTCGTGTCGCGGAAGGTGGCGCCCTGGTCGCGAATGGCAGTTTCGACGGCGCGATAGCCGCAATCTGCGACCAGCGAGCGGAGAGGAGAGGCCCATCCGCCGCGCTCGAGCGTCGCCGACGCGGTGGACGTCTCGCGCGAGGCGTCACACTCGCCGCGGCCCCCGTGCACGGGCGTAGCCTCGGGAACATGAGCTCCCTCACCGACGTCCTCGGCGTCCGCACGCCCATCGTCCTCGCGCCGTTCGGCGGGCTCAGTGCGATCCCGCTCGTCGCCGCGGTGAGCGCCGCCGGAGGGCTCGGCTCATACGGGTTGTACGGCTACGACGCGGAGCGGATCCGCACGACCATCGCGGGGATCCGTGCGGCGACCCGCGCGCCGTTCGCGGTGAACATCTGGCTGCCCACCGGTGACGAGGTCGAGCCCGGCGCGGAGCACGACGGCTATGCGGCGGCTCTCGCGCCGTTCTTCGCCGAGGTCGGCGCCGAGGCGCCCGGCCGGCCGGAGCGCTATCTGCCGCCGCTCGACGAGCAGCTGGGCGCGATCCTCGAGGCGGCCCCCGCTGTGCTCAGCGTCGTCTTCGGCGTGCCGTCGGCGGAACTGGTCGCCGAGGCGCACGCGCGGGGGATCCGCGTGGTCGGCACCGCGACGACGGTCGCCGAGGCCGTTCTGCTCGCGGAGAGCGGCGTCGACGCGATCGTCGCCACGGGCGCGGAGGCGGCGGGGCACCGGGTGTCGTTCCTGAAGCCGGCGGAGCAGTCGCTGGTCGGGCTGTTCTCGCTGCTGCCCCAGGTCGTGGACGCGGTCGACGTGCCGGTGATCGCCGCCGGCGGGATCTCGGATCGGCGCGGGGTCGCCGCCGCCTTCGCGCTCGGCGCACAGGGCGTGCAGGTCGGCACGGCGTTCCTCGGCACGGCGGAGTCGGCCGCGAACGACGCGCACCGCGCGGCGATCCGCGCGACGACCGCCGACGGCGCGGTGCTGACCCGTGCCATGAGCGGACGGCTCGCCCGCGGCGCGCGCAACCGGGCGGTCGCCGAGATCGAGGCGGCCGGATCCGTCGCTCCGTTCCCCGCGCAGAACTGGATCACGGGGCGGTTCCGCGCCCCGGCCGGGCAGCAGAACAGGGGCGAGCTGCAGTCCCTCTGGCTCGGCCAGTCGGCGCCGCTGGCCCGATACGAGACCGCCGCGCAGGCGTTCGCGGAACTGGCCGCCGGGGTGCCGAGCGACTGAGCGTCCTTCGTCTCGCTGCGCTCGCTCAGAACCGCGCCTCAGAGGATGACGGTGGAGCGGCCGTGCACGATCACCCGGTCGTCGGCGTGCCACTGCACGGCGCGGGCCAGCACGAGGCGCTCCACGTCGGCGCCGCGAGCCTGCAGCTCGGCGGCGGAATCGGCGTGCGTGACGCGGGTGACGTCCTGCTCGATGATCGGGCCCTCGTCGAGGTCGGCCGTGGCGTAGTGCGCGGTGGCGCCGATGAGCTTCACGCCGCGCTCCTTGGCGCGGGCGTAGGGGTTCGCGCCGATGAAGGCCGGCAGGAACGAGTGATGGATGTTGATCACCGGAGCGCCGAGGCCGTCGATGAACCCGTCGGTGAGGATCTGCATGTAGCGGGCGAGGACGACCAGATCCACGTTGCCCCGGAGCAGCTCGAGCTGGCGGCGCTCCATCTCGGCCTTGTCGCCGGACGGGATGTGCACGAACGGCACGCCGAACGACCGCACGGACTCGGCGAGGTCGGGGTGGTTGGAGACGACCATGGTGACGTCGATGTCGAGCTGCCCGCGCTGGGTGCGCCAGAGCAGCTCCATCAGGCAGTGGTCGTACTTCGACACGAAGATCGCGACCCGCTTGCGCTTGGACGCGTCGTGCAGCGACCACGCCATGCCGAAGCGCTCGGCGACGGCGGCGAGGTCCGCCTCGAGTGCGGGCCGGGCCGCCGCGAGGCCGTCGCGGTGGATCACCGTGCGCTGGAAGAAGCGCCCGCCCTCCGCGTCGGTGGAGTGCTGGTCGAGCGAGATGATGTTCGCCTCGTGCGCCGCGAGCACGCCGGCGACGGCGGAGACGATGCCGGGCTGATCGTCGCAGGCGATGAGCAGTCGTGCGGTGTCGGGCTGCGCCATGGCGTCGTCTCCTTGCAAGCGGGGTGTGCGTCGATTCTGCCGCGCCCGAGGGGGTGGAGGCGAATCGTGCTCATCGTGCGGTTGCCTCGTCCGCCTCCGCGCTCAACCGGTGAACTGCGCGAGCTGCAGGAGGTTCCCGCAGGTGTCGTCGAACACGGCCGTGATGACGGGACCCATCTGCTGCGGCGGCTGGGTGAAGACCACGCCGTCCGCCCGCATCCGCTCGTAGTCGGATCGGATGTCGTCGGTGCCGATCACCAGGAACGGGATGCCGTCGGCGACCAGGGCGCCGGTGAAGGGCCCGACTGCCGGGTGGCCGGCGGGCTCGAGGAGCAGCTGTGTGCCGTCGGGGCGCTCGGGGTCGACCACGGTCAGCCAGCGGTCCTCGCCGACCGGGACGTCGGCGGCGACGGCGAAGCCGAGCACGCGGGTGTAGAACTCGAGGGCCCGCTCCTGATCCTGCACGAAGACGCTGACGGTCTGGATCCTCATGATGACTCCTTCTCCGGTCCGATCCATCGCTCCGCGATCTCGGCGAGCGGTGCGATGTCGATGGTGTGGAACTTGTAGCGGCCGCGGCGCTCGGCGCGGACGAGGCCGGCGTCCTCCAGCACGTCGAGGTGCTGGCTGATGGCCTGACGGCTGGCCGTCACCCCGTGGTGCATCGCGAGCCGGCTGCACAGCTCGAAGAGCGTCTGCTCGTCGCGCTGCGCCAGTTCGTCGAGCAGCAGCCGACGGGTCTCGTCGGCCAGAGCGCGATAGATGTCCGCCACCTCCGTCACAATAGGCAAGTGAATACTTGCCTGTCAAGGCGGATCCGGCTCCGCCCACGGGCGATAGCCTCGACGGATGGCGACGGACGATCTCGGCGTACTCCTCGACCGAGCACGCGCGGCACTGCGGGACGTGTCGCAGGAGGCGCTCGGACGCGAGAAGCTCTCCCGCTGGCGCGCGCCGCGCATCGTGCGGGTCGGATCCGCCTGGCATGTCGGCGTGCTGCTCATCGCCGACGACGCCGTGTTCACCACGGCGGAGGTGCTGCGCGCTGCGGCGCCGGTGCGTCGCGGGTACGCTGCGGAGTCGGCGCGGGCGAGGGCCGAGCGGCGGGCCGAGGCCTCGCGCGGCGGGTTCGCCGACGGCGAGACCGTGTACGTCGGGTGGTCGCCGATCGACCTGGACGCGGTCGCGGCCGGGGGATCCTCCGGGCCGATCGCGCTGATCGACGGGGTGCCCTCGGTGCGCTGGTCGGCCGCCGGAGGGTTCGTGCCGCTCGCCGGGTACCTGGACGAGAGGATCGCCCTGCTGCGCACCGACCGTCCCTGACCCGCACCCTCCCCCCGCCTCGCCCCTTCCCTGATCTGCGCCCTCTCCCTGACCGCGAGACTCCATCTCCGCGACGAGACAGCGCTGAATTCCTGCAGTCTCGTCGCCCCGTTGGAGTCTCGCGGTCAAGGGGGCGCGGGCGGCGAGGGCGGCGAGGGTGGCGCGGTCACGGGGCCAGGGCGCGTGCGCCGAAGCGGTGCAGGATCCGGGCGGGCTCGGTGACCACCGATTCGAGCACGGCCTCCTGCACGGTGTGGAACGCGTCGGGGTCGAAGTAGCCGGTGGTGCGGTAGAACACCATCCGATCGGCGAAGTCGCGCGGCGACGGCTCGGGGTGGAACTGCGTGGCATACAGATCGGTGCCGACGCGATACGCCTGCACGGGGCAGGCGTCGTTGCCGGCGAGGAGCACCGCTCCTGGGGGCACCTCGACCGAGCCCTCCTTGTGGGCGGTGAAGGCGTGGAAGACGGGGCCCGCCGGGCCGAACAGCGGATCCGTCACGGCGTCCGTCGTGCAGCGGATCTCGGCTGCGGTCGCCTCCTCGGGGTTGTCCATGCCGACGCTGCCGCCGAGCAGGCGGGTGACCACGCCGATCCCGAAGCAGGTGAAGAACGCGGTCGCGGCGCCGCCGATCGCGCGTGCGGCGATCCGCTCCAGATCCGCCTCGACGCGCTGCTGGGTCTCGGACTTGCGCACGTCGGTGACGTTGAACGGAGAGCCGCCGATCACGAAGCCTGCGTAGCGGTCGAAGACGTCCTCAGGCAGTGCCGCGGTGGTGAGGTCGATGCGATCGAGCGCCTCCGCGTCGACGCCGAGGGCGACACGGAAGGACGCGCGCTCCGCCGTCGCCGCATCCAGCTCAGGGCGCACGCCGACATACAGGAGCGAGGCCATCCCTGGATTCTAGGCGAGCGGCGCAGGCCGGCGGAGCCGCGGCGCAACGCTGCGGAACACGCACGAGCACGATCGGGAATACCTCGGATCCGGTCGCGTTGAAGTTGATAGCACAACGCTCAAGTTTGAGAGGAAGCACTGTGTCCCAGAGTTTTGAAGGGCCCGACGGCTCCACCGACGCCGGATCGGGCTCGTTCGACGAGTTCCTCGCCCGCTACCTGGCCGGTGAGCAGGCCCGGCAGACCCGGTCGATCGACCTCAGCCGGTTCCTCACCGTGCGCACCCAGCGCCTCCTGCAGCGCGCCGGCCGCTTCGCGCTCGAGCGCGGCCAGACCGAGCTCGACGCGCTCCACGTGCTGCGCATGATCGTCGAGGACGAGGCCGTCGACCAGGCGATCCGCAACATCGGGGTGTCCCCGCAGGCCATCGTCGACGCCGTCGACACGCGCCTGCCCGCGCCCGGCCGGCCCTCCGACGCCGACGCCGCGACCATCACCCCGAGCGCGAGCCGCGCGCTCTTCCACGCCTATCAGGTGGCGCGCTCGTCGGGCGCGACCTACATCGAGCCCGAGCACGTGTTCTTCGCGCTCGTGCTGGGGCAGGACGTGCCCGCGGGGCAGATCCTCGCGCGCGCCGGCGTCACCGCGGAGGCGCTCACGCAGAGCCTGCGCGAGCCGATGCCCGCAGAGGCCGGAGGCGAAACGGGCGGGACGCCCGCGCAGACCGGATCCGAGACGCCGATGCTCGACCGGTTCGGCCTCGACCTCACCGCCCGTGCGCGGGCCGGCGAGCTCGACCCCGTGATCGGCAGGGCCTCCGAGATCGAGCAGACCATCGAGATCCTCAGCCGCCGCACCAAGAACAACCCGGTGCTGATCGGCGAGGCGGGCGTCGGCAAGACCGCGATCGTGGAGGGCCTCGCCCGCGCGATCGTCGACGGCGCCGTGCCGGCGCAGCTCAAGGGCCGCCGGGTCATCGCGCTCGACCTGCCCGCGATGCTCGCCGGCACCCGCTACCGCGGCGACTTCGAGGAGCGCCTCACCCAGACGATGGATGAGATCGCCGCGCACAAGGGCGAGATCATCGTGTTCATCGACGAGGTGCACACGGTCGTGGGCGCGGGCGGATCCGGAGAGGGCGGCGGCATGGACGCCGGCAACATCCTGAAGCCGCGCCTCGCCCGCGGTGACCTGCACCTGGTCGGCGCGACCACGCTCTCCGAGTACCGCCGGATCGAGAAGGATCCGGCCCTCGAGCGCCGGTTCCAGCCGGTGAAGGTCGCCGAGCCGTCGATCGAGGACGCGGTGCGCATCCTCGAGGGACTCAAGCCCGCGTACGAGCAGCACCACGCCGTGACCTACACGGACGACGCGATCCGCGCCGCCGTCGAGCTGAGCGCGCGCTACCTGCCCGACCGGGTGCTGCCGGACAAGGCGATCGACCTGATCGATCAGGCCGGGGCCCGGCTGCGCCTTCGCCTCGGCGTCGTCACCGACGTGGCGGCGCTGTTCGCCGACCTCGCCGACCTCGAGGCGCGCAAGAACGCCGCCGTCGGCGCCGAGCACTACGAGGAGGCCTCGCGGATCCGCGACGAGATCGCCGCGGTGCAGGCCAGGATCGATGATGCCGGCACCACGGCTGCCCGCGCGGGTTCCGAGCGCGGGGACGCGGTCGTCGACGAGGGCGAGATCGCCGCGGTGATCGCCCGCGCCACCGGGATCCCGGTCAGTCGCGTGTCCGAGAGCGAGCGCGAGCGCCTGGCCGACCTCGAGTCCGACCTGCACGCCCGCGTGATCGGGCAGGATGACGCGGTCGCCGCCGTCGCGCGGGCCGTGCGCCGCAGCCGCACCGGCATGGGCGACGCCCGCCGGCCGGTCGGATCCTTCCTGTTCCTCGGCCCGACCGGCGTCGGCAAGACCGAGCTGGCCAAGGCCCTCGCCGACCGCCTCTTCGACGACGAGACCGCCGTGATCCGCTTCGACATGAGCGAGTTCGGCGAGCGGCACACGGTGTCGCGGCTCGTCGGCGCCCCTCCGGGATACGTCGGCTACGACGAGGCGGGGCAGCTCACCGAGCGCGTGCGGCGCAACCCCTACGCGATCGTGCTGTTCGACGAGATCGAGAAGGCGCACCCCGACGTGTTCAACCTGCTGCTGCAGGTGCTCGACGACGGACGCCTGACCGATGGTCAGGGCCGCACGGTCGACTTCCGCAACACGGTGATCGTGATGACCTCGAACATCGGATCCGAGTTCCTCGCGTCGCGCTCGGGTGCGCTCGGGTTCGTGGCGTCGCAGGACGCCTCCGCCAACGGATTCGCCTCGCAGGAGGACCTGCGGGCGCGGGTGATGGGCAAGCTCCGCGAGGCCATGCGGCCCGAGTTCCTGAACCGGATCGACGAGATCGTGCTGTTCTCCAAGCTCAGCCGCGAGGAGCTCGGCCGCATCGTGCGGCTCCTGCTGCAGGCCACATCCTGGCGTCTGGCCGGACGCGAGGTGACGCTCGACGTCACCGACGCCGCGGTGGCCTGGCTCGGCGAGCACGGCTACGAGCCGGAGTACGGGGCGCGCCCGCTGCGCCGCCTGATCCAGCGCGAGGTGGACGACCGCATCGCGGACCTGTTCGTCTCGGGCGAGCTCGGCGACGGCGGTCGTGTGCAGGTCGACGCGGTCGACGGCGCACTGCGGGTCACCGTCCCGTTCCAGGTCGCGCAGGCTGCGTGACCTCCGCACCTCTACTCGCGGTCGCCGAGCGCCCTTCGTCTCGTCGCTGCGCTCCTCGCTCAGGGGCCGTGGATTCGGTCCCTGAGCGGGCCGGTGCGGTCGGTCCCTGAGCGAGCGCAGCGAGACGAAGGGCGTGGGCGACGCCGGCGGTCAGCGGGAGGAGCGGGCGCTGCGTCCGCGCACGACCCCGACGAACGCCTCGATGTCGGGCGTGGTGGCGTCGGCCGGCCAGGCCAGCAGCACGGGGGAGACCGGTGCATCGCGCAGGATCCGGTACTCGACGTCCTTGCGGTGATGCAGGCGCGCGAGCGACATCGGCGCAACGAGGATCCCGACCCCGGAGGCGACGGTCGCGACCGCGTCCTGGACGGTGTCCAGCGGCGGGATCCGGGATGGCTCGGTCAGCAGGTCGAGGTCGCCCAGCACGTCCTCACAGGTCGTGAGCAGGGTCTCACCCTCCAGATCCGCGGGGGTGAGCTCCTCGGCGGCGAGCAGATGCGACTCGGCCCCCGCGATCACCACGGGAAGCTCCTCATAGAGGGGGATGGCGTGCATGCCGTCGGCGTCGAAGGGGGCGCGGACGAGCGCGAGATCGACGATGCCCTGGGTCAGCGCCGTGCGCTGCGCGGCGAACGCCACCGGTACCAACTCGAGCGACACGAGCGGCATCCGCTCCTTCCAGGTGTCGATCCAGCGCCCCGGGGTGGCACCCGGCACCGCGCCGAGACGCAGGGTGCGGGGCTCCTCCAGGACGGGGGCCGGGGCGTCGAACACGACCTTCGCGGTCTTGCGCCCGCGCTGCCCGGACGCGGCCTTGCCGCCCGCACCCTTGGCGGGGCTCTTGCCCGCGGTGCTGCGGGCGCCGCCCTTGGCCGAGCGCACCGCCGGCTTGCGTCCCCCGGATGCGCCGCGCCTGCTCATGGATTCAGCGTACCGGCGGGCGCTCGGGATCCCCGGTGCGCACCACGACGCAGCACCGGGCGGCGTCGGGATCCAGTCGCGCGTCGAGGTGCCGGCAGCCGAGCCCCTCGGCGACGCCCGAGACGTAGGCCTGGTTCATGCCGCAGATGAGGTCGGTGTGCGCGCGCGCGAGGTCGTGGAAGGGGCAGTTCGCCAGCACCAGCTCGCCGTCGACGGACCGGGGCTCATAGCCCTGACCGGCCAGCGCGCGCCGCATCCGGTCCAGTTCGCCCTGTTCATCCTCCGAGGGTGCGTCGCCCTCGTCGCCGTCCGCGGCGCGGGATTCTCCGCCCGCCGGATCCGGATCGGTGCGGATCCGCGCCCCGTACGCATCGCCTTCGCCGTACGCGACCTCGCGCAGCGTCGCGGCGACCGGCGTGCCGTCGGCGGCGCGCTCGATGGCGCGCGCCAGAAGATGCCCCGCGAGGTCGAAGTGCCGCGGCGGCAGCGACACCGTGATCGTCTGGTCGGTGCGCCGGTAGAGCTTGGACGGGCGGCCTGCGCCCGGTCCGCTGCGCCCGCTGAGCCGGCGGAACTCGACCTCGAGCAGGCCGAGGTCGACGAGCCGGTCCAGCTGGAACCGCGCCACGTGCACCGGCACGCCGACGGCCTCGGCCGCGCCTTCCCGCGTCACCGGCTCCCGTTGCGCGATCACGTACTCGTAGAGCGCCTGCCGTGTGGGGTCGGCCAGCGCGCCGATCCCCGCCGCCTGCTCCGAGATGCTCATGACCCCATTCTAACTGGCATTGCACTTGATTTTAGAGACTCGTCGTTCTAATTTTAAGGAAAGTCATATTTAGAAGGAGCTGTCATGACCGCCTTGACCCCGATGAAGACCGCGGCCCGTCCGCCGCTGCTGCAGGACGGCTACCGGCAGGCGTTCCTGCTGCTGCGCACCGTGTTCACCGTCGCCCCGATCCTGTTCGGACTCGACAAGTTCCTGCGCGTGCTCAAACCCGATTGGGAGACGTACCTCGCCCCGTGGATGAACGGCATGATCGGGCTGGACGCCCACACGTTCATGTACATCGTCGGCGCCGTCGAGATCGTCGCCGGGATCCTGGTGGCGTTCCTGCCCAGGATCGGCGGCTATGTGGTCGCGCTCTGGCTGCTCGGGATCATCGTGAGCCTTGTCAGCGTGGGCGGGTACCTCGACGTCGCGCTGCGCGACTTCGGACTGCTGGTGGGCGCGCTCGCCCTGTCCAGCCTCGCGGCGGGACGCAGGAGCGAGAGAGGGCGCTGACGCACGACCCGGGCGACACGCGCGAAACGCGTGCACGGGAATAGATCGGCCCCGCTCACGGTTGCAGATGTATCCGGGGAAAGTCCCGGGCACGGGAGGTTTTCGTGGGTAAGAACTACGTCGACATCGAGGACGGCCACGGCGGCACGCTGCGTTACCGCAAGCACGCCAACGGCCGTGGCCTGATCGCGCACGGTGCCAAGGTGCACCCGCAGGCGGTCGTGGAGGCCGGCGCCTATGTCGAACCGGGTGCGAAGGTCGGGGCCGGTGCGCATGTCGCGCGCGGCGCCTGGATCGAACCCGAGGCGATCGTGGGCGTGAACGCCCGGATCGAGGCCCACGCCCACATCGGGCAGGGGGCCGTGATCGGCGATGGCGCCACCATCGGCGTGCGCACCGAGATCGGCGCCGGGGCGCACATCGCGCGCGGCGCGAAGATCGGCGACGACGAGACCGTCGCCGCCGGCATGACGCTGGACACCGACCGCAAGGGTCTTTGGCTCGCGGCCTGAGCGCCGCGGTCGGGGGCGGTCGGGGAGCGGTCGCCCGCACTGCTCGCTGGTCGCGTCTTGCGGCCTCGCGAAGGGGAGGCGCGCAATCCGCGGCCGGGGAGCGGTCGGGCCGGGCTGAGCGGTTGCGCCGGGCAGAGCGGTCGGGCCGGGCAGAGCCATCGGCGACGAGGTGCGGCCGGATCCGTCCGCTGCTCAGCGCTGGCAGCGAGGACACCAGAAGGTGCGGCGCTCCTCTGCGAGATCCGCGCCGAGCTCGCCGCTCTCGACGAGCGCGCCGCAGCGCCGGCAGGTGCGGTGCGCACGGCCGTAGACCCAGGTCGTGCGCCCGCGCTGGGCGACGCCGGTGAAGGTGCGGTCGGCGCGATCGCGGTTGGCGCGGATCGTCCGCGCCCCGAGCTCGAGCAGGGCCGTGACGTCGACGTCTGTCGCGGGCGTGGTGGGGTGCACGCCGCGCAGGAACAGCAGTTCTGCGGCGTATTCGTTGCCGAAGCCCGCGACGTTGCGCTGGTCGAGCAGCGCCACGTGGATCGGGCGACGATCCGCACCGAGGCGCCGCGCGGCCTCGACCAGGTCCCAGTCGTCACCGAGCGGATCCGGTCCGAGGTGCGCCACGAGCGTGTCCTCCTGCGCGGTGGGGACGAGCGCGAGCATCGAGACGTCGAAGCCGACGGCCACGACCTCCGCCGTGCCGACGATCGCACGGGCGGTGTAGCCGGGCGCCCGCCAGCGCTCGCCGGGGCGGTACAGGTGCCAGGCGCCGTCCATGCGCAGGTGCGAGCGCAGCGTCGACTCGCCGATCCGCATCAGGATGTGCTTGCCGTGCGGCACCACGGCGTGCACGACGGATCCGGTGAGGTCGGCGGTCGCGAGTCCGGGCACCCGCAGATCGAACCGGGTGACGACGCCGCCGCGCAGCGCGTCGTCGAGGCGGTGCGCGACGCGGTAGACGGTGTCGCCCTCAGGCATGCTCGGACGCCTCTCCGGTGCGGCTTTCGGCGTCGGTGCCGGCTTCGGTCGTGGAGGCGGACGTGCTGCGGTCGGCGGCGCGATCGGTCAGGGCACGGGCCAGCATCGTCGATCCCGCGACGGCTGCGGGCATCGTGACGACCGCGCCCAGCGGAACCATGAAGCAGAGCTGGGTGGCGACGCCGAACCCGAGCACCCGCGCACGCCCCGATCCGAGCAGCCGCAGCCGGGCGTCGTGGTCGAGGCCGCGGGCGTCGAAGGCGCGTCCGGTCAGCTCCCGCGCGAGCAGCCGGCCCGACAGCAGCACGCCGACCACGGTGGCGAGCGCACCGCCGACGAGCGGGATGAAGCCCAGGACCAGGGTGAGCAGGGCGATGAGCGCGCCGAGCAGGATCAGGCGCAGGCCCTCGCCGACGGTGCTCCAGAACCCGGTCTCGCCGGTCGGTTCCGGTCCTCCCAGCGAACGCTCCACCCCACGCCAGATCCGCTGATAGAACGGGTCGCCGATCGTCAGCGTGAGCGCGGTGAACACCAGACCGGACAGCACGGTCGCTGCGACGAAGAGCACGATGCCGAGCGCGATGCGCAGCGCATCGCGCCATCCGGCGATCCAGCCATCGGCGAAGGGCGTCATCCACGTCATGATCGTGCCGAGCGAGAAGCCGAACGGGATCAGTGCCGCCGCGAGCACGGCGAAGCTGATCGCGGCGGGGATGAGTCCGAGCGCGAGCAGGCGCGGGTGCGTGCGCCAGAGGCCGAATCCGCGCACCAGGGTGCCGAATCCGGCGGCGAACTCACGGATCATGTGACCAGAGTAGGCGCGCTGAGGCGCGTGAGCGGATCCGGATCCGCTCACAGCGACTTGCGCAGGGTGTAGCCGCGCGGGGTGGCGACGAAGCCGGCCTCCTGCAGCAGCCGGCCGAGGCGGGTGCCGCGCTCGGTGCCGTACATCCCCTCGCCGTTCACCTTCTCGACGGTGAGGGTCTCCAGCCGCCTCGCCTTCGCTGTCGCCGCGAGGTCGGCGGTCGCGGCCCGCAGCTCCTCCTCGTCGTCCGTGAACGCGAGCACGGTCTTGCCGCCGCGCTCGAGGTAGAGGGCGAGGGCGCCGTCGACCAGCACGACGAGGGCTCCCGCCTTCCGGCCCGGCCGGTGCGAGACGTCATCGAGGCGTGGCCAGCCGAGCGCCGCCCCGTAGGGGTTGGCCGGGTCGGTCGCGGCGAGCGTGCGCCCTGTCCGCGGCGGGGGATCGGCGAGCCCGGTGAAGGTGCGCAGACGGTCGATCGTGGCGGAGGCGGCGAACTGGGCGGCGCCGAGCCTCTCGATCACATAGCCGCGCCGGCAGTGACCCGCCTCTTCGAACCCGGCGAGCACCCGGTAGGCCTGGGCGAAGCCGCCCGGCAGGCCCTCCGATTGCACGGATCCGCGCGTGACGACGCCGTAGCGGTCCAGCAGCAGGCCTGCCGAGACGGTGGCGCGCCGCGCCGGATCCGTCTCGGCCTCCGGCAGCAGTGACCAGCGCCCTCCGACGTTGAGCGGTCGCGGCGCGGAGGAGGGCCGCGCGAGCGACATGCCGCGGAAGGTGCGGGTGCGCGGGGCGCGCCGGGCGACCTTGTGCGCCTGGTTGCCGCCGCCCAGCAGCGCGCGGATCGGCGCGAACGTGTCGTTCGTGACGTGCCCCGACCACGCGAGGTTCCACAGCGCCGCGACCACCGAGGCCTCGTTCTCGGCGCCCGTCAGCTCCTTCAGCTGCGCGGCGAAATAGGCGCCGCCGGAGGCGAGCGCGGCGAGCAGCTGCGCCTCGAGGGATCCCTGCTCGGGCGCCTCCTCGGCGGACGGCACTGTGAACGGCACCGTGAACGGCGCGAGATCCGCGGGATGCAGGGAGACCCAGCCGTCACGCCCGGGGAGCGCCCCGTGGCCGGCCCAGACGACCTCACCCGAGCTGGTCAGCTCATCGAGCAGAGCCGGGGTGAAGTCGCGCACGCGCTGCGGGAGGACCAGCGACTCCCAGGCGCTCGCCGGGATCGGAACGCCCGCGAGCTGCTCGATCACGGTCGCGACCCCGTCGATGCCCTCGAGCGGCCGGCCGAGGTGCTGCCACTCCGGAAGGAAGCGCGCGAAGGCGGCGGGAGGCACGGGCTCGACGCTGCCGCGGATCGCCGCGAGCGAGCGCATCCGCAGCCGGCGCAGCACCTCGGTGTCGCACCACTCCGTCTCGTCCGGACCCGCGGACGTCGCGGACGTCGCGGACGCCCGGGCGCCGGCCCCGGCGGCCCCCCGCGGATCCGGCAGGAAGTATCCGCTCGTGACGCGGCCGTCGGCCTCCAGCCGCTGCAGCGTCTGCCGCACGATCGCCGCACCGAGCCCGAACCGGGCGGCGACAGCGGACCCGAGGAACGGGCCGTGCGTGCGGGCATGCCGGGCCACGAGGTCGCCGAGCGGATCCGCGACCGGCTCCAGGAACGCCACCGGGATCCCGACGGGCAGCGGCACGCCCAGGGCGTCACGGAGCCGCCCCGCGTCCTCGATCGCGGCGACCCTGCGCACGCCGCCGATCGTGACCTCGATCGCCCGCCGGGCGTCGACGAGGGCGGCGAGGTGCGCGGCGGCTTCGGATACCGTCGCGCCCTTCGTCTCGCTGCGCTCGCTCAGGATCCGAGGAAGGACGTCGCGCGCACCAGCAGGCTCCAGGCGCTCGGCGACCTCGTCCGCGTCGAGCGGTCCGAGCAGGCGCAGCAGATCCGCGACACCCTCGATCCCGCGCACCCGGCGGGAGGGCTCCACCCGCTGCGCCTCGCGCTCGAACTGCACGATGACGTCCGGATCCAGCAGCTCGCGCAGCTCCACCGTGCCGAGCAGCTCGCCCAGCAGCGCCGGATCCACCGAGAGCGCGGCGGCCCTGCGCTCGGCGAGCGGGGAGTCGCCCTCGTACATGAACGCGCCGACGTAGCCGAACAGCAGATCGCGCGCGAACGGCGAGGGCTGCGCGGTCTGCACCTCGACGAGCCGGATGCGCCGCTCCGCGATGCCGGTCGCGAGGCGCCGCAGCGAGGGCAGGTCGTAGACGTCCTGCAGGACCTCGCGCAGCGTCTCCAGGATGATCGGGAACGTCGGGTGCTTGCGGGCGACCTCGAGCAGCTGGGCGGAGCGCTGCCGCTGCTGCCACAGCGGGGTGCGCCGGTTGGGGTTCATCCGCGGCATGAGCAGCGCGCGAGCCGCGCATTCGCGGAAGCGCGAGGCGAACAGGGCGGATCCGCCCACCTCATCCGTCACGATGCGCTCGAGCTCCTCCGGCTCGAAGACGAACAGCTCGGCGCCGGGCGGATCCGCATCGGCGTCCGGCACGCGCACGATGATGCCGTCGTCGCTCGCCACGGCGGATCCCTCGACCCCGAGGCGTTCGCGGATGCGGGCGTTCACCGCCAGGGCCCAGGGTGCGTGCACCATCTGCCCGTAGGGGGAGTGCAGGATCACGCGCCAGTCGCCGATCTCGTCGCGGCTGCGCTCGATGGTCAGCGTGCGATCGGTGGGCAGCGTGCCCGTTGACTCCTTCTGCTCGTTGAGGTGCGCGAGCAGGTTCGCCTGCGCCCGGTCGTCGAGGCCGGCCGCGCTGAGCCGCTCCCGCGCCTTCTCGGGGGGCGCCCCCTGCACCTCGCGGTTGAAGACGCCGAGCGCCTCGCCGAGCTCGAACGGGCGGCCGAGGCCGTCGCCGTGCCAGAACGGCACCTTGCCGGGCTGCCCGTAGGCGGGGATCACGTTGACCCGATCGTGCGTGATCTCGGCGATCCGCCAGCTCGTGGTGCCGAGCGTGAACACGTCGCCGACCCGCGACTCGTAGACCATCTCCTCATCGAGCTCGCCGACGCGTGCGCCGGTGGTCTCCCCGGCGACGAAGACGCCGAACAACCCGCGGTCGGGGATCGTGCCGCCGCTCGTGACCGCGATCCGCTGCGCGCCGGGGCGTCCGGTGAGGGTGCCGGCGTCGCGGTCCCAGACCAGGCGCGGTCGCAGCTCGGCGAACTCGTCCGAGGGGAAGCGCCCCGCGAGCAGGTCGAGCGTCGCCTCGTACGCCGAGCGGGGGAGAGCGGCGAAGGGCGCGCTGCGACGGACGGTGTCGAACCACTGCTCGACGTCGAGCGCCTCGAGCGCGCAGGCGGCGACGGTCTGCTGCGCGAGGATGTCGAGCGGGTTCCGCGGCACGCTGATCGCCTCGATCTGTCCGGCGAGCATGCGCTCGGTCACGATCGCGGTGTGCAGCACATCGCCGCGGTGCTTGGGGAACAGCGAGGCCCGGCTGATCTCGCCGACCTGGTGCCCGGCCCGGCCCACGCGCTGCAGTCCGGATGCGGCCGAGGGCGGCGCCTCCACCTGGATCACGAGGTCGACCGCGCCCATGTCGATGCCGAGCTCGAGGCTGCTCGTCGCGACGACGCAGCGCAGGGCACCCGACTTGAGCTCCTCCTCGACGATCGCCCGCTGCTCCTTCGAGACCGAGCCGTGGTGCGCCTTCGCGAGCACCGGATCCGCCCCGGCGGT
>JAFDWK010000065.1 GCA_018268515.1 Actinomycetota bacterium
CCCGACCGGATCCTCTTTCTGAGGTCACCGATTCGGCGTGTCCGAGTGCAAGGAGCATGATGATGTCCGTGGCTCCCGGCATCTACCAGCACTTCAAGGGCGCCCGGTACGAGGTGCTCGCCGTCGCCAGGCACAGCGAGACCGAGGAGCAGCTGGTCTTCTACCGCAAGCTCTACGACGACTACAGCTATTGGGCGCGGCCCCTCGCGATGTTCGAGGAGCACATCGAGCGGGACGGGTACAGCGGCCCGCGGTTCGCCCGCATCGCCTGACCGGCGCTTCCGCTACCGACCCGTCCGGAGCTCCGTCGGATCCAGGCTCGGGCCGAGCAGCGCGACGCTTCCTCGTAGCGCACCGGCCGGGCGGCGCGGCGGCTTGAGCGCGGATCCGGCGAAGCGGCGGAAGGTGCCGAGCGCTCGCACGCCGTAGCCGACCGGGTTCCGACCGCAGGCGCGGAGGGCGGCGGCGTGGTCGACGCAGAGCACCGCGGTGGCGCCGATCGCGACGACCCACCAGGAGAGCCCGGCGAGCGCGCGCACGAGCAGGGGCGAATCGGCGAAGC
Organism: Actinomycetota bacterium; assembly: GCA_018268515.1. Taxonomy (GTDB): domain Bacteria; phylum Actinomycetota; class Actinomycetes; order Actinomycetales; family Microbacteriaceae; genus Microbacterium. Next base: position 563 of record JAFDWK010000065.1, read on the forward strand.
CGACCCGCAGGCGGTCGACCTGGAACCGCAGGTGCTCCCGCTCATCCGTGCGGATGCGCTCGCCGATCCCGCGCAGGATCGGATCCGGTGCGGCCTCCGCAAGGGCCTCGAAGTACTCCACGGCGACGGTCTCCGCGATCAGGAACAGCGCGATCTCGGTGCGCAGCCCCAGGATCCGGCGCAGCCGGGTGAAGGCGAAGTCCGACCAGTGCGCCCGCAGCGACGGCGCCGCCATGCGCCGCAATCCCACCCCGAACAGTGCGGAGTGCCTCTGCTCCTCGGCCACGAGCAGCTCCAGAGCCCGGGTGTAGACCGGATCGCCGGCGGCCCTGGCCTTCGCCAGCAGGCGCACGCCGTCGCCGCCCTCGCCGAGCTCGAAGCGCTGGAACGAGCGCACCAGCGCCTCCCGCTGCCGGACGGTCAGGGTGACCGGCGTCGACGGATCCCACTCCCGCTCCAGCCGACGCTGCCGCGCCGGGTTCGCGGCGAAGTAGTCCACCCAGACGCGGAAGGGCGAGGCGTCCGGGATGAGATCCTCCGTGAGATCGGCAGCCGGTGCGGCGCCATCGGCCCGCACCGGCGCGCTCGGCATCGTCATCGTGTTCATCTCAGCTCCGTTTCGATGGATATCTATTGAGATTCGATAGATATCCATCCATAATCGATGCTGTGAGTCAAGTGGTCATAGTTCTCGTCCGGGTCTTCATCGTCGTGCTCGTGCTCGGCACCCTCGCCGCCCAGATCCTCCTGATCCCCGCCCTGGCGGGCGAGCTCGGTGCGCTCTCGGCCCTCCCTGCGGCGTCGGTGCCCTACGCGATCGGCGGCATCGCTCTCGGGTTGTGCCTGGAGGTCTGCCTGCTCGCCACCTGGATGCTGCTGTCGATGGTCCGCCGTGACGCGATCTTCAGCGAGAGCGCCTTCCGCTGGGTGGATGCCATCATCGGCGCCGCGGTGGCGGCCTTCGCGCTCGTCGCGCTGTTCGGCACGCACGCCGTGACCGTGCTGCAGCCGCGGCTCGAGGTGCCGGGCATCGCCCCGGTCGTCGCGGCGACCGCGGTGAGCGAGGCCATCTTCGTGCTGCTCGTCGTGGTGCTGCGCGGCCTGCTGCGCAGCGCGACGAACCTGCGCACCGAGCTCGCCGAGGTCATCTGATGGCCATCATCGTCGACATCGACGTGATGCTCGCCCGCCGGAAGATGTCGGTCGGCGACTTCGCCGACGCGATCGGGATCACCCCGGCGAACGTCGCGGTGCTCAAGAACGGCCGGGCGAAGGCCGTGCGCTTCACCACGCTCGACGCCATCTGCCGCACGCTCGACTGCCAGCCCGGAGACGTGCTGCGCTGGGTGCCGGACGAGGGCTCCGCGTAGGCTGATCCCGGCCCGCACACCAGCGGACCGGAGGTGTGAGGAGGCGGCGGCATGACCCCGCAGGATCCCGATCCGCCGCGGCCGCAGACCGCGCTGACCCGGGTGTGGGTGCGCAGCCACTTCCTGCTGGCGCGCTCCTCATCGCGGCGCTGGCCGATCGCCCTGCAGGCGGCGCTGTCGATGTTCCTGCCCGTGATGCTGTTCACGCTGCTCGGGCAGCCCGGGGTGGGCATGATGGCGGCGAGCGGGGCCTTCGCCGCGATCTACCTCGTCGGTGCGGCGCCCGCGGTGCGGATCCGGCTGCTGCCGGTCATCGGGCTGGCGATCCTCGGCTGCGCGGCCCTCGGCACGGTGCTCGCGCCATGGCCGGTCCTCGCCGCGATCGGTCTCGTCGTCGTCGCCGTGGTGATGGCGGCGCTGCACTTCGGGTTCCGCCTGGGCCCGCCGGGGCCGGTGTTCTTCGTGCTCGTCTACGGGCTGGCCACGCACCTGACCGTGGTGGCCGGCGGACAGCGGCTGGTGGATCCGATCCTGTTCCTCGGCGCGCTCGCCACGGGCATCGTCATCGCGTATGGGATCGCGGTGGCGGCGTTCCTGATCGGGCGGGCGCGGGGCGTCGCGCCGGGGCCGGTGCGCACCCAGATCGCGCGGCGGCCGCGGCTGGACCGGGATGCGCAGGCCCTGCTGCTGCGGGTCGCGCTGGTCGCGATCGCCGGCACCGTGCTCAGCATGCTGCTCGTCGATCCGCAGCGCGCCTACTGGACCGTCTGCGCGGGCATCGCCGTGATCGGCGTGAACGTCGGCCGGCGGGTCGCGTTCATCCGCGGGAGCCAGCGCTTCTTCGGCACCCTCGTCGGTGCGGGCCTGTTCGCGCTGCTCGGGTTCCTCCCGATCCCCGCCCTCGTGCTGCCGTTCCTGCTCGGCGCGCTGCAGTTCGTGATCGAGATCCTCGTGGTGCGCAACTACGCGATCGCCCTCGTGTTCATCACGCCGCTGGTGCTGTTCATCATCTCCTCCGCCGCAGGCGCGACGGGCGGTCTGCCCGTGGATCTGATCCTGGAGCGCGTGATCGACACGCTGATCGGTGCCGTGCTCGGTGCGGCGTCGGGCATCGTCCACCCGCGGGCGACCGACCGGGCGCGGCACTGACGAGTGTCACCCCGCCCAATCCACGGAGGAGTCGTCGGCGCCCCGGACGGGCGTGACCGGCTCTCCGGGCGGGGTTGCCACGCTCCCGGACGGGGTTGACCGGCACCCGTGCGCAGGAGTAAGCACGGAACATCCCGACACCCGGAGGTGATCCGTGAGCGCAGACAGCGCGCCCGCCTTCCTCGCCCTGCACCACGGCGATGGCTTCGTGCTCCCCAACGCCTGGGATCCGGGATCGGCGCGGATCCTCGCGCAACTCGGGTTCCCGGCGATCGCGACCACGAGCGCCGGAATCGCCTGGTCGCTCGGCATGCCCGACGGCGGTGCGCTCGACCTCGACACGATGCTCGCGCACGTCGCCGCCATCGTGCGCGCGGTCGATGCGCCGGTGACCGCAGATCTGGAGGCCGGCTACGCAGACACCCCCGACGGGGTCGGCCGCACGGTGATGCTCGCGGCTCAGGCCGGCGCGGTCGGGGCCAACCTCGAGGACGCCGCTGCCGGAGCGCTGTTCGACATCGACGTCGCGGCCGATCGGGTCGCGGCGGCACGGGATGCGGCTCCGCGGGGGACGTTCGTGCTCAACGCCCGCACCGACGCGTACTTCCTTCCCGGCGCCGCGGATCCCTTCGCCGAGACGGTGGAGCGGGCGTTGCGCTACGTCGAGGCCGGCGCGGACTGCGTGTTCGTGCCGGGCGTGAACGACGAGCAGACGATCGGCCGCCTCGCCCGGGAGATCCCGGTGCCGCTCAATGTCGTCGCCGGCCTCGCGGCGCACGTCATCCCGGTGCCGCAGCTCTTCGCGCTCGGGGTGAAGCGGGTGAGCCTCGGCGGAAGCCTCGCCCGGGCCGCCCTCACGGCGCTGGAGCGCGCCGGCCGGGAACTGCTCGACACCGGCACGCTCGGCTTCCTCGACGGCGCGCTCGGCTATGCCGAGGTGCAGCGCCGGTTCGCGGGGTAGGCAGTGTCGCTGGGCTCTCCGGCCCGCCAGACGGTGAGTTCCGGGAGAGGCGGCGCCGCGCCCGGAGAAGAAGATACCTCCATATGGAGGTTTTCTGCTAGCGTGGCCTTAGGGCAGCAACCTGCCCCAGAAACCACAAGCAAGGAAGGTCGACGTGGCCCTGCCAGAAACCTCGGTCCAGCTCTACACCCTCGCCGCGGAGTTCTCCGCCGATATGGAAGGCTCGCTCGACAAGCTCGCGGCGATCGGCCTCCGCAACGTCGAGGCGTTCGACTTCGTCCGCCGTCCCGATGAGATCCGCGCCGCGCTCGACGCCTCGGGCCTCACCTCGCCGACCGGCCACGCGCCGCTGCTCTCCGACGAGCTGTGGACGCCCGACGGCTCGATTCCGACCCCGGCGCCGGAGGTCGTGTTCGAGGCCGCCGCGAAGGTCGGCCTGAAGACGGTCATCGACCCGTTCGTCGCGCCCGACCGCTGGTTCACGCTCGAGGGCGTGACCGACATCGCCGACCGCCTGAACGCGCTCGTCGACACCGCCGCCGGCTTCGGTCTCACGGTCGGCTACCACAACCACGCGCAGGAGTTCGTCGCCGACTTCGACGGTCAGAGCGCGTACGAGCGTTTCGTCGCGCTCACCGACGAGCGCGTGCAGCTCGAGCTCGACCTGTACTGGGCGCTCACCGGGGGACAGGACGTGCCGGCTCTCGTCTCACGTCTCGGCGATCGCCTCGTGGCCGCGCACGTCAAGGACGGCATCGCTCCCGCGAGCAACCCGTTCGCCCCCGGCGCCGGCGAGTTCGGCTCCGACAGCCTCGACCAGCGCCACGCCGGAACCGGTGACGTGCCGCTTGCGGACGCGCTGCGCGCGGCATCCGCCCTGCAGTACGCCGTCATCGAGTACGACAACGCACCCGGAGACGTCTTCGCCGACATCGCCGCGAGCTACGCCTTCCTCGTCGAGGGCGGCTTCGCCCGATGAGCGCGGTCGGCATCGGAGTCATCGGCGTCGGCGTCATCAGCGACACCTATCTCGAGAACCTCTCCGCGTTCCCCGACGTCGATGTGCTCATCGTCGGCGATCTGCTCCTCGACCGCGCGCAGGCGCAGGCCGAAAAGTACGGCGTTGCTGCATTCGGCAGCGCCGACGACGTACTCGCCCACCCCGGCGTCGACCTCGTCATCAACCTGACGATCCCCGCCGTGCACATCGAGGTCTCCCGCAAGGCGATCGCCGCAGGTAAGCACGTGTGGACGGAGAAGCCGCTCGGCTTGGACCGCGCGGGCGCGGCCGAGTTGCTGCGCGAGGCGGAGGCCGCCGGTCTGCGCGTGGGCTCGGCGCCCGACACTCTTCTCGGCCCGGCGTTCCAGGCCGCGCGCCGGGCGATCGAGGGCGGCGTCATCGGCCGTCCGCTGTTCGCGCAGACCGTGTTCCAGACCCAGGGCCCCGACCTGTGGCACCCGAGCCCAGCGTTCCTCTTCGCGAACGGCGCCGGCCCGCTGCTGGACATGGGGCCGTACTACTTCTCCGCTCTCGTGAGTCTGCTCGGACCCGTCGACCGCATCGCGGCCGTGGGCACCAAGGCCCGCGAGGAGCGGGAGATCCGCACGGGTCCGAACGCCGGAACGACCTTCCCTGTGGAAGTGCCGTCGACGATCCAGATCGTGACGGCCTTCGAGCAGGGCGCCTCCGCGCAGAGCCTGCTGAGCTTCGATTCGGCGCTCGAACGCCATGGCGTCGTCGAGATCCATGGCACCGAGGGCTCGATCGTGATCGCCGACCCGAACCAGTTCGCCGGTCGCATCGCGTACGTCAAGCCGCTGGGCGTCATCCGTGACGGCATGTCGTTCGAGCAGGAGTGGATCGAGATCGAGCACGACGACGTCGCCGTCGGCCGCGGTCTCGGCGCCCTCGACATGGCACGTGCGATTGCCGCGGGGCGTGCGCACGTCGCGTCCGGAGAGCTCGGGTTCCATGTGCTCGACATCCTGCTGTCCGCGCAGGAGTCGGCCGCGACCGGCCAGACCGTCGTCGTGGAGAGCACGGTCGGGGCCGTGCCGCTGCTCCCCGAGGGCTTCGACCCGTTCGCTGCGACCCTGTGAGGTCGTGCCGGATGAAGACCACGGGTCCGTCAGCGCCAGGCTGACGGACCCGCCGTCTTCTGCACGGGCGGCGACGACCAGACGGCGCGAAGAGCGCGGTGGTCAGAGGCCGCGGAGCAGCCGATCGAGCATCTCCAGTGCGGCCCCGTGATCGACCTCGTCGTCGAGCAGCCACTGGATCTGCAGACCATCCGAGGCCGCGACGATCAGCGCAGCGACCTGGATCGGATCGAGATCCGTGCGGATGTGACCGGACTCCTGCATGCGGATGACCTGCTCCGCGATCTCCTCGCGGAGGCGGGTGAAGCGCTGTGTCGCGAACCGATGGGCGACCGGATGGTTGTCCTCGAGCGCCCTCGCTACGAGCGTCGAGTACAGCTGCACGAGACCCGGGATCTCGCGGTTCTTCTCGGCTGAGATGCTCATCGCCATCGCAGGGCTCGCGTCTGGCGGCATCGGCCGCTCGGCGCCCGGCCGGTGCTGCGACTCGGAATACACCGCCACGAGCAGTTCTTCGAGGGAGCCGAAGTAATGAGCCAGCGCGGCATGCGTGACCCCGACCTCCTGCGCGATCGCCCGCAGGCTGGTCTTCTGCGCGCCGCGGCGCGCGAACACCTCGATCGTCCTGTCCAGGATCTCTTGACGGCGCGCGATGCCCTTCGCATAGCGCCCCTTGGTGCGGGGCGCGTCGTCGGGGGCGTCGCTCATGTCTCCAGGGTATCGATGTGCCGCGCGATCAGCCTGTGGTCAGCGCGACCGGCACGCTCCTCGCCGCACGTCAGTGTGCCGCGGCCTCCGCCTCCAGGGCGCGGCGGAATGCGAAGTCGGCGTTCGCGAACACGACGTAGAGCAGCAGCCCCGGCACGAGCGTGCCGAGCACCGGCTGCAGGACGACCGCGGCCGCCGAGAGCGCGAGCAGCACGAGGGCGAACACGCTGAAGTACCAGCGCCGCACGGACAGGTAGACCGCGGCCTTAGCGATCGCGCGCGCCGAGGCCTGCGGGTACAGCACCAGCCCCGCGACCGCGGTGGTGCAGGTCGCGAGCGCCCACGCCGCGACCACGGCGAGCGTCGGCGCGACCAGCGGCGCCCAGACGGTGCCGGTCAGGATCGCGCCGTCGTAGAGCACGAAGCCGACCACCAGGCCGGTGCCGAGGCCGAGCAGCGCCGCTGCGGGCCCGCGGCGCCGGTACCCGCTCCAGAACGCGGCGAACGGCCGCGGCGGCTCGTCGCCGCGCAGGCGCCGGAACACCTCGAAGGCCCCCGCCAGCGACGGGGCGAGCGTGAGCGAGAGGAGCAGCACGGTCGGCCAGGCCTGCAGCGCGTCGTGCGCGACGAACAACAGCACGGCGAGCGGCAGGTTGGCCAGCACGAGCAGCAGATCCGTCATCAGGATCGTGTACGCGTACCCGAACAGCGACTCCATGCCCTCCTTGGCGGAACCGCAGGATCCGCCGGCGCGAGGGCCGGACCCCCGCGCGATCGCCGGCCGTGACGCTCATCCCTTCATCCCGCTCGTCGCGATGCCGCTGATGAAGTAGCGCTGCCCGGCCAGGAAGATCACCAGGATCGGGATGATCGAGATCACGGATCCGGTCATGATCAGCGCGTACTGCGCCGAGTACTGGCCGATGAACGACTTGAGCCCGATCTGCACCGTCCACAGCTCGTTGCTGGAGAGGTAGATGAACGGACCCATGTAGTCGTTCCAGGTGTTCACGAACGTGAGCAGGGCGAGCGAGGCGAGCGCGGGCTTGGACAGCGGCAGGATGATCCGCGCCCAGATGCCGTAGTCGCTGAGCCCGTCGATGCGCGCGGCCTCGTTCAGCTCGTCGGGGATGGTCAGGTAGTACTGCCGCATCAGGAACACCCCGAACGCGCCGAACGCCTGCAGCAGGATGAGTGCCGTGAACGTGTTCGTCAGCCCGGCCTTCTGCATCATCACGTACTGCGGGATCATGTACGCCTGCCAGGGCACCGCGATCGTCGCGATATAGGCGAGGAACAGGGCGTCCCGGCCCGGGAAGCGCACCTTGGAGAACCCGTAGGCGGCGAAGCTGCCGGTGATCACCTGAAGGATCGTGATGACGACCGCCAGGAACGCGGAGTTGGCGAGGTAGCCGGCCATCGGGATCTGCGTCCAGATCTCCGCGTAGTTGCTCCACACGAACGTCTTCGGCAGCCACTGCACGGGCACCGTGAGCACTTCGCTGTCGTGCTTGAAGGACGAGGACAGCATCCACAGGAACGGCAGCAGCACGACGGTCAGCAGCACGACGAGCAGCACGTACATGGCGACCGTGCCGAGGCGGGCGCGGGCCCGCCGGGTGCGCCGCCGCGGCGGCTCCGGCGCGGGACGGCGCCCGCCGTCGAGCTCCCGGGCGAGGTCGGAGGCGAGGGTGGACATCAGCGCTCCCGCCTCTGCTGGATCCGGAACTGGAACACGGTGACGATCAGGACGATCAGGAACAGCACGAGCGAGATCGCCGAGGAGTAGCCGAACTGGCGGTTCAGGATGCCGTCCTGGTAGATGAGCTGGGAGAGCACGAGCGTCGCGCGCCCGGGGCCTCCGCCGGTCATCACGAAGATGAGGTCGAACACCTTGAAGCTCGACACGCTCAGCAGCACGAGCACCAGGAACGTGGTGGGCCGCAGCGACGGCAGCGTGATGTTCCAGAACGTGCGCCACCGGCCGGCGCCGTCCATCGCGGCCGCCTCGCAGTACTCCTGCGGGATCGCCTGCAGGCCTGCGAGGAACAGCACCATGTAGTAGCCCATGTCGCGCCACACGCTGGTGATGATCACCGCGGGCATCGCCCAGCCGGTGCTCGAGGTCCACCCCGGGGGGTTCGCGATGCCGATCAGGTGCAGGAACTGGTTGATCGGCCCGTTCACCGGGTCGAACAGCATGTTCCAGACGATCGCGATCGCGACGAGCGAGGTGATGTACGGGAAGAAGATCGCGACCCGGAAGAAGGCGATGCCGCGCAGCTTCTGGTTGAGCAGGATCGCGAGACCCAGTGAGCAGACCAGGGTCAGCGGCACGTGGCCGATCGCGTGGAGCAGCGTGTTGCCCAGCGCGACGTGGAAGTTCTGGTCGCCGAACAGGCGCGTGAAGTTCTTGATCCCGGCGAACGTGGGCGGGTTGTCGGCGTCCCAGTTCATGAACGCCAGCACGAACGCGGCGAGCACCGGCACCAGGGTGAACAGGGCGAAGCCGAGGAAGTTCGGCAGGATGAAGCTCCAGCCGACGAGGATGCTGCGCCGGCGCATCCGGCGGCTCGCCACAGAGCGGGGCGGGGCCTCGGGTGGTCGTTCGGTGAGGGTGGTCATGATGTCTGCTCCGGATCAGGGGAGGATTGCGGGTGCTGTCGTGGCCCTTCGTCTCGCTGCGCTCGCTCAGGGACGGGGTGCGCCGGATCCGGGCCCTTCGACAGGCTCAGGGACCGGATCCGGCGCGGAACGGGTGGCTACTGGTTCAGCACCTCGGACTTCACCCGGCTGGCCATCTCGGCGATGCCGTCGTCCACCGACTTGCTGCCGGTCATGATGAGCTGGTGCTCCTGGTCGAGCACGCTCTGCAGCTGCGCCGCGAGGGTGCCGGTGGGGCCGTCGGGGCGGATCGTGTCGGGCGTGAACGCCTTCTTCGAGATCTCATCCTGCGGCATGCCCTTGAGCGCGAAGTACGCCTTGGTGATCTCGTCGCTGTGGTAGGCGGGCACGATGCCGATCGAGGCGACGGCCTTGGCGCCGTCGGGGCCGGCCGCGAACGACAGGAACTTCTTCGCCGCGTCCTGGTTCTTCGAGTTCTTGTTGATGCCGAACCCGGTCGGACCGCCCATCGTGGTGACCTTGGATCCGCTCTTGATCTGCGGGATCGGAGCGATGCCCCAGTCGACCTTGGTGGTTCCGGCGGCGGTGTCGGCCAGCAGCGGCGAGATGAGCCAGGTGCCCATCGGCACCATGGCCGCCTGGCCGGTCTCGAACACCGTCTTGTACTGGGCCTGCTGGCTCTTCGCCGTGCCCCAGTCGAGGATCGTGCCGTCCTTCTGCATGCCGAGGGTGAGGTTGTACTGGTTCTTCATCCAGGAGTAGTCGGGCTTGTCGAAGCTCTTGTCCTGCTGCGCGGACGCGTAGCCCTGCACCATCGAGTTCCAGGTGTGGATGTAGGCGCCGTAGACCTTGCTCGCACCGTCGCCGGTGGTGAGCTTCTTCGCGTCGGCCGCGAACTCGTCCCAGGTGAGGGCGGCGGGGTCCGCGACGCCCGCATCCTTGAACAGCTGCTTGTTGTAGAAGAGCACGCTGAAGTCCTGACGGTACGGCACCGCGTACTCGTCCAGCGCCGGGATCTTGTCGGAGGGCAGCGCCTTGACCAGATCGTTCACCGGGACGAACTGCTTCTTCTGCGCGTAGCCGCCGAAGTCGGTGAGGTTCTTGACGGTGATGATGTCGGTCGTGTCGCCGCCGGCGAGCATGGTCGTGACCTTGTCTTCGTAGTTCGCGGCGAGGATGTCGACGGGCTGGATCGTGATGTCGGGGTTGGCCTTGTGGAAGGCGTCGAACAGGGCCTTGAACTCGGGCGTCTGCGCGTAGTTCCACACCGAGACGCGCAGCGTGGTCGCGCCGCCGGAGGCGCTGCGAAGGACGGGTGCCCGGATCAGGCCATCAGCTGCAGCGCGTCGACGGTGACCTCTTCCAGCAGGGGGAGGCCGTCGGCATAGCGCTCGAGCTCGTCGAGGGCGGCGTCGGTCATGCGGAAGAGCTCGGAGCCGAGGGATCCGGCCAGGTGCGGGGTGATCATGACGTTGGGGAGGCCGTAGAGCGCCGAATCCGCGGGCAGCGGCTCGGGATCGGTCACATCGAGGATCGCGTTCAGCCGGCCGCTCGCGCACTCGCGCTCCAGGGCCGCGGTGTCGATCAGGCTGCCGCGGGCGGTGTTGATCACGGTGACGTGATCGCCCAGGGCCGCGAGCTGCTCCGCCCCGATCATGTGCCGGGTGGACGGCAGCTCGGGCGCGTGCAGCGACAGCACGTCGACGCGGGGGAGCAGCTCTTCGAGGGTCGTGTGCACGCCGCCCGCGGCGGCGATCTCGGCCGGATCCGCGTACGGGTCGGCGACGAGGACCGTGACGTCCTCGAGCTGCTGCACGATGTCCACCACCCGGCGTCCGACCCGGCTGAATCCGACGACGCCGATCGTGAGGCCGAGGTTGCCGAGCCCGCCGAAGCGCTCCGCGCGCAGTCCGTTCTGCCGACGGGTCTCGGGGTCCGCCGCGATGAACGGGGCCTTCTTGCCCGCGAGGATGATCGCGGCGAGGGTGAACTCCGCCACGGGCACGGCGTTGACCTCGGCGACGGCGGCGGCGCGGATCCCGCGTGCCCAGAACTCGTCGCTCACCTGCGGGCGGATGGTCCCGGCGCAGTGCAGCATGGCGCGCAGGTTCGGCATGCGCTCCAGCCGGTCGGCGTCCAGGCGCGGCGCGCCCCAGCCGGTCAGCAGCACCTCGACGGCGGCCAGTCGCTCGGCGAGGGCGGGGTCGTCGAGGTCGTCGGTGAAGACCGGATCCGGCACGGTCGCGAGGCGCCGCAGTCGTGCGAGGCGCGCGTCGTCGAACTGGCGCTCGAACACCTCGCGCGACATCACGACGAGAGCGGTGGGGGCGGTCGTTGCGGTCATTCCCGGGGGTTCCCGTCCTTCGTCAGATCCCGACGAAGCAGGGCATTGCATCGTCGCTGAACTCAGTAGATACTCGGACTCGTTCGAGACGAAACCAAACATTCAGAGTCGAACAAATACAAACACAAGCGAAGGTGCGATCATGACGCCGAACCCCGAAGCGGACGCCCTCTCCCGGGTCAGCGCGCACGCGGCACCGCCGGACGGCGTGACCGTGAATCCCGCGGAATTCCACGGGCCGCTGTTCGCGCACTGGGGGCCCGCGATGCGTGCAGAAGCGCTGCGGTCGACACTCGGCGGCGTGGCCGCGGCGGACCTGCGCGACCGGGTGGGGATCCTGCCGATCGACCGTCGCGACCGGTGGGCGCAGGCGGATCCGATCACGATCGAACGGATCATGGCGGCGGCCGGGAACGACCGCGGGCGGCCCTGGCCCGATGCGCTCGGCTCGCTCTTCGCCCGGTACGTGCGCGACGGCGACCGCGCGACGTACGAGCGTGCGGTGTCGGACCGCCAGGAGCGGCTGACGCGCGCCGTGATCGCGGCGGCGGTCACCGACGACCCCGCATGGATCGACGAGGCGGGCGACGGCGTCGTGGTGCTGTGCGAGCAGAGCACCTGGTCGCTGCCCGCGCACGACGACGCGCACGCCCGGCGCGGATTCGTGCTGCCCGATGTCGACGCGCCGTATCTCGACCTCATCGCCGGGGAGATCGTGGCGCAGCTGGCCGTCGCGGACCGGATCCTCGGTGCGCGCTGGGACGCGCGCTGGCCCGGGCTGCGCGAACGCATCCGGCGCGAGGCCGAGGCCCGGGTGTTCACCCCGTTCGAGACCCGCGACGACCTGTGGTGGCTCGGGTACTGGCGCGACGTCAACAACTGGAACCCGTGGATCCTGGGCAACACGCTGCTCGCGGCGGTGCTGCTGCTCGACGACGCCGCCCGGGTGGCGCGGATGCTCGCCCGGGCGCTGGACAGCCTCGACCGCTACGTCGCGGAGCTGCCCGCCGACGGCGCGATCGACGAGGGCGTCGCCTACTGGTGGAACGGCGCCGGGCGGATGCTGGAGATGCTCGACACCGTGGCCGCGATCACCGGAGGCCGGCTGGACGCCGCCGGGATCCCGGTGGTGGCGGAGACCCTGCGCTTCCCGATGCGGATGCACCTCGGCGGCGACTGGTACGTGAACGTCGCGGACGGCTGGGCGCGCTCGCGCGGGCACGAGCCGTGGCAGCTGCCATTCCGGTGGGGCGGGCTCACCGCCGATGCGCAGGTGGCGGACTGGGCCCGGGCCGCCCGCCGTCCGGGCGCCCCCGCGGCGGATGTCGCCGGCGGGCTGCCGCGGCTGGTGCGCGCCCTCGCCGATCCCGCCTGGCGTGACGCGGCGCCGGCCGCGCCGCCCCTGCCCGCCGCCGTCTGGCTGCCGTCCGTGCAGGTGCTGGTGCGCCGCGGCGAGGCCGGTTCCGCGACCGGGCTCGCGCTCGCCGCGAAGGGCGGCACGAACGACGAGAACCACAACCACAAGGACCTCGGATCCTTCCTCGTCGCCGCGGGTGGCCGGCAGCTGCTCGTCGACGTCGGAAAACCCACCTACACGGCGCAGACGTTCAGCGCCGGGCGGTACCGGATCCGGGCGATGCAGAGCGGCTGGCACAGCGCGCCGGCGCCCTTCGGTCTCGAGCAGGGGGAGGGGCCGGCCTTCGCCGCGCGGGTGATCACCGCGCCGCAGGGCGAGCCGGGGCCGGCACCGTCGACGGACAGCGGAACCGCCGAGTTCGAGCTGGAGCTCGCCGGCGCCTATCCGCTCGCGGAGGGCGACTCCTGGCGGCGGCGGTTCCGCTTCGCCGGATCCGGATCGGGATCCGCATCGGGATCCGGATCCGGGGCGGATCGGATCGAGGTGACGGACCGCTGGCGGCTGAGGGAGGACGGCGCGCACCGCGTGCACCTCATCGCCGCAGGGGACGTCGTGCCCGCGGGCTCCGGCCTCGAGGTCGGCGCCGACGGGCACCGGATCCGCATCACCGCCGACGACGGCACCGGCCCGGTCGCGCCCGCGCTCGAGGTGTGGGAGCTCGACGATCCGGAGCTGATCGCCGTGTGGGGGCCGCGCCTCACCCGGCTCGTCTACGCCGTCTCCGGCCGCAGCGGCACGCTCGCGACGGTGATCGAGGAGCTGTCATGAGCGGGCGGGATCCGCTCTTCGCGCTGCAGCGGCGGGAGCGGATCATGGACGAGATCCGCGAACGCGGATCCGTCAGCGTGTCCGTGATCGCCGCGCATCTGGGGGTGAGCGAGCTCACCGTGCGGCGGGACATCAACACCCTCGCGCAGCAGGGCCTCGTCACCCGCGTGCACGGCGGGGCGACGCTGCGCAGCGCGCTCGAGCCGGGGCTCAGCCCGGTGCTCGCCGGGCACGATCCCGCCGTGACCCGGTACACGATCGGCATGGTCGTGCCGTCGCTGGACTACTACTGGCCGCCGATCGTGCACGGTGCGAGGGCCCAGGCCACGCAGCTGCGCGCCCGCCTGCTGCTGCGCGCCTCGACATACGAGCTGCGCGACAACCGGCGCCAGGTCGAGGCGCTGCTGAACACCCCGGGCCTGCACGGCCTCATCGTCGCCCCCGACACGTTCGACGAGAACGCGGTCGAGATGCTGGAGTGGCTGGACGCGCTGCCCGTGCCGGTGGTGCTCGCAGAGCGCCGGGTGCGCTCCGCGGCGGCCGCGCCCCGTCTGGACTCGGTCGTGTCGGACCACACCGCCGGCGCCGCCCTCGCCGTGCGGCACCTGCACGAGCAGGGTCACGAGCGGATCGGCCTGATCACCGAGACCGAGCGGCCCACGGGGCGCTACGTGCGGCGGGGCTGGGAGAGCACGCTGCGCGCGCTCGGGCTGCCGGCCGACGTCGCCTCGATCAACGGCGTGCGCTTCGACGCCGCCGGCCGCGAACGCGTGATGGACGATGCGCTGCAGGTGATCCAGGACACCCGCACCACCGCGGTCATCGTGCTGCCGGATCCGCAGGCCCTCGCCCTCGAACAGCATGCGCTGGACCGGGGGATCCGGGTGCCGCACGATCTCGCGATCGTGGCCTATGACGACGACGTGGCCCGGTTCGGGGATCCGGCGATCACGGCGGTCCGCCCGCCCAAGCAGCACGTCGGACGCGAGGCCGTGAACCTGCTCATCGCCCGGCTCGAGGCCGGCAGCGGGCGCCCCGCGTTCCGGGTGAAGCTCAGCCCCGAGCTGCATGTGCGCGAGTCGTCGCTGCGCCCGAGCATCCCCGACGTCCCCGGCTCCACCGCCGGATCCGTCCGGCCGCCCGGATCCGATGACTCCCAGACCACCCCCGATACCGCCCCTCTCGTTACGGAGACCCCATGACCGCGTTCGACCCCGCCCGCCTGATCCTCCCGCCGGAGGATCGCGCCCTCTCCCCGCGCACCGGATGGACGCGCGAGCACTGGGCCGCGGTCGCGGATCACCTGCTGCTGTCGCTGCGGCCGTACTTCACGCCCACCCGCAGCCAGGTGCGCCTGCCCGGGCAGACCAGCAGCAGCGGGGCGGACAGCGACGGGCTGGAGGGCTTCGCGCGCTCGTTCATGCTGTTCGCGTTCCGGCTGACCGGTGAGCGCGGAGCGGATCCGCACGGCTTCCTGGACTGGTACCGCGACGGGCTCATCGCCGGCACGGATCCGCAGAACCCGCAGCGGTGGATCCTGCCCGCCGAGCAGGCGCAGGCCGAGGTCGAGGCCGCCTCGATCGCCCTCGGGCTGCAGCTGACCCGGCGCTGGCTGTGGGACACGCTCGACGCCGCCGCACAGCAGCGCATCGTGGACTGGCTGGCTCTGAACCCGGTGGGCTGGTACCCCGACAACAACTGGCTCTGGTTCCGGATCACCGTCGAGACCTTCCTCGCCTCGGTCGGCGGACCGCACGACCCCGCGCGCATCGCCGCCGACCTCGCCCGCATCGAGGACTACTACCAGCGGGACGGCTGGTGGGCGGACGGCGCGGTGCGCGCCTACGACTACTACTGCGGCTGGGCGATGCACCTGTATCCGCTGCTGTGGGCCGGATCCGAAGGGGCGGACGCGTTCGGATCCGGGGCGCTCGCGCCGGTGTTCCGCGGCCGGCTCACCGCGTTCCTCGACGACTACGCGGCGCTCATCGGGGCGGACGGCATGCCCGTGCTGCAGGGGCGCAGCCTCATCTACCGCTTCGCCACGGCCGCGCCGCTGTGGATGGGCGCGGTCACCGGCGCCACCCGGCTGCCGCTCGGCACGCTGCGCCGCGCCGCCTCGGGCCAGCTGCGCGCGTTCGTGGAGCGCGGGGCGATCGACGAGCGCGGCCTGCTCACGATGGGGCTGTTCGGCGAGTGGCCGGCGATGGCGCAGACCTACTCCGGGGCCGGTTCGCCGTACTGGGCGTCGAAGGGCTTCCTCGGGCTGATGCTGCCCGCCGACCACGCCGTGTGGACCGCCGTCGAGGAGCCGCTGCCGATCGAGCAGGGCGATGTGCGGCGCGTGACCCGCGCGGCCGGCTGGCTGGTCAGCGGCACGGCGTCGGACGGCATCGTGCGCGTGATCAACCACGGCGCCGACCACGCGCTCGAGGGCGACCGCACGGGCGACTCCGCGCTCTACGCCCGGTTCGGGTACTCCAGCGCCACACTGCCGCCGCTCACCGGTCCGGCGATCGACGACCCGGCCGACAACATGGTCGGCGCCCTCGACGCCGCAGGACGATCGACCCATCGCACGGGCTTTGCGCGCGGCGTCACCGGCGACGACGGGGTGGCGGCCTTCGCGACCTCGGTGGCCGACGCGCACTGGGTCGACTCGAGCATCGGCGTGCCCGCGTACGACCACGGATCCGGACGCTCCGGCGTGGTCACCGACGGGCCGCTGCTCGCGACCGCGAGCGTCGTCCGCGGCTCCTGGGAGGTGCGGGCGACCCGGCGCCTGGCCCGGGCCGGGGTTCCACGGGAGCCGCTGACCGTGCGGGTGAGCGGCTGGCCGCTGACCGGATCCGCCGAGGCCGCGGCGGAGGTGGAGCAGGGTGGGGTCTCGCTCGATCTGGACGGACTGCGCTCCGCGCTGTTCGCGCTGTCAGAGGGGGCGACCGCCGCTGTGCGCACCGAGTCCGGCACCTCCCCGATCGGCGCGGTCACCTCCATCCCGCGGCTCGACTTCGCGAATGTGGGCGAGGGCGACATCGTGATCGCGGCGGTGCGGTTGGGCCGCGGGGACGAAGCCGCGCCCACGGCGCGGGCTGTCGCGACCGAGGCGGGGGAGGCACTCGTCGACGTGCGCTGGCCCGACGGGGCGATCAGCGCGGTGCGGATCGGCTGAGCGCCTGCTCCCGGTGCTCGAGGATGGATTTCGCTGCTCCCGGCGTCCGTGCAGCGGCGGAATCCATCCCTGCACAGCCAGGACTTGCCAGTCAGAGATGGAAAACGCGTCTTCCGGTGAGCCTGTAGGCGCGAAATCCATCTTCGGAGCGGCACCCCGTCCGGATCCGATCCGATCCGATCGGCCCGGTCGCTCAGGCCGCCGTGGTGAGCCGGATCGCGTTCGCCCAGGGATCCTCGAAGGCGAGCGTGCGTCCGTCGTCGCGCACTGCGACGCCGAAGTGCGTCATGCGCTCGGCGACGGATCCGAGATCGTCCGCGCCCGGCAGCACGATGTCGACCCGGCCGAGGCCGAGGGCCGGGGCGCGGCGGCCGGCGCCCGCGCTGTTCCAGGTGTTCATCGCCATGTGGTGGTGGTAGCCGCCCGCGCTCACGAACAGCGCGGAGCCGCCGAGCTCCGTGGTGGTCTCGAAGCCGAGCCGGTGCACGTAGAACTCGCGGGCCGAGGCGACATCGCCGACCGAGAGGTGCACGTGACCGACCGTCGCGCCGCCGATCACCGGATCCGCGGTGCCCGACTCGGTGAGATGCTCGCCGAGGAACGCGTTCGGATCCAGGTACAGGGTGTCCATCTCGATCCGCCCATGCGTCCAGCTCCACTGGGTGCGGTCGCGGTCCCAGTACAGCTCGACGCCGTTTCCCTCGGGGTCGGTGAAGTAGAACGCCTGGCTGACCAGGTGGTCCGCGCTGCCGGTGAACGTGCCGGGGGCGTGCCGGGCGACCGAGTACAGCGCCGCCGCGAGCGCCGCCTGCGTCTCGAACAGGATCGCGGTGTGGAACAGGCCCGCCGCCCGCGGGGCCGCATGCCTGAGCTCGGGGCTGTGCTGCAGGATCACCACGGGGGCGGTGCCGCGGCCGAGTACCACCCGGTCGCCCTCGGCCGAGAGCACCCGCAGGGTCACCGCGTCGCGGTAGTAGGCGGTCATCGCGTCGAGGTCGGCGACGAGCAGGGTCACCGGACCCATCGCGGTGTCGGCGGCGAGGAGGTCGGAGGAGGGGACGGTCACGGTATATGCAACGGAATGGATCCCGGATCCATTCCGCCGGGCCCGCCTGAGGCCGTGCTCAGGACCGCAGCGCGGTCTCCCAGCGCGTGCCGGCCGTGAGCAGTCGCGGCAGGCCGGCGACGAGGCCGCGGCGGGGCAGTGCGCTCATCATCGCGCTCTCGGCGGGGAGCCGGCGCTGCTCGCCCCGACTCAGGCGCCGCAGCGCGTGCAGCAGCGCGAGCGGGTGGGACTCGAGCGCGCTGTGCCCGTTCTCGATCTCGACGAGCACCGCGTCCGGTGCGGTCTCGGCGACGCGCCGTGCCACCGCGGCCGGCGTGCGCAGATCGCGCGAACCGGTCAGCAGCACGGTCGGCCAGCGGAAGCCCGCCGCGGCCGAGGTCAGATCGAACGGCTCTCCCGAGAAGGGCGGGAAGCGGTCGGCGATCGGAGCGTAGGTGAGTGAGGGATCGAGCGCGGATCCGTCCGGATCCGGCCCGAAGCCCAGCTCCCGGAACGCGATCTCGCCGACCAGGTCGAACTCGTAGAAGCCGGGCACGTGCGCCTCCGACTCGGCCTTGTCGACGTAGGTCTCGAGCGCGGCCCAGACGGATCCGCGTGCCCGGGCGCCACGGCCCGCGCGCGGCGATCCGCTCATGCGCCGGCGCAGCAGCGGCTCGAGCAGCTCCTCGCCGCCCAGCTCATATGCTGCGCGCAGCACACCCAGCAGGAGTCGCGGATCCGAGCCCTCATCCAGCAGCTCGCGCACCGACGCGGCGATCCGGGTATCGGCGTCCAGGAACAGCCGGCGGATCATCGCGCGCTCGGCGTCGCGGTCGGCGACCGACTGCAACGCGGAGTCCAGCAGCATCCCGGCGACGCGGTCGGGATGGCGGGCGCCGAAGGCGGCGGCGACATAGCTGCCGTAGGAGGAGCCGGAGACGTGCGCGCGCCGCACGCCCTCCCGGTCGAGCACGGCCGCGAGATCGTCGACGACATCGACCATGCGCATGGCCGACAGCGGCAGGCTGTGTCCGTCGACGTCGGCCCGGGAAAGCCCGACCCCGCGGTGCTCCATCATGATCACGTCGAGCCCGCGTCGGGTCGCCTCGCGCCGGAACCGGCGATAAGGGAGGACGGATCCGAGTCCGGGCCCGCCCGGGATCACGACGATCGGCGTCTCCGAGCGCGGGCCGCTGCGCACGTAGGCCAGGTCGAACGCCGGCGCGGTGGGCGTCGCCGCACGCCGCACGCGATGCACCCCGCGCACGGGCGCCGCGAGCAGCCGGGGCAGAACGCTGGGTGCGCGCTCCTTCCGCTTCGCGGTGCTCGTCGCCTCGGCCATGTCTCGATTATGCGCGGCCCCGCGTCAGCGGATCCTGTCGGGCGGCTATCAGCGGGATCAAGAAGGCGTCGGCGGGATCACGAAGCAGGCGTGGCCATGGCTTCCACCGCGTCGTCGGCCTCGCTGACGATCGCCGCCATCGCCACGGCCGCCGCCTCGGGATCGCGGGCGGTGATGGCCGCGGCGACGTCCTGGTGCAGGCGCAGCGCGGTCTCGTCGGCGCGGCGGGGCATGAGCGCGTGCGCGGTGCGCCCGTGCAGCAGTGCGGCGACGACGTCGGCGAGGCCCGCGAGGTAGGGGTTGCCGGAGCCGCGCAGCACCGCCGCGTGGAAGTCGATGTCGTGCTGCAGATAGGCGGGCTGGTCGGCGCGGTCGCCGTGCTCGACCATGCCGAGCACGGCCTTCACGATCGCGGCGCGCTGCTCCGCCTCCGCGTGAGACGCGGCGAGGCGGGCGGCGAGCGGCTCGATCGCGGAGCGCAGCTGGCTGAGCTCGTGCAGCGTGCGGAGCCGGCCGGATCCGTCCAGCCGCCAGCGGATCACCTCGGGGGCGTACGGGCTCCACCGGTCGGCGGGCAGCACCTCCACCCCGGCGCGGCGGCGCACCTCGACCAGCCCCATGGTCTCGAGCACCCGCACCACCTCGCGCATGGCCGAGCGGGACACGCCCTGCTCGGCCGCGACGTCGGCGGTGAGCAGCCGGGCGCCGGGCGCGAGCTCGCCCTCCACGATGCGCGTGCCGATCGCGTCGAGTAGGCGGTGATGCTGCGCCGAAGCCGCTTCGCGGGTCCCTTCTACCATGCCCCTCATTATGGCGATAGTCCCGGCAAGTACGCTGCCGACGGCATTCAAAATAGGCATATTACAGAACTGGCCTTGATTAAGTCCTACTTATCGCATACGCTGAGGCGAAATCTCTCCGCCAGACCAAGGAAGCTCATGGCCATGTCCTCGAATCTCCTCGCCGCCGTTCCCGGGATCCTCTCGGCCGCCGATCCGCTGCCGCCCACGACGACCGCCCCGGAATGGGTGCTGATCCTCGCGGCGCTCATCGGCATCGCGACCATCGTGGTGCTCATCACCTGGGTCAAGCTGCACCCGTTCCTCTCCCTCGTGATCGGCTCGATCGTCACCGGTCTCGTGGCCGGCATGTCGGCCACCCAGACGGTCACGAGTTTCTCCAACGGCTTCGGATCCACCGCCGGCGGCGTCGGCGTGCTGATCGCGCTCGGCGCGATCTACGGCAAGCTGCTCGCCGACTCCGGCGGCGCGGACCGGGTCGTGGACACCTTGATCTCCAAGGCGAGCACCGCGGCGCTGCCCTGGGTCATGGGCCTGGTGGGTGCGCTGATCGGCCTGCCCATGTTCTTCGAGGTCGGCCTCGTGCTGCTGGTGCCGGTGATCATCCTGGTCGCGCGCCGCTCGGGCGTCTCGCTCATGAAGATCGCGATCCCCACGCTCGCCGGGCTCTCCGCGATGCACGGCCTCGTGCCGCCGCACCCCGGACCGCTCGCCGCGATCAGCCTGATCGGCGCGAACCTGGGCCTCACCCTCGCGTTCGGCGTGCTCGTCGCGATCCCGACGGTCATCATCGCCGGCCCCCTGTTCGGCCGCCTCGCCGCCCGCTGGGTGGATGTGCCGGTGCCGGCGCTGTTCCAGACCGCGGAGGACACGGCCGCCCCCGGCGAGACCGCGGCGGTCAAGGCGCGCAAGCGTCCGAGCTTCGGCGCGACGCTGTTCAGCATCCTGCTGCCCGTGTTCCTGATGCTGCTGTCGGCGATCACCGACATCATCGCGCCGGCCGACACCTCCGCCGTCAAGGGCATCATCGACTTCCTCGGCAAGCCCGTGATCGCGCTGCTCATCGCCGTGCTGGTCGGCATGGTCGTGCTCGGACGCGGCGGCGGCATGAGCTCGAAGGAGGTCGGCGCCTCGGTGTCGTCCTCGCTGCCGGCGATCGCCGGGATCCTCCTCATCGTGGGCGCCGGAGGCGGCTTCAAGCAGGTGCTCGTCGACTCCACGATCGGCACGGTCATCGCGCACGCCATCTCCGGCATCGGCGGGGCGCTGCCGATCGTGCTGTTCTTCGCCTGGCTCGTCGCGGTGCTGATCCGCATCGCCACCGGATCCGCGACGGTCGCGACCATCACGGCGGCGGGCATCCTGCAGCCGCTGGTGCACGACCTCGGCCTGTCGTCGGCCGGATCCGCCCTGCTGGTGCTCGCGATCGGCGCCGGATCCGTGTTCCTCTCGCACGTCAACGATGCGGGCTTCTGGCTGATCAAGGAGTACTTCGGCCTGAGCATCCCGCAGACGCTGAAGTCGTGGTCGATCATGGAGTGCCTGATCTCGGTCACAGGTCTCGCCGGTGTCATGCTCATCGGCGTCTTCGTGGGCTGACCGGAGCGAGGAGAACCTGATGACGATCATGAACACGCCGCCGACCATCCTCGTGGTGATGGGGGTCTCCGGATCCGGCAAGAGCACGCTCGCCGGGGTGCTGGCGGGCCGGCTGGGCTGGGCCCTGCAGGAGGGGGACGACCTGCACCCCGCCGCGAACGTCGCGAAGATGGAGGCCGGGATCCCGCTCACCGACGAGGACCGGCGGCCATGGCTCGAACTGATCCGGGCGTGGATCGCCGCACGGCAGGAGGCGGGGGAGCCCGGTGTGGTGACCTGCTCGGCGCTGCGGCGCAGCTATCGGGAGATCCTCGCCCGCCCCGGGGTCGAGTTCGTGCACCTGGAGGGCACCCGGCATGATCTCGCCGAGCGCCTCGGACGACGGCTCGGGCACTTCATGCCGGCCTCGCTGCTGGAGTCGCAGCTCGAGACGCTCGAGCCGCTCGGGCCGGAGGAGGCGGGGTTCGTGGTGGACACGGCGCTGCCCGTGCAGGAGGCCGCACAGCAGGTGCTCGACTGGCTCGAGGCGCACGACGCGTCGGGTCGCTGAGACGCCGGCCGGCAGAGCCCGGCCGGCGTCTCGCGCCTCGCGGGGCACCGCGTAATTGGATCCGGTACGACACGTTGCGGTGTCGCGGGACGGTGCCACAATGGGCCGCATGGGGAACGTGGGGAGCGTCGAACTGGAGTCGGCCAGGGTGGTCCGGCTGCTCCGCGATTCGATCCTGTCCGGACGGCGGCGGCCGGGGGACCGCCTGATCGAACGGGACATCGCCGAGGAGCTGGCCGTGAGCCGGCTGCCGGTGCGGGAGGCGATCCTGCAGCTGCTCGGGGAGGGGCTGCTCACCGCCCGGCCGCGATCCTGGGCCGTGGTGCGGCAGTTCACCGAGGCGGATGTGCGCGACATCGCACAGGTGCGCGACGCGCTGGAGGTGCTCGTCTTCGAGGTGGCTGCGCAACGGCACACCGCGGAGGGACGCGCACGGGTCGAGGAGGCCCTGCAGCGGCAGTTCGATGCGGCCAGGGCGGGCGAGGTCGCGCTGGCGCACCACGCGAGCGCCGAATTCCACCTGCTGATGGCCGAGCTCGCCGAGAACGCGACGGTCAACGAGATCCTGCAGATGATGCACGGCCGCTTGCTGCTGCTGTTCAAGGAGCACGACGACCTCGTCGCGATGGCAGAGGATCACGCCCGCATCTTCGAATCGTTCGCCGCCCGCGACACGGCGACGCTGCGCCTGCGCCTGCAGCGGCACCTGCGCGCCGGCACCGAGACCGCGCTGCGCAAGCTGGAGGAGTACAACGCGGAGACCGTCGCGATCCGCGCGCGGGCGGCTCAGGAGGATGAGCCCGTCCCCGGAGCATGACATCGCGGGCGGGTGGCGCTGCCGGGCCGGCGGTGCTCCGGCTTCGCGGCGAGTCCGCGGGCCGGTCAGCGCGGCGACATCGGCGTGGTCGTATCGATCGCCTCGCGCAGCGGCTTGCGCATCGGCGCCCAGTAGCGCACCGGGGCGAGCCGCACCAGGGCGTCCACGAGCCGGGTCTCGCGTCCGATCAGCGTGCGCGCGCGGCGCTGCAGGGTCGCGCGCACGATGTGCTCCGCGGCATCGGCCGGCTCCATGTGGTACATCGCGGCCTGCGCCGCAGCCGCCCGCCCGGCCACCCCGGGCTCGATCGCGGCGGCATAGCGCCCGTGCAGGATGATGCCGGTGCGCACCCCCGCCGGGTAGATCGCGCCGACGGTGACCGTCGATCCCTCCAGCTCGTGCAGGAGGGCCTCGGAGAACGCGCGCACCGCGAACTTCGACATCGAATAGGGGATCCGCCCTCCCGGCGACGCGAGGGCGTAGATGCTCGCCATGTGCGAGATGTGCGCCGCGGGGGAGCGGCGCAGGGCCGGCAGCAGGGCCTTGGTGATCGACACCGTCCCCCACAGGTTGACGTCCATCAGCCAGCGCATCTCCTCCATGGTGAGCTGCTCGAGGGATCCGAGCATCGAGGATCCGGCGCACGTGATGAGCGTCTGCAGAACGGGGTGCTCGGCCTCGATCTCGGCGCCGGCCGCCGCCACGGCGTCGTCGTCTCGGAGATCGACCGGGTGCACCGTCACGGTCGTGCCGCCCGCGCGCAGCTCGTCGGCGAGACGGTTCAGACCCGCCCTGTCCCGGTCGATGAGGGCGAGGTGCGCGCCGCGGCGGGCGAGCACGCGGGCGGTCTCGGCGCCCATGCCGTTGGCAGCGCCGGTGATGGCGCTGCTGCGCCCTGATGCGTCGAGAACGGGCAACGCTCCTCCTACTGCTGCGCCATCGCGTGCGTCCTCGCACGCGTCGGGTGGGCGCAGGTGCTGATCCCATCCTGCCGCATGCCCTGGGCTCGCGGAACCGCAGGCCCGGAGTGCTGCGCCGGTGATTTCTCGTGCACCCCGCCCTGCTCCGGCCAGGCCGGAACCGGTACGCTCGATGGCAGAGGAGGTCGGAGTGGGAAAGAGCGCGGACGCCATTGCCGAGGGCGTGGCGATCGCTACGTCCGCCGCACGTCTGACTGTCAAGAACCACATCCTGGTCGGCACGATCGCGCAGGGCGGATCCTTCGACGTCTCCAAGTACATGAACGACGCCCGCGAGGCGCTGCGGGCGCTCGCCGCGGAGTCGGAGGAGGCCGCCGAGCTCGCGACGAAGCTGCGCAAGCGTGCGCACGGGCGCTACTCCGATCCGCACGGCACGCACGACTACCGCGACCGCGATGTGCGCAACCTCAAGAGGCGCGCGCGGCAGTCGGCGGCCGTCGCCGATCGGCTGCGCGACATGGCGGAGGACCCGGAGACCCTGCGGTTCCTGGTCGAGGCCGCGCGCGCGGCGGCATGGGGCGATGTCGCCGGCAACCTGCAGAGCCGGCTCAGGGTCGAGGCGATGCGTCCCGACGAGGATCCGGACTACGCGACCATGCGCGAGGCCCGCATGCAGGCGCTGCGCCTGGTCGACCTGCAGGCGCTCGCCTCCGACCAGCGCGCCCGGCGCAAGAACCGGGAGAAGGCGGACAAGGCCGCGGACAAGGCCGACAGGGCCGCCGCGAAGGCCGCGGAACGCGAGGAGAAGCGCGCCGCGCGGCAGGCCCGGTGACGGATCCTGCCGCCCGGAAGCGCCGACGGCACGCCCGGTTCCTCACTCTCCGCGCGCTCGATTCGCGTTCGGGCCCGCCTCTGGGGTATTGTTTACAAGGCCCGCGAGAGCGGGCGGTCTTGTGAAAGACCGGATGCGCCTGTAGCTCAATGGATAGAGCATCTGACTACGGATCAGAAGGTTGGGGGTTCGAGTCCCTCCAGGCGCACACTGTGTTGAGACAGTAAGAAACGCCCGATCGGATCGTGAAGATCTGATCGGGCGTTTCGCTGTCCGGGGACCGTGCGGGCGCGCGCCACCGCACCCGCCCTGCGCTTCGATCCGGCGGTTCAGCGGAACGTGGCGTCGAGCGCCGCGCGCAGATCCGCGAGCAGGTCGTCGGTGTCCTCCAGGCCGACCGACAGCCGCAGGTGCCCCCTCGTGCGGAACGGCTCGGGGTACGCGGCGACCCGGCCTCCGTCCGTCCCGGTGTGCACGATGAGGGAGTCGTCGTGGCCGAGGGAGAAGCCGGAGGTGATCAGGCGCAGGTTCGCCACGAAGCGGTTCTGCGTGTCGGGATCGCCGTCGACGGCGAAGGCCATCATCGCGCCGAACGCGCCGCGGAACTGGCGCGCCGCGAGCTCGTGCTGCGGGTGCGATTCCAGGCCCGGGTAGTAGATGTACGCGACCCGGGGATCGTCGGCGAGGAGCTCGGCGATCGCCTGCGCCGACGCGAGGTGCTGGCGCAGGCGCAGCGGCAGGGTGACGGATCCGCGCTGGATCTGCCAGGCGTTGAACGGCGAGATGATCCCGCCGACGTCGACCATCGCGTCGGCCTTGATGGGTTCGATCAGCTCCCGCCGGCCGATGACCGCGCCGCCCATGGCATCGCCGTGCCCGTTGATGTACTTCGTCAGGGAATGCACGACCAGATCCGCGCCGTCCCGGAGGGGGCGGTAGAACGGCGGCGGCGTGTACGTCGAGTCGACCATGAGGATGGCCCCGACCTCATGCGCGATCGCGGCGATGGCCGCCACATTCGTCACCTGGGTGGTGGGGTTCGCGATCGCCT
The DNA here is from genome assembly GCA_018268515.1 of Actinomycetota bacterium. Lineage (GTDB taxonomy): Bacteria > Actinomycetota > Actinomycetes > Actinomycetales > Microbacteriaceae > Microbacterium. The sequence continues at coordinate 26,133 of JAFDWK010000065.1, forward strand.
CGACGCAGACCAGGCGCGTGTTCGGCCGCAGGGCGGCGCGCACGGCGTCGTGGTCGGTGATGTCGACGAAGGTGGCCTCGATTCCGTATCGCCGGGGCAGCAGCTCGGTCCACAGGCGCCACGTCGCCTCGTAGGTGACGTCGCTGACGACGACGTGGTCGCCGACGCGGACGTGGGTGAAGAACACGGCATGCAGCGCGGCGACGCCCGAGGCCAGCGCCACCGCGTCCTCGCCGCCCTCGAGCGCGGCGAGCTTCTCCTGCAGCGCCTGCTGGTTGACGCCGGTGTTGCGCGTGTAGAGCCGCGGCGCGGTCGCCGACCAGCTGATCTCGCTCGGGTCGTCCGGCAGCTGATAGGAGTTCGCCATCACCAGGGGCGTGCGCAGCGCCCTGGTCGAATCGACCTGGATCCCGGCATGGACGGCGAGGCTCGCGTCCGACAGGGTCGCGGGACGGGTGCGGTCGGGGCGTTCCGCCATGGCGGTTCCTCCTCGGATCGGGCGATGTTCGTGGACGAGCACGCTGGCCACAGGCTAGCGTGTGCTATAAACATCTGCAATTGCTTATTGTGCATGAAGTGAAAGAGTGGCGCAGCATGGACGGGACGGATCACCGCATCCTGGCGGAGCTGACCGCCGATGCCCGCATCGCGCTCGTGGACCTCGCGGCCCGGGTGCATCTCTCGCGCAATGCGGTGAAGCAGCGCATGGAGCGCATGGAGCGCGACGGCGTCATCGCCGGCTACACCCTGGTCCGCGGCGCCGCGGCCGCGCGACGCGTGACGGCGGTGGTGATGGTCTACCGCTCCGACCGCATGCGCGGCGCCCATGTCGTGACGGCGCTCGAGCGGATCCCCGAGGTGGTGCGCTGCGACATCCTCTCGGGCGAGTTCGACCTGTTCGTGACGGTGCAGGCCGACACGATGGATCGGATCGGGGAGATCTGGGAGCAGATCGCCGCGCTGCCGGGCGTCGAGAACACGGTCACGTCGGTCTCGCTGACGCGGGTCATCGACCGGAGCTGAGCGGCGCCGGCGCGCATCGGCGCCGCTCGCGATCACGTGCTGATGCACACGACCTTGGGCTGGGTGAACTCCTCGTAGGCGAACCGGACGCCCTCGCGTCCCATGCTCCCGTGCTTCGCGCCCCCGAACGGCATGCCGTCGACGCGGTAGTCGGAGGAGTCGTTGATCATCACGCCTCCCGCCTCGATACGCTCCGCGAGACGCAGCGCCCGGGTCAGATCCGCGGTGAACACGCCCGCGTGCAGGGCGTATTCGGTCTCGTCGGCCAGGGCGACCGCCTCCTCCTCGGTGTCGAAGGCGGTGAGCACGACGATCGGGGCGAAGGCCTCGTCCTGCCACAGTGCGCAGGAGAACGGCACCTCCTCGACGACGGTCGGCCAATAGACCGACCCCCCCGGCGATGCCCCGCGAGCACGCGCGCCCCCGCGGTGACGGCGTCGTCGACGAGGCGCATCGCCCGGTCCACCGACTCCGGCGAGATCATCGGGCCGACGTCGGTGCGCTCATCCGCGGGGTCGCCGGCGACCAGCCGCGCCGTCCGCGCGACGAACTCCTCGCGGAAGCGCTCGTGCACCTCGCGCTGCACCAGGATCCGCTGCGCGCCGACGCAGTTCTGGCCCGCCGCCCAGAAGGCGCCCGAGACGCACGCCTCGACGGCGGCGGGGATGTCGGCGTCCGCGAACACCAGGACCGGTGCGTTGCCGCCCAGCTCCATGGCGAGCCGCTTCAGGCCTGCGGTGCGGGCGATGGCCTCGCCGGTCGCGAAGCCCCCGGTGAACGAGACCAGGCGCACCTCCCGCGCGCCGACGAGCGCCTGCGCGAGATCCTTGTGGCCGTGCACCGTCGTCACGATCTCGGCGGGCAGGCCCGCCTCGACGAGCAGGCCGACGAGGAACTCGGCGGTGAGCGGCGCGAAGGGGGAGGGCTTCAGGATGACCGCGTCCCCCGCGGCGACGGCGGGGCCGAGCTTGTGCGCGACCAGGTTGAGCGGGTCGTTGTACGGGGTGATCGCCACGATGATGCCGAGCGGCTCGCGGGTGAACCACCCGCGGCGGTTCCCGGATCCCTCGAACGCGTCGAACGGCACGACCTCGCCCGCATGGGACCGCGCGGTCTCGGCGGACAGCGACAGCGTCGTCGCCGCGCGGCGCACCTCCTTGCGGGCCTGCCGGATCGTCTTCCCGGCCTCGCGCACGATGAGCGCCGCCGCCTGGTCGGCCCGTTCCCGCAGCAGGGCGGCGGCCCGGTCGAGGACCTCGTGCCGGGCGAACCGGGACAGGGCGCGGGAGGCCCGGAACCCGGCGCGTGCCCGCTCCAGGATCCGGTCCAGGTCGTCCGGGGTGCTCTGCGCGACGGAGCCGATCGCGCTGCCGTCGAACGGGTTGCGCACGATCAGGGCCGCGGGCCTCTCCGCGGCGCGCGCTTCGATGAGGGACGGCGCGCTCATCGCGTCGCCCCGGCGACGGCGCGCTGATGGGCGTCGATCGCGATGATGTCGGAGAGCAGCGCGTAGGCGGTCTCGATGCGCCCGGCCCCCGGGCCGGAGACGGTGACCGTGCCGAGCAGGTCCGTGTCGAACGAGACGGCGTTGGTGGGGCCGGAGATGCCGGCCAGCGGATGGGTCAGCGGCAGGGCGACCGGCTCGACCGTCGCGATCACCCGGCCCTCCTCGTCGCGGCGGGCGGTGCCGATCAGCTTCCAGCGCGTGCCGCCCGCGGCGGCCTCGGCGAGGTCCGCAGCGGTGAGGCCGGAGATGCCGCGCCGTTCGACGTCGGCGGTCGTGATGTCCGCGCCGAGGATCTCGTTGGCGAGGATGACGACCTTCAGCTGCACGTCGGATCCCTCGATGTCGGCGGTCGGATCCGCTTCCGCGTAGCCGAGCGCCTGAGCCTCGGCGACGGCGTCCGCCAGGGTCCTCCCGGTCTCCATCTGCCCGAGCACGTAGTTGCTGGTGCCGTTCAGGATCCCCTGGACGGCGGAGATCCGCGTGCCCGGCAGCATCTCGGACGCGAAGCGGAGCGCCGGTGTTCCGCTCATCACCGAGCCCTCGTACTCGAAGCGCACGCCGTGGTCGGCGGCGATCCGGTTGAGCGCGGCGCCCGCGAGCGCGACCGGTCCTTTGTTGGTCGTGGTCACGCTCCTGCCGCTCTCCAGGGCCGCGCGCACGTGGGACACCGCCGGTTCGCCGTCCACGGGATTGGTGAAGGTCGCCTCCACGACGATGTCCGCCGTGGTGCTGCGGATCACGTAGTCGTTCTGCGGCACCGCGACGCCTCCGGCGAACCCGGCGAAGGTCGCACCCGCGCCCATCCTGAGCACCACGCCCAGGTCGATCCCGTCGGACTGCATGAGCGAGCCGAGGCGCAGATCCGTGATCGCGACGACGCGCAGCGTGAAGCCGAGCTCCGCCGCGAGTTCGTCTCCGCGGGTGTGGATGATCTCGGCGAGGGCGCGGTTCACGCCGCCGAAGCCGATGAGGGCGAGGTCATGACGATTCACGTCGGGCTCCTTCGAAGGTCGGAAGGGGGATGGGCGGGTCGCGTTCCATCCTGAGCCGGCGCCGTGTCGGTGCACACCTGCCCGATCGTCGGCGTGCACTGCCGTTGTGTCGGTGGCCCCGACGTTCTGCCCGCACCTCGCGAAACGGCGGGATCGCACCTCGGGAGCGGTTGTGCGCGGCCGCCGACGGCGGTAATGTCCCGAAACAGTTCGTGCGACATCGACACATTGATGTGGTGATATAGCACGAAGAAGTTCGTCTCACCCCACACCCTTCGAATGCGAGACATCATGAGCCCACTTCCCGGGCAGAAGGCGCTGCCCAACGCCCTGCCCCACACCACCGCGACCCAGGTGCCGCTGCGACGGCTGCAGCGCTCCATGGACGCCCGGCATCTGATCATGATCGCCCTGGGCGGCGTGATCGGATCCGGATTGTTCCTGAGCTCCGGCTACACGATCAGCCAGGCCGGCCCGCTGGGCGCGATCATCGCCTATCTCATCGGCGCCCTCGTGGTCTACCTCGTGATGGCGTGCCTCGGCGAGCTCGCGACCGCGTATCCGGTCTCGGGCGCTTTCCACATCTACGCGGCCCGCTCGATCGGCCCGGCCACGGGCTTCACCACCGCGTGGCTCTACTGGCTGTGCTGGGTGGTAGCACTGGGCTCCGAGTTCACCGCCGCCGGCATCCTCATGCAGCGCTGGTTCCCCGGGGTGCCGGTGTGGATCTGGTGCCTGGTCTTCGCGGCCGTGCTGTTCACGATCAACGCCATCTCCGCGCGCGTGTTCGGCGAGACCGAGTTCTGGTTCTCGCTGATCAAGGTCGTCGCGATCGTCGCGCTGATCGTGCTCGGCGGGGCGGCGATCTTCGGCATCGCGCCGCTGTCCAGCACGAACCCCGGTGCCGTGCTGTTCGGCAACTTCATGACACCGCACGGCCTGTTCCCGGGTGGGTTCGGCGGGGTCGTGATGACCTCGCTCGCGGTGTTCTACGCGTTCAGCGGATCCGAGCTCATCGGCGTCGCCGCCGGCGAGACCAAGGATCCGGGCAAGAACATCCCGCGCGCGCTGCGCTCCACGGTGCTGCGCCTGCTGGTGCTGTTCGTCGGCTCCATCACCGTGATCGCGGCGATCCTGCCGTACGACAAGGCGAGCGTCACCAGCAGCCCCTTCGTGGACGTCTTCCAGTACGTGGGCGTGCCGTTCGCCCCCGACATCATGAACTTCGTCATCATCACGGCCCTGCTGTCGGCCGGCAACAGCGGCCTGTTCTCCTGCGCCCGGATGCTGTTCTCGCTGTCGGAGGAAGGTCACGCGCCCAAGTCCTTCATGCGCCTCACCCGACGCGGGATCCCGATCGTGGCGCTCAGCGTGAGCATGGCGCTGGGGCTGGTCTCGCTGCTGTCCAGCGTGATCGCGGCCGAGACCGTGTACCTCGCGCTGGTGTCGGTCGCGGGCTTCGCGGTCGTCGCGGTGTGGATGTCGATCGTCGCCTCGCAGTTCTTCCACCGGCGCGCCTTCGTCCGCCGCGGCGGCGACGTGTCGACCCTGCCCTACCGCACGCCGCTGTTCCCGCTCGTGCCGATCGTCGCGTTCGTGCTGCTGCTCGTCTCCGTGATCGCCATCGCGTTCGACCCGAACCAGATCGCCGCGCTGTACTTCGGCCTGCCGTTCGTCGCCCTCTGCTACCTGTTCTTCTGGTGGCGCTACGGACGGCGCGGCGCGGCGCGGGCGGCTGTCGTGTCCGAGGAGGCACCGGTCGATCTCGTCGAGGATCCCGCCGCCGAGGAACCGATCGCGGGCCAGGGTCGATGATCCCGGGGCCGGGATGGATCGAGATCGATGTCGACGCGATCGCGCACAACGTCGCGACGGTCAGGCGGGAGCTCGGCACCACACCGCTGTGCGCAGTGGTCAAGGCCGATGCGTACGGCCACGGCGTCGATCTCGTCCTCCCGGTCCTCATGGCGGCGGGCGTCGACACGATCGGCGTCACCGCGAACGAGGAGGCGCACGGCGCACGGCGGCGGGGGTTCCGCGGTCGGATCCTGCGCGTGCGCCCCGCGCTGCGTGAGGAGATCGAGGACGCCGCCGCGGCGGACGTCGAGGAGTGGGCGGGCGGGCTCGCGAACGCCCGGGAGATCGACGCGGCGGCGCGAGCGATCGGCCGACGGATCCGGGTGCACGTGTCGATCAATGCGACCGGGCTCAGCCGGGACGGCGTCGACCTGGGCGCAGCGAGCGGACGTGAGGAGCTGAACGCCATCGGCGCCCTGCCCGGCGTGCATCCGATCGGCGTCTGCGCGCACTTCCCCTGCGAGGACGAGCGCGACGTCGCCGAGGGTGCAGAGGCGTTCCGGATCCAGTCCGCCCACACCGCCGAGCTGCTCGGCACCGACGCGACCGACGCGCTGGAACGGCACTGCGCGACGTCCTTCGCGGCGCTGACGGTGCCCGCGTCGAGGTTCGACCTCGCCCGCGTGGGCGCCGCGCTCTACGGCGACACCTCCGCTCGCACCGGCCCTCTGAAGCAGGCCCTGCGGCTGCTCTCCAGGGTCGCCGCCATCAACGTCTACCCGGCGGGCAGCACCGTCGGCTACGACAGGACGCATACGACGGCCAGGGCATCCCGCCTCGCCGTGGTCCCGATCGGCTACGCCGACGGCTTCCACCGCGTGCTCGGCGGTCGCGCCGAGGTGCTCGTGGGCGGACGACGGGCACCGGTGGTCGACCGGCACGCGATGAACACGGTGCTCATCGACATCACCGACCACCCCGCTGTGCGGGTCGGGGACGAGGTGGTGCTCGCGGGTGCGCAGGGGAGCGACGCGATCACGATGCGGGATCTGGAGCACGCCTCGGGTCAGATCGCCGCCGACCTCTACACCGCGTGGGGACGCCTGCTGCCCCGCCGGGTGCGCGGGGGAGAGCCGTCGTGAGCGGCCCGAATGCGCCGGGTAGGCTGGCCGGATCCGGGTCGCCAGGTCGCGGCCGGCCGAAGGAGGGAAGCAGGATGTCGGCTCCCTCGTCGCTGTCGCAGGGGCTGACGCTGCTCGAATCCGCGGTCGCGCGCGAGCGCTCGGGGCGGACCGGCCACAACGCCTCGCGACTCGCGGAGGCGACCGGCATCGAGCGCAGCCGGGTCTCCCGGCTGACCACAGAGCTGCGCGCGCTGCACTTCCTCGAACGCGACGAGGCGGGGGTGCTGAGCGCCGGCGACGCCTACTTCCGCACGGCCGCCGCACTCGAAGAGCCGTGGCTGCGCGCCGCCCGGCAGGAGCTGCGCACGCTGGCCTCGACGCTGCGGATGACGGCACTCCTCGCCGCCGCAGACGGTGCCAAGGCCCTGCTGCTGCGCTCCGCGACGGGGGTGGGCTCGACCGACGCCGCCGTGCCGTACGGGATCACCCCGATCTGGTGCACGGGCGCAGGCCGCGCCCTGCTCTGGGACCACTCCCTCCCGTGCCTGGAGGAGACGCTGCGCGAGGTGCGCTTCGTCGGCATCGGCGGCCCCGCTGCCGCACGCACCATCGACGAGGTGCAGGATCTGATGGACCGGGATCGGTCGGCCGGGATGATCGTCGCGTCCGACGAGTACGCCGAAGGGGTCACCGAGCTCGCCCTCCCGATCCGCGGGCGGAGCGGGATCGTGGCCTCGGTCGCGGTGAGCGGTGCGCGCCGAGGCGCAGGACCCACCCGGGCCGCCCGAACCGCGCTGGCCGAGGTGCGGGATCGCCTGAGCGCGCTGGCGACCGGTCAGTGAGCCGCGCGGTCCCCGCCGCCGCCGTCGGGCGCACCGAGCGCGGCCGACAGCGCCTCCGCGGCCGCGACGCACGCCTCCGCGAGCTCCGCGGTGCGCGGGCGCAGGACACTGCGCTCCCCGACGATCTGCACGCCCGCGGCCACCTCGCCGCGGAAGTCCCAGACCGGGGCCGAGACCGAGTACAGATCCGGCTCGGCCTCCTGGTCGACGATCGCGTATCCGCGCGCACGCGCCTCGCGCAGCCGCTCCAGGAACTCGTCGGCGGAGGCCGGCGCGTTCGGGCCGGGAGTCATGAACGAGGTCCGGGCGAACACCGCGCGCACCTCGTCGTCGGACGCGTCCCACAGCACCGCGCGACCGGCGTCGCTGCAGAACGCCGGATAGGCGCGGCCGACCCACGATCCGATCATCCCGGATCCCGGGGGGATGCTCTCCACGACGGTCAACGTGCTGTCGCCCTGAAGGACGCCGAGGAAGCACGCCTCGCCGACGGTCTCGGCGAGGTCGTCGAGCACCTGCAGACCCGCCGTGTGCAGCCGGCGCTCGGTGAGGTCCTGCGCGGCGGCGTACCAGCTCCACGCGAGGCGGTAGCGCTGGTCCTCCCCCCGCACCACGAGGCCGCGGTCGGCGAGCGCCGAGAGGGTGCGGGACACCTGCGAGCGCTCCCGGTCGAGCGCGTGTGCGACGTCCTGCACGGAGACGCCGCCCGGGGTGCGGGTCGACAGCGCGGCGAGCGCGGAGAGCACGTCGAAGCCGCGGCCCATGCTCGTCCGGGGCGGGTCGAGGTCCTCGGCGATCGGCATGGCATGAGCGTACTCGACCGTCGGGATCCGTCCGGCGGGTCGAGCAGAGGAAGGGCGGGACGATGACACTGTCGACGAAAGCCGATCCGGAGCGCGGTTTCGCCGCGGTCACGATCCTGGACGGCGGGATGTCGACCGCCCTCGAGCAGCAGGGGATCGAGGTGGGCGGCGCGCTGTGGACGGCGCGGCTGCTCGCCGACGAGCCGGAGCGGATCGCCCGCGCCCACCGGGACTTCTTCGAGGCCGGGGCCCAGGTCGCGACGACCGCGACCTACCAGGCCAGCGAACGCGGTTTCGTCGCGGCCGGCCTCGACGCCCTCGAGGCTCGGGCGCTCATCGCGCGCGGGGTGACGGTCGCCCGGGAGGCGCGCGACGAGTGCAACGCTGCGAGACCCGGACTGCTCGTGGCGGCCTCGGTGGGCCCGTACGGCGCCGTGCTCGGCGACGGATCCGAGTATCGAGGCCGGTACGGCGTCGCCGCGTGGCAGCTGCGCGATTTCCACGGTCCCCGGCTCGAGGCGCTCGCCGCGGCCGGCCCCGACCTGTTCGCGGTCGAGACCATCCCGGACCTCGAGGAGGCGGTCGTGATCGCCGCGCTGCTCGACGATCTCGGCGTGCCGGCATGGTTCAGCTACTCGGTGCGCGGCGACGAGACCTGCGCCGGGCAGCCGCTGACCGAGGCCTACGCCGCGCTCGCCGGTTCGCGCACGGTGATCGCCGCGGGCGTCAACTGCTCGGACGAGAACGACGTGCTGGGCGCGGTCGAGACGGCGGTGGGGCAGACCGGGCGCCCGGCGGTGGCGTATCCGAACCATGGCGGCGTGTGGGACAGCGCGACGAAGACCTGGTCGCGGGCGCGCCCCCTCGACCTCGACCTCGTGGACGCCTGGATCGCCGCCGGCGCGCGCTACGTCGGCGGCTGCTGCGGCTTCGGGCCGGCGGACATCTCCGCGCTGGCCGGCCGCGTGGCCGGCGACGGGCGCTGACCGGCCCGCGCGACTCCATGCCTCGAGAGCGGAAGGAGCCTCTCGTCCCCTCAGCCCTCGGATGCGCCCGGCAGCTGGCGCGCCTCGCGGGTGTGCGAGTCGATGATCGCCGTGCTCAGCGCCTCGATCGGCGCGCGCGGCGCCGCCGGATCGTCGATGAGGGCGAAGTCGAGCGTGTCGAGCTGCGGCAGACCCAGCGCGGCGTCGGCGCGCACGAGATCCGGGGGCATCATCCCGCCGGGGAAGACGGCGACCCCGAGGCCCGCCCGGACGCCGGCGAGGATCCCGGTGATGTCGCGGACCGTGCAGGTCGCCTTCCAGCGTCGTCCCGCCGCCTCGAGCGCGGTGACCGCGGCGGCGCGCGAGTGGCTCGGCCGGGGATACGTGACGAGCGGGACCACGTCGCCCGGGTCGAGTCGCAGCGACGGGTGCGCGCCCCAGATCAGCTGCTCGCGCCGGACCACCCTGCCCTCCGCGATCCCCGGCTCCTGCCGCACGTAGACGAGGTCGAGCGCGCCCGCACGCAGGCGGCGGGCGACGGCCGCGGACTGGCCGACCGTGATCTCGACGTCGATGTGCGGGTTCTTCCGGCGGAAGTCGCGCAGGATCCCGGGCAGGTGGGTGAGGGCGAGGTCATCGGCCGTGCCGAAGCGGACCGTCGCGCGCTCGGCCGGGCCGGAGAAGTAGGCCTGCGCCTCGTCGAGCACCGCGAGGGTGCGACGCGCGAACGCCAGCATCGACTCGCCGCCGTCGGTGAGGCCGACGCTGTGGGTGTCCCGGGCGATGAGCGAGCGGCCGGTCTGCTCCTCGAGCCGCCGGACTCTCTGGCTGACCGTCGGCTGGCTGATCCCGAGCTGCCGCCCGGCCTCGGAGAAGCTGCGGTTCTCCGCCACGGCGACGAAGCACCGCAGCAGATCCGGCTCGAACATGCGCGCTCCCGTCCTACAGGATCCTGCTCATTCACAGATCCGATAACAGTTATGTCCATCATTATCGTGAGTGATCGTACGATCCTCCGTACCGTTGAGGTCATGTCTTCCGTGTCGGGCGTGGATCATCCGATCACCGAGCCGCTGCCGGTGCTCGCGGCCCGACCGACCTTCCGAGCGACCTTCGTGGCTCTGCGAGAGGCGAACTTCCGGCTCTACTTCGTCGGCCTGGCGGCGACCTCCGCAGCGGGATGGCTGGCGCGGCTGGCCACGGATTCGCTGATGATCGAGCTCACCGGCGACGTCGGGCTCGTCGCACTGGTCGTCGCATCGCAGCTGGTGCCGTCCATCGTGCTCGGGCCGTGGGGAGGCGTGCTCAGCGACCGCTTCGCGCCGCGGCAGACGGTCGTGCTGACCCAGCTCGTCGTGGTGCTGGCGGCACTCTGCCTGGGCGTGCCGGCGATCCTCGGTACGGCGGGCGTGCCGCTGATCGTCGCCTCCTCGCTCCTGCTCGGCGTCGCGGCGGCGTTCGAGGCGCCGGCCCGTGCGGTGCTGCTCGTGCAGGTGGTGGGCACCCGCGCGCTGCCCAACGCGATGAGCCTGAACGCCGCGGTGCAGCAGCTCGCCGGGATCCTCGGCGCGCTGCTCACGGCCGGCCTCGTCGCGATCATCGGGTCCGGATGGGCGCTCGTGGCGGCGCCGGTCGGGCCGCTCACGGGCATCGTGATGCTGCTCGGCATCCGGCGCTCCGCGCTGCACCCGGCGATCAAGGTCACCGCCCGGCGGGGACAGATCCGAGAGGCCATCCGCTACGTGCGGCGCAAGCCGGAGATCCGGACCGCGCTGCTGCTGATCTCGTCGCTCGCGTTCTTCGCGCTGACGGCGTCGATCCTGATGGCCTGGGCGGCGAACGAGCGCTACGGCCTCGGCACGCTCGGCTACACCCTGTTCCAGACGGCCTCGGCGGTGGGGGCGCTGCTGGGCAGCCTGCTGGCGGCGCGCCGGCGGCAGCTGCGCCTCCGCGACAGCGCGCTGCTGCTCGCGGGCTCGGGGCTGGTCTGGGCGTGCTCCGGTCTCGCGCCCGTCGCCGGGCTGTTCGTCGTGGGACTGGTCGCGTCGATGCTGATGCGCACCGCGTTCATGATCGGCAACGACTCGCTCACCCAGCTCTCCGCCAACGGCGCCATCCGCGGGCGGGTGGTGTCGCTCTACGTCGTGTGCATGACGGGCATGCAGGCGGCAGGGGCGCTCGCCGCGGGCTGGGCCGTGCACGCGCTCGGCGGCGAGATCACCTTCCTCATCGCCGGCGGTGCGCCCGCTCTCATCGCGCTGGCGGTCGTGCTGACGTCGAGGAGCCGGCAGGCGCTGCCGGCTCCGGCGTGAGCGAGGCGGGTCCTTAGCCATCGCATAGCGCTGCCAAAGCGTCCGTCCCGGGGTGCTGCCGAGCATGGATCCCATGACCCAGGATCCGACTCTCGACCTCGACGTCGTCGTCCCCGTGCACAACGAGCAGGACACCCTCGAGCAGAGCATCGCGCTGCTGCACGAGCACCTCCGCGGCGAGGAGCCGGCGTCCTGGCGGATCACGATCGCCGACAACGCCAGCACCGACGGCACCGCCGAGATCGCCGATGCGCTCGCCGCCCGCCTCGACGGCGTGGTCGCGGTGCACCTGGCCGAGAAGGGCCGCGGCCGGGCGCTCAAGGCGGTGTGGTCGGCGTCGCCGGCGCGCGTGCTGGTCTACCTCGACGAGGACCTCTCCACGGATCTGCGGGCGCTGCGCCCGCTCGTCGCACCGCTGCTCAGCGGCCACTCCGACCTCGCGATCGGATCCCGCCTGGCGAACGCTTCGCGCATCGTGCGCGGCGGCAAGCGCGAGTTCGTGTCGCGCTCCTACAACGCGCTGCTGCGGGCGACGTTCGGGGTGCGGTTCAGCGACGCGCAGTGCGGGTTCAAGGCGATCCGCGCCGACGTCGCGCACCGTCTGCTGCCCTACGTCGAGGACACCGGCTGGTTCTTCGACACCGAGCTGCTGATCCTCGCCGAACGCGCGGGCCTGCGCGTCCACGAGGTGCCCGTCGACTGGATCGACGACCCGCAGAGCTCGGTCGACATCGTCGCGACCGCCACCGCCGACCTCAAGGGCATGATGCGCGTCGGATCCGGCCTCGCCCGCGGGCGGATCCCCGTCGGCGACCTCTATCGCGACATCGGCCGGCACCCGTTCGCACAGCCGAAGACGCCGCTCATCACGCAGCTGGTGCGGTTCGGCGTGATCGGGGTGCTCTCGACCGTCGCGTACGCGCTGGTCTACCTGGTCCTGCAGGTGCTGATGCCCGCGCAGACGGCGAACTTCCTCGCGCTGCTCACCACCGCGATCGCCAACACCGCGGCGAACCGCCGGTTCACGTTCGGTATCCGCGGCAGAGCGGGCGCGACCACACACCATCTGCAGGGCCTCGTGGTGTTCGGCCTGGCCTGGGCGCTGACCAGCGGATCGCTCGTGCTGCTGCATGCGACGGATCCGCATCCGGGACCCTTCGCCGAGGTCGGCGTGCTCACCGTCGCGAACCTCGTGGCCACCCTGCTGCGGTTCCTGCTGCTGCGGATCTGGGTGTTCCGCGACCCGGCGCGGGGCGCCGGCGGGCAGGCTCCGCCGGAACCCGTCGAACCCCTCTCCACCCGCCACCACCTCACCACGCTCGCTCAGGAGGCGAACCGCTCATGAACGCATCCGTGGCCGTCGCGCCCGCGCTCCCCGCCCACCCGCCGACCGGCGTGCAGCCGGCCGTGCCGCACGACGCCGCCGAGACGATCGCGCGTGCCCGGTGGGAGGCGCCCGCCTACATCGGCGCCCTGCTGCTGACCGGCGTGATGTACATGTGGAACCTCGCCGCGAGCGGCTGGGCGAACGCGTTCTACTCCGCCGCGGTGCAGGCCGGCACGCAGAACTGGGTGGCGTTCTTCTACGGATCCAGCGACGCCGGCAACTCCATCACGGTGGACAAGCCGCCGGCGAGCCTGTGGGTCATGGAGCTCTCGGCGCGGGTCTTCGGGCTCAGCTCATGGAGCATCCTCGTGCCGCAGGCGCTCATGGGCGTGGCGACCGCGGCGATCATCCTGTTCACCGTGCGGCGCCGGTTCGGCGCAGCCGCGGCACTCGTCTCGACGGGCGTGTTCGCCCTGACGCCGGTGGCCGCGCTCATGTTCCGGTTCAACAACCCCGACGCGCTGCTCCTGCTCCTGCTGACGGCATCGGTGGCGCTCACGCTGCGCGCGATCGACCGGCAGCGGCTGCGCTGGCTGCTGCTCGCAGGCGTCGCGGTCGGCTTCGGGTTCCTCACCAAGCAGCTGCAGGCCTTCCTGGTGCTGCCGGTGCTCGCCGGCGTGTACCTCGCCTTCGCCGGGGTCCCGATCCTGAAGCGGCTCTGGCACCTGCTCGCCGCGCTCGGCGCCGTGATCGTCTCGGCCGGCTGGTGGGTCGCCGTGGCCGAGCTCGTGCCCGCCTCGGCGCGGCCGTACATCGGCGGATCGCAGACGAACAGCTTCCTCGAGCTCACCTTCGGGTACAACGGCCTGGGACGCCTGACCGGGAACGAGACCGGGAGCGTGACCGGCGGCGGCGCGCGGGCCGCCGGCGGCGGGGCGGGGATGTGGGGGGCCACGGGCCTGTTCCGCCTGTTCGAGAACGAGATCGGCGGGCAGATCTCCTGGCTGATCCCCGCGGCGCTCATCCTGTGCGTCGGCGCGCTCGTGCTCATCGGCCGTGCGCCGCGGCGCGATCCGCGCCGGATCCTCATCGTGATGTTCGCGAGCTGGCTGGTCGTCACGATGCTGGCGTTCAGCTTCATGGCCGGCATCTTCCACGCCTATTACACGGTCGCCCTCGCCGCCCCGCTCGCGGGGCTCGTGGGCGCGTCGGCGGCGGTGCTGTTCCGCCGGCGGGACCGGCTGTGGGTGCGGATCCTGCTCGCGGTCTCGGCGATCGTGACCGCCGGCTGGGCGTGGGTGCTGCTGGATCGCGCCGTCTCCTGGCTGCCGTGGCTCAAGGTCGTGGTGCTCATCGTGTCGCTCGCCGGCGCCGCGCTCGTGCTGATCCCGCCGCGGTCGCGGCTGCTCACCGCCTCGACCGTCTCGGCGCTGCTCGTGGGCGCGCTCCTCGCCCCCGCCGGGTACACCCTCGAGACGATCGGATCCGCGCATTCCGGATCCATCGTCACCGCAGGCCCGTCGGTCTCCGGCGGCATGGGCGGCTTCCCCGGCCGCGGCGGCTTCACGGGCGGGACGGGCGGGTTCCCCGGCGGGACCGGTGGCTTCCCGGGGCGCGGACAGACGCAGGGCGGTGGTATCGGCGCCGGTGGCTTCCCGGGCGGCACCGGCACCCAGGGCGGAACCGGCACCCCGGGCGGCACGGGCGGCTCGGGCTTCCGGGGCGGACGCGGCGGCGCGGGCGGACTGCTCGAGGCGTCGACCGTCAGCACGCAGCTGAAGACGCTTCTCACCGCCGACGCGTCGCACTACACCTGGGTCGCCGCAGCGATCGGCTCGCAGACCGCCGCCGGCTACCAGCTCGGCACGGGGGGAGCTGTGATGCCGATCGGCGGCTTCAACGGCAGCGACCCGTCACCGACGCTCGCGCAGTTCCAGGCCGACGTCGCCGCGGGACGGATCCACTACTTCATCGCCGGCGGGCGGATGGGCGGATCCAACGGCGGCAGCGACGTCTCCGCGCAGATCGCATCGTGGGTCACGGCGCATTTCACCGCGCAGACCGTGGATGGTGTGACGGTCTACGACCTGACCGAGCAGAATTGACCCACCAGCACGGGCAGGAGAAGAACATGGCCGACATCGGCGCGGAACCGGACATCGCCTCGATGCCGCTCGGGCTGCCGCCCATCGTGCGGGCCGACGGCTCGCCGGCGCGCGCGCTCGTGGTCGACGACGAACAGGCGCTCGCCGCGGCCGTGGGCGGATCCCTCACCGCCGACGGCTGGGAGGTGCGGGTCGAGCATCGCGGGCGCAGCGCGCTCATCGCGGTGCGCGAGTTCCAGCCCGACGTGGTCGTGCTCGACATCATGATGCCCGACATCGACGGCCTCGACACCCTCGAGCGGATCCGGGCCATCCGACCCGAGATCCGGGTGCTGTTCCTCACCGCGCTGGACAGCCACGACGACCGCATCGCCGGGCTGCGCGCCAGCGGCGACGACTACCTCACCAAGCCCTTCGCGATCGCCGAGCTGCAGGCCAGGGTGCGGGTACTGGCCCGCACTGCGGCGGCGATCGCCCGGCCCGCCGAGTCGCAGCTGCACGTCGGCGACCTCGCCGTGGACAAGGCCGAGGCCACGGCGCAGCTCGGCGGGCGGGAACTCGAGCTCACCCCCACCGAGTTCGAGTTGCTGCTGCTGTTCGCCAACAATGCCGGGAAGGTGCTGCGCCGCGCGCAGATCCTCGAGGCGGTGTGGGGGTACGACTTCGGCACCGAGTCGAACCTCGTCGAGGTGTACGTGTCGAGCCTGCGCCGCAAGCTCGCGGCGTCGACCGCGCTGAACCTGGAGACGGTGCGTCTGGTCGGCTATGTGCTGCGGGTCGCCGACGACGCTGCGGGCGGATCCGACCCGTTCCCCGAGCCCGGCGCATGAGGCGCCCCCGCAGCCTGCGCCTGCAGGTGGTGCTCATCGCCTCGGCGCTGGTCGCGGCGGTGAGCATCGTCGTCGGCGTGGTCGCCGTGATCTCCCTGCACGACTACATGCTCGGGCAGGTCGATGCGCGCCTGAACGGCGCCGCCGCGCGCGGAGCGGACATCGCCGGCGGGAGCGGGCCGCAGGGCCCCGGCTCCACGCCGAGCACCACGCCGGGGAGCGGAACGTCTCCGAACGGCCCGGGATCCGTTCCCCGGCCGACGACGCCGACGCGGCCGAACCGCGACGACGTGGTCGGCGCCCCCGGACAGTCGGCCGGTACGATCACCGCCGTGTTCCGCGACGGCGCGTTCCAGATCGGCGGGTGGATCGCCTCCGACGGCGTGCGGCACGACCTCACCGACGCGCAGAAGAAGCTCCTCGCCGCCCGCCTGCCCGCCGGAACCGCGGATCGCACCGCGCCGGTCACCCTGGACCTCGGCGGATCGCTCGGTGCCTACCGGGTCGCCGCGCGCACCACGCCCAGCGGCGCCGGCGTGGTCACCGCCCTGCCGCTGGACTCGGTGACGGCGGTGACCGGGCGGCTGACGCTCGTGGTGGCGCTGGTCGGCGCGGCCTGCATCGTGCTGGCGATCGCGGCCGCGGCGGTGGCGATGGGGCGGGCGCTGCGCCCGCTGCGCCGCGTCGCGCACACGGCGGCGGCGGTGACCGCGGTGCCGCTGGACCGGGGTGAGGTGCGGCTGGCCGCGCGCGTCGAGGCCCGCGACATCGCCTCGACCTCCGAGGTCGGGCAGGTCGGCGCCGCGCTGAACGACATGCTCGACCACGTCGAGGACGCGCTCGCCCAGCGCGAGGCCAGCGAGTCGACGATGCGCCGGTTCGTCGCCGATGCGAGCCACGAGCTGCGCACGCCGCTCGCCACGATCCGCGCCTACGCCCAGCTCTCCGGGCGCCCCGACGCCGAGGAGCAGGAGGTGCGCGGCAACGCCGCCCTCATCGACGTCGAGGGGGTGCGCATGGGCGCTCTCATCGACCAGCTGCTCGTGCTGGCCCGGCTGGACGCGCTGCCCGAGCTGGCGCGCGACGAGACCGACGTGCGGCTGCTCGTCGCCGAGGCTGTGCTCGCCGCCCGCCTCGCCGGGCCCGACCACACCTGGGTCATGGAGCTGGGGGAGGACCCGGCCCTTGTGCGCGGGGATGCCGGCGACCTGCGCCGGGTCGTCGACAACCTTCTCGGCAACGCCCGAGTACACACCCCGGCTGGCACGACGGTGCGGGTGCGGCTGGACGAGGTGCGGACCGGTCATGACATCGGATCCGTCCGCCTCACGGTCTCCGACGACGGACCGGGCCTTGCCGAGGGCGTGCGCGAGACCGTGTTCGAGCGCTTCGCCCGGGGCGAGACCTCGCGGTCGCGCGAGGGCGGCGGCACCGGGCTCGGCATGGCGATCGCCCGTGCCGTCGTCGAGGCGCACGGCGGCACGATCGCGGTCGGGCAGGGTCCGGGTGCGGCGTTCGTGGTGACGCTGCCGATCGCCGAGCCCGGCACGGATCCGGATCCTCCCGCGCGGATTACGCTGGACGGGTGACTGCGTACGTCTCGGCCTTCGACCTGTTCTCCATCGGTGTAGGACCGTCGAGCTCCCACACCGTGGGCCCGATGCGCGCCGGCGTCGACTTCGCCGCGCGCCTGTCCGCCACCGGGGCGCTGCCGCAGGTGGCGCGCATCACCTGCTCGCTGTACGGGTCGCTCGGCGCGACCGGGCTCGGCCACGGCACTCCCGACGCGGTCGTCGCGGGCCTGCGCGGCCTCACCCCCGAGGCCTGCGACCCCGCCGACGTGCGCCGCGCCTGGGCGGACTGGACGGATGGATCCGCTCTCGCGCTGAACGGCACGCACGACATCGTCTTCGTCAAGGACGACATCACGCTCGAGCCGCGCACGCGCCTGCCCGGTCACCCCAACGCGATGACGCTGCGCGCGCTCGACGCGGACGGGATCCACCTCGCGCAGGAGACCTACTACTCGATCGGCGGCGGCTTCATCCGCCGCGACGGCGAGGAGACCGGCCGCGCGCTGGACAAGGCTGCATACCCCTTCGCCTACACGGACGCGGCCTCGCTGCTCGAGCTGTGCGACGAGAACGGCCTGACCATCGCCGAGCTGGCGCGGCGCAACGAGACCGCGCTGCGCAGCGAGGAGGAGGTCGCGGAAGGTCTTGACGCGATCTGGGACGCGATGTCCGCCTGCGTCGACGCGGGCCTGCACGCCGACGGCACGCTGCCGGGCATCCTCAAGGTCAAGCGCCGGGCCGGGGCGATCCGGGAGCAGCTGGACGAGGTCGAATCCGACGGGCACCCCGCGGTCCCCGGCGAATGGCTCGGGGCGTTCGCCCTGGCCGTGAACGAGGAGAACGCCGCGGGCGGGCGCGTGGTCACAGCGCCCACCAACGGCGCCGCCGGGATCCTGCCTGCCGTCGCGATGTACTGGTGGCGCTTCCTCGCCGACTCCGGTCTCGGCGCGGGCAATGCGGTCACCCCCTACGGCGAGCTCGTCGGCAGCGCTCTGCTGGGCTTCGGTGCGGAGGCGTCGCTCGTCGCCGTCGGAGCGATCGAGGACCCGGATGCGCGCGCCGAGGCGAACCGCCGCCGCGGCATCCGCCGGTTTCTGCTCACCGCGACGGCACTCGGATCCCTGTTCAAAGCGAATGCGTCGATCTCCGGCGCCGAGGGGGGCTGCCAGGCCGAGGTCGGATCCGCGTGCGCGATGGCGGCGGGCGGGCTCACCGCGGTGATGGGCGGCACGAACCGGCAGATCGAGAACGCGGCCGAGATCGCGATGGAGCACCACCTCGGGCTCACCTGCGACCCGATCGGCGGGCTCGTGCAGATCCCGTGCATCGAGCGCAACGCGATCGCCGCATCGACCGCCGTGACCGCGGCGCGGCTGGCGCTGCGCGGCGACGGGCATCACTACGTCTCGCTGGACGCCGTGGTCGAGACCATGCGCCAGACGGGCCTGGACATGTCGACCAAGTACAAGGAGACGAGCGAGGGCGGACTCGCGGTCAACGTCATCGAGTGCTGAGATGAGCGCATGACCACGACACGGCGCAGGGGGCGGCCCAAGGGGGAATCCGGATCCCGGGACCGGATCGTCGTCGCCGCGGAGCACGAGTTCGGCGAGAACGGCTACGACGGCGCCACGATCCGCGCGATCGCGGGGCGGGCCGAGGTCGATTCCGCGCTCGTGCACCATTACTTCGGCACCAAGGCGGATCTGTTCGCCGAGGTGATCGGCATCCCGCTGCGCCCCGATGTCGAGGTGCCCACGATCCTGCAGGGGCCGCGCGACGAGGTGGGCGAGCGCATCGTGCGGTACGTGCTGGAGGCGTTCGAACGGCCGGACCAGCGGCGGCGAGGCGTGACCATGATCCGGGTCGCGGTCGGGTCGAAGGCCATGTCGCCGGTGCTCGTCGGGTTCCTCGCGCGCGAGCTGATCGGGCGCATCTCGAGTCGTCTCGACGTGCCCGATGCCGCGCTGCGCGCCAACCTCGTCGCCTCCCAG
The DNA here is from genome assembly GCA_018268515.1 of Actinomycetota bacterium. GTDB lineage: Bacteria > Actinomycetota > Actinomycetes > Actinomycetales > Microbacteriaceae > Microbacterium. Next base: position 45,349 of record JAFDWK010000065.1, read on the forward strand.
ATCGCGGGCATGATCGTGACCCGCTATGTGGCGAAGCTGCCGGCCATCGCCGAGGCCCCCGTCGACGAGCTGGTCGCACGCATCGGGCCGACGATCCAGCGCTACCTGTTCGACTGACGGGTCCCGCGACACGTCTCAAGGGACCGGGTCATGCACCGGTCCCTGAGCGAGCGAAGCGAGACGAAGGGCGCTCGGGTTCCTTGACGCATCCGGATCCCGGATCCATAATTCATCACATGATGAATAACGCGGTGGTGATCGACGGGCTGCATGTGCGGCGCGGCCGGCACGACGTGTTCGACGGCCTCGCGCTGACCATCCCGCGCGGCGAGGTGACGGGGCTGCTCGGCCCCTCCGGCTGCGGCAAGACGACGCTCATGCGGGCGATCGTGGGGGTGCAGCGGATCCGCTCGGGGAAGGTCGAGGTGCTGGGGCTGCCCGCCGGATCCACGGCGCTGCGCCGCCGGGTCTCCTACGGCACGCAGGGTGCGGCGGTGTACTCCGACCTCACCGTGCGGCAGAACCTGCGCTACTTCGCCGCCGTGCTCGGGGTCGGTCACGCCGACACCGACCGTGTCATGGAGCAGGTCGGACTGACCCCCTACGCCGGGCAGCAGGTGTCGGCGCTCAGCGGCGGGCAGGCGAACCGGGTGTCGCTCGGGGCGGCCCTGCTCGGCGCGCCCGAGCTGGTCGTCCTCGATGAGCCGACCGTGGGGCTGGATCCGGTGCTGCGCTCGGAGCTGTGGGATCTGTTCCGCCGGATCGCGGAGGCGGGCACGACGATGATCGTGTCCAGCCACGTGATGGATGAGGCACTGCGCTGCGACCGGCTGCTGCTCATGCGCGAGGGGCGGATCGTGTCCGACACCACGCCGGCGGAGCTGCTGGCCGACACCGGCAAGACGGATCCGGAGCAGGCGTTCCTGGTGCTCATCGCGCGTGACGCGGAGGAGACCGGGGCACATCCGCATTCCCGGCGGGAGCAGCGAGAGGCGGCGGCATCATGAACCCGCGACGGATGTTCGCGACGGCGGGCCGGGTGCTCACCCAGCTGCGGCACGACCCGCGCTCGATCGCGCTGATGGTGGTCGCGCCGAGCCTGCTGGTGGGGCTGTTCGCGTGGCTGTTCACCGACACGAAGGGCGTCTTCGACACGTTCGGCGGCGCGATCCTGGGGCTGTTCCCCTTCATCGTGATGTTCCTGGTGACCTCGATCACCACGCTGCGCGAACGGCGCTCCGGCACCCTGGAGCGACTCATGACGACCCCGCTGGGAAAGACCGACTTCGTGCTCGGGTACGCCCTGGCGTTCGGGCTCATGGCGGTGCTGCAGGCCGTCGTCACGGTGGCGTTCTCGGTCTACGTATGCGGGCTCACCGTGGACGGTCCGCTCTGGCAGCTCGGACTGGTCGCGGTCGTGGACGCCCTGCTGGGCACGTCGCTCGGGCTGCTCGCGAGCGCCTTCGCGCAGACCGAGTTCCAGGCCGTGCAGTTCATGCCGGTGCTGGTGTTCCCGCAGATCATCCTGGGCGGGCTGTTCATGCCGCGGGACAAGATGCCCGATGTGCTGCACGCGATCTCCGACTGGCTGCCGCTCAGCCACGCGATCGACGCGATCCAGGCCGTCACCGCGGGCACGAGCGGCTGGGATCTCTGGCGGCCCGTGCTGATCATCGCCGTGTTCGCCGTGGCGTTCCTCGTACTCGCGCCCCTGACGCTGCGCCGGCGCACGGCCTAGTCGCGCGCGGCGCGGTTCTTGGTGTGCCGGGTCGGGGCGGCCTGCCACGGGTCCTCCGGCCACGGGTGCTTCGGATAGCGGCCGCGCATCTCCGCGCGCACCTGGGCGTAAGGGCCCGACCAGAACGACGCCAGATCGTCGGTGACGGCGAGCGGACGTCCGGCGGGGGACAGCAGGTGGAAGAGCACGGGCACGCGCTCTCCGGCCAGGCGCGGCGTCTCGGCCCAGCCGAAGCACTCCTGCAGCTTCACCGCGACCACCGGACGTGCGGCGGGATCGTCGTGCGGCGGGTAGGCGATCCGGATCCGGGATCCGCTCGGCACCTCGAGGCGTTCCGGGACGAGGGCGTCGAACTCCGCGGCGGCGGGCCAGGGCAGCAGCCGGCGCAGCGCCGGGGCGAGGTCGATCCGCGCGGTCGGGGTTCCGGTCGCGAGGGCGTCGATCTCGGGGCCGAGCCAGTCGTCGAGCGCGGCGGTCAGGGCGGCGTCGGACACGTCGGGCCAGGGTGAGCCGAGCGCGTGGTGCAGCAGGGCGAGCCGGCGGCGCAGCTGATCCGCGGCCTCCGACCAGGCGAACATCCCGAGTCCCTGCGCGAGCAGCGCGCGTCGCACCGCGTCGCGGCCCTCCTCCGCGCTCGGGCGCAGGGGGACCGATGAGCGCACGATCGCGCCGATCCGGCGTTCGCGCCGCGCGGTGATCCTGCCGTTCGCGAACTCCGCCTCGAGGCGGTCCGTGATCAGGTGGCCGGCCGCCCGTTCGGCCTGTGCCTCCGTGATCGCCGCGGCCGCCCGGATGACCGCGCCGGTTCCGCCGGCCGCCCGCCCCGCGGCGCGGGCCACATCGGCGACGGCCAGCCAGGCGCTGTCGGCGAGCGGACCCCGGACACCCGCGCGCGTTCCGGAGGCGAGCAGGAACGTCGCGCCGTCGGAGGCGCGCTCGACCCGCCGGGCCACGCGGGCGGGGAAGGCGAGGGCGATCACGAGGCCGGCATCGTCGATGTGGCCCACGGCGGGCGAGGACGACGGCGGCGTCGGATCCGGCGTGGAGCGCGGGGTCGGCGGTGCGAACCGCTGCAGCCGCCGCACCTCCTGCGACCACCGGCGGGCGTCCGGCCCGCGGCCGTGGCGCAGGGCGACGATCGCCGCCGCGACGTCGGCATCGGGCACGCGCAGGTCTCCGCCGAGCAGGGCGACGACCTCGGCCGCCACCCGGGCGCCGACTGCTCCGGCTCCCTCGACCAGAGCGCGGGCGAGGCGCGGGTCGACCGGGATCCGGGCCAGTGCGCGACCTTCGGCAGTGGCCCGGCCGTCGGCGTCGGTCGCGCCCAGGTCGTGCAGCACGGTCTGCGCCTCGGCGAGGGCATCGGTGGGGAGCGGATCGATCAGCCTCAGCCCCGTGCCGCCGGGGGCGCCCCAGCACGCCAGCAGCAGTGCGGCATCGGCGAGGTCCGCGGTCGCGATCTCGGGGGCCGGCTGGGCGGGCGTCGCCGCGAAGGTCCGCTCGTCGAGACAGCGCACGACCGTGCCCGGACCCTGACGCGTGGCGCGGCCGGCGCGCTGCACGGCGGAGGAGCGGGCGGCGCCGGCCGTGACGAGCCCGCTCATGCCGCGCGTCGCGTCGCGTTGCGGGAACCGGGACAGGCCGCTGTCGACCACGAGCCGCACGCCCGGCACGGTGAGCGACGACTCGGCCAGCGACGTGGTGACGATGATCCGCGGGGTCTCGGATCCGGCCCGGCCGCGGATCACCGCGTCCTGCTCCGCCGCCGGGATCTGCCCGTGCAGCTCGCGCACGTCGAAGCCGGGTGCGTCGGAGCGGAGCCGGCGCGCGATCTCGGCGACCTCGCGCGCGCCCGGTGCGAAGACCAGCGCATCCGCGGCGGGGTCGTCGCGGACCAGGTCCCGGGCCGCGGACGCCGCGGTGCGCGCCACGTGATCGAGGAAGCCCCAGGTGACGCCGCGCTCGTCCAGCCGCGGCACCGGGCTCGGCGCCCAGCGCTCGGTGAGCGGATGCGCGGGCACGGTGTGCGCGACGATCGGCGCCGGTGCGTCGTCGTTCCCGATCACCGCGGCGATGCGCTCGGCGTCGAGGGTCGCCGACATCGCGACGAGGGTGAGGTCGTCGCGCAGCTCGCACACCTCGCCGAGCAGGCCGATCAGCAGGTCGGTCTCGAGAGCGCGTTCGTGCACCTCGTCGAGGACGACCGCGTCCACGCCGTCCAGGCCCGGATCCTGGAGCAGCCGGCGCAGCAGCACGCCCGCGGTGACGAACTCGACGCGCGTGTCGCCGCTCACGGCGCGTTCACCGCGGACCGTGAACCCGACCCGGGCGCCGAGCGCGGATCCGTCGAGCTGCGCGAGCCGTCTCGCCGCCGCGCGGGCGGCGACCCGGCGGGGCTGGGTGACGATCACACGGCCGGGGCCGTGCGAGGCGAGCAGGGGAGGGACCAGGGTGGTCTTGCCGGTGCCGGGTGGTGCGCTGATGACCGCGGCGGTGCCGGCCTCGAGCGCCGCGGCGACCTCATCGAGGGCCGCGGCGAAGGACAGTCCGTCGCCGATCCTGCGGAGGTCGAAGGGCGCGGACGTCATCCCTCCAGTCTGCCGCGCTATGCGGCGGCCTCGGACAGGCCCAGACGGGGGTAGAGCAGGCTGAAGCCCTTGGCGAGACCGTCGGTCAGCGCCGGGAGCACATGGCCGCCGTTCGGGACCTCGTAGTACACGGCCGACATCCCGGCCGCGGACGCCGCTGCGGCGATCCGCTGCACACCGGGGATGTATCCGAGGTCGTTGGAACCCACGGTGAATACGCCGAAGGTGCCCGGGATCTTCCGGGCGGCGAGGAGGTTCTCGGGCTTGATCGCGTCGTATGCCGCCTGATCGCCGTGGAAGATGTCGGCGAGGACGGTCGAGGGCTGCTCGGATCCGGGATACTCCTCGCCGGAGATGTCGAGCACGTTGGACCAGAGGTTCGGATACTCCGCCAGGTACGACATGGCGCAGGCGCCGCCGTTGGAGTAGCCGGCGATCGTGCGATACCGGGGATCCTTGATGACGTTGAGATTGGCCACCGCCCAGTTCACGACGTCCTGGACGATGAACGTCTTGGCCTTGCCGAATTTTGCCGTGTCCAGGCAGAGCGGATCCTGATTCGGGTCGCCGATCTGATCCGCCACGACGACGATCGGCGCCAGGCCGTCATGCCGGGCGGCGAACTGGTCGAGCACACCCGCGACGTAGCTGGGATCGGGCGAACCGGGCTGCCCCATCATCAGGACCACCAGCGGCAGACGCGGGGCGTTCGGCACCAGCGCGGCCGGGGGCAGGTAGATCCCGGCCGGCCGCGAGGCGAAGCCGGAGATCGCGTTCGGGATGATCTGCGTGCCGACGGTGCCGTGCGTCGGCATGTCGGCCGGTGGTTTCCAGGTCTTCCACAGCGGCGGCGCCTGGGGCCCGCCGTGCGGCTTCGCGGTGGGAGGCGGAAGCGTGATCGGGTTGCGGGCGACGATGCCGAGAAGGGAGCCCAGGGTGCGGTCGAGGCCGATCGCGGCGTTGATGCCGAGCGAGCCGACCGCGATGAAGACCAGCACGGCGCACGCGGCGATGACCTTGCGCCACCAGCGCGATCGCCACATGTTCGCGATCGCGAGGCAGACGCCAGCGAGCGTGCCGGCGAACCAGAAGTACACGACGTGCTTGATGGGGATGCCGAAGGCGTGGTTGATCCGGATCACGATGAACCAGATCAGGACCGCGAGCAGGAGGCCGGTCAGCAGCGCGCCGACACTGGTCACCAGCCAGCGCAACGTCGGCCGGCGGATCAGCAGGTAGAGGAACAGGGCACCGGCGACGACGGAGAGGATCGCGACCGCGGGGCCGCCCACGATGTCGACGCGCAGCAGATCGTCAATCATCATCTCGACGTGCGGATCCGTGGGGCATCGAGGCGACGACGGGACCGGACTCGTGCACCATGTGTCCAGTCTGCCGCGATGACGGCCGCCGCGGGGTCACGGATCGATATGAGAACGGCGCCCGCTCCCTCGGGATGCGGGTGCCGCTCTCGGGACGGTGTCAGTCCTGCTCCGCGGCCTCCCTCGCGGCGGCGCGGGTGGCCGGCGCGGTCGTGTGCACGCCCGGGGCGCCGCCTGCGTGCGAGAGGGGGTGGTGCGGCTCGGACTGGGCGAGCCCCGCGCCGAGACCGCGGCCGACGGCCTGGCCCTGGATGATGCCGGCGAGGTCGAGTCCGGTCGCGGCGTGCACGCTGTCGAACACGCTGCGCAGCGCCTTGGCGTTGTCGCCGCCCACGACGCTGGAGGCGCCGTCGTCGCCGGATCCGCCGATGATCGACACGCTGCCGATCGTGGCGTAGCCCTTGGCGAACTCGGCCATGATCGACGGCAGCACCTCGAGCACGCGCTGCGACAGGAATGCCTCCTGGTTGGAGGCGATGGCCTTCGCCTCGGCCTCGACCGCGGCGGCCTTGGCCTCTCCCTCGGCGCGGATCGCGTCGGCCTCCGCCGTGGCGCGCAGGCGTCGGGCGGTGGCTTCGGCATCGGCCTGGGCGCGCAGGGCGTCGGCGTCACCGGTGGCCTTGGCGACCGCGGCGGCCGCCTCGCCGTCGGCGCGGGCCTTGTCGGACTGCGCCTGCTGCTCGGCGATGCGCGTGGACGCCTCGGCCTGCTTGACCTGCTCGATCGCGGCGGCCTCGGCCGCCCGCTCGCGCGTGTACAGGTCGGCCTGGGCGCGGGTCTCGGCCTCGTAGCGCTGGGCGTCGGCGACGCGCTTGACGTCGGCGTCGAGCTGGGCCTGCTTGTTCTCGGCCTGCTGCTGCAGCACCGCCTGCTCGGCCTGCGCGCGGGCGAGCTGCTCGGCCTGCTCGGCTTCGGCGCGGGCCCGGCCGACGCCGGCGGCGGCGTTGGCGGTGTTGGTGTCGAGCGCGGTCTGCTCGACCAGGTTCGCCTCCTGGTTGGCGATGTACTTCTGGTTGATCGCGCGGTCGGCGTTGGTCTGCGCGATCTCGGCCGCCTGGCGCTTGGCCTGGATCTCCGGCGCGCCGAGCGACTGGATGTAGCCGACCTTGTCGGTGATGCCCTTGATCTGGAACGAGTCCAGGATGAGGCCCTGCTCGGCGAGCTCCTGCGAGACGTCGGCGGCGATCTGGTCGGAGAACTTCTTGCGCTCCCGCATCAGCTCGACGACGGAGAGCGTGGCGACGATGCCGCGCAGGGCGCCCTCGAGCTGCTCGGTGGTGAACTGCTCGATGGCCTTGTCCTGTGAGGCGAAGCGCTCCGCGGCACGGCGGACGAAGAGCGGGTCGGATCCGATCTTCACGATCGCGACGCCGTCGACGTTCAGGGTCACGCTGTCCAGCGACTGCGCCTCGGCGTTCAGAAGCACCTGGCGCGAGCGCAGCGAGATGATCTCGTGGCGCTGCGTGATCGGGTTGACGAGCGACTTGCCGTTGACGATCACGGTGACCGGGGACTCGGTCATCTCGGAACTCGTGGATCCGTCGGGCAGCAGGGTCGCGCGCTGCACCTTCTGCTTGCGGCCCGAGATCACCAGCGCCTCGTCGGCGCGGGCGACCTTGATCCAGCTGCGCGCGAACAGCAGCACGATGAGAAGGA
>JAFDWK010000066.1 GCA_018268515.1 Actinomycetota bacterium
AGGGATTCGCCTGGGAGTTGCACATCACCTCGCAGAACCCGCGCCGCGGCCCGGATCCGCGGCGCTGAGTAGGCTGATCCGGTGGCATCCTCCTCCGCTGTGATCGACCAGGTCTCCCTCCGCCTCGACGCCTTCGTCGCGCGGATGCGCGAGGAGACGGCGACGTACGGCCCCGACGCCTCGGCCTTCGTCTCGACTGCGGAGAGCACCCTGCGCGGAGGCAAGCGCCTGCGCGCAAGGTTCTGCCACGCGGGCTGGGCATCGGTCGCGGGCCTCGGCGGGATCAGCGCCGAGCCGATGGCCCTCTGGGACGCCTGCGCGGCCCTCGAGGTGTTCCAGTCCGCAGCACTCGTGCACGACGATCTCATCGACAACTCCGACACCCGGCGGGGCAGGCCCGCCGCGCACCGTGCCCTCGAGGGCTCGCACGTCAGGCAGAGCTGGAGCGGAAACCCTGTCGATTTCGGGCGCGCCGCGGCCGTGCTGCTCGGCGACCTGCTCGTGGCCTGGAGCGACGACCTGCTGGAGTCCGGGATCGCCCGGAGCCCCCACGCCGATGCCGTCCGCGCGGAGTACGCGCGGATGCGCCGGGACGTCACGATCGGGCAGTACCTGGACATCGCCGAGGAGTCGGCGTGGAGCGTGAACGACGACGACGGCCATGCCGAGCGCGCGCTGCGCGTGGTGTCGCTCAAGGCGGCGCGATACAGCGTCGAGCAGCCCCTCTTGATCGGCGCGGCGATCGCGGGAGCCGACCGCGCCCAGCAGGCCGCCCTGCGCGCCTTCGGTCATCCGCTCGGAATGGCCTTCCAGCTGCGCGACGACGTGCTCGGCGTGTTCGGCGACGATAAGATCACCGGCAAGCCCGCGGGTGACGATCTGCGCGAGGGCAAGCGCACGCTGCTCATCGCCTGGACCCGCCAGGCGCTGGCCCCGCAGGGCCGCCGCCTCGTCGACGAGATGCTCGGGGATCCGCAGCTCACCGCGGATCAGATCGCCAGCCTGCAGGCGATCATCATGGAATCCGGCGCGCTCACCCGCATGGAGCAGCTCATCGGCGAGTACGCCGCCGACGGCGAGGCGGCGCTGCAGGGCGCCCCCCTGGACGCGGGGTCGCTGGAACTGCTGCGAGGGCTCGCCCGGGACGCGACGCAGCGCACCGCCTGACGGCCCGCGTGCAGCACCCGCCCGAGGCCGGTCAGGCGAGAGTCCGGGCGATCCGGCGCACCTCGCTCTTGTGCCCGTCGCGCAGCGCGTCGATGGGAGCCCTGCCCATCGACTCCTCCTCGGCCAGCAGCCAGTCGATCACCTCGTCATCGGTGAAGCCCGCGTCCTTCAGCACGATGATCGTGCCGCGCAGCGATCCGATCGGCTGGTCGTCCTTGAGGAAGACGGCCGGAACGGCCAGCGGGCCGTTGCGGCGGGATCCGACGAGATGCTGCTCGTCGAAGAGCCGGTGCACGCGACCGAGGGGCTCGCCGAGGATCTCGACGAGGTCGGGAAGAGTCAGCCATTCGGCCGCCGGGGCGGCCGTTTCCGTGTCAGTCACCTCACCATGATCCCATCCCCGCGCCGGTGCATCGCCCGCGGCATCCCGCTCCTCCGCCGGGCGCTTCTTTCACATTCGTCACTTCTGTTGACTTGACATCACTTCCATGACACCGTCGAGGGGTCGGCGCGCACGGCCGCGCACCGGTATCCGACGTCAGAACCGGGGGGATCCATGGCGACCGCACCGATTCCGCGCCGCGCACTCGGCCTCACCGCGCCGGCCGTGCTGCTCACCACCGTGGCGACCGCGCTCGTCGCGAGCCCGGCCCAGGCGCATGTGCCGGCGCACGCGATCCTGCCGTCCCTGACCGCGCTGCCGACCGGCGCGGCCGCGGCCCTCCTGGCAGTGCTGCGCGCCCCCGCCGAGGTCGCCCCGCCGACCGCCTACACCGTGCAGGACGGCGACACCCTGTGGGACATCGCCCGCGCCCATGGCACGACGGTCGCCGCGCTGTACGCGGCCAACGGTCTCGGCGCCGACTCGATCATCCACCCGGGCCAGATCCTCTCCCTGAGCGCCCCGTCAGCGGCCCCGGCCGCGGCCCCGACGGAGGCCTCCCCCGCCCCTGCCGCCACAGACGGTGCGGGCTACGAGGTGGTGGCCGGCGACACCCTGTGGTCGATCGCACAGCAGCACGGGATCCCCCTCGCAGACCTCTTCGCCGCGAACGGGCTCAGGCCCGACTCGATCATCTACCCGGGGCAGACGCTTCGGACCTCCGCCCCGGCACCGGCCGCCCCCGCCCCCGCGTCCGTTGCCCCCGCGTCCGTCGCCCCCGCCCCGGACGCCGACACGTACACGGCGCCGCAGGTGGTTCTCACGGACGAGCAGGCGGCGAACGCACGGCTCATCATCCAGATCGGCCACGAGCTCGGCGTGCCCGCCCGCGGCATCGCGATCGCGCTGGCCACCGCCATGGTCGAGTCCGGGCTCACCAATCATCCGGGCGGCGACCGCGACTCGATCGGCCTGTTCCAGCAGCGTCCCAGCACCGGCTGGGGAGCCCCGGAGCAGATCGCGGATCCCGGGTACGCGGCGCGGACGTTCTACGTCGGCACCCCGCACACCAACGGCCTGCTCGACATCCCGGGCTGGGAAGGGCTCGGCTTCGGCGAAGCCGCACAGCAAGTGCAGATATCCGCGTACCCGAACCGGTACGCGCTGTGGGAGCCGCAGGCGGAGAGCTGGCTGGCCGCGCTCGGCTGACCGTCCGCGATCCCGCCTGCGAGAACGGAAAAGCGCCGTCACGCGAGCCGTTGCCCTGGCTCTCAGCGAGTTCTCCCTAGACTCTTGTCGTGACGACCAGCCAACAAGCCGACCCCCTCATCGGGCGGCTCGTCGACGGTCGCTACCGCGTCCGCGCGCGGATCGCGCGCGGCGGCATGGCCACGGTCTACGTCGCCACCGATCTGCGCCTCGAACGCCGTATCGCGCTGAAGGTGATGCACGGGCATCTCAGCGACGACACAGTGTTCCAGAGCCGGTTCATCCAGGAGGCGCGCGCCGCCGCCCGCCTGGCCGACCCGCACGTCGTGAACGTCTTCGATCAGGGCCAGGACGGCGAGCTGGCCTACCTGGTCATGGAGTATCTGCCCGGCATCACGCTGCGGGAGCTCATGCGCGAGCAGCGCCGCCTCACCATCCCGCAGACCATCACGATCATGGACGCGGTGCTGTCGGGGCTCGCCGCGGCCCACCGCGCCGGCATCGTGCATCGCGACGTCAAGCCCGAGAACGTGCTGCTGGCCGAAGACGGCCGGATCAAGATCGGTGACTTCGGCCTGGCCCGCGCGACGACCGCGAACACGGCCTCCGGGGCGCAGCTCATGGGCACGATCGCCTACCTCGCCCCCGAACTCGTGACCCGCGGCACCGCCGACGCCCGCAGCGACATCTACGCGCTCGGCATCATGCTCTACGAGATGCTCGTCGGCGAGCAGCCCTACAAGGGCGAGCAGCCGATGCAGATCGCGTTCCAGCACGCCACCGACTCCGTGCCCCGGCCCAGCGTCCGCAACCCCGGCGTCCCGGAGCAGCTGGACGAACTCGTGCTGTGGGCGACGGAGAAGAGCCCGGACGAGCGCCCCGACGACGCGCAGCAGATGCTGGAGCGCCTGCGGGTGATCGAACGCGAGCTCGGCGTCACCCCCACCCCGACGACCGCGAAGACCACCGTGATCCCGATGCGCGACACGGCGGACCAGACCCTGGTCCTGCCCGGCGCCGCTGCCTCGACCGCGCCCGCCCTCGTCGCGGACGCGCCCCTGGACAACGCGACGCTGCTGCGCCGCCGCGCCGCGCACCGGCGCTCCCGCGGCGCGCTGCTGCTGGTGCTCGTGCTGCTGCTGGCCGTCCTGGCGGGCGGCGCCGGCTGGTGGTTCGGATCCGGTCCCGGGTCGAAGCTGTCCGTCCCCGATGTCGCGGGCAAGACCTGGGAGATCGCGGCCGCCGCCATCACGAAGGACGGGATGACCCCGGTCCAGGGCAGCGAGAACTCCCTGAAGGTTCCGCAGGGTGAGGCGATCCGAACGGATCCGGTCGCGGGCACGCGTGTGGACAAGAAGGCCAAGGTCACGGTGATGATCTCGGCAGGTCCTGCCAAGCACGATGTCCCGAAGCTCGACGAAATGACCGAAGCCCAGGCGAAGCAGGCCATCGCGACCTTCAATCTGAAACTCCTGGACCCTCTCATGCTGTTCTCCCGGGCCGCCAACGGCATCGTGATCAACGCGCAGGTCACCCCCCGTGCCGGCGGCGACGGCTACGAGTGCGGCGAGGGCTGCAGCGTGTACGAGGGCGACCAGTTCCAGCTCTTCGTCTCGCTCGGCGCGCTGCCCGACGTGACCGGCAAGACCGTCGCTGATGCGACCAGCACGCTGACCGCCGCACAGCTGAAGGTGAATCCGGACTCGGTCATGGAGTACAGCGACAGCGTGCCCGAGGGGCACGTGATCGGCATCTCGGACCGCGACGGCGGCGGCAACTGGCGCCCGAACGACACGATCACGCTGCACGTCTCGAAGGGTCCGGAACCCGTACCCGTTCCGGGCGTCGTCGGTCAGACGCTGGACAAGGCGAAGAAGACCCTGACGGATGCCGGATTCCAGGTGTCCTATGCGCCCTGGGGAGACCTGCCCGGATTCGCCGCGATGACGACCGTGACCGCGCAGAACCCCGCCGCGGACACCGCCGTGCCCAAGGGATCCAAGGTCACCCTCACTATCCAGCTCCAGGGCTGAAGCCGCGCCGGGCGCCGCCGCCGACCCCTCGGCGCCTCCGGGGTACGGAGAAGGCCCGGATCCACGTGGGCGGATCCGGGCCTTCTCGCCGTGTATCAGCGCTTCTCGAGCTCCTCGGCGACGAGGAACGCGAGCTCGAGCGACTGCATGTGGTTCAGGCGCGGGTCGCACAGCGACTCGTAGCGGGTCGCCAGGCCCTCCTCATCGATCTGCTCGGATCCGCCCAGGCACTCGGTGACGTCGTCGCCGGTGAGCTCCACGTGGATCCCGCCCGGGAAGGTGCCGACGGCACGATGCGCCTCGAAGAAGCCGCGCACCTCGTCGACCACGTCGTCGAAGCGACGCGTCTTGTAGCCGGTCGGCGTGGTGATGCCGTTGCCGTGCATGGGGTCGGTGACCCACAGCGGCTGCGCGCCGGAGTCCTTGACGGCCTCCAGCAGCGGCGGCAGCGCGTCGCGGATCTTGCCCGCTCCCATGCGCGTGATGAAGGTGAGCCGGCCCGGCTCGCGGTGCGGGTCGAGCTTGTCGATGAGCGCGAGCGCCGTGTCGGTCGTCGTGGTGGGGCCGAGCTTCACGCCGATCGGGTTGCGGATCTTCGAGAAGTAGTCGACGTGCGCGCCGTCGAGCTCACGGGTGCGCTCGCCGATCCAGAGGAAGTGCGCCGCGGTGTTGTACGGCGTGAGCGTGCGCGAGTCGATGCGGGTCATCGGACGCTCGTAGTCCATCAGCAGGCCCTCATGGCCGGTGAAGAACTCGACGCGCTTGAGCTCGTCGAAGTCGGCGCCCGCCGCCTCCATGAACTTGATCGCGCGGTCGATCTCGGCAGCCATGCGCTCGTAGCGCTGGTTCGCCGGGTTCTGCGCGAAGCCCTTGTTCCAGGAGTGCACCTCGCGGAGATCCGCGAAGCCGCCCTGCGTGAAGGCTCGGATGAGGTTCAGCGTCGAGGCCGCCGTGTGGTAGCCCTGCAGCAGGCGCGAGGGGTTCGCCTCGCGGGAGCCCTCGGTGAAGTCGTAGCCGTTGACGATGTCGCCCCGGTACGCGGGCAGGGTGACGTCGCCGCGGGTCTCGGTGTCGCTCGAGCGCGGCTTGGCGAACTGCCCCGCCATGCGCCCCATCTTCACCACGGGCATCGAGGCGCCGTAGGTGAGCACGACCGCCATCTGCAGCACCGTCTTGATGCGGTTGCGGATCTGCTCGGCGGTGGCACCGGCGAAGGTCTCGGCGCAGTCGCCGCCCTGGAGCAGGAAGGCCTGTCCGGAGGCGGCGCGGGCGAGGCGTTCGCGGAGGTTGTCCACCTCGCCGGCGAACACCAGCGGGGGCAGCGCGGCGATCTGCGAGGAGACCTCGGCGACGCGCTCGGCGTCGGGCCACTGCGGCTGCTGCTTGATCGGGAGGGCGCGCCACGAGTCGAGATCGAGAGGCTGAGGCATCCCCCCATCCTAGAGTGCCGGGACGGGTGCGGATCGCCCTGTGAAGCCCGCGGGACGTCCGCTACGACGTCTGGGCGGCGAGGCGCTCCTTGACCGTGGAGGCGTAGACGTCCTCGTAGCGCTGCTCGCCCAGGCGCTGCAGCGCCACCATGATCTCGTCGGTCACGGAGCGGAGGATGTAGCGGTCGTTCTCCATGCCGGCGTAGCGGGAGAAGTCCAGGGGCTCGCCGATCACCATCCCCACACGCATGATGTTCGGGATGCGCTGCCCGGTCGGCATCGCGACGTCGGTGTCGACCATCACGACGGGGATCACCGGGACCTTGGCCTCCAGCGCCATCCGCGCGATGCCGGTGCGGCCGCGGTACAGCTTGCCGTCCGGGCTGCGCGTGCCCTCGGGGTAGATGCCGAGCAGATCCCCACGCCCGAGCACGCCCAGGCCGGTGTTCAGCGAGGCCTCGGAGGCCTTCCCACCGGAGCGGTCGATGGGCAGCTGCCCCGTGCCCTTCATGAACATCCTGGTGGCCCAGCCCTTGAGGCCCTTGCCCGTGAAGTAGTCGCTCTTGGCGAGGAAGGACATCTTCCGGTCCAGCATGAGCGGAAGGAAGATCGAGTCAGAGAAGGACAGATGGTTGCTCGCCATGATCGCGGCCCCGGTGGCGGGCACATGCTGACGGCCCACGATCCACGGGCGGAAGATCGCCTTCACCAGCGGGCCGATGGCGATGTACTTCATGAACCAGTAGATCATCGCCCGCAGTCTATCCCTCCCCTGCAGCGGACACGAGAGCCCCCATCCGGATACTGCAACCCAGTTCCACCATTCATGCGACTGAATCCCACGCTCGGCGCCGCGTCCCCAGGCACCGCATGGCATAGACTCCTGGGAAGCACGTACCCGTCCGGCCCCGAAGGAGTTGCCGTGGTCCAGTTCGAAGTCCCCGCGATCGTCAAAGCCGCCCCCGAGGACAACATCACCGACCTCCTCGAGCAGCGGGTGCAGAAGACCCCGAATCTCGCGCTGTTCTCCGTGCCGGAGGGCGCCGGCTGGCGCGACATCACCGCGAGCGAGTTCCGCACCGCCGTGATCGCCCTCGCCAAGGGCTTCGTCGCCGCGGGCATCCAGCCGGGCGAGAAGGTCGGCTTCCTCGCCCGCACGACCTACGAGTGGACGCTGGTCGACTTCGCGCTGTTCTACGCCGGTGCGGTCATGGTGCCGATCTACGAGACCAGCTCCCCGTCGCAGATCCAGTGGATCATGGAGGACTCCGGGGCCATCTCGCTCCTGGTGGAGTCTCCGGAGCACTTCACCCGCTTCGACGAGGTGCGGGGCGACCTTCCGCTCGTCCGCGACGTGTGGCAGATGCACCTCGGCGCGCTCGCCCAGCTCACCGCGCAGGGCGCCGCCGTCGCGGACGAGGAGATCGAACGCCGCCGCAACCTCGCGAACGGCGCGGACATCGCCACGCTCATCTACACCTCCGGATCCACCGGCCGCCCCAAGGGGTGCGTGCTCACGCACAGCAACTTCGTGGAGCTCTCGCGCAACGCCGCGAAATCACTCGACGACGTCGTGTCGGTCCAGGGCGCCTCGACGGTGCTGTTCATCACGACCGCGCACGTGTTCGCCCGGTTCATCTCCATCCTGGACATCCACGCCGGCGTACGCACCGGGCACCAGCCCGACACCAAGCAGCTGCTGCCAGCGCTCGGGTCGTTCAAGCCGACCTTCCTCCTCGCGGTCCCGCGCGTGTTCGAGAAGGTCTACAACTCCGCGGAGCAGAAGGCCGAGGCAGGGGGCAAGGGCAAGATCTTCCGCGCCGCTGCGGCGACCGCGATCGAGCACTCCCGCCTCGTCGAGGAGGGCGCGAAGATCCCGTTCGGGATGAGGATCAAGTTCGCCCTCTTCGACAAGCTCGTCTACGCGAAGCTGCGCGAGGCGATGGGCGGCAACGTGCAGTACGCGATCTCCGGATCCGCACCGCTCGGATCCCGGCTCGGGCACTTCTTCCACAGCCTCGGGGTCGTGATCCTGGAGGGCTACGGCCTCACCGAGACCACCGCCCCGGCCACGGTGAACCTGGCGGACAAGTCGAAGATCGGCACGGTCGGCCCCGCCCTGCCGGGAGTCGGGATCCGCCTCGCCGACGACGGCGAGATCGAGGTGCGCGGCATCAACGTGTTCGCGGAGTACTGGAACAACCCCGAGGCCACCGAGGCCGCGTTCCACGACGGCTGGTTCCGCACCGGAGACCTCGGCTCCTTCGACGACGAGGGGTTCCTCACGATCACCGGCCGCAAGAAGGAGATCATCGTCACCGCCGGTGGCAAGAACGTCTCCCCCGCCGCCCTCGAGGATCCGATCCGCGCCAACCCGATCGTCGGGCAGGTGGTGGTCGTCGGCGATCAGAAGCCGTTCATCGCCGCGCTCGTCACGCTCGACCCCGAGATGCTGCCCGCGTGGCTCGCGAACAACGGCCTCCCCGCGGACATGTCGCTCGCCGACGCCGCGACGAACGACGCGGTGCGCGCCGAGGTGCAGCGTGCGATCGATGTCGCGAACACCCGCGTGTCGCGCGCCGAGTCGATCCGCAAGTTCACGATCCTGCCCTCCGAGTGGACCGAGGCGAGCGGGCACCTCACGCCCAAGCTCTCGATCAAGCGCAACGTGATCATGAAGGACTTCGCGCCGCAGATCGCCGAGATCTACGACCAGACGACCGCGACCACCACGGTGCCGCTGGGCTGACGTCGTTCTTCGTCTCGTCGCTTCGCTCCTCGCTCAGGAACCGCACCCCACTCCGGTTCCTGAGCGAGCGACTCCGGTTCCTGAGCGAGCGCAGCGAGACGAAGGACGCTCAGAACCAGGAGCTCTCGCGCACCTCGCGCATCGCGATCTTGCGGGTCTCGGGATCCAGCCGGGAGAGGTAGACCTTGCCGTCCAGGTGGTCGGTCTCGTGCTGCAGGGCCTGCGCGAGCAGCCCCTCCCCTTCCAGCACCACGGGCTCGCCGTCGAGGTCGATGCCCTCCACACGCGCCCACGGGTACCGCAACGCGTCGTGCCAGAGACCCGGCACGGAAAGGCAGCCCTCGCCGGTGGGCACGGGCTCGCCGCGCACCTCGGTGAGCACGGGGTTCAGCACATAGCCGATGTCGCCGTCGATGTTGTAGCTGAACGCACGCAGCGCCACGCCGATCTGCGGGGCGGCGACACCGGCCCGCCCGGGCAGCTCCACGCTGTCGACGAGATCGGCGACGAGGGCGCGGACACCGTCGTCGATCGTGCCGATCTCGGCGCACACCGTGCGCAGCACCGGGTCGCCGTAGAGGCGGATCTCACGCACCGTCATCAGGCGGCCTGCGCCCTCAGGCCCTCGACGACGACCGCGGCGAGCTCGCGGGCAGCCTGCCGGGTCTCGGGCTGGAGGGCGGAGAAGGTGATGGCGCTGCCTGCCGCGATCTGCGGGTCATAGGGGATCCGCAGCACCCGCGCGACGCGGGTGCGGAAGTGCGCCTCGAGCTCGCCCAGGCGCACCATCGGCGATCCGGGGGTGGCCTGGTTGAGCACGACCACGGCCTGGCGCACCTTGTCCGCGTAACCGTTGGTCTCCAGCCAGGTGAGCGTCTCCGAGGCGAGTCGCGCCTCGTCGACGCTGAGGCCGGCGACGATCACGACGGTGTCGGCCCGGTCCAGGGTCGCCCCCATCACGGAGTGCACGATGCCGGTGCCGGTGTCGGTGAGCACCAGCGAGTAGTAGTGTGCGGCGACCGAGGCGACCTGGTCGTAGTCCTCGTCGCTGAACGCCTCCGACACGCGCGGATCGGCGTCCGACGCGAGCACGTCCAGGCGGGTGGCGTCCCGGGAGACCACGGCCGAGATGTCGTGGTAGCCGCTCACCTGGTCATGGATGCGGACCAGGTCGCGCACGGTCTTGCTGCTGGTGCGCGCGATCCGGTCGGCCAGGGTGCCGCGGTCGGGGTTCGCGTCGACGGCGATCACCCGGTCCTCCCGGGCGTCGGCGAGGGCCATGCCGAGCAGTGCGGTCACCGTGGTCTTGCCGATGCCGCCCTTGCGACTCAGCACGGGGACGAACCGTGCCGTGCCCTGCAGCGGCGCGGCGATGCGGGCGGTCAGCGCCTTGCGCTGCTGCGCACGCTTGCCGTCGCCGATGTTGATGCGCCGCCCGGAGACCGTGTACAGCAGGTGGCTCCACAGTCCCTCGGGTTCGGGCCCCGCGATCCTGCTCGAGTCCAGCAGCCGGTCGGCGGTGAGCAGATCCGCGCTCTCGCGCTCGCGGTCGCCGAGCTGGTCCAGCCGGCGCGACGTGAGGTCGGGCTCGGGGATCCGGGCATGGTCGTCGGTCATGATCTCCTCCTCGGCCCCTGCGGAGGTCGCGGCGTTCTCATCGAGCTCTCGCGGCGATGCCGGCTCCGCCACGTGGGCGGCGCGCAGCGTCCTCACCTCGGCGACGGATGCCGAGAACGGCTCGGCCCGATCGGGCTCGAGCACGGCCCCGATCCCGGGCGCAGGGGCGGGGTATGCGTCCAAGGTCGACATGGCACGCCAGGGTCGCGACGGCGCGGGGGCGTCGACGGATGCCAGGGCGGGCGTGTCGTCGACGGATGCGAGGAGGCGCCCGTCGACCGCCGCGGCGGAGCCCTGATCCTCATCGGGCTGCACGACGTCATCGGGCTGCACGACGTCATCGGACTGTTCGACGTCATCGGACTGCACGACGTCGCGGGCCTGTTCGCCGAGGTGTTCGGCAGTCGCGGCGGACTCGCGCGGATCGACGGCCTCAGCGGCTTCGCGAGCGGAATCGCCGAACGCATCGTCCGTCGGGTCCGCTGCGTCCTCGGCCCGCGCGCCGGCGGCGACCGGAGCGCGCCCGTCGACCGCAACCTCGGCGACGGGCAGGTCATCGGCGCGTGCCGGTCCGGCCGGCGAATCGGTCTCCTCCACGGGCGCCGCCGATACCGTCGGCGTCGCCGGTACCGGCTCGACGGATCCGTCGTCGCCGCCCACCGCACCCGCGTCGGCCTCGGCTTCGGCGTCGGCTTCGGAATCGGCTTCGGAATCGGCCTCGTCCGTGACAGGGACGTCCTCGACGAGTTCGGCTTCCACGATCTCCTCGGCGGCGGCCGGGATCTCGATCACGATGTCCGAGAAGCCCGCACCCCGATGGATCCTGCCGATGCCGTCGTCCTCCTGGACGAGAGCGGCGGGGTCGGCGTCGAGGACGAGGCCGGCGAAGGACTCCCCGTCGGTGACGTCGTCGTCGACGAGATCGTCGTCGTCCGGGACCGGCAGAGCGACGGGGACCTGCGCGGTCGCGTCGCCGAGCAACCCGATGCCGGCGGTGCCGATGGCTCCGGTGGCGTCGAGGATTCCGAGGTCTTCCCCGGGATCATCGCTCTGTGGGTTCCTGCGTTCTGTGCTCATGATGTCTCTCCCCCGCGATGCGCCCTGTCGAGCGCATCACAACGCACAAGATTAGTGCACTCGGCCGCACGCCCACGTGGCGGACCGGGGCGGAGAGGGTCCTGCGCGGACCACCCTCCGCCCCGTCCGGCCGCGCTCAGTCCGCGTGCGACGGGCGGATCACGACGAGCAGATCACCCGCGTCGACCTGCTGGGTGGCGCCGATCGCGAGCCGTTCGACGACGCCGTCCACGGGAGCGGTGATGGCCGCCTCCATCTTCATCGCCTCGATGGACGCCACCGGCTCGCCCGCACGCACCTCGTCGCCGACCTGGCATTTCATGGTCACCACGCCCGAGAACGGCGCCGCCACCTGACCGGGCCTGGACGTGTCCGCCTTCTCCACCTCGCGCACGTCGATCTTGAGGGAGCGGTCCCGCACGAACACCGGTCGCAGCTGGCCGTTCAGGGTGGTCATCACGGTGCGGATGCCCTTCTCGTCCGCCTCCCCGATCGCCTCGAGACCGACGTAGAGCTGCACTCCGGGATCGATCTCCGCGACGTGCTCCTCGCCCGGCACCAGGCCGTAGAGGTAGTCGGGCGTGCCGAGCGCGGACAGGTCGCCGAAGGTGGCCCGGTTGCGCTCGAACTCCGCGGCGGGGCCGGGGAAGAGCAGGCGGTTCAGCGCCTGCCGACGACCGAGGCTGTCCCCGTCGAGCGCACGCTGCTCATCCGCGGTGATCGGGACGACGTCGATCGACACCCGCCGCCCTGCCAGCACCTTCGTGCGGAACGGCTCCGGCCACCCGCCGGGCAGGTCTCCCAGTTCGCCGGCCATGAAGCCGACCACGGAGTCGGGGATGTCGTAGTTCTGCGGGTTCTGCTCGAAGTCCGCGGGGTCCGCTCCGGCGGCCACGAGGGCCAGGGCGAGATCGCCGACGACCTTCGAGGAGGGCGTCACCTTGGGGATCCGGCCGAGGATCCGGTCCGCGGCCGCGTACATGTCCTCGATGCGCTCGAAGTCGTCTGCCAGGCCCAGCGCGATCGCCTGCTGCCGCAGGTTCGACAGCTGCCCGCCCGGGATCTCGTGGTGGTACACGCGGCCGGTGGGCGCGGGCAGGCCCGACTCGAAGGGGCGGTAGAGCTGGCGCACGCCTTCCCAGTACGGCTCCAGGTCGCCGATCGCCTGCAGATCGAGCCCGGTGTCGCGCTCGGTGTGCGCGAGGGCCGCGACGAGCGCGGACAGCGAGGGCTGGCTCGTCGTGCCGGACATCGGTGCGGCGGCGGTGTCGACCGCGTCGGCGCCCGCCGCACTCGCGGCCAGCAGCGTCGCGAGCTGCCCGCCGGCGGTGTCGTGGGTGTGCACCTGGACCGGCAGGTCGAACCGCTCGCGCAGGGCGGACACGAGGCGCGCCGCGGCCGCGGGCCGGAGGAGCCCCGCCATGTCCTTGATCGCGAGGATGTGCGCGCCGCTCTGAACGATCTGCTCGGCGAGGCCCAGGTAGTAGTCCAGCGTGTAGAGCTGCTCCGACGGGTCGAGCAGATCACCCGTGTAGCAGAGCGCCACCTCGGCGACCGCGGTGCCGGTCTCCAGCACCGCGTCGATCGCGGGGCGCATCTGAGACACGTCGTTGAGCGCGTCGAAGATGCGGAAGATGTCGACCCCGGTGGACGCCGCCTCGCGCACGAAGGCGTTCGTCACCTCGACCGGCCGTGGGGTGTAGCCGACCGTGTTGCGTCCGCGCAGCAGCATCTGCAGCGGGATGTTGGGCAGCGCCGCGCGCAGCGCCTCCAGGCGCTCCCACGGGTCCTCCGCGAGGAAGCGCAGGGCCACGTCGTAGGTCGCGCCGCCCCATGCCTCGATCGAGAGCAGCTGCGGCGTCATCCGCGCCGCGTGCGGACCGACGCGCACCAGGTCCCGCGTGCGCACACGCGTGGCGAGCAGCGACTGGTGCGCATCGCGGTACGTCGTCTCGGTCACCGCGAGCGCCGTCTGCTCCCGCAGCGCCTGGGCGAAGCCGGCCGGCCCGAGCCGCAGCAGCCGCTCACGGGCCCCGGCGGGCGGCTCCGCGCTCAGGTCGATCTTCGGGAGCTTGCTGCCCGGAGAGGGCGACAGCGGCTTCGCGCCGTACGGCTTGTTCACGGTGACGTCGCCGAGCCAGTTCAGCAGCCGGGTCGCGCGGTCCCTGGAGGGATTGCTGGTGAGCAGCTCCGGACGCTCCTCGATGAAGAGCGTCGACACGTCACCGGCGACGAACGCCGGGTCGTCCAGCACCGCCCGCAGGAACGGGATGTTGGTGGCGACACCGCGGATCCGGAACTCGGCGAGTGCCCGCTTCGCCCGTGCCACCGCCGCCGGGAAGTCGCGGCCGCGACAGGTGAGCTTCGCGAGCATCGAGTCGAAGTGCGGGCTGATCTGGGAACCCGCGGCCGTGGTGCCGCCGTCGAGACGGATGCCGGCGCCGCCCGGCGAGCGGTAGGTCGTGATCCGTCCGGTGTCGGGTCGGAAGCCCTGCGCCGGATCCTCCGTCGTGATCCGGCACTGCAGGGCGGCGCCGCGCAGCTGGATGCTGTCCTGGTCCAGGCCCAGATCGGAGAGCGTCTCGCCCGCCGCGATCCGGATCTGCGACTGCACGAGGTCGACGTCGGTGACTTCCTCGGTGACCGTGTGCTCGACCTGGATCCGCGGGTTCATCTCGATGAAGACGACCTCGCCGGCCCGCTCCCCCGCGGTCTCCAGGAGGAACTCGACGGTGCCCGCGTTCTCGTAGCCGATGGACTTCGCAAAGGCGACCGCATAGCCGTGCAGGGCCTTGCGGATCGTGTCGTCGAGGTTCGGCGCCGGGGCGATCTCGACCACCTTCTGATGGCGGCGCTGCACCGAGCAGTCGCGCTCGAACAGGTGCACGGTGTGCCCCGTGCCGTCCGCGAGCACCTGCACCTCGATGTGCCGCGGCCGCTGCACGGCCTGCTCGAGGAACACCCGCGCATCGCCGAAGGCGCTGCCGGCCTCGCGCATGGCCTCGGCCAGTGCGGGCGCCAGCTCTCCGATCGACGCCACCCGGCGCATCCCGCGTCCGCCGCCGCCGGCGACGGCCTTGACGAAGATGGGGAATCCGATGCCCTCGGCCTGGGCCACCAGCTCGTCGACGTCGTCGGAGGCCGCGGTCGACCGCAGCACCGGCACGCCCGCCGCGACCGCGTGCTGCTTCGCGGTCACCTTGTTGCCGGCCATCTCCAGCACGTGCGACGGCGGACCGATGAACGCGATCCCGTGCTCCGCGGCGCGGGCGGCCAGCTCGGGGTTCTCCGAGAGGAAGCCGTATCCCGGATAGATCGCGTCCGCTCCGCTCTCACGCGCGACGCGGATGATCTCGTCCACGTCGAGGTAGGCGCGGACCGGATGCCCGACCTCGCCGATCTGATAGGACTCGTCCGCTTTCTGGCGGTGGAGGGATCCGCGATCCTCCCAGGGGAACACGGCGACTGTGCGCGCCCCCACTTCGAATGCCGCGCGGAACGCGCGGATGGCGATCTCGCCACGGTTGGCCACAAGGATCTTCTGGAACATGGGCACCTCGAACACTGGTTGCGCAGCTACGCGCATCGGGGGGCTGAGTGTGTCCTCAGCCTAGAGGAAGGTAACGTGGTCTCCGTGCACGTACTCAGCGTCAGTTCCCTCAAGGGCGGTGTCGGCAAGACGACCGTGACCCTCGGCCTCGCCTCGGCGGCCTTCGCCCGCGGCGTCCGGACCCTCGTGGTCGACCTCGACCCGCAGTCGGACGTCTCCACCGGCATGGACATCCAGGTCGCCGGGCGGCTCAACATCGCCGACGTCCTGGCGAACCCCAAGGAGAAGGTCGTCCGCCAGGCGATCACGTCCTCGGGCTGGGCGAAGGTGCATCCCGGGACGATCGACGTGCTCATCGGCAGCCCCTCCGCGATCAACTTCGACGGTCCGCACCCGAGCGTGCGCGACGTATGGAAGCTGGAGGAGGCCCTCGCCGCCGTCGAGGCCGACTACGACCTCGTGCTGATCGACTGCGCGCCGTCGCTGAACGCGCTCACCCGCACCGCCTGGGCCGCGAGCGACCGGGTCATGGTCGTCACCGAGCCGGGACTGTTCTCGGTCGCCGCCGCGGACCGCGCGCTGCGCGCCATCGAGGAGATCCGTCGCGGCCTCTCCCCGCGCCTGCAGCCGCTGGGCATCGTGGTCAACCGCGTGCGCCCGCAGTCCATCGAGCATCAGTTCCGCATCAAGGAGCTGCGTGACATGTTCGGACCGCTGGTGCTGTCGCCGCAGCTGCCCGAGCGCACCTCGCTGCAGCAGGCGCAGGGCGCCGCGAAGCCGCTGCACATCTGGCCCGGCGACTCCGCGCAGGAGCTCGCCGCCGACTTCGACACGCTGCTGGACCGGGTGATCCGCACCGGGCGCATCGCCCTGCCCGACGACACCCGCGTCTGATTCCGCGCCCCTCCGGGCTCGTCGACCGAACACACGCCCCTCCCCACCGGGGTCGTTGAGCGAGCACGGCCGAAGGCCGAGCGAGACGAAACGCGGTGCCCTCACGAGGACGCCCCGATCGTCTCGCTCCCCGCCGCGCTCGGTGCTCGCTCAACGCCCCCAGAACAGGGCCGGAGCAGACCGCTGTCAGGCGGTGCGACGCGCGCGACGTGCGGCGAGGTCGTCCGCCGGCTCCGGCACGAGCGCGTCGAACTCCACCAGCGTCGCCTCGACCTCGTGGAACACCTTGCCCACGGCGATGCCGAAGACGCCCTGGCCGCGGCTCAGCAGGTCGATGACCTCGTCGTTCGAGGTGCACAGGTAGACCGAGGCGCCGTCGCTCATGAGCGTCGTGCCCGCCAGATCGCGGATGCCGGCGGCCCGCAGCTGATCGACGGCGGTGCGGATCTGCTGCAGCGAGATGCCGGTGTTCAGCAGCTCCTTGACGAGCTTGAGCACGAGGATGTCGCGGAAGCCGTAGAGGCGCTGGGAACCGGATCCGCGTGCGCCGCGGACGGTCGGCACGACCAGCTCTGTGCGGGCCCAGTAGTCCAGCTGGCGGTAGGTGATGCCCGCCGCGCGCGCGGCCACGGCCCCGCGGTAGCCGACCTCGTCGTCCATCGCGGGAAGCCCGTCGGTGAAGAGGAGATCGTCTCCGAACGACGGTGCATCGCCCCGTTCCTCGGTGCTCATGGCATCCTCCTCATCCTGAAGGCACAGCATCCTTCAACCACAACCTGAAAGTCGATGACTCCACGCTAGATCAGCACGGCATCCCCGACAACGACATCCGCTCCCGCCCGGGGGTGTGTCGCAATCAGTTCGTTACGACAGCAGCCGGCCGATGCCGTCCTTGACCAGGAGCGCGCGCACCTCGTCCAGGCGCGAGGCCAGCTCGGGCGCCATCTCGCTGGCCCGGGCGCGCGAGGGCGTGTCCGTGCGGCGCAGCAGCGCGGACAGCGCCGACTGCACCAGGGCGATGTCGCGCTCGGCGCTCTGCCGCAGCGGCCGCAGGTGGCGCGGGCCGATGCCGTGCCCGTCCAGTGCGACGAGCGCGCGCAGCAGCGACACGGCGGATTCCGGGTAGGTCTCGGCTGCGGGCAGCATGCCGCTGGAGACCGCATCGCCGAGCAGGGCGTGCGTCGCCCCTGCCGCGGAGACGAGCTCCTCGCGGCGGTACCGGTGCGGCCCCGGAACGATCGACGCGGGAAGCTCGGCGGCACCTCCGGCCGCCTCCAAGGCGTCGAGGTGCTCGCGGATGACCTTGAGCGGCAGGTACTGGTCGCGCTGCAGCGTGAGGGCGACGCGGATGCGCTCGAGGTCGGCGCCGGAGAACTTGCGGTACCCCGACGCGGTGCGCACCGGGGTCACGATCCCCTTCTCCTCGAGGAAGCGCAGCTTCGAGGCGCGCACATCGGGGAACTCCGGCGTCAGGCGCGCGAGCACCTGGCCGATGCTCAGCAGACCGGACGGGGCGGATCGCGCGGCGGCTGAGGCCGCCATCAGTCGATCGCCTGCGCCAGGTCTGCGGGCGAAGCGAAGAAGTTCAGCCGGAACTTGCCGACGCGCACCTCGTAGCCGTTGTGCAGCTCGCTGCGGTCGACCCGCTCGCCGTTCACGTAGGTGCCGTTCAGCGAACGCTGGTCCACGATCTCGAAGGCCGTGCCGGTGCGGATCACCTCGGCGTGCCGGCGGGACACCGTGACGTCGTCGAAGAAGATGTCCGCCTCGGGGTGGCGGCCGACCGTGGCCACGGCCGCGTCGAGCAGGTAGCGGGCACCGGCGAGTGCGCCGGAGCGGACCAGCAGCAGCGCGGACCCGGACGGCAGGGCCGCGATCGCCGCCTGCTCCACCTCCGTCAGCTCGGCGCCGAACGGGACGAACGACAGGTCGGAGTCGTGTCCGAACGTCTGCGTCGTGTCATGCGCGGGCTCACCGCCGCGGCGGACGGCGCCTTCGGGAACGTCGTTCTCAGTCATCGTGCACCCCTCCTCTGGCGTTCCAGCCTATCGGAAGCCCGCCCCCGCCGGGAGCCGGATCCGGCCCGTCCGGGCCTGCCCGGAGAGCGGCGCGCGGGCGATAGGCTGGGAGCATGCCACACTACGACGTCGTCATCCTCGGCGCTGGCCCCGGCGGCTACGTCGCCGCCGTCCGCAGCGCCCAGCTCGGCCTTTCCACCGCGATCATCGAGGAGAAGTACTGGGGCGGCATCTGCCTCAACGTGGGGTGCATCCCCTCCAAGTCGCTCCTGAAGAATGCGGAGATCGCGCACACCTTCACCCACAAGGCCGACTTCTTCGGCATCTCGGGCGACGTGCACTTCGACTTCGGCGCGGCGTTCGACCGCAGCCGCAAGGTGGCGGACACCCACGTCAAGGGCATCCACTTCCTGATGAAGAAGAACAAGGTCGTCGAGTACGACGGCCGCGGCACCTTCACCGGACCGAAGGCGATCTCGGTCGCGAAGTCCGACGGCACGACCGAAGAGGTCACCTTCGACAACGTCATCATCGCGACCGGATCCACGGTCCGCCTGCTGCCGGGCGTGCAGCTCAGCGACAACGTCGTCACCTTCGAGGAGCAGATCCTCACCCGCGACCTGCCCGAGTCGATCGTCATCGTCGGCGCCGGCGCGATCGGCATGGAGTTCGGCTACGTGCTGGCGAACTACGGCGTCAAGGTCACCATCATCGAGTTCCTCGACCGCGCGCTGCCCAACGAGGACGTCGAGGTCTCCAAGGAGATCCAGAAGCAGTACAAGAAGCTCGGCGTCGACATCCTCACCTCGACCGCGGTCAAGACCGTCACCGACAACGGCTCCTCTGTGCACGTCACCTACGAGACGCGCGACGGCCAGCCCGGTGAGATCACCGCGGGCAAGGTCCTCATGTCGGTCGGCTTCGCCCCGAACGTGAACGGCTACGGCCTGGAGAACACCGGCGTCGCCCTCACCGACCGCGGCGCGATCGACATCGACGACCACATGCGCACCAACGTCGAGGGCATCTACGCGATCGGCGACGTCACCGCCAAGCTGCAGCTCGCGCACGTCGCCGAGGCGCAGGCCGTCGTCGCCGCCGAGACCATCGGCAAGGCCGAGACCATGACGCTGGGCGACTACCGGATGATGCCGCGCGCGACGTTCTGCCAGCCGCAGGTCGCGAGCTTCGGCCTCACCGAGGAGCAGGCACGGGCCGAGGGTCGCGAGATCAAGGTCGCGAAGTTCCCATTCAGCGCGAACGGCAAGGCGAACGGCCTGGGCGAGCCGGTCGGCTTCGTCAAGCTCATCGCCGATGCCGAGCACCTCGAGCTCATCGGCGGCCACCTGATCGGCCCCGACGTGTCCGAGCTCCTGCCCGAGCTGACCCTCGCGCAGAAGTGGGACCTCACCGCCCTCGAGGCCGCACGCAACGTGCACACGCACCCGACGCTGTCGGAGGCGCTGCAGGAGGCGTTCCACGGCCTCGCGGGGCACATGATCAACCTCTGATCGGATCCGATCGGGCCCAGGGGCCGGTTGCGCGTTCTGCGCGACCGGCCCTTCGGCATCTCCGCACCGGGACGTCACAGACCGCGCATCGTCACCAGCCCGGTGCTCCAGGTGCGCAGCGGCGCGCTGCCGAGCGCGCGGATCAGCACCTCACGGGCGGCCAGCGGCAGGCCGCGTGCCGGAGCACCCATCGACATGTAGAACGCCGCGCGGCCCTGGACCGTTCGGGCGGACCGGAGCGTCTCGCGGGCGTAGCCGCCCAGCTCCGATGTCCCCCGGGAGAGCGCCTCGCGGATCGCCGCGGCGAGACGGCCCGCATCCGCCCACCCCAGGTTCATACCCTGACCCCCGATCGGGCTGATCTCGTGCGCCGCGTCGCCCAACAGCGCCACACGACCGCGGACGATCGTCCGGGCCAGATGCTGGGCCGCGACGAAGCCGGTCGGCTGGATGTCGTCCTCGATCTCCGGATCCTGCCCGATCCGCGTCCCGATCGCGGCGCGGAGATCTGCCCCGGTATGCACACCGCCGCCTCGCAGCACCCAGCGCCGCATGCCGCCCGGCAGCGGAAACGCCTCGACGATGCCCCCGGGTCCGCAGTACAGCTGCGCGCGCACTCCGGCCGCGGGATCGGGGACGTCGGCCATCGTGTACGCCGCGCGGCCAGGGCGGTGCCGCCAGTCGAGGCCGACCTCGCGGCGCAGCGCGCTGTGCACGCCGTCCGCAAGCACCACGAACGCCGCGGTGATCTCCTGCCGCCCGGCCGGGCGATCGACCGCCAGCCGCACGAACTCGCCCTCATCCCGGACGGCGCCCACTGCACATCCCCGGTGCAGCGATCCGGCCGACAGCGTCTGCAGCCGGTCCCGCAGCAGCGCGTGCGTGCGCTGCTGCGGCAGCACCCGCACGCGACGCTGCTCGGGGAACGTCAGCGCCGCCAGGATCCGGCCGCGGCTGAGCACGTCGCCGCCTTCCAGCGTCAGCGCCTCGGCCCGGGCCGCACTGCCCACGCCTGCGCGGTCGAGCAGCTCCAGGCCGGGAGGATGGATGCCGATGGCCCGGCTGCGAGGGTCGTCGCCGCTTCGCCGTTCGCAGACCACAGCATCGATGCCGTCCTGGGCGAGCAGGCAGGCCAGGAGCAGCCCGACCGGGCCGGCGCCGACGATCACGACGTCGTGGTCGCGCGGGACGGTGCGCCCGGGCGACGCCTCAGCGCCGGCCATCGCGAGCCTCTCGGCGCAGCTCCAGGCGCGCGGGCATCCCGACCCACACGGTCCAGCCCGCCGGGGCCAGGGCGGAGAGCTCTGCGGCCGTGTAGGAGCGTCGGATGCTGGTCAGCCCGTCCGAGCGGATGAAGGATCCGGCCAGCAGATTCCCGGCGAACGGCCACGTCCCCGCGGCGAACAGGGCGTAGGCCGCCCGGCTGCGCGCGATGTCTCGATGCACCACGAGCCCGGTCTCTCCCGCGAGCCGCGCGGTGTCGGCGAGCATGCCCTGCAGCTCGTCCGCGCCGAGGTGGTGCAGCACATGATTGGACAGCACGACGTCGTACGTCTCCCCGGCGCCGACCAGGTCCGCCACGAGCGCGCACCGGTAGGTCACGCCGGCGCCGGCATCGTGCCCGGCGGCCCAGGCCGTGGCGCGCTCATCCGCGTCGAGCGCCGTGATCTCGGCCGCCAGCCCGTCCCGGGCGAGCCGCGCGGCGAGCGCGCGGCACAGATCGCCCCCGCCGGCGCCGACGTCGAGGATCCGCACCCGGCCCGCCCTCGCCCGGGGCCGGATGTCGCGCCGGTACAGCGCGCCGGGGCGGGAGACGACGGCGTTCACCGCCCCGAACAGCCGGTAGGTGTGCTCCAGCGCCTGCGGGTCGGCGCCCGGGTCGTCCATCAGCTCCGGCACGTCGACCGCGCGTGCGGACAGGTCAGCGCCCATCGCCTTCCGCGCCGATCACCGTCATCAGCGCGCTCTCCGCGGTCAGCCCCGGGCCGAACGCCATCGCCGAGACCCGCTCGCCGTGCCGGGCGCCCTCGCCCAGGATCCGCTGCAGCACGAACAGGATCGTCGCGCTGGACATGTTGCCGTGCACCCGCAGCGTCTCCCGGGCCGGGTGCAGCTGCGTGTCGCTGAGGCTCAGCCTGTCCTGCACCCGGTCGAGGATGCTGCGCCCGCCCGGATGGATCGCCCAGTGCCGCACCGCTTCGCCGATCCTGCCGTCCTGGAACGGGTCGGCCAGCTCCCCGGCGTACAGCGGCCGCAGCGCCTCCACGATGGTCTCGCCGATGATCTGCGGCACGGCGGTGGAGAGGACCATCTCGAAGCCGTGGTCGCCGATCGTCCACGCCATGTCCTTCTCCCCCTGCGGGGCGAGGGCCGTGTGGAAGCGGTCCAGGCGCAGACCGGGGACTCCGGAGGGACACGGACGCGCGGTGACGAGGCCCGCCGCCGCCCCGTCGGCGAAGAGGGACGAGGCGACGATCACGTCAGGATCCTCGGAGGAGCGCAGGTGCAGGGTGCACAGCTCGACGCTGACCACCAGCACGACGGCGTCCGGATCCGCCGCGCAGAACTGGGCCGCCGCGCGCAGCGCCGGCATCGAGGCGTAACAGCCCATGAAGCCGAGGTGATAGCGCTGCACCGCGTCCGGCAGGCCGAGCGCGCGCACGATCTCGTACTCCGGTCCCGGAGCGTGGAAGCCGGTGCAGGAGACCGTGATCACGTGCGTGATGTCGTCCGGTCCGATCTCGGGGTCCGCGTCGAGGGCCGCCCGCGCGGCGGCGACGAACAGCCGCCCGGCCTCGCGCGTGTAGACCTCGTTGCGCACCCCGGTCCCCGGGGACAGCAGCTCCCCGGTGGCGCGGTCGAAGAAGACCGGCGGCGCGTCCGCCCCCGCCCGCGTGAGCTCCTCGAGCACGGTGCGGCGGGTGTCGATCCCGGATCCGTCGAAGGACGCGGTGACGATGCGGCGGGCGAGGCGGGAGAGCCCCGGCTGCGCCGCGAAGACGTCGCGCACCTCGTCCTGGTGCAGGACCGTGTCCGGCACCATCGTCCGCAGGGATCTCAGCACCGCAGGGCTGCTCATGGTGCCACTCAATCACGGTGCGCGGGCGCCCGGGAAGAGGCCCGCGGATCCTCATCGGCGTCTGCCAGGCGATCGGCCCCGACGTCCGGGCGTCAGCAGACTCCGGCGGCACGCTCACGCGACTCCCGGTCAGAACCCGAGAGCGCGCCCCAGCTTCGACCCCGAGAGGGACGCCCTGCCGCCGGCGGCGAGGACCGCCTGCTCCACGGCGTGGAAGAAGGCGTCGCGGCCCGCATCGTCCGCCGGGGCCGCCGGGCCCAGCTCCATCTCCCATTCGCGCCACTCGCGCTGCCCGCCGCGGCGCAGATCCGTGCCGCGGACCTGATCGTCCACGAACTCGGCCACCACGCCGTCCGGGCCCGTGAGCAGGTAGGCGGTGCGGGCGTTCTCGATGCGGGCGAGCGGGAGGACCGGATCCGTCGTCCACTGCGCGACGATTTCGGCCACCGCCGCCGGCAGCTCGTCGGTCTCGCCGAGCGGCCAGCCGAGCTCGAGGCGTCCGTCCCCGGTGCGCGGCCCCTTCACGTGCCAGCCCTCGTCCGGGCCGCCGGTGCGGCGCCGCAGCGCCACGCCCGCGCGCGCCAGATCGCCGTCCGCGGTGTCGAAGTACTGCGCGTCCAGATCCCTGGCCTCACCGGCCGTCACTGCGTCGACGCCGGGGATCGCATCCCACGCCGGCAGCGGCGTGCCGCCGTCGACGTCGTACTTGCGCTCGACCTCGAGCGTGCGCGAGGGCTCAGACATCCGCGGGGTTGATGTCGTCCTGAGACCCCTGATACCAGTACTCGATCTCGGTGGGGCCGTCGTGTGCGCCCGTGTGCGTCGGCTCGCCGCGCCGGTTGTAGACGAGCAGCGTCTCGCTGTAGGGGACGGCGATCTCGTCGTCCGCCGCACCGAGGGGGATGATCTGCCCGTTCAACGGGCCGCCGTGAAGCCGTGCGAGTGCCATGTGCTCACCCTAATCCCCCGAGCGCCCGCAGAGCGCGTCATGCCAGCCAGCCCGCCCGCCCCGAGCGCGCCCCCGCGTCACGCCGCCGCGATGCCGAGGGCGCTGCCGACGATCATCCACGGCCCGAACGCGATGTGCGTCGCCCCGGTCGCGCGACGCAGCACGATGAGCCCGAGGGCGTGCACGGCACCCAGCACGAACGCCGCCGCCGCGCCGATCAGGAGCGCCTGCCAGCCGTGCCAGCCCAGCACCAGCCCGATGAGGGCGGCGAGCTTCACGTCGCCGCCGCCCATGCCCTCGCGGCTGAACAGTCGCAGCAGCGCGTAGAACCCGCCCAGGAGCAGCATCCCCCACAACGCCCCGAGCAGGCGCACGCCCTGCCCCGCGAGCACCGCTGCGGCGAGCGCCAGCAGCAGCGCACCCGCAAGGGTCGGCAGCACGATCCGGTCCGGGAGCCGGTGCGTGCCGATGTCGATCACGATCAGCCAGGCGCCGATCCCGAGCAGCACCAGGTGCACCAGCACGACGGGGACGGGATCCATGCCTCGACGGTAGAAGAGTCGGCGCCGCCGTGGGATGGGCTGTGGATAACCCGGCCCGATCGGTCGGGCCGGGTCGGTGCAGGATCCCGGCCTCGGCTCACCATGTCGGATGTACGGAATATCGTGATCCATGCTGTTGCGATATTCGAAAAAAGATTCGAGAATGGAGACCATGGGGATGACGCTCGCTTCCATGATCGCCCCCGACGCCGACACCCGCGCCGGGGACGTGCTGCGCCTGCGGCGCGAGATCACCCGCATGCAGCGCCGGCGCAGCGACCTGCCCCTCCTCCCGGTCCCCGCGCCCCTGGAGGCGATCCTCCCCGAAGGGGGCCTGCAGGTCGGCACGACCTACTCCCTCTCCCCCTCACCCGGGCTCATCGGGGCGCTGCTCTCCGGCGCCTCCGGAACCGGCGCGTGGTGCGCCGCCGTCGGCATGCCCACGCTGGGCCTGGAGGCGCTGGCCGGGCATGGCGTGGAGCTGGAGCGCCTGCTCCTCGTCCCCGCACCGGGCCCGCGCTGGCTCTCTGTCGTCTCCGCGCTGAGCGAGGTGATCCCGCTGATCGCGATCCGCCCCTCGACCCCGGTGCGGGATGCGGAGCTGAGCCGGCTGAACGCCCGGCTGCGCGACCGGGGCTGCACCCTGCTGGTGGTCTCCGCCGGCCCCTGGCCGCAGAGCGAGGGGTCGATCCGCGTGCACGATCCGCGCTGGCGGGGACTCGGATCCGGCTGGGGCACCCTGGAGGAGTGCGAGGTGACGGTCACCGCGCGCACCCGCCGCTCCCCCGTGCCGCAGAGCGTGCGGGTGCGGCTGCCCGGCGCGCACGGCACGATCGAGGCCACCGCCCCCGCCGCACCCCGGCTCGTCCCGTTCCCGTCCCTGCACGGCGCATCCGGCGGATCCACCGAGACGCATCCCGGTGCCGGAGCGAGCACCCTCCTGGCGGCGACCGGATGAGCCGCGCAGCGCGGGAACCGGTTCGGGTGATCGTGCTGTGGTTCCCGGACTGGCCGCTGCGCGCGGCGCTGGGCGCCGAGGCGGAGGAGCCTGCGGCGATCCTGCATGCGAACCGGGTGGTCGCCTGCAGCGCGGCCGCACGCGCGCAGGGCGTGCGGACCGGGCAGCGCCGCCGCGAGGCACAGGGGCTGGTGCCGAGCCTGCGCCTCCTGCCCGCGGATCCGGCCCGCGACGAGCGGGCGTTCCAGCCGGTGCTGCGCCTGATCGAGGCGCAGGCGCCCGGGGCGCAGCTGCTCCGTCCCGGGCTCGTCCTGCTCCGCGCCCGCGGCGTGGCCCGGTACCACGGCGGCGAGGCCGAGGCCGCCCGCGCGCTGCACGCCCTGCTCGCGGCGTCGGGGCATCCCGAGGTGCGGCTCGGGATCGCGGACGGGCCGTTCACCGCAGAGCTCGCCGCGCGCGGCGGAGACCCGCTGCTCGTGGTCGCCGCGGGCGCCTCGGCCGCGTTCCTCGCCCCGCTGCCGGTGCAGGCGCTGCGGACCCCGGGGGTGACGGCGCTGCTGCTCCGCCTCGGGATCCACACCCTCGGCGAGCTCGCGGCCCTCGGCCCGGAGCGGCTGCGGGAGCGCTTCGGCGAGCACGGGGGGCGCCTGCACGCCCTGGCCTCGGGAGCGGATTCCCGCCCCGTCGTGCCGCGGGATCCGGATCCGGAGCTCGCCGCGGAGGTCGAGTTCGAGTCGCCTCTCGGGCAGTCCGATCAGATCGCGTTCGCGGTCCGGCAGAGCGCGGACGCC
Source organism: Actinomycetota bacterium (assembly GCA_018268515.1). GTDB lineage: Bacteria > Actinomycetota > Actinomycetes > Actinomycetales > Microbacteriaceae > Microbacterium. Next base: position 25,957 of record JAFDWK010000066.1, read on the forward strand.
GTGCTCCTCGCGCTCGGGAAGGCCTCCCTGGTGTGCACCGAGGTGCGGATCGATCTCACGGACGACGACGGGCAGGTGACCTCGCGCACCTGGCTGCACCCCACCTGCTTCGAAGCCGCCGATCTCGTCGACCGGGTGCGCTGGCAGCTGGAGTCGCTGGCCGCCGAGGCTGCGGCGACCGGCGCCGACGCCGATGAGGCGCATCGCTTCCGCGGCATCGCCCGGGTGCGGATCGCCCCGGTCGCCGTCGACGACGCCGCGCACCACCAGCCCGGCCTGTTCGGATCCGGCACCGACGAGCGGCTGCACCACGCCGTCTCGCGCGTGCAGACCCTGCTCGGGCACGAGGGCGTGGTCACCGCCGTCGTCGCCGGCGGGCGGCTCCTCTCCGACCGGCAGCAGCTCACCCCCTGGGGCGAGCGGGTGGTGCCGGCACGCTCCGCGGATCAGCCCTGGCCCGGGCAGCTGCCGGATCCGCTGCCGGCGGAGGTGTTCGACCCGCCGCGGCCGATCGCGGTGACCGCGGCGGACGGCTCCCCGGTCGGCGTCGACGGGCGTGGGCGGCTCACCGCGGATCCGGCGGCGGTGGACGCCTGCGCCGTGGCGTCCTGGGCGGGCCCCTGGCCGGTGCGGGATCGGCGCGGGGATCCGGCCGGAGCCCTCCGCGGCGAGCGCCTGCAGCTCGTCGACGTCGAGGAGCGGGCCTGGCTGGTGCTGCACCTCGCCGGAACCGGCGCCTCCCGTGCCGAAGCCGCAGGAACCGGTGCCGGTGCCGAAACCGAAGCAGGGGTGTCGGAGACCGCCGCCGGACGCTGGCTGGCCGAGGGGAGGTATCACTGATGGGCTGGCACAACCCGGAGATGTCGTGGGCCGAGATGGAGCGCACGCTGAGCGGGCGCACACCGCCGCTGCACCAGCGGATCGCGGTGGACGCGCCCTCGCGCATGCACAAACGCCCGCCGATCCGGCTGGGCCGGATCGAGCGTCCGGCCGACGCCGTCCCCTACGCCGAGCTGCACGCGCACTCCTCGTACTCCTTCCTCGACGGCGCGTCCTCCCCCGAGGACCTCATCGCCGAGGCGCAGCGGCTGGGGCTGACCGCCCTCGCGATCACCGACCACGACGGCTTCTACGGCGCCGCGAGCTTCGCCGAGGCCGCCGAGTCCCTCCTGAGCTCGGAGAAGGGGGAGGCCGACGGCACGACCGACGCGGAGCCCTCCGGTCCGCCGCTGCAGACCGTGTTCGGCGCGGAGCTGTCGCTGCCCGGTCCCGACGCGCACGACCCTGCCGCCCGCGCGGGTACCGCTCGCAGGAGCGCCGCCCTCCTGCCGCCCCCGGAGCGCCGAGGCCTGCCGGATCCGCTCGGCGAGCACCTGCTCGTGCTGGCCCGGGGCGAGGAGGGGTACCACCGCCTCTCCGCCGCGATCACCGAGGCGCAGCTGCGCGGGGGTGAGAAGGGCCGGCCGTTCTACGATCTCGAGTCGCTCGCGAACCGTGCCGAGGGGCACTGGACGATCCTCACCGGCTGCCGCAAGGGGGCCGTGCGCTCCGCCCTCGAGCGGGAGGGGCCGGAGGGCGCGGAGCGCGCGCTGCGCACCCTCATCGACCTGTTCGGCGCGGACCGGGTGGCGGTCGAGCTCATCGACCACGGCGACCCCCTGGACAGCCGCCGCAACGACGCCCTCGCCGGCCTCGCGCTCCGGCACGGCCTGCCCGTGGTGTGCACGAACAACGTGCACTACGCGGTGCCGGAGCGGGCCGAGCTCGCCGAGGCGATCGCCGCGGTGCGCGCCACCCGCAGCATGCGGGAGCTCGAGGGGTGGCTGCCCGCGCACGGCGCGGCGCACCTGCGCTCAGGGGCGGAGATGACGGCGCGCTTCGCCCGCTACCCCGGGGCGATCGCAGCGGGCCTCGAGATCGCCGAGGCCTGCGCCTTCCCGCTGCGCCGCGCCAAGCCCGCCCTGCCCACGATGAGCGTGCCCGCGGGCGAGACCCCGATGAGCCACCTGCGCGCGCTGGTCTGGGCCGCAGTGCCGGAGAGGTATCCGGAGCACTCCCCCAAGGAGCTCACCGCCGAGGGGCGAGGCCGCATCGAGCGGGAGCTGAACGTGATCGAGGAGAAGGACTTCCCGGGCTACTTCCTCATCGTGCACGGGATCGTGAAGGAGGCGAAGGACCGCGGGATCCTGTGCCAGGGCCGCGGATCGGCCGCGGCGAGCGTGGTCTGCTATCTGCTCGGCATCACCGCGGTGGATCCGATCCTCTACGGGCTGCCCTTCGAGCGATTCCTCGCCACGACCCGCACCGAGGAGCCGGACATCGACGTCGACTTCGACTCGGGGCGCCGCGAGGAGATCATCCAATGGGTCTACGACACCTACGGCCGGGAGAACGCGGCACAGGTCGCGAACGTCATCCAGTACCGGCCGAAGAACGCGGTGCGCGACATGGCCCGCGCGCTCGGGCACTCCCCCGGTCAGCAGGACGCCTGGTCGCGCCAGGTGGAGCGCTGGGGACTGGATCTGAGCCCCGTCCCCGACCACGACATCCCGGAGCAGGTGGTCGCCTACGCGGATGAGCTGCTGCGCGCGCCCCGCCACCTGGGGATCCACTCCGGCGGCATGGTGCTCACCCGGCGCCCGGTCGGCGAGGTCGTCCCCGTCGAGCATGCCCGGATGGACAAGCGCACCGTGATCCAGTGGGACAAGGACGCGAGCGCCTGGATGGGCCTGGTGAAGTTCGACCTGCTCGGGCTCGGGATGCTCTCCGCCCTGCGGCACTGCTTAGACCTGGTCCACGAGGCCACCGGAGAGGAGTGGACGCTGGATTCCCTGCCGAAGGAGGAGCCCGCGGTCTACGACATGCTCTGCCGCGCCGACACGATCGGGGTGTTCCAGGTCGAGTCCCGCGCGCAGATGGGGCTGCTCCCCCGCCTCCAGCCGCGGGAGTTCTACGAGCTCGCGATCCAGATCGCCCTCATCCGCCCCGGCCCCATCCAGGGCGGGGCGGTGCACCCCTTCGTGCGCCGCAAGCTGGGCCAGGAGAAGGTGACCTACGCGCATCCGAAGCTGGAGCCGGTGCTGAACCGCACGCTGGGCATCCCGGTCTTCCAGGAGCAGCTCATCCAGATGGCCACCGCGCTCGGCGACTGCACCGCCGACGAGGCCGATACGCTGCGCCGCGCGATGGGCTCCAAGCGCGGGCTGGAGAAGATCGACAGCATCCGGGAGAGCCTGTACGCGGGCATGCACCGGCACGGGCTGGACGGGGAGACCGCGGATCGCATCTATGCGCAGATCCAGGCCTTCTCCGATTTCGGCTTCGCAGAGTCGCACTCGCTCTCGTTCGCGCTGCTCGTGTACGCCAGTTCCTGGCTCAAGCTGCACTACCCCGCCGCCTTCCTCGCCGGCCTGCTGCGCTCCCAGCCCATGGGGTTCTACTCCGCCGCGACGCTCACCGGCGACGCCCGCCGGCACGGGGTCGAGGTGCGCCGGCCGGACATCCGCCTGTCCGGGGCGACGGAGACCCTGGAGCCGGTGGATCCGGCGGCGACGGGGCGCACCGGGCGGGAGTCGTGCACGCATCAGCTCCCGGCCCGTCCTCCTGGCACGGATCCGGATCCGTTCGATCCGAACGCCCCGGATGAGACCGCCGCGCACCGCAGAGACGGCCGCTACGCCGTCCGTCTCGGGCTCGCCGGCGTCACCGGGATCGGCGAGAAGACGGCGGAGCGGATCGTTGCCGCTCGCGTGTCCCGCGGTCCGTACCGGGATCTGAACGACCTCGTGCGCCGGACCGATCTCACCGCCGCCCAGGTGGAGGCCCTCGCCACCGCCGGGGCCTTCGACTCCCTCGGCCTGCAGCGCCGGGAGGCGATCTGGCTGGCCGGCTCCGCGGCGGAGGACCGCGCCCGCTATCTGCCCGACACCGTCGTCGCGGTGCAGCCGCCCCTGTTCGGCGACCAGACCAGCTACGAGATCCTCACCGCAGACCTCTGGGCGACCGGGGTATCCACCGATGACCATCCGCTCGCGCACTTCCGCCCGGAGCTCGACGCACGCGGGGCGCTGACCTCCTCCGCACTGCGCACGCACGAGAACGGCCGGCGGGTCGAGACCGCGGGACTCGTGACCCACCGGCAGCGCCCCTCCACGGCGGGCGGGGTGACCTTCCTCAACCTCGAGGACGAGCACGGCCTGGTGAACGTCATCTGCACGCAGGGGGCGTGGCTGCGCTACCGCCGGATCGCCCGGGAATCCCCCGCGCTGATCGTGCGCGGCATCCTGGAACGCTCACCCGAGGGCGTCACCAACCTGCTGGCCGACGCGTTCGAGCCGTTGCAGGTGGGCGTCGCGCATCACTCCCGGGACTTCCAGTGAATGCGTCGAGGCGCTCACCAGAAGCGCGGCTGCTCCTGCTGAGGGGGCCGATCCGTGCCGCCCCAGATCGCGGCCTGGGCCTTGGCCGCGGCGGCCGCTTCCTCGGCCCCTTCGAGCGCGACCGCGGATCCGCGCAGGTCGACCGCGCCGCTCGGGACCGCGTCGAGCACGAGTTCCGTGACCACGCCTTCCTCGGTCACCAGCACCGTGCACGCCTCCACCCGCCCGCGCCACGGCAGCGCCCCGAGTTCGGGCAGGACGGATCCGGGCACGCGATAGACGACGCCCGAGGTCAGGTCGCGGATGCGGACCGCGCGGGACTCCTCGTCGACCGCGACGATGCGCCCCACGCCGAGCGGCGCGGAGAGCGGGAGGATCAGGGTCACGGCCATGGCTCCACCTTCGTGCAGAACCGTCGCGCTGGCAAGCCGCGCCGCACGCCGGATCCGCCGTTCAGCCTTGGGGCGCGGTTCAGCCCCGGGGCGCGGAAGTCGCCGCGGACGAGGAGACCAGGGCGTCGTAGTGACGGTCGACGTAGAGCAGAGGTGCGCCGGGAGTTCCCTCGACCACGTCCAGCACGTCGAGCAGCACGAGCACCGACGGCCCGACCGGGTGCGTCTCCCGGATCGCGCCGCGCACCGCGACCCGGGCCGTCGGGAGGAACGGCTCGCCCGTGGGCAGCATTCGGAACCCCTGCTCCGGGGTGAAGCGCGGCTGACCCGAGCGGGCGAAGGCGTCGGCGATGGGCTCCTGCCCCGCGACGAGGAAGTGCACGAGCACGCTGGGAGCCGCGAGGATTCCGCCCGCGCTGCCGGTCGCGCGCGTCACCGAGAAGACGAGCACGGCGGGATCGGCGCTCACCGAGGCGACGCTCGACAGCGTGAGCCCCACGGGACCGTCCGGGGCGATCCCCGTCACCAGCGCGACGCCGGCGGGGTGAAGCCGGAACGCCCCCTTGAACTTCTCGGTGACGTCGTTCTCCAGGCCCGGGGTGCTCATCGTGCTTCTCTCTGTCGTTGCCAGGGGCGCAGCGTTCGCACCCACCCTCAACGGTATGCCCGTTCTCGAGGTGCCGGATCCGATCCGCCCTCGTCCTCGTCCCCGTCCCCGTCGACGCCGCGGCGCGCCGCGGATGTCGGACCCCCGTGCTGGAATGGCTCCCATGACGACGCCGACCAAGGTCGACCTCACCAGGAGCCTGGACGGCTACCGTGCACGCACCGGCGAGTTCCGCCTGGTCGACCTGCCCGGGAGCCGCTATCTCGCGATCGACGGGCACGGCGACCCGAACACGGCTCCCGCCTACGCCCAGGCCCTCGAGACGCTGTATCCGGTCGCCTATGCGCTGAAGTTCGCCAGCAGGCGCGAGCTGGGGAGGGACTACGTCGTCCCTCCGCTCGAGGGGCTGTGGTGGGCGGACGAGATGGACGCCTTCACGACGGCGCGCGACAAGTCGCGCTGGGACTGGACGATGCTGCTCCTCATCCCGGACTGGATCGACGACGCGTTCGTGGACGCCGTGGTCGCGACCGTCCGCGCGAAGAAGGCTCCGCCGAGGCTCGACGACGTACGGGTGCTGCCTCTCTCGGAAGGCCTCTGCATGCAGACGCTGCACGTCGGATCCTTCGACGACGAGGCGCCGCTGCTCGAGCGCCTGCATGACGAGGTGATCCCGGAGCAGGGGCTGCGCCCGGCGGGCCTGCACCACGAGATCTATCTGAGCGACGCCCGTCGTGTGGCTCCCGAGAGGCGCCGCACGATCCTGCGCCAGCCCGTCGCCCCCGCCTGACTCATCGGCTTCCCGAACGGTCGATCCAGGCCCGGTCCACGGACGATCACGATCCGAGGTGCTACCCTGAGGTCGCTCGGCGCGCGGGCGCGGGGCGCGACGTCTCGCCCGGCATCACGGGCGCATCGGGCGCACGGTGAGGATCTGCTGGACGATCCCGACCGGTCCGCGCTCGTCGTGCAGCACCGTGTCGGTGAGTCCGAGCCCGGTCGGCCCGACCGACACCGTGGTGTCGAAGCCGATCCACTCGCCCTCGGGCGCCGCGAACAGGTGGCAGGTGAGATCGACATTGGGGAAGGCGACTTCGGCGGGAGCCAGCCTCAGGGTGAGCCCGTTGGCGAAGTCGACCATGCCGAGCATTCTCGCGATCCTGCTGATCGGCTCCCCCGCCAGGAGCGGCAGCCGCGGACGCAGCCAGGCCCACGCGTGCCCCGGCTGCCGCTGCCCGCGGAGGAAGCCCACGCTGCGCACGGCGGCGCCCTGCCAGTGGGCGCCCATCTCCCACGGGTCGAGCTCGTGCCGGCCCGGCATCGCGGGCAGAGCGCTGCCCGCCAGCGCCGCGGTGTCGGCTGCCTGCATGAGCCAGGCGCGCGCGATGACCGCGGCACGGCCCTCGTGGCTGAGCACGGCCTCGACGAGCTCGATCGTGCGGCCGGGCCGCAGCACCCGGATCTCGAGGTCGACCCGCTCGATCGGGATGGTGCCGAGGATGTCATAGGAGATCCGTCCGAGCTGCAGGTCGCCGCCTCGACGCTCCGCGTGCTCCTGCTCGATCGCGTGTGCGATGAGGCCCAGGGATGGTGCGATGTGCTGCTCCTCGACGCTCCAGGCCCCCTCGACGGCAGAGGTCGGGCGGAAGGCGGCCGCGTCGATGCGCTCGAAGTAGGCGGACATGTTCGGATCCTACGTCGAGCGCCCCGCCGCACCGGTCACCCGCCGAGCGCCGGCGCCTGTCCCTGCCGCGGTGCGGCACCGGCGGTCGTGGACTCGAACCTCGCGCCCATCCGTCTCGCGAGGAGGAAGATGACGATCCCCGCCGCGTACAGCGCCACGACCGCGACGAGGTAGACGAGGACGGGAACCCAGAGGATCAGCGCATCCCACAGCAGGTGCAGCCCGATCACCGTCGCGATCGCGGCGAGCGCGAGGCCCCACGCCCGGCCCCGGGTGATGAGGAGGTAGGCGAGGGCGGCCCCCTCGATCCCCGTGAAGATGCCGTGCGTGCCGGGGCTGGTGAGCGCACGGGTGATCACGAGCTGCCACGCCGTCGCGGCGTTCGCCGCGCCGTACGCGTAGAGCACGTTCTCGACGACGGCGAACCCGAGCCCCACGAAGTAGCCGATGACCAGTCCGTCGAGCGGACCGCGCAGCCGGTCCCGCAGCGCGAAGAGGACCGCGACCACCGCGATGATCTTCACGATCTCCTCGTTGACCGATGCGACCAGACGCACATCCAGCCCGAGCCGATCCACGACGCCGTTCAGCAGGATCGCCGCGCCGGTGCAGAAGCTCGCGCCGATGAGCGCGGCGGCGACGATCGCCGACGTCGTCCCACGCCCCTTGGGCAGAAGCAGCCGGCCCACGAGGAGGAGCACCGCGACCTGGACGAGCATGCCGATCCAGGCCGCCGCCACCACGGCGGGATCCCCGGGGGTGAGAACCAGACGCGGGACGACCAGGAACAGACCGGCCGCGACGAGGACGAGGTAGATCCAGGCGGCGGGCCGTTGCAGCATCGACGGTGCAGACGCGGACATGCCCTCAGCATCCCGACGGGCGCTCGCCGAGGGCAATGGACCTGCATCCCCTCTTCTGCCGCAGCCGGCCCGGCCCTCGCCCTCCGTGCCTCTGGGGCGGTCGGTCAAGGCTTGCACCCGGGTCGGAACGGCCCCGCGCCGCGCTACGGTGATCTCGACGGATGATGCCGCACGAGAGGATGGATGATGCGCCCGTATCTGGACAAGGCCGTGCCCGAGGCCTGGAAGGCCGCCTCCGCCTACTCGGACGCGGTGGCGACTGCTGCCGCGGACCGCGGGCTCAGCACCGCCGAGGCGGAGTTCATCAAGGTGCGCGCCTCGCAGCTCAACGCCTGCGCCTTCTGCCTCGACCTGCACTCCCGCGAGGCGCGAGACGCGGGCATCACCCCGCAGAAACTCGATGTGCTGCCCGCCTGGCGCGAGTCCTCCCTCTTCACCGAACGGGAGCGGGCCGTGCTCGCGGTTGCCGAGGCCGCGACGCGGACGCCGCTCGATGAGGAGTCGATCGCCGATCTCGCCGCCGCCCGGGGTGTGCTCGGCGACGAGGTCTTCGCGGCCGCGGAGTGGGTCGCGCTGACCATCAACATGTTCAACCGCATCTCGATCCTCAGCGAGCACCCGGTGCGCCCGCGCGACGCCCAGGGCGACCTCGTCCGCTGATCCCGCAGACTCGGGAGCACCACATGATCCAGGGAACCGACACGCGCCGGCCGCCGTCCGGACCCGGTTGCATGGAGTGCGAGCAGGACGGCGGATGGTGGTTCCACCTGCGCCGTTGCGTCGAATGCGGGCATGTCGGCTGCTGCGACGACTCGCTCGGGCAGCACGCCACCGCGCACGCGACCGAGACCGGCCACCGCTTCATCCAGAGCTACGAGCCCGGCGAGGAGTGGTTCTGGGACTATCGCACGGAGCAGATGGTGGATGGTCCGCAGCTCATGCCGCCCACGAGCCATCCCGCCACGCAGAGCACACCGGGACCGGCCGAACGCGTCCCCGCGGACTGGCAGGAGCAGGTGCTGCGGGCGAGGACCACGCGAGCCCACGACGCCGGCTGAACCGGTCCGTGTCGCGCAGGCGAGGACGACACCGGCCGCCCGCGAGATCGGCCCGCCGGAGGGTTCCGGCGGGCCGATCTCGGGGAGGTGCTAGCCGATGACCGCGTCGTCCCGGCGCGGCAGCACCCACCCCGCCCGGGGGAAGTGGCAGGTGTAGCCGTCGGGATAGCGCACCAGGTAGTCCTGGTGCTCGGGCTCGGCCTCCCAGAACGGCCCCTCGGGCTCGATCGTGGTGACGGCCTTGGCGGGCCACAGCCCCGAGGCGTCGACGTCGGCGATCGTGTCGCGCGCGATGCGCTCCTGCTCGGGCGTGAGCGGGAAGATCGCCGAGCGGTAGCTCGCGCCGATGTCGTTGCCCTGCCGGTTCAGGGTCGACGGGTCGTGGATCTGGAAGAAGAACGCGAGCACGTCGCGGTACGTCGTCTTCGACGGGTCGAAGACGATCTCCACGGCCTCCGCATGCCCGGGGTGATTGCGGTAGGTCGCGTGATCGTTGCTGCCGCCGGTGTATCCGACCCGGGTGCCGAGCACACCGGGCTGACGGCGGATCAGATCCTCCATCCCCCAGAAGCAGCCGCCGGCGAGGACGGCGGTCTCGGCGCCCGGGACGCGGGCGATGGATCCGGTGTCGGCGGGTCCGCTGGTCATGATGCGTTCTCCTCTGCGATGAGCGGGGTGAGGTCCGATGTTCCACGGTAGTCGGTGGGGATCATCGTGATGTTCCTCCTCTGACGCCACAGGCTGCGGCGTCTTCAGGGACAACGAGCGACCGGTGCCTTTTGGTCCCGCGAAGCTGTGTGCCGACTGTGAGTTTCCGGCCTCTCACGCCATGCGCGGCCGACGCCCGCCCGTGGACAGCAGCACGACACCGACCGCGAGGCTCAGCACGGACAGGACCGCGAAGGACAGCGTGAAGGACGTTCCGGCCGCGAGGGCGCCGATCGCGAGCGCGCCGATCCCCGTTCCCGCATCGAACGCGACGTTCCAGGCCGTGCTGGCCAGTCCCTTCGCGTGCTCGCCGGAGAGCTCGAACGCCCGCACGAGCGTGACGTTCTGCATGGTGCCGAACGCCGTGCCGACGAGGATCGCCCCGGCGACGAGCACGACAGGGCTCGCCTGTCCGGTGAGGCCGGAGATGCTCGACGCGATGGCTCCGAGACCGACGGCGGCGACCGCGAGCCCCGGCACGATGAACCGATCCGCGCCATGCCGGTCGGCGAGCCCGCCCACCGCCCAGCGCGCGAACGCCGCGGCCGCCGTGTAGAGGAACAGGGCGACGACGGTGAGCACCGCATCGGGCACGAACTGCGGCGTGAACGTTGTGATGGCCCCGCCGGCGCAGGTGACGGCGGTGAGCGCGAGGATCGGCGGCCCGAGCCGCACGAGCGCACGGCGGTCCTCACGCGGGCTCTCACGGGGCGCCGGGGCGATTCCTGCTCCGGTCTGCGTGTGCCGGGCGATCGCGGTGCCCGCGGCGATGGCGAACGGGATCCCCACGAGCGGCAGCCCCGCGACGGCGAGGGCGACCGGCAGCCCTGCCCGATCGGCGATCCACGGCGCGATCGGGGTGAGCACGAGCTGGGCGCCGGCCACCGCGAGCCCGTACGCGCCGATCGCGCGGCCGCGGCGCTCGGGGGCGAACAGCGCGCCGACGGCCGAGGATCCGCTCACGGTGACGATGCCGAATCCGATCCCGCGGACGGCGGCGAGGGCGAGGACCTGGCCCGGCGCCGTGGCGAGGATCTCCCCGAGCGCGGGCAGGCCGAGCAGCGCGCAGGCGAGCGCAAGGCTGACCCGCCAGCCCACCCACGACCGCATCCGCTCCACGACGAGCTGGGTCAGGATCGTGGCCGCCATGAGCACGGCGTTGACGAGCCCGGCCAGGAACTCGTCTCCGCCCAGCGCGACCATGTGCATGGGTGCGACCGGAAGCATCACGGCGAACCCCGCGAACGCGAAGGTCGTCATCGCGAGCAGCGCGGGCATGCCCGGCTCCCGCCAGGCTGGGCCCGCGGGCTTCACGGTCCGCATCGCTTCCCTACGGTCCTGAGCGCTCGTCACCGCGCCACCTTATCGAGTCCATCGCAGGAGCGGATCCGCGGCATGTCGTGGTCGCCGGATGCCGCGCTGACGTGCGGCCGCCCTCCGGCGCCGACGGCGCAACGTCGACAGCCGTACCCGGGAGTGCCAGAATGCGCCCTACGGGGGGCTGGCCGAGGGGACGTCGGGATGGGCAGCTTCGGGACCGGTGCTCGGACCCGCCTCCGCCACCACGCGGTCGGCGCGCTGGCGGTGCTCGCCGTACTGCTGACCGCCTGCTCCGGCGGTCATGAGGGTCCCGGACCGACGTCGACACCCACCGCGACCACGGCGCCGGCAGCCCCGCTCTCGGGCCTGTTCGACGTCGGCGGTGGGCGGCGGATCTCCCTCGAGTGCCGTGGGAGCGGGTCGCCGACGGTCCTGCTGATCGGGGGCCTCCGTGCCGCCGCGGACTACTGGAATCGCACCGACACGAGGCCGACCACGGTGATGCAGGGGGTCAGCCGCACCGCCCGGGTGTGCTCCTACGACCGGCCCGGCACCGTGCGTGAGGGAAACGCGTTCAGCCGCTCGGATCCGATCCCCCAGCCGTCCAGCGAGCGTTCCGAGGTCGCCGATCTGAACGCGCTCCTGGCCGCCGCCGACGTGCGCGGCTCCCTCGTGCTCGTGGGCCACTCCTATGGCGGCTGCATCGCCCGGCTGTACGCGTCGACCTATCCGGACCGGGTCGTCGGGATGGTGCTGGTCGACGCGCTCTCCGAGGCGGTCGCGGATGCGATGTCTCCCGATCAGTACGCGGCTCTGCAGACGTCGCAGCAGGTGCCCGCGGAGGATCTCGTCGCCTATCCGGCGATCGAGCGGCTGGACACGACGGCGGTCAACGAGCAGCTCCGCACGGCGCCGCCGATCCCGGAGATGCCGCTGACCGTGCTCTCGGCCGATCGGCTGATCGCTCCGCAATGGCAGGCGATGATCGACTCCGGCCAGCTGCCGCCGGGCACCCCGCCCGACCTCGGCGCCGCAGTGGACGAGGCGCAGAAGGTATCCCAGGACTACCAGGCCCACCTCGTCCCGGGTGCCCAGCACATCACCGACACGCACAGCGGGCACGACATCCCCCTGGACAACCCCGCGATCGTGATCTCGGCGATCCGGGATGTGGTCGCCCGGGCGCACTGAGTCCGGCGGCGCCGCAGAGCCTGTCAGCCGGCCGCGATCCAGGGCCGGGTGAACCCGAGCACCCGGCTGCCGTCGAGGTCGGCGAGCGACACCCCCGCGAAGGCCGTCGCGCCCTCCGAGCTCTGCCAGCGGAAGCGGTACTCGTCCGACATCACCGCCGCGGCGATCGCCGCCCCCGCGGACTCGGGCTTCTGCGCGTTCGCGAACGCGCCTGCGGTCCGGCCCACATATGCGTCGAGCAGCGCCGCATACGGACCGCCGGCCTCGGGGCGCACGACGTTGCCGACGAACGAACTGGACACGGCGGCCGGCTCGATCACGCCGACCCTGATGCCGAAGCGCTCGGCGACCACGGCGAGGGACTGCATGAACCCCTCCACCGCGAACTTCGCGCCGCAGTAGGCATCGGCGAAGGGCTGGCCGACGGTGCCGCCAACGCTCGTCACGGTGAGGATGCGGCCGCTGCCGCGCTCGCGCATCCCGGGAAACACGAGCTTGGTGAGGTTCACCGGGGCGAGGTAGTTGATGTCCAGCTGGTCCTGCACCTGTCGCATGCTCAGCTGCTCCGCCGTGGCGACACTGCCCTGGCCGGCGTTGTTCACGAGCACCTCGACCCCGCCGTGCTCGGCCTCGAGGTCGGCGACCAGCCGTGCGGCGGCAGCATGGTCCACGACGTCGAGCGCACGCACATCGACGTCGACACCGGCCGCCGCGGCGGCTTCCTGCAGCGGCCCCGCGCGGCGCACGTCACGCATGGTCGCGACGACATGCAGCCCCCTCCACGCGAGTTCGACGGCGGCATGCAGCCCCATGCCGGAGGAGGTTCCCGTGATCAGCGCGACGTCGGCCATGCGAGAACACTATGCCGCTTCCGCCACCCATGGCCCCTTCGCCCGAGGGGATTCGGGCCGGAGCCCGGAACGGGCTCAGCCGCGTGACACCGCGGCGGACGCCGTCAGGTCGTTCCACCCGATCATGGCGCAGAGGATGCCCTCTTCCAGCTCCGAACGAGTGGCCCCGTCCCGCGCTTGAACCGACAGACCCTGCATCACCGTGGTGAAGAATCGGGCGACCCCGTCGATGCCGTCGGCGCGCAGGCCGAGCTCGCCTTCGTCGACTCCGCGGGCGATCCGGCCCCGGATCGCGGCGAACTGCGAGCGGCGGATGTCCGCCAGGAACTCTCGGACCGCGTGGTTCTCGACGCTGCCCGTCGGCGCCGCGAGGATCAGCATGCAATAGTGCGGCGCATCAGGCCTCGTGACCTGATCCGCGGTCGCGCGCAGCATGGCGAGGATCGAATCCCGCGTGGATCCGTGCTCGTCCAGCGCCGCCCGGGGCGGGGCTCCCGCGGTCCGCCCGTACAGGGTCATCACCTCCCGGAACAGGTCGGCCTTGGTGCCGAAACATGCGTAGATGCTCGCCGAGGCGATGCCCATCGCCTCGGCCAGGTCGCTGAGCGAGGTGCCCTCGTAACCACGGGCCCAGAACACCTCGAGCGCCTGCTGCAGAGCGGTGTCGGGGTCGAAGGTGCGCGGTCTGCCACGGCCGGTCATCGACTCGCCTCCTATTGTTTGTCGTTCGATCAATTTTAGCCTTGAGCCCGCGCGGAGTCGGTGCTAATTTTTGTTTGTCAATCGACAAACAATTTGAGGAGCGATGACATGGACACTTCCGCAACGATGCGCGCTCTGCGTCAGGAATCCCTCGACGGCCCAGACGGCCTCCGCCTGATCGAGGATGCGCCCGTACCGGATCCCGGTCCCGACGAGATCCTGATCAGGATCGTCGCGGCAGGCGTCAACTTCGTCGACATCTCCCAATCCCGCGGCCTGGCGGCGAACGGATCGCGTCCGCCATACATCGCCGGGATCGAGGGCGCCGGCGAGATCGTCGCCGTCGGCGCGAACGTCGCCGACCTGCGACCGGGCGCGCATGTGGTCGGGGCGAGCATCGCCGGCGGCGCCTTCGCGGAGTACCTGGCCCTTCCTGCTGCGGCTGCGATGCCGGTGCCGCCCGGCTGGACCGACGCACAGGCGCTGGGCATGGCGGTCTCCTGGCCGACCGCGGTGGCCGCCCTCAGGCAGCTGGGCCGGATCGAGCCCGGGCAGACCGTCCTGATCCACGCCGCCGCCGGCGCCACCGGTCAGACCGCCGTGCGGATCGCCAAGCATGACGGCGCCACGGTGATCGGCGTCGCCTCACCCGACAAGCACGACGTGGTGCGCGCGCTCGGGGCGGACCACGTCGTCGATGCCCGAAGCGACGACATGATCGCCGAGATCCTGGGCCTGACCGCGGGCGCCGGGGTCGACCTGGTCCTGGAGTCCGTGGGCGGCCGCAGCCTCGCAGCGAGCCTCGCCGTCGCGAGACCAGTCACGGGACGGGTCGTCGTCTTCGGTCTCCCCGGCGGCGAGGCATCGATCACCAACTGGGATCTGGTGTACCGGCACCAGGTGCAGGTGATCGGGCTGAACATCGGGATCCTCATCCAGCGGGCACCGCAGATCTTCGGAGAGGTCATGGGAGACCTGTTCGCGCTCGTCGCAGCCGGCGTGCTCGGTCCGAGCGCCCCTGCCGTCCACTCCCTTGCGGACGGCCCGCGGGTCCTCGCCGATCTCGAGGGCCGTCGCACCGTCGGGCGGCTCGCGCTCGTGCCCTGACCGGCGACGGCCCCCTCGGCCCGGACGGCGACTCTGCCAGCCTGCGCTCATCGAGAAGGATCCGCGCCGTCTGGGGCGAGCGGGAGAACCGGGGATCAATGAGAAGAGCATCGTCGCTCCCCCGAAGCCCGGCATGCGCACGAAGGCGGTCCCGGTGTTCGGGAGCGTGTTCAGCGTCTCAGGGTGAGCCCGATCAGGCGCCGCCGTCTCGCCGCCATGGCCCCCAGTGCGGCGGCGGGCCCGGGCTCGGACTCCGCGGCGCATAGGTGCGCCAGGCCGACACGTAGCGGTATCCGGCGTACCAGACCCCTGCCGCCACGATGCACAGCCCGATCAGCACCCCAACGGCGACCGCGACGATCAGCGGCACCCCGAGCGTCGCGCAGAGCCCGCCCGCGAACATCCCGGTGACGGTCGCATTCACGAGGACGCTCAGCATCGTCGACGACCCCAGCACCTGCTCCGCTCCGCTCCTGTGCCGGAAGAACGAGTACGTCACGCGCATGCCGAGCTCGTCGTCGTGCGTCGACGCGAGGAAGACCTCTGCCGCGACCGGATCCACCTCCGCGTAGGCGCCGCGGATCCGATTCATCGCCGTGACGTACATGAAATCCTCCTCCGAGACGGCCAGTACGCGCATCAGCGTCAGCAAGCCGACCGCGGCGAGGAACCCGAGGATCCCGAGTGCCGCGGGAGGGAACCAGTCCGCGAAATGCGAGGCCTGTCCGAGCAGCCCGATCGTCACCAGCCCGGCGGAGACGAGGGTGAGGTGGATCGTGATGCGGGTGAGCACCTCGCCCTGCGCGGTGCTACGTGCGGCGAGCAGTCCCCAGTGCTCGGTCGCGAGGATCTGCAGCCGACGCGCCAAGGCCGCATCTGTGGTGCCATCGCCGCCATCCGTCGCCATGATCCATGGTCCCACTGCGGTGACCCGGACGACAGGGATCCGCCCCGGCCGCATTCCCTCATTAGGTAAGCCTCACCTAATCTGAATAGGATGCGAAGCGACCGGTATATCCCCTACTCAGAGATATGAGAATGAGCACGACTGCTGCGCCCCTCTCCACTTCGAACGCCGCTCCGGCCACCGCGCACCCCCTGGCGCTGCGCCTCCGGATCGTGTGGCCCCTGCTCCGCATCGCGATGTCGCTGATCTTCCTCTGGGCGTTTCTCGACAAGACCTTCGCGCTCGGGTTCGCGACGGGGCGTGACGCCGAGACGGGAGCAGTGAAGGTTCTCGGCCCCGCCGCCTGGGTCGCCGGAGCATCCCCGACCAGCGGGTTCCTCCAATACGGCACGAGCGGCCCTCTCGCACCACAGTTCGCCGCACTCGCGGGCAACCCCGCCATCGACTGGTTGTTCATGCTCGGCATGGGCGGCGTCGGCATCGCCCTGCTGCTGGGCATCGCCACCCGCCTCGCGACCGTGGGCGGAGTGACCCTCATGCTGCTGCTGGGGCTCGCGACCTGGCAGAGCGAGAACAACCCGATCGTGAACGAACACCTCATCTACGCGCTCGTCCTCGTCGCGCTCGCGATCCAGCCCGAGACGCGGCGATGGAGCCTGGATCCGATCTGGCGACGTCTCCCGCTCGTGCACCGCGCACCCCTCCGGCGCTGAGGGCGCCGGAACGTCGCGGATCGTCGCTGCGGTCCTTCCTCGGCACGAGCCACGAGGTGGCGCGACAAAGGGATGAGGCCCGATCCGAATGGATCGGGCCTCATCCCTTGATGTCGGGCTGACAGGATTTGAACCTGCGACCCCTTGACCCCCAGTCAAGTGCGCTACCAAGCTGCGCCACAGCCCGTGGACGACCGCGCCGGAGCGCGGGCAACTCCCCTATCGTAGCCGACTCCCGGACGGTCTGCGAAACCGGCGGGGCCCGGGCGCGGCGCGGACGTCGGCGGCCCCGCGTAGGGTCGGACCATGACCATGATCACGACGAAGGCAGCGACGCCCACGGAGTGGGATGACGTGCAGCGCACGCTCACCGGCGGGGGCGATGGCGCCTCCTGTCAGTGCATCTGGCCGATGCTGCGCAACAAGGACTGGAACGCCACCACGAAGCAGGAGCGGGTCGGCATCCTGCGCGACGAGATCACGGCCGGTCCTCCGCCGGGCATCGTGGCATACGTCGACGGGGAGGCCGCGGGCTGGATCCGCATCGGACCGCGCCCGGCTCAGGCGCGGCTCGGTCACACGCGTGCCATCGTCGCCGCGACCCAGGAGCCGCTCGATGACGGCAGCGTGTGGGCCGTGACCTGCTTCTCGGTGCGGCGCGACCAGCGGGGCAAGGGACTGAACACCGCGCTGCTGGCGGCGGCCGTCGACTACGCCCGCGCATCGGGCGCCCGGATCATCGAGGGCTACCCCGTCGACACCTCGGTCGTGCAGGTGTCGTCGAATGATCTGTTCCACGGGGCGCTGTCGACGTTCGTCGCCGCCGGATTCTCCGTCGCGGGCGAGCTTCGCTCCGGCCGCCCGCTCGTGACCCTGACGGTCGGCGGTTAGCATGCCGGACGCCCCGACGGCGATCGGGCGCGCGTCACCGCGCTCCTACGATGGAGGGATGCCGAGCCGCTCCCGACGACGCGCCCTGTGGCCGTTCGCGCCGTACGTCATCGTCGCCGTGCTCCACGTGGTCGCGCTCGCCGCGCACAGCCCGCTCGCGACCCCGACCAAGGCGCTGCTCATGCCGCTGCTCGCGCTGCCCGTGGCGCTGGCGTGGAAGAGGCTGGCGCCCCGGAGCGCGGCGGTGCTGCTGTGCGCCGCACTGCTCTTCTCCTGGCTCGGCGACGAGGCAGGGCTGTTCTTCCCGTTCGCACCCGAGCTGCCGCTCATGCTGGGTTTCTTCGGCCTCGCGCACATCGCCTACATCCTGCTGTTCGCGCGACACCTCCGGATGCGCCGGCTGCCGATCTGGACGGTCGTCTACGCGCTCTGGTGGCTGCTCATGATGGTGGCGCTCGGCCCGCACACCGGATCGCTGCTCGTCGCCGTCGGCGCCTACGGCATCGTCCTCGCCGGCACCGCAGCGACCTCCGCCCGCTGCCGGGCGATCGTGGCCTGGGGCGGCGCCTTCTTCCTCTCCAGCGACTCGATCCTCGCGTTCCGGCTCTTCCAGCCCGACGCCATGCCCGACTGGACGAGCCCCGCCGTCATGGCCGCTTACACGATCGGCCAGGGCCTGATCGTCGCCGGCGCCCTGCTCACCCTGCGCCTGGCAAGCCCTGCGACCATGCCCGTGACCGCTCACGACGACGGGGAGAGGTTCGCATGAGTGCGGAGCCGTGGGCTTCCGGCCCTGTGCGCATCGACAGCTGGCTCTGGGCCGTGCGCGTCTTCAAGACCCGGTCCGCCGCGACGACCGCCTGCCGGGCCGGTCACGTACGACTCAACGGCGAGCGGGTGAAGGCCGCGCAGACCGTGAAGGCCGGCGACGAGCTGCGGATCCGGATCAGCGGATTCGACAGGATCCTGATCGTCCGGCAGACGCTCGTCAAGCGCGTCGGTGCGCCGCTGGCCGCGATCGCCGCCGAAGACCGTACGCCGCCGCGTGATCCGATGGCCGCCGCCGGCGTGCGCGACCGCGGTGCCGGCCGGCCCACCAAACGCGAGCGCCGCGACATCGATCGGCTGCGCGGACGCGACTGAGAGCCCCGCGGATCCGGGTCCGATCCGGATGAGAAAGTCATCCACACACCTTCCCTTTGTCGTACTTTTATTCTAAACTAAGGACATGTCAGAGACCCCGCTCCCCACCATCGCCGACCGCGGTGCGCTGCTGGATGCATGGGTGGCCAAGCGGGCGGAGATCGCCCGTCTGGAGGGCGAGGCGTCCGACCTCCTGGCCGCACGCGCGGAGGTCTTCGATGCGGACGTGCGTGCGAATCCTCCGCACCGCGACATGATCCGCCGGTCGATGATCGCGGAGTACTCCGCCGCCGGGCGGATCTCCAAGACGGCCGCTGAGCTCGGTTTCCACGACGCGGAGGCCCTGCACGAGTTCTTCCCGGCCCTGCGCGATGCGCTGCGGCAGGGCACCATCACGGTGCAGCATCTGCGGGTGCTGATCGCCGCGGCCGAGCCCGTGCGCGAGGCGGTGCTCAACGGACGCCTCGACGCCGAGGCGCTGGCGCTGTACGAGGCTGCGGTCCTGGCGGTGGCCGAGCAGGAGACGCCGTCGCGTGCGCGTCCTCATGCCAAGCAGGTCGCGGCGGCCCTCGCCGGAGAGAGCATCCGCGAACGGCATGCGCGAGCGGCGTCCGAGCGCGGAGTCACGATGCGACCCCTGGAAGACGGGCTCGCGCTGCTGACGGCGGTGCTGCCGGAGGTATATGCGGTCGCGATCATGGATCGGCTCAACAGGCTCGCGACGGCAGTCGCCGCCGCGAGCCGCACCCGCCATGAGAACGATCTCGATCTCCTGTTCTCCGACCCCGCTGCCGACCGCTTCGAAGGTGCCGATCCGGAGGATTTCCCCTTCCCGGAGGATCTCTTCCCCGACGACCCGCGCCTGCTGGCATACGACCGCATCTCCGCCGGAGGCACCTACGCCCTCGACCCCGATCACGACCTCCACGACCCGGAGACCGACACCTGCGAGGCCAGCAAAGCCGGGCCCGACGCCCGGCGCGAGTTCGTCGCGGCCGATGGGCGCACCCGCCGCGAGATCGAGGCCGACGCCTTCATCGATCTGCTGCTCGCCTCGGCCCCGTCCGAGGCTCTCGGCACCGGTCTGGATCGCATCACGGCGACCGTCCAGGTGACGATCGCCGCCACCACTCTCGCCGGGGAGGACGACCGGCTCGCCGAGCTCGACGGACACGGGCCGCTGCATCCCGACATCGCCCGCGACCTCGCCGGTCACGCCCTCGGGTGGAACCGGCTCTTCCTGGATCACACCGGAATGGTCACGAAGGTCGATCGCTACACCCCGACCGAGGGGATGAAGCGGTTCCTGCGGGCACGGGACCAGCGCTGCCGTTTCCCCGGATGCCACACCGCTGCGCACCGCTGTGAGATCGACCACAATCACGACTATGCTCTGGGCGGCCTGACCGAGCTCACCAATCTGAGTGATTTCTGCCCCGGGCACCATGCGCTCAAGCATCCCGATCTCGACAATGGGCATCGCTGGACCGCACATCAGCTCCCCGACGGCACGGTGCGATGGACGAGTCCGCTGGGTCGCATCTACGACGACTGCGCTCCGCGCCGCGTCATGTTCGTCTGAGGCATCCTCAGGAGAAGTGCGCCCGCGCCACAGGGACCACAGGGACCACAGGGACCACAGGGACCACAGGGAATCAGACGCCGGACCGCGAGACGTCGTCCAGCTGATCGAGCAGCCAGCGCACCGATCGCACTTCGGCCGGTCCGCCGACTCCCGTCAGCGCGTCGATCCGCGCTGCCAGTCCCCGGTCGCTCGTGACCACGAACACGCGATCCCCCGCCGCCGCATGCTCGGCGGCGACGGCGACGATCGCGTCGTCGCCGGCCGCGGGCGCCCGCACGATCTGCACCGCGCACGCCACATCCCCGCTGTCGGCGGGGTCGGAGACCTCCCGCGCCGCCCCTTCCGCGACGAGCACCACCCGGGGATGCCAGCGCGTCGAATCCAGCGCCACCCTCTCCGCCGGGATCCCGCGGCGGGCCCAGGCGTCCAATCCGTCTCGCAGGCGCCCGGTGGCGCCCGCCCTGTCCTTCCACCATCCGTCCGGCACGGAGCCGACCACGTTCGCCGCATCGATCACGACCGCAGGACGGACGTCCAGCAGCGCACGCAGCTGCGGCCACGCCGCGGCGAAACCGGGGTGCAGCGGCAGAGCGTCCACCTCGTCCACCGGCACCCACTGGAGGGCCAGGCTCTCCGGATCGCTGATCACCGGCTCGAACGGCTCCACGACATCGGCGACGACCGTCGTATAGCTCCAGATCCCCAGATCCAGCACACTCTCGAAACGCGCGCGCACGGATCCGTCGGGGACTCCGGCCTCCTCCTGCGCCTCGCGGATCGCGCCCTCCCGGGCGGACTCACCCTCGTGCAGCGCCCCGCCGGGCAGCGCCCAGGTGCCGCCGTGGTGGCTCCACGCCACCCGATGCTGCAGCAGCACGCCGCGCTCCCGGTCGACGGCGAGGAGACCCGCCGCGCCGTACCGGCCCCAGTACCGCTCCCCCGTCGGCGCCACCACCCAGGCGTCGCCGCTGTTCAGCGGCCCGTGGGGACGCCGAGGTTCACCGGGTTCCGGGGGCACGATCGTCACCCCACCAGACTGTCACACGCCGTTGAGCGGTGGCTCCGTGCGACGGATCGTTGCGCGGACGCGGTTGCGAGAATGGACGTCATGAGCGATGGCTACGAACTGGACGACGACCCCTCCCGCATCCAGACCGAACTGGTGTGGAGGTGGCTCTCGACGGAGGCCTACTGGGGGCGCTGGCGCACGCGAGCCGACGTGGAGACCCAGATCGGGAACGCGTGGCGCGTCGTCGGCGCGTATCGCACGGAAACCGGTGAGCAGGTCGGCTTCGCCCGGGCGGTCTCCGACGGGGTCGGGATCGCCTACCTCGCCGACGTCTACGTAGACCACGAGCACCGCGGCCACGGCCTCGGCAAGCGCCTGATGCGGCTGATGATCGACGACGGCCCCGGCGCGGACATGCGCTGGATGCTGTTCACGAACGACGCGCACGGCCTCTACCGGCAGTTCGGCTTCACCGAGCCCGACGGCACGGCGATGGTGCGCGCCTCGCGCAAGGGGTGACCCGCGCGGCGTGAGAGACGGACCGGCGCCGACCGAGGGCCGGCGCCGGGTCCCTTCAGCGCTGCCGGCGCTCGCGCACCCGCATGTTGATCACGATCGGCGTGCCCTCGAAGGCGTACAGCTCGCGCAGGCGACGCTGGATGAACCGGCGGTAGCCGGGATCCAGGAAGCCCGTCGTGAACAGGACGAATGTCGGCGGGCGCGTCGACGCCTGGGTGCCGAACAGGATCCTGGGCTGCTTGCCACCCCGCAGCGGGTGCGGGTGCTCCGCCACCAGCTCGGTGAGGAACGCATTGAACTTGCCGGTCGGGATCCGGCGGTCCCAGTTCTCCAGCGCGGTCTCCAGCGCCGGGACCAGCTTGTCCAGGTGCCGGCCGGTCTTCGCCGAGATGTTCACCCGCGGAGCCCAGGCGACGTGCGCCAGATCCTGCTCGATCTCGCGCTCCAGGTACCGGCGGCGGTCCTGGTTCTCCATGTCGTCGTCGAACAGGCGGTCCCACTTGTTGAAGGCGAGCACGAGCGCGCGCCCCGACTCGAGGACGAGATCGATGATGTTGAGATCCTGCACGCTGATCGGCTGGCTCACATCGAGCACGACGACCGCGACCTCCGCCTTCTCCAGCGCGGCCGAGGTGCGCAGGGAGGCATAGAAGTCGGCGCCCTGCTGCAGGTGCACCCGGCGCCGGATGCCGGCCGTGTCGACGAAGCGCCACATCTTGCCGCCGAGTTCGACGATCTCGTCCACCGGATCGCGGGTGGTGCCGGCGAGGTCGTTGACGACGACGCGCTCCTCCCCCGCGGCCTTGTTCAGCAGCGACGACTTGCCCACGTTCGGGCGCCCGAGGATCGCGACGCGGCGCGGGCCGCCGATCTCGGCCTTCGCGACGGCCGACACATCGGGCAGCTTCTCCATGATCGCGTCGAGCAGGTCGGCGACGCCGCGTCCGTGGATCGCGGAGACCGGATACGGCTCCCCGAGACCGAGGTTCCACAGCGCCGCAGCCTCGGGCTCCTGCCGTGCGTCGTCGATCTTGTTCGCGACCAGGAACACCGGCTTGCCGCTCTTGCGCAGCAGCTTCACGACGTGCTCATCGGTCGAGGTGGCGCCCACCATCGCGTCGACGACGAACAGCACCACGTCGCTGAGGTCGATCGCGACCTCGGCCTGTGCGGCGACCGAGCGGTCGATGCCCTTCGCGTCGGGCTCCCACCCGCCGGTGTCGACCAGCGTGAACCGTCGGTCCATCCACTCGGCCTTGTACGTGACGCGGTCGCGCGTGACACCGGGGGTGTCCTCGACGACCGCCTCGCGACGGCCCAGGATCCGGTTCACGAGCGCGGATTTGCCGACGTTCGGCCGCCCGACGATCGCGACGACCGGGAGCGCGGGCAGGAACTCGATCCCGTCCTCGCCCGTGACGAGGCCGGCCAGCAGCTCGGCATCCTCGTCGTCCAGTTCGTAGTCGTCGAGGCCCGCGCGCAGGGTCGCGGCGCGCGACTCGACGAGTTCCTCGTCCATCGCGTCCAGCTTCTCGGCGAGACGGTCTTCGCCGCCGGTCCCCGAGCCTGTCGAGGGGTACTCTTCTTCGTCAGCCATGGTCGGCTCCTCGCTGCGCTCCGGGCGCACGTCGCTCGATCACCGCGATCACGGCGTCGATGGTCTCCTCGAAGTCGAGGTCGGTCGAATCCACGACCTCCACTCCTTCCGCGGCGGTGAGGAAGTCCACCACCGCGCTGTCCTTGGCGTCGCGGCGGTGCAGAGCGGCGGCGACCGCCCCCGCGTCCTCCGCGTCGAGCTCCGCGGCCCGGCGCGCTGCGCGCACCTCGGGCGCCGCGGTGAGCAGGATCCGCACGGGGGCGTCCGGGGCGACCACGGTCGTGATGTCGCGCCCCTCCACCACCACGGCGGGGTACTCGGCCTCGCGTGCGATGCGCCGGAACGCGTCGTTCACCTGCGCCCGCACGGCGGGCACGCGTGCCACGCCGCTCACGGCACCCGAGACGCGCGGTTCGCGGATCGCCTCCGTCACGTCGGCCGCTCCGACGCGCACGAGGCGGTCGTCCGGGTCGAGCCCCTGCGCGAACGGGAAATCGGCCGCGGCGGCCAGCACGGCGGCCTCGTCGGCGGTGTCGTCACCGCGGTCGAGCACATGCCAGGCCAGCGCGCGATACGCAGCGCCCGTGTCCAGGAAGCCGTAGCCGAGGCGCCGCGCGACGGCCTTGGACACGCTGGATTTGCCGGATCCGGCCGGGCCGTCGATCGCGACGATGAACGGGTCAGTCATCGGGCATGCTCGCAATCCGCCATCCCCTGGCTTCGAGTCCTTCGACCGCACCGCGGAGGGCGGCCGGCGTCACGCTGATCTCGGCGAGGCCGAACTGCGCCCCCGGGGAGTGTTCCAGGCGCAGGTCCTCGACGTTGACCTCGAGCTCGCCGAGCTCGCCGAACAGGCGTCCGAGCTGGCCCGCGGTGTCATCGATCATCACGACGAAGGACTCGAACCGGCGGTTCTGACCATGCTTGCCGGGAAGGCGCTCGACGCCCTCGTTGCCGTGCCGGATCGCCTCGGCGACCGTGCGCCGGGATCCGGTGCGGTCCGGGTCGCGCAGCGCGTCGGCGACCTCGGCGAGCTCCGCCGCGAGCGCGTCGAGCACCGAGACGACGGGCGCCGCGTTCGCGCCGAGGATCTGCACCCACAGCTCGGGCGCGGAGGCGGCGATGCGCGTGGTGTCGCGCACGCCCTGGCCGGCGAGGCGGAGCGAGCCGTCCTCGGCGTCGGCGAGGCGCGCCGCGAGCAGGCTCGCCACGACCTGGGGCACGTGCGAGGTCAGCGCGACCGCACGATCGTGCTCCTCCGGCGTCATCTCGAGCGGCATCGCCTCGAGGTCCAGCGCCAGGCCTTCGACGAGCGCCAGATCCGCCGGGCGGGTCTCCTCATCGCGGCAGACCACCCATGGACGGCCGATGAAGATGTCGGCGCGTGCCGAGATCGCTCCCCCGCGCTCGCGACCGGCGAGCGGATGGGATCCGATGTACCGGGTCAGGTCCACGCCGCGCTCGCGGAGTACCCGCAGCGGCTCGAGCTTGACGCTCGCGACGTCGGTGACCACCGCGTCCGGGAACCGCGCCAGCTCCGCCTGGATGACGTCGGCCGTCACGTCCGGCGGCACGGCGACGACCACGAGGGCCGGGGCGTCGTCCTCCCGTGCGGCGCGGCCCGCGCCGTAGTCGATCGCGAGCCGCAGCTGCGCGGGCGAGGTGTCGGCGAGGGCGACGTCGACGCCCTTCGCGGTCAGCGCGTGCCCGATGCTGGCGCCGAGAAGCCCCGCGCCGACGATCCGGATGGTTCCGGACAGCCGCGCGGCACGCTCGTTCGGCGTCCTGCTCGTGTCGCTCACTCGTTCTCCTGCGCGTCTGGACGGTCGGCGTCGGTCCCTGAGCCTCTCGAAGGGTTCGAAGCGCCGTCCGCGGGGGAATTCCGGCGCGACAGGGTCAGGAGCGCGCCGAGTTCGATTTTAGTCAGTTCCCGGGACTTCCCTGCAGGGAGGGTTCCCAGGTGCAGCGGGCCGAACTGACGTCGCACGAGCTCGGTGACCGGATGCCCGACCGCCGCGAGCATCCTGCGCACGATCCGGTTGCGTCCGGAGTGCAGGGTGAGCTCGACGAGGCTGGATCCTGCTCGGGTTGCGGAGCTGGTCGACGCATCCAGCAGTCGCGCCTTGTCGGCGACGATCCGCCCGTCCTCCAGGTCGATGCCCCGGGTCAGCTTCGCGATCGTCTGCGCGGTGACGAGGCCCTCGACCTTGGCGATGTAGACCTTGGTCACGCCGAAGGAGGGGTGCGCGAGCACGTGGGCGAGGTCGCCGTCGTTCGTGAGGATGAGCAGGCCGCTGGTCTCGGCGTCCAGGCGTCCCACGTTGTAGAGGCGCTCTTCGTAGTCCTTGGTGAAGCGGCGCAGATCCGGCCGCCCCTTCTCGTCCTTCATCGAGGAGACCACGCCCGTGGGCTTGTTCAGCATGACGTAGCGCTTGCCGGTGTCCAGCTGCACGGCGGTGCCGTCCACGTCGACGAGATCCTTCTCGGGGTCGATCCGCCGGCCGAGCTCCGTGACGACGGATCCGTTCACCCGGATCCGTCCCTCGACGATGTACTGCTCGATCACGCGGCGGGATGCGACGCCGGCGTTCGCGAGCACCTTCTGCAGGCGCACGCCCTCCGGGGCGGCGAACGGGTCCACGGGGGCGGGGGTCATCATGCGGTCCTCTCGTCGAATCCGTCGGCGCCGTCGTCGAGCAGCGGGGAGATCGGCGGCAGCTCGTCGAGCGAGTTGATGCCGAGGTTCCGCAGCAGGGCGTCGGTGGTGCCGTAGTTGATCGCCCCGGTCTCGGAGTCCTGGAAGAGCTCGGTGATGAGCCCGCGGCCGAGCAGGGTGCGCACCACGGAGTCGACGTTCACTGCGCGGATCGAAGCCACCTGGCCGCGGGTGACCGGCTGCTTGTACGCGATCACGGCGAGGGTCTCGAGGGCCGCCTGCGACAGCCGGGCGGGAGCCTGACCGCCCACGAAGTCCGCGACGAGATCGTCATAGTCCTCGCGCACGTACAGCCGCCAGCCGCCGCCGACCTCGCGCAGCTCGAAGCCGCGCCGTGGCCCCTGCCCGCGTCCGTCGTATTCCTCGACGAGGGACTCGATCGCCTGGCGCACGGCGGGCACCGGAGCGCCGACCGCGGCGGCGAGGGAGACCAGGCCGTGCGGCTCGTCGAGGATGAGCAGGATCGCCTCGAGCTTCTCCGTGAGCGGCTGCTCCACGGTCAGCCGGTCCTCGATCTCGGTCTCGTCGATCGCAGTGTCATCGATCGCAGTGTCATCGATCGCAGTGTCATCGATCGCCGTGTCATCGATCGCAGCGTCATCGGTCATAGTCGGCTCCCAACGTCGCCAGCATCTCGTCGGTCCAGTGCTCGGCCGACCACCGCAGGGTCAGCTCGCCGAGCGGCTCCAGCTGCTCGAAGCTCAGGGCCGCATGCCGGTACAGCTCCAGCACGGACAGGAAGCGCGCCACCACGATCCCGGGCTCCGCGGCCCCCGCCACGATCTCACGGAACGTCACGGACTCCGCGCTGCGCAGCAGCGTCACCACGATCGCCGCCTGCTCCCGGATGCTGACCAGCGGCGCGTGCAGGTGGTCGAGCCCGACCGTGGGGATCTCCTTCGGTGCGAAGGCGAGAAGGGCGAGCGTGCCGAAGTCGGCGGCGCTGAGCGTCCAGACCAGCTCCGGCGTGCGTGCGCGGTGCTTCTCGTCCAGCCGCACCGCGCGGGCGTGCCGCCGGTCCTCGTACTGCAGGCTGCGCGCGAACCAGGCGGAGACCTCCTTGAACGCGCGGTACTGCAGCAGCCGCGCGAACAGCAGGTCCCGAGCCTCCAGGAGCGCGACGGATTCGGCGTCGACGAGCTCGCCCTGCGGCAGGAGACCTGCGACCTTCATGTCCAGCAGGGTCGCCGCGACGACGAGGAACTCGCTGGTCTCGTCGAGGTCGATCCCTGAGCCCCTCGAGCTGTCGGTGCTCGAGCCTGTCGCGGGGCCGAGCTCGCGCAGATACGCGATGAACTCATCGGTGACCTTGCTCAGCGACACCTCGGTGATGTCCATCTCATGCTTCGAGATGAGGGTCAGCAGCAGATCGAACGGCCCGTCGAAGTTCGACAGGGAGACGCGGAACCCTTCGACGGGCCCGGGGGTCATGTCCGGCTCGGGGATCGGGGCGTCCTCGGGGATCGCGTCAGGCGACGGCGCCACGGGCGACCAGCTCCCGGGCCAGTCGCAGGTACGCCTGTGCGGCGGGGTGCTCCGGCGCGAACTCGGTGATCGGCACGCCCGACACCGACGCGTCGGGGAACTTCACGGTGCGCCCGATCACGGTCTCGAGGACGTCGTCGCCGAAGGCCTCGACCACGCGCTCCAGCACTTCGCGGGAGTGCAGGGTGCGGGCGTCGTACATCGTGGCGAGCAGGCCGTCGAGGGTGATCGAGGGATTGAGGCGGTCGCGCACCTTGTCGATCGTCTCGATGAGCAGGGCGACACCGCGCAGCGCGAAGAACTCGCACTCGAGCGGGATCAGCACGCCGTGCGCGGCGGTGAGCGCGTTCACGGTGAGCAGGCCCAGCGAGGGCTGACAGTCGATGAGGATGACGTCGTAGTCCCCCGCCACCTGGCGCAGCACGCGGGACAGGATCGTCTCGCGGGCGACCTCGTTGACCAGATGCACCTCGGCGGCGGACAGGTCGATGTTGGCGGGGATCAGATCCAGGCCTTCGACGCCGGTGTGCACGATCGCCTCGCGCGGGTCGCGCTTGGTGTCCAGCAGCAGGTCGTAGACCGTGGGGATGTCGTGGGTGGGGATCCCGAGACCCGCCGAGAGGGCGCCCTGCGGGTCGAAGTCGACGGCGAGCACCTTGCGCCCGTACTCGGCGAAGGCCGCGGCGAGGTTGATCGACGTCGTGGTCTTGCCGACGCCGCCCTTCTGGTTGCACAGCGCGATGATCCGCGCGGGACCGTGCGCCTTCAGCGGAGCAGGGATGGGGAAGCCCTGGTAGGGACGCCCGGTCGGCCCGATCGGGGTGTCGTCCTTCGTCTTCGTCGCCACGTTTCTCCTGCTCGTCGTGCTCGATCGATCATAGCCGCCGACGAGGTTCCGGCCCCGGCCCCACGCCGGTCCGCCGGATCAGCGTGCGCGCGGATGAGCGGTCGCGTACACGTCGCGCAGCGCATCGACCGATACATGCGTGTAGATCTGGGTCGTCGCGACCGAGGCGTGCCCCAGCAGCTCCTGCACGACGCGCACGTCGGCGCCGCCCTGCAGCAGATGCGTGGCGAAGGAGTGCCGCAGCGTGTGCGGGGAGACCTCGGCTGTGATCTGCGCGCCTTCCGCCGCCGCGCGGATCACCAGCCACGCGCTCTGCCTGCTGAGCGGGGCGCCGCGCGCGCCGAGGAACAGCTTCGCCGAGGCTCGTCCCTTGGCGGCCAATGCGGGACGCACGCGGGTGAGGTAGGCGTCGACGGCGGCCCGCGCGTACGAGCCGACGGGCACGATGCGCTCCTTGGATCCCTTGCCGCGCAGCCGCAGCACGTCGCCATGCGCGAGATCGTCGACGTCGAGGGATACGGCCTCGGACACGCGCGCACCCGTGGCGTAGAGGAGCTCGAGCAGCGCGCGGTCGCGGATCCCGATCGGGTCCTCGGCGGAGGGAGCGGCGAGCAGGCGCTCGACCTGGTCGATCGTGAGCGCCTTCGGCAGCCGCTGCGGCTGCCTGGGCGGGCGCAGCCGGGAGCTCGGATCCGTCTCGGCGATCCCCTCGCGGGTGAGGAACCGATGCCAGCCGCGCACCGAGGACTGCAGCCGGGCGAGGCTCGATGCGGCGGGCGGCGGCTCCGCACCCGCCCGCTCCGCCACGAACGCGGCGACGGCATCCGCGGTGATCGCGTCCGTGTCGGCGATCCCCTGCTCCCCCAGCCACGCCAGGTATCCGTCGAGGTCGCGGCGATACGCGGCGAGCGTGTGCGGGGCGAGCCCCCGCTCGATCGTCACATGCCGCAGGTACGCATCGAGCGCCCGGTCGAGCTGCACGTCAGGCCGCCCGCATGTCAGCCCTCGCGGTGCTGCCGCTCCGGCGACGACCGGCGCCGCTCGGCCGCGAGCACGCCCGAGGCGAGGATGCCGTTGCGGAAGCGCCCCTCGAGCACGCCGTCGACGGCGTCGGCGAGCGGCACCCAGGCCAGCAGGATGTCCGCCTCCTCGTCCTCGCGGTCGAACGCCACGTCCGCAGGGCTCAGCCCGGTCGCGAGGTAGAGGTGGATGATCTCGGAGTTGCTGCCCGGCGTGGTGTAGATGGAGAGCAGCGGCTCCCAGGACGCCGCGACCAGATCCGCCTCTTCAGCGAGCTCCCGCCGCGCGGCGTCCATCGGGTCCTCGCCCGCCATGTCCAGCAGTCCCGCCGGCAGCTCCCAGTCGCGCTGGCGGATCGGGTGGCGGTACTGCTGGATGAGCAGCACGTTCCCGTCCTCGTCGATCGCCACGACCGCGACCGCGCCCGTGTGGTCGAGATACTGCCGCACGATCTCACCGTCGCCGTAGCGCACCCGGTCCTCGCGGACGCTCCACACCGCGCCGCGGTACACCTCGGTGCTGGCGCGCACCTCGGGCGCGAACGGCTCGTCGCGCAGCGCGCCGGCGAAGTCCGTCACGTCAGTCCTCGTCGTCGAACAGCTCGCTGGAACGGTGCCGTTCGATGGCCGCGCCCACGAGTCCGCGGAACAGCGGGTGCGGCGCGGTCGGCCGCGAACGCAGCTCCGGGTGCGCCTGGGTGGCGGTGTAGAACGGATGCACGTCGCGCGGCAGCTCCACGTATTCGACGAGGTCGAGCTCCGGGTTGAGGCCGGAGAACGACAGGCCGGCGTCCGCCAGACGTGCCCGATAGGCGTTGTTCACCTCGTAGCGGTGACGGTGGCGCTCCGAGGCCTCGGCGGCGCCGTAGAGCTCGGCCGCGAGCGTGCCCTCGCCGAGCGCCGCCTTGTACAGCCCCAGGCGCATGGTGCCGCCCAGATCGCCGCCGTCGAGGATCTCCACCTGCTCCGCCATCGTCGCGATGACCGGCTCTGCGGTGTCGGGGTCGAATTCACTCGATGACGCACCGTCGATGCCGGCGACGTGGCGCGCGTACTCGATCACCATGCACTGCAGGCCGAGGCACAGTCCGAGGGTCGGGATCCCCTGCTCGCGGGCGAACCGGAGCGCGCCCAGCTTGCCCTCGATGCCGCGGATGCCGAAGCCGCCGGGCACGCAGATGCCGTCGAGGTCGCTCAGCGCCTTGGCCGCGCCCTCGGGCGTCTCGCAGGAGTCGGAGGGGATCCAGCGGATCTTCACGGCGACCTCATGCGCGAATCCGCCGGCCTTGAGCGCCTCGGTGACCGAGAGGTAGGCGTCGGGCAGATCGATGTACTTGCCGACCAGGCCGATCGTGACCTCGTGCTTCGGGTTGTGCACGGCCTGCAGGACCTTCTGCCAGCGCGACCAGTCCACCTCCGCGGCCCGGCTGAGCCCGAGCGCCTCGACGATGTAGTCGTCCAGGCCCTGGTCGTGCAGCATCGTCGGGATGTCGTAGATGCTGGGCACGTCGATCGCGTTCACCACGGCGTCCTCGTCGACGTCGCACATCAGCGCGATCTTGCGCTTGTTGGACTCGGTGACCGGACGGTCGCTGCGCAGCACGAGCGCGTCCGGCTGGATGCCGATCGAGCGCAGCGCCGCGACCGAGTGCTGGGTCGGCTTGGTCTTCTGCTCGCCCGAAGCACCCATGAACGGCACGAGCGAGACGTGCACGAAGAACACGTTCTTGCGTCCGAGCTCATGACGGATCTGCCGCGCGGACTCGATGAACGGCTGCGACTCGATGTCGCCGACCGTGCCGCCGATCTCGGTGATGATCACGTCGGGGCGGGGCGTCTCGTCGGCCTGCAGGCGCATGCGGCGCTTGATCTCGTCGGTGATGTGCGGGATGACCTGGACGGTGTCGCCGAGGTACTCGCCGCGGCGCTCCTTCGCGATGACCTGGGAGTAGATCTGCCCGGTGGTGACGTTCGCGGCCTGGCTGAGCTCGATGTCGAGGAAGCGCTCGTAGTGGCCGATGTCGAGGTCCGTCTCCGCCCCGTCATCCGTGACGAACACCTCGCCGTGCTGGAACGGGTTCATCGTGCCCGGATCCACGTTCAGATAGGGATCCAGCTTCTGCATCACGACGCGCAGTCCGCGGGCGGTGAGCAGGTTGCCGAGGCTGGCCGCCGTCAGGCCCTTGCCCAACGAGGAAACGACACCGCCCGTCACGAAGATGTGCTTGGTGGTGTCGTTGTCTGTCCGCACGGCTGAGTTCTGCATCACGGGCTTTTATCCTATCAGTCGATGAGAGCGGAGAGCTCGTCGGGATCCGGCGGGTTCGCGCCTGCGGGGACGATCCGGGCTATTCCTCGCGCAGGGCGAGCAGCTCGCGGGCGTGCTCGAGAGCGGCGCCCGAATCGGCGAGGCCGCTCAGCAGGCGCGCCATCTCGGCCTCGCGGTCCTCGCCGTCGAGGCGGCGGACGCTGGAGGCGGTGACCTGGCCGTCGTTCGCCTTCACGACGCTGAGGTGGTTGTTCGCGAACGCGGCCACCTGGGCGAGGTGGGTCACGGCGATGACCTGCGAGGTGCGCGCGAGCCGGGCCAGGCGCCGCCCGACCTCGATCGCGGCGGCGCCGCCGATGCCGGCGTCGACCTCGTCGAAGACGAACGTCGGGACGGGATCCGTGCCGGCGATCACGACCTCGATCGCGAGCATGACGCGCGACAGCTCGCCGCCCGAGGCGCCCTTCGCGACGGATCGCGGATCCGCGCCGGGGTGCGGAGCGAGGAGGATTGCGACGTCATCGCACCCGTGTGCGCTCTCGGCGCCCTGGGTGACCGCGACGACCAGGCGGGCGTCCGGCATCGCGAGGGCATGCAGCTCCTCGGTGACGGCGGCGCCGAGCCGGCCTGCGGCCTCGGTGCGCGTCGTGGTGAGCGCGGACGCCGCCTCGTCGAGGGTCGCGCGTGCGGCGTCGCGCTCGACCGTGAGTCGTTCGATGTGATCGGAGTCGTCGTCGAGTTCGGCGAGCCGGGCGGATCCGGTGTTCCAGAGTTCGAGGGCGGCGTCGAGCGTGCCGTGCGCGCGAACGAGAGCGGCGAGTGCGGCACGGCGCTCCTCGACGGCGGCCAGCTCGTGCGGACCGGATTCGTCGAGGTCGGCGAGATACCCGCTCAGCTGCGCGGCGATGTCCGTGGCGCGGTAGCCGATCTCGGCGATGCTCTCGGCGATCGCCGTCAGCTCCGGATCGCTCGCCCGCTCCAGCGCGCGCCGGGCCTCGGCGGCGAACGTCGAGATGTCGCTGCCGCCGTCCTCGTCTGAGAACGCCGCCCGGGCGACCGCGGCGGCCTGGCGCAGCTCCTCGGCATTGGCGAGCCGCTCCGCACGTTCGGCGAGGGCGTCATCCTCCCCCGGCTGCGGATCGGTCGCCTCGATGAGCGCGAGCGCGGCGCGCAGGTCGTCGGCCTCGCTGCGGCGCCGATCCTGATTGCCGCTGATCTCCTCCAGCTGCGCGGACAGGGACCGCCAGCGCTCCCACGCGTTCTCGTAATCGGTCCTGACGAGTGCGATCGCCGATCCGCCGAAGCGGTCCAGGGCGTCCCGCTGCGCCGCCGCGGAACGCAGTCGCAGCTGCTCCGACTGCCCGTGCACCACCACGAGGTCGTCGGCGAGGTTCGCGAGCACGCCGGCCGGGGCAGCGCGACCGCCGACGCTCGCCCGGCTGCGCCCCTCGGCGGTGAGGGTGCGGGAGACGTACAGTTCGCCCCGCTCGTCGTCGTAGGGTTCGAGCTCACCGCCGGCATCGGCGACCGTGTCGGCGACGGATCCGGAACTCGGCACGATCCACACGCCCGCGACCGAGGCCTGTGCCGCCCCTGCGCGCACGGCACCGGAGTCGGCCCGCGCGCCCAGCAGCAGACCGAGGCCGGTGACGACCATCGTCTTGCCCGCACCGGTCTCGCCGGTGATCGCCGTGAATCCGGGACCGATCGGCAGCACCGCCTCGGCGATCACGCCGAGGTCGCGCAGGCGCATCTCCTCGATCATGCCTCGGCTCCCCTCCACCCGGACACCGGCAGCTGGAACTTGCGCACCAGCCGGTCGGTGAACACGCTCGGGTGCAGCCGCGCCAGGCGCACGGGACGCGAGGAGCGGCGCACCACGACCCTGGCGCCGCGGGGGAGCTCATGCGAGCGCCGTCCATCGCACCAGAGCATCGCCATGCCGTCGTTGCGGTCCAGCAGCTCGATCGCGACCGACGCCCCGGGGGCGACGACGAGCGGCCGGGCGAACAGCGCATGTGCGGACAGCGGCACCACGGCGATGGCTTCGACGCTCGGCCAGATGACCGGCCCGCCCGCGGAGAAGTTGTATGCGGTCGCGCCGGTCGGCGTGGACACCACCATGCCGTCGCAGCCGAAACTGGTGAGCGGTCGCCCGTCGATCTCGACGACCACCTCGATCATGCGCTCGCGGCTGGCCTTCTCCACGGTGGCCTCGTTCAGGGCCCAGGTGCTGTAGATGACGGATCCGTCCGTGTCCTTCACGCGCACGGCGAGCGCCATGCGCTCCTCCACGGAGTAGTCCCGGTCGATGATGCGCGCCACCGCGGCGTCCATGTCGTCCCGCTCGATCTCGGCGAGGAAGCCCACGTGCCCCATGTTGATCCCGAGGATGGGCGCCGTGCCGTCGCGGACGAGCTCCGCCGCGCGCAGGATCGTGCCGTCGCCGCCGAGTACGATCGCGAGCTCGATGTCCTCGACCGGGATGTCGGTCCCGAGCAGGTCGACGTCGGCGAAGAACACGTCCTCGGCGGCGAGATCGGCGCGGTCCTCCGCGGACAGGACGGGAGTCGCACCGGCGCCGCGGAGCGCGGTGACGACGCGACGGGCGGCCTGCACGGTGTCGTCCCGGCGCGCGTGTGCGACGACGAGGATCCTGCGCTCGTTCATCGGCCTCCTGCCATCTCGTCGATCGTGCTCAACCATTCTGTCGGATTGCCCTCGGGCCCGCGGAAGCGCTCCCCGGATCGCAGCCGCACGAGGTACTCGGCGTTGCCGTGCGTGCCGAGGATCGGCGACGGCAGGAACCCGGCGACGCCGAACCCCTGATCCCAGGCGCTCCACAGCACTCTGGCGACCGCATCGGCGCGCACGGTCGGGTTGGTCACCAGCCCGCCGCGCACGGCGGTGCGGCCCACCTCGAACTGCGGCTTGACGAGCAGCACCACATCGGCGCCGTCCGCGGCGGTGGCCGCGATCGCCGGGATCACCAGAGTCAGAGAGATGAAGGAGAGGTCGCCGACGATCAGCGACGGGCGTTCCTGCTCCCCCGTCGCCTCGGCGAGCGTCTGCGCGTCCATGTGGCGGACGTTGAAGCCTTCCACGGCCACGACCCCGGGATCCGCCCGCACCGCCGCGGCGAGCTGATCGTGCCCCACATCCACGGCGAGGACCCGGCGTGCGCCCCGCTCGCGCAGCACCTGCGTGAATCCGCCGGTGGACGCGCCCATGTCGAGGGCGAGCCGCCCCGCGGGGTCGAGCGCGAAGCCGTCCAGCGCCGCGAGCAGCTTGTGCGCCCCGCGGCTGACGTAGTGATCGGCTCCGGCGACCGCGAGGACATCGCCGTCCTCGACCTTCATCGACGCCTTGACGACGGGCAGGCCGTTGACGGTCACGAGCCCCTGATCGATGAGCGTCGCCGCGTGCGAACGGGAGCGTGCGATACCGCGCCCTGCGAGCGCCGCGTCCAGACGGGCCGTCATCCGCGATCGGCACCCGACTGCGCGGGCGCGGCATCGCGCGGCGCGCTCTCCAGCCGGCGCGCGAGGTCATCGTGCAGCGCCTGATAGGCCGCGGCACGGGAATCCAGGGGCTGCCCCTCGATCAGGCGCAACCGACTCCAGAGCCCGTCGGCAGGATCCGGTTCCGTGTTCTCGCTCACGCTCTCAGCCTACGGCGAGACGAGGACGTTCCGAGGGATCACGGCCGGTGGAACGGATCCGCGTAGAGCCGCTCCGGCACCCGGAAGCCGAAGATCTGCCGCCCGGTGCGCCAGATCGCCGCGCTGCCGGCACGCACGAGATCGACAGGGCGATCGCCCTCGCTGAGGATCGTGACGTCCGGACCGTCGATGCGCACCGAAGCGCCCCGCACGGTGACCGTGTCCCCCTTGATCTGCGTCTGCGGGTACGGTTCGTCCAGCTCCCTCAGGTCGCCGAGGATGTAGGTCGGACGCGAGCCCTCAGGGGCCGCGAGCAGGTGCTTGGGGCGATCGATGCCGGTCAGCACCAGCACCGAATCGATGCCCGCACGGGAGGCGCCGGCGATGTCGGTGTCGAGGCGGTCGCCGATGAACAGGGGCTTCGTCGCGCCGAACCGCGCGACGGCCTCCTCGAAGATCGGAGTCTCCGGCTTGCCCGCGACCGTCGCCAGCCGGCCGATCGCGGTGTGCACGGCCGAGACGAGCGTGCCGTTGCCCGGAGCGACACCACGCGACTGCGGGATCGTCCAGTCGGTGTTGGTCGCGATCCAGGGGATGCCGCCCTCGTCCTCGGGGAGTTTGAGCGCGAACGCCGCTTCGGCGAGGTCCTTCCAGCCGACCTCGGGGGCGAAGCCCTGCACGACAGCCGCCGGGGCGTCATCGGCGCTGCGCGTCACCCGGAAACCGGCCTTGTTCACCTCGTCGACGAGACCTTCCCCGCCGATGACGAGGATCGTGGATCCGGCGGGGATGAGCCCGCTGACCAGGCGCATCGCGGCTTGCGGGCTGGTGACGACCTCGTCCGGAGCGACGGTGAGGCCGAGCTCGGTCAGGTGCGCGGCCACCGAGGCGTCCGTGCGCGATGCATTGTTCGTGATGTAACCGAGCCGGCGTGAGGCCTCGACCTTCTTCAGGCTCTCGATCGCATGAGGGATCGCGCCGGCACCCGCATACACCACGCCGTCGAGGTCGGCGAGCACCACATCGACATCGGACAGCGGCGTGCGCTTGTCACGCGAGAAGAGACTCACTCCGCCTGCTCCGGGGTCTCCTTCTGAGCCGCGGACTCCTGCTCCGGGATCGCGGACTCGGTGCTGTGCGGTTCGCCCGTCTCCGGGTCCGCGTCCTCGGTCTCATCGGGGAGATCCTCGTAAGCGTCCTCGACGATCAGCTCATCGTCGTCGCCATGCCCCAGCGCCGCAGACGCCACGTCCGCCCGCTCCTGCCAGAACGCGGCCTCGTCGGCACGGCCGAGATCCTCCAGCACTGCGGCGCGCGCCGCGAACAGCGCCGGGCTCCACTCGAAGGCCAGGTCGGGGTTGAGCTCCGGAATCTCGAGCTCGCCGAGTGCCAGCTCGGTCTCGCCGCGGTCCAGACGGGCGCCCGACATCGCGATCGCGAGCGCGACACGCGTCGCCGTGGGCAGAGCGGCGCGGTCGACAGCGCGCGCCTCCTCCAGCGCGCGATCAGGACGCCCCATGCCGCGTTCGCTGTCGACGATCAGCGCGATCTGGTCATCCCGCCCGGAGATCCGGCGATAGGTGCGCAGCTCCCGCAGGGCGAGTGCGAAATCGCCCATCGCATAGGCGGTGATGGCCACCGACTCACGCACCACGGCCACGCGACCCGCGCGCCGCGAAGCTGCCAAGGCGTGCTGGTGAGCCCGCTCCGGATCCTCGTCGATCAGCTGGGCAGCCATGGCGAGATGCCGTGCCACCTGCTCCGCGTTCTCCTTGCTGAGGGTCTTCAGCTCGTTGCGCGCAGAGGGATGCAGATCCCTCGCCGTGATGTTCTCGGGCAGCTCCGGATCGCGCGGACGATCGCTCGCACGCATGTCGCGTCGGGGCCGATCGTCGTCCCGGCGCGGGCGGTCGGTACGCTCGGACGAACCGCGGTAAGGGCGATCCCCGTCCCGGCGCGGACGGTCGGTGCGATCGGAAGAGCCCCGGTACGGGCGGTCCCCGTCGCGGCGCGGTCGGTCGTCGCCACCACGGTAGGGGCGGTCCCCGTCCCGGCGCGGGCGGTCGGTACGCTCCGACGAACCCCGGTACGGGCGGTCACCATCGCGGCGCGGACGGTCGTCGCCACCACGGTAGGGGCGGTCCCCGTCGCGGCGCGGGCGGTCGGTACGCTCCGACGAACCCCGATACGGGCGATCGCCTTCGCGGCGCGGACGGTCATCCCCGCCACGGAACGGACGCTCGCCATCGCGACGCGGACGATCGGTGCGTTCCGACGAACCCCGATACGGGCGATCGCCTTCGCGGCGCGGACGGTCGTCGCCGGCGCGATGCGGACGGTCTCCGTCCCGGCGCGGACGGTCGGTCCGGTCGGAAGATCCGCGGTAAGGGCGATCGCCCTCCCGACGCGGGCGGTCCGAGCGATCGGCATTGCCGGGGAACGAGCGGTCGCCTGCAGAACGTGGCCGATCGCCGTCGTTGTGCCTCGGGCGGTCACCGCGCGCAGGGGCGCTGCGGAAGGAACGCGCAGAACGGTCGCCGTCGACATAGCGACGAGGCCGCCCCGCGCCGTCATCCTTGCGGTCGCGCGCGGGCTTGCCTTCTTCGGCCATGTCGGGACTCCTTCCGTTGAGCATGTTAACGCAGAAAGGCCA
>JAFDWK010000067.1:0-6226 GCA_018268515.1 Actinomycetota bacterium
GCACTTCAGTTCAGAACTCGGGCGACCTCGGCAGGCACCGTCCACGCGGTAGCGTAGGGGAGTGAGCGCACGGTCCGAGCAGTCAGGGAGTGGTCCCCTCTATCGGCTGTACTCCCGGCGTCTGCGGCGGCGGCTGGATCCGGCGACGATGCCGCATCACATCGCCATGATGATCGACGGCAACCGCCGCTGGGCCCGCCAGCTCGGCTACGCGACCCCCGCGCACGGCCACCGGGCGGGTGCGGCGAAGATGCGCGAGTTCCTCGGCTGGTGCGACGAGCTCGGCATCCGGGTGGTGTCGCTCTATCTGCTCTCCGCCGACAACCTGCTCAAACGCGATCCTGCGGAGCTCTCCGACCTCATCGAGATCATCGGCGAACTCGCGGACGGGCTCTCCCGCGAGGGCAACTGGCGCGTGAAGCACGTCGGCCGCGCCGACATCCTGCCCGCCGAGCTCGCCCGGGTGCTGGCCGAGGCAGAAGAGCGCACCCGCGAGCACACCGGGCTGCACGTGAACCTGGCCGTGGGCTACGGCGGACGCAACGAGATCGTCGACGCGGTGCGCTCCATCCTCGCCCAGCACGACGCGTCCGGCGGCACCCTGGAGGATCTCGCGGCCAACCTCACCCCGGAGATGATCGGCGAGCACCTCTACACCGGAGGGCAGCCGGATCCGGATCTCGTCATCCGCACGAGCGGCGAGCAGCGCCTCAGCGACTTCCTGCTGTGGCAGAGCGCGCACAGCGAGTTCTACTTCGTCGAGGCGCTCGGACCCGACCTCCGTCAGGTCGACTTCCTGCGTGCCATCCGCGACTACGCCGACCGCGACCGTCGCTTCGGGCGCTGACGCGGCGAGCGGCGCCGGGCGCGTTCGTGCCGCGGTGCTCCCCTGCAGTCCGCTTCGGTGGGGGCCGCCCCGCACGCGATGGCCGGGCCCGTGTCAGACTGGCGGGATGCGCGCGATCGATGACTACCTCGCCACGTTCGGCGAGGATCCGGGATATCTGAACTGGGCCGCGTTCGGGCCGTTGTCCCCGGCCGCGCGCGATGCCCTGCATGCCGACGTCGAGCTGCTCGCGACGGGGCGGGCCGAGGGCATCGCCGTGACGGCGGGGCGGACGGCCGAAGCGCAGGCGGCCGTGGCGGGGCTGCTCGGCTCGCGCGCCGACGAGGTCACCCTGCATCCCTCGTCCACGCATGCGCTGCAGCAGGCGCTGGCCGGCCTCGACGGCGCGGTGATCGCCTCCGTCGCCGAGTTCCCGAGCGTCACGATCACGCTCGAGCGCGCGGCGAGCGCGTCGTGCGGACGGCTCGCGCCGCGCTGGATCTCGCCGGCCGGCACCCGGGTGACCGCGGACGCCGTGGCCGAGGAGCTGGATCCCACCGTGACCGCACTCGTCGTGAGCCACGTGGACTTCCGCTCGGGGTATCGCGCCGATCTCGCCGCCCTCCGCGAGGTGCTCGGCGAGGACCGGCTGCTCATCGTCGACGCCGTGCAGTCCTTCGGCGTGGTGGACGAGGACTGGTCCGCCGCGGACGTCGTGGTGAGTCACGGCTACAAGTGGCTGCGGGCCGGCCGCGGCACCGGCTTCGCACGGTTCACCGACCGCGCGCGGGAGCGGATCCGCCCCGTGCTCAGCGGCCGGATCGCGACCGCCGCCGAGGGGCTTCCCACCGATGCGCTGCCGGATCCGGCGCTTTCGGCGCAGGCGTACGCGGTCAGCGCGCCGGATCCGTTCGCCGCGGGACGGCTCGCGGCCGGCGTCGCCGAGATCGCGGCGGTGGGGGTCTCGGCCGTGGCCGAGCGCCTGGAGCGCAACGTCGACGCCGTGCTCGCTCTGGCCGATCGGTACGGGATCGCCGTCGTGTCCTCGCGGGAACCCGCCGAACGCGCCGGCATCGTCGTGCTCGAGCCCTCGGATCCGCAGGGCGCCGGGAGGGTGCTCGCCGCGGCCGGCATCCAGGTGACGGTGCGGTCGGGGGCCGTGCGCGTGTCGCCGCACGCGGGCACCTCGACGGAGACTCTCGGAATGCTCGATGCGGCGCTCGCCGATGCCCGAGAGTTCATCTGCCCTTAACCCGTCCGGGCGCGTGTCGTGGATGCGCGATGTCGGCGGGGCGTCGTACGGTCATGGCATCGGACACCGCGTCTGATCGAGTCGGCCTCAAGGATCGCGACTCGTGGCCCCCTGGTCGACTCGAGTAGCCGGGAAGCATCCCGGGTCGGGAGAGGGTCGTGGCCGCACGGACAGCACTCAAGAGCAGCACCCGGACCAGCGCCGCCGGCGAGACGGCAGGACATGAAGCGGGCGCGATGCCCGATCAGGATCTGAAGACGTACGTGCTCGACACGTCCGTGCTGCTGTCGGATCCGCAGGCGTTCTTCCGCTTCGCCGAGCACTCCATCGTCCTGCCGGTCGTCGTGATCGGCGAACTGGAGGGCAAAAGGCACGACCCCGAGCTCGGGTACTTCGCCCGGCGCGCGCTGCGCCACCTCGACGAGTTGCGGATCGAGCACGGCCGGCTCGACTTCCCGGTTCCGATCGGCGACGGCGGCACACTGCGGGTCGAGCTGAACAACACCGACCAGTCGGTGCTGCCCAGCGGCATCCGTCTCGGCGACAACGACAGCCGGATCCTGGCCGTCGCGATGCATCTCGCCCAGGACGGGCAGGACGTCACCGTCGTCTCCAAGGATCTGCCGATGCGGGTCAAGGCCGCGTCCCTCGGCATCAACGCCGAGGAGTACCTGGCCGAGCAGGCGGTCGACTCCGGCTGGACCGGGATCGGCTCGATCTCGCTGTCCGGCGACGAGATGAGCGATCTCTACGAGAGCGAGGTCGGCACGAGCGAGGAGGCGATCGGGCTTCCGGTGAACACGGGCCTCATCATCCACTCGGAGCGCGGCTCCGCCCTCGGACGGGTCACGGGCGACGGAGAGTACGCGCTGGTCCGCGGGGACCGCGAGGTGTTCGGCCTGCACGGGCGCTCCGCGGAGCAGCGCATCGCGATCGATCTGCTCCTGGATCCCGAGGTCGGCATCGTCTCGCTCGGCGGCCGCGCCGGCACCGGCAAGTCGGCGCTCGCGCTGTGCGCGGGCCTGGAGGCGGTGCTCGAGCGGCAGCAGCAGAAGAAGATCATCGTCTTCCGGCCGCTGTTCGCCGTCGGCGGCCAGGAGCTCGGCTACCTGCCGGGCGACAAGGACGAGAAGATGAGCCCCTGGGGTCAGGCCGTGTTCGACACGCTCGGATCCGTCGTCTCCGGCAACGTCATGGAGGAAGTCGTCGAGCGCGGCATGCTCGAGGTGCTCCCGCTCACGCACATCCGCGGACGTTCGCTGCACGACGCGTTCGTGATCGTCGACGAGGCGCAGTCGCTCGAGCGCAACGTGCTGCTGACGGTGCTCAGCCGGATGGGGCAGAACTCGAGGGTGGTCCTCACTCACGACGTCGGCCAGCGCGACAACCTGCGGGTGGGCCGCCACGACGGCATCGCGAGCGTGATCGAGACGCTGAAGGGCCACAGCCTCTTCGGCCACGTCACCCTGCAGCGCTCCGAGCGCTCCGCGATCGCCGCCCTCGTGACCGAGTTGCTGGAGGGCGCCGAGCTCAGCTGACCTGCCGCGACACGCGGAGCGCGCGTTTGCGCCCGCCCGGCCGACGTTGTCACGGATTACCGATGTAAGGACTGGATCCCTCGGCGAATCGTGGCATCGTCGGCCCGGCGGGTGCCTGGATCGGTCGGTGCTGCCTAGGCTGGCGTCGTGGCCGCGACCGACGATCTTCCCGTCTCCGAATACGGCTTCCCAGGCCCGTTGCGTGACAGCCTCGTCGCGGCGATCCTCAGGGGCGAGAAGACCTCGACGACGAGCCTCCTCTTCGAGTACGAACGCGAGGGGGAACCGCTCCCCGAGATCGGGGACCGTGCCGTCGTGAGCGACTCGGCAGGGGATCCGGTCGGCATCGAGGAGATCGTTGAGGTGCGCGTCGCCCGTATCGCCGACGTGGACCTCGAGCACGCGCTCGCCGAGGGCGAGGGCTTCACCTCGGTCGCCGAGTGGCGGGCCGGGCACGAGCGCTTCTGGCATGGGTTCGAGTACCGCACATGGGTTGCGGATCCTGCCTTTCGGGTCACCGATGACACGCTCGCCGTGCTGGTGCAGTTCCGGTTCGCGCCGATCTGACCCGAACACCTGGCGCGTGCGCCCGTGTGGCCGATGCCGTCACGGATCGCCGAGGAAGGAGCCGGATCCCTCGGTGGATTGTGACATCGTCGGTCCGGCGGGCGAGTTCGGCGACCCGGCGGGCGGGCAGGATCGGCTGACGGGCGAGAGGGCGGGCTCCGCGAGCGGGTCTGGTCTCGGACGTGGGGCGATCAGGCATCGATCCGGGCGAGCGCGGCGAGGATCGCGCTCTGGACGGCCGGCCAATCGTGCACGATCTGCGCGTAGTCGAAGCGGAGCGTCTCGTAGCCGAGAGATGAGGCGGCAGCATCCCGTCGCAGATCCTTGTGGCGCTTTGAGGATCCGTCGTGGTTTTCCTTGCCGTCCGCTTCGATGATCAGGCGTCCCGCGACGACGAAGTCGACCACGCCGACCCCGTCGATTCGCACCTGGCAATCCAGACGGATCCCGAGCACATGGAGTCGGAGCCGCAGGAGCGACTCCACACCGCTGTCGGCGTCAGACCGGGCGAGATCGACGAGCCACCGTGCCTTTGACGGGAGCGCTGCGCGGATGCGCAGACGCGCGGCCCGCGAGAGCAGCCCCTTGCGCCACGCGGACTCGTAGGACGCGAAGAACGACTCGTCACCCTGGCAGCGGAAGAGCTGTGTCAAGGCGGTCTCGATGTCGACCTGTCCGAGCGGAGGGACTCCGCGATAGAAGTGCGAGACGCAGGTACACGCGGAATGCGGCTGCGCATGGTGGTTCGGCCCGAGCCAGACATGCAACGGCCCCTCGTCTGCCAGCACCCAGACCTTCCGCTTCCGCAGGACGCTGACGCAGGCCAGGGCGCCGCCATGCGCCGTCGCTGCGCGCACTTCCGGATCGAGTCCTGGTGCGGCGAAGACGCCGGGTCGGATCCGGTCCAGCTCGTGTCTGTCCACGAGGCGGGCGAGCGCGCGTCGGTCGAACCCGAGTTCCTGCAGGCGGGCACCGGTGGCGATGCCGCCGAGGCGGGCGACGGTGTCGATGGCGGAGAGCATGGGACAAGATTCGCCCGGTCCTCCACGGTCTGGGAGCGCATGTGCGCAATCGGTGCGAAGTCTGTTCGATCGGCGCCGTGTGGAGGACGAAGGATCCGGTCCCGCCTGGCCGACGTTGTCACGGATCGCCGAGGAAACGACCGGATCCCTCGGC
The DNA here is from genome assembly GCA_018268515.1 of Actinomycetota bacterium. Lineage (GTDB taxonomy): Bacteria > Actinomycetota > Actinomycetes > Actinomycetales > Microbacteriaceae > Microbacterium. The sequence goes on from JAFDWK010000067.1 coordinate 5,360, forward strand.
GGATCGTGGCCGGATCGGCCGGGCGGGCGGACAGACAGGTGGGGAGGGGACGGGCCGGGTCGGCGAGGAGGGCTGGAAGGACGGGGCAAGGAACTGGCGGGGCAGAACCAGATTCGAAACGACGGATGCCGCGGCCCCCGAAGGGCCGCGGCATCTGCGTGGGTGGATCCGGGATCAGCCGGCGTGCGTCATCGACAGCAGATCGAGCTTCGCGTCGAGCTGCTCGAGGGTGAGCTCGCCGCGCTCCACGTAGCCGAGGTCGATCACGGCGTCGCGCACGGTGATGCCCTTGGCGACGGCGTGCTTGGCGATCTTCGCGGCGGCCTCGTAGCCGATGAGCTTGTTCAGCGGCGTGACGATGGACGGGCTCATGCCGGCGAACGCGGCGGCGCGCTCCACGTTGGCCTCGAGGCCGTCGACGGTCTTGTCGGCGAGCACGCGCACCGCGTTGGAGAGCAGCCGGATCGACTCCAGAAGGGCGGTGCCCATGACCGGGATCGCCACGTTCAGCTCGAACGAGCCGGAGGCGCCGGCCCAGGCGACGGTGGCGTCGTTGCCGATCACGCGGGCGCACACCATCAGGGTCGCCTCGGGGATCACGGGATTGACCTTGCCCGGCATGATCGACGAGCCCGGCTGCAGATCGGGGATGTGCAGCTCGCCGAGACCGGTGTTCGGGCCCGAGCCCATCCAGCGCAGGTCGTTGTTGATCTTGGTCAGCGAGACCGCGATCGTGCGCAGCGCACCGGACGCCTCGACGAGGCCGTCACGGTTGGCCTGGGCCTCGAAGTGGTCCTTGGCCTCGGTGATCGGCAGCTCGGTCTCGGCCGCGAGCAGCGCGATGACCTTCTGCGGGAAGCCGAGCGG
>JAFDWK010000067.1:6305-44958 GCA_018268515.1 Actinomycetota bacterium
GTGGCGTCCATGAGGTGGGTGCGGCCCGACTTGACCGCATCCTTCCACAGCTCCGCCTTCGCCTCGAGCGCGACGGCGAGGTGGTCGAGCGAGGGGATGAGCGTGTCGATGAGCGCCTGCGTGACGGCGATGTGCACCGAGGTCGGGAACACGTCGTTGGACGACTGCGAGGCGTTCACGTGGTCGTTCGGGTGCACGGTCGCGCCCAGGATCCGGGTCGCGAGGGTGGCGAGCACCTCGTTCATGTTCATGTTCGAGCTGGTGCCGGATCCGGTCTGGTACGTGTCGACCGGGAACTCGCCGTCATGCTCGCCCGCGGCGACCTCATCCGCCGCCTGGGCGATCGCGTCGGCGATGGCGCCGTCGAGGGTGCCGAGCTCCTTGTTGGCCAGCGCTGCGGCCTTCTTGATCCGGGCGAGCGCGGCGATCTGCGTCGACTCCAGGCCCTTGCCCGAGATGGGGAAGTTCTCCACGGCACGCTGCGTCTGCGCACCGTACAGGGCGTTCACGGGCACGCGCACCTCGCCCATGGTGTCGTGTTCGATGCGGTACTCGATATCAGCCACTGCTGTTCCTCCAGATGTGACGGGTGATGAGGGGGATGTTCAGGCGCGGGCGTCGCTGAGGCCCACGGTGACGACGGGCACGGCCGTGCCCTCGTTCAGGCGGTAGTTGGCGCCCACGATGCCGAGCTTGCCCTCCGCGACGGCCTCCGCGATCAGCTCCGAGGACTGCAGCAGGTCGTGCACGGTGTTGCGCAGATGCTCCCGGCCGACGAGTTCGGCGTCGATATCGGCGGTGGTGGATCCGCCTTGCTCGGCGAGCACCTTGCGGGCGGCCGGCACGATCGGGGCGATGAGCTTCCAGATGTGCGGGGGGAGGGGGGTCGCGTCGATCGCGGTGCCGTCGATCGCCGCACGCACGGCGCCGCAGCTGTCGTGGGCGAGCACCACGATGAGCGGGACGCCGAGGATCGCCACCGCGTACTCGAGGCTCGCGACGATCGACTCGCCGATGACCTGCCCGGCGTTGCGCACCACGAACAGGTCGCCGAGCCCCTTGTCGAAGATGATCTCCGCAGCGAGGCGCGAGTCGGAGCAGCCGAACAGCGTCGCGAGCGGGGCCTGCCCGTCGACGAGCTGGTGCCGCTTGTCCACGTCCTGGTTGGGGTGCTCGGGCTCGCCGGCGACGAAGCGCCGATTCCCCTCGCTCATGAGGCTCCAGGCCTCGTCGGGGGTCAATCGGGTGGTGTCGGAGGAGGTCATCGTGCGCTTTCGAGTTGATCGATCTGCGGGCTGATCTTCGCGACGAGCTCTGCCGTTCCCGCCTTGCCGAGGGCGCCGTAGACGAGGACGTAGTCCTTGCCGACCTGGGTGCCGAGGGCGTAGTCGATGTTCGCGGATCTGTCCGGATTCGAGATCACGTACTCGTCCCAGGTGCGCCCGCCGATGGTCACGGTGCCCTTGGACGCGGTGCCGCGCAGGGGCGTGGCCGCCCAGGTGGAGTCGGTGTCGAACGCCTGCGCGATGTGCGCGTAGCCGCGGGCGTCGTCGGCCTGCGGCGCCACGGTGATGTCCCACACGATCGGCTTGCCGTCGATCAGCACGGCCTTGTTGACCCGCCAGTTGTTCGGCGGCGTCGGCAGCAGCACAGGGCGGTTCAGGGTGCTCTGCGCGTTCTTGGCCACGGCAGGCAGATCCACGGTGCTGGACCCGGTGTAGTCGCCGCGCGGCACGATCAGCACGATCAGCAGCACGACCCCGACGGTCGCGATGAGGGCGGCGATGAGGCCGCGGAACGTCTGGCCGGACCGGTAGGCGGCGGACGAGGCGGCCTTGCGATCGGCGGTCTCCTGCGCCGTCTCGGGCCGGCCGAGCTCGGCGACGACGGGCGGTCGCTTCGGAGCGCGGCTCATCGGGCGTCCCCTTCCGCGGGGCGGGCGGCGTCCAGGCGGCGCTTGGCACCGAGGAGCCACTCCTCGCACCGGGCGGCGAGCGCCTCGCCGCGCTCCCACAGGGTGAGCGACTGCTCGAGCGTGGGCGCACCCTGCTCGAGCTCGGCGACGACGCGGACCAGTTCGTCCCTGGCCTGCTCGAAGCTGAGCGAGGCGGGATCGGCGACGGTCGGCGCAGAAGTCCCTGCGGAGGCGGACGGCTCGTTCGACACAGTCACGCCTCCATCCTACCGGCGCGCATCGGGAGCCGCGGCCGGGGCGGTGGGTCCGGATGCCTGTGCGTCGGCGTCGTCCGACTCGGCGACCTCGCCCTCCGAGACGGCCCGCAGCGAGCCGCGGTCGACGGTCAGGGTGAGCGCGGTGCCGGCGGGGGCGTCGGCGGCATCGCGCACGATCAGGCCGTCATCGCGGTGCGCGATCGCGTACCCGCGGGCCAGCGTCGCCGCCGGCGACAATGCGCGCAGCGAGGCGCGCAGCTCGGCGGTGCGCCGGCCCGCGGCGTCGACCGCACGACCCAGGGCGTCCCGGGAGCGTGCGGCGAGCAGCCACACCTCCTGGGCGCGGCGCTCGACGAGCGGATCCGGATCCCGCAGCACGGGGCGCGAGCGCAGCTGTTCGAGCTGGGCGATGTCGTGCACGATGCGCTGCGACACCCGGGTGGTCGCGCGGGCCCGCAGCTGGGCGACGAGGGCGCGCTGCTCGCCGACGTCGGGCACCACGCGCTTGGCGGCGTCGGTCGGGGTCGACGCGCGCAGGTCCGACACATCGTCCAGCAGCGGGTGGTCGTTCTCGTGGCCGATCGCGCTGACCACCGGGGTGGCCGCCGCGGCGACCGCACGCACCAGGCGCTCGTCGCTGAAGCCGAGGAGGGTCTGCGGATCGCCACCGCCGCGCGCGATCACGATGACGTCGACCTCGGGGTCCGCGTCGAGGGTCTTCAGCGCGGCGAGCGTCTCCGGAACGCACCGGTCGCCCTGCACCGCGGCATGCACGGTGCGGAAGCGCACCTGCGGCCAGCGCAGCTCGGCGTTGCGGTGCACGTCCTTCTCGGCGTCGGAGTTCTCGCCCGTGATGAGGCCGATCACGTGCGGCAGGAAGGGGAGCGGCCTCTTGCGGGAAGGGTCGAAGAGGCCCTCCTGACGCAGCTGCGCGCGGAGCCGCTCGAGACGTTCGAGCTGGTCGCCGAGGCCGACGTGCTTCATCGCGGAGACCGTGAAGCTGAAATCGCCGGCCTTCACGAAGTAGTCGGCCTTGACGGCGGCGACGACGTGATCGCCGACGGCGAGGTCGGCCGGGATCCGCGCCCGCACGCTCGACCACACCCGGATCGAGATCTGGGCGTCGGAGCGGGTGTCCTTGAGACGCGCGAACACGTTGCCGGCGCGCACGTTCCAGCTGGTGATCTCGCCCTCGACCCAGACGGTGCCCCACTGCGCGACGAAATCGCGGATCGTGGCGTTCAGCCGCGCGATCGAAGTGGGGGCGTCCGCCGAGGAATCGCGCGGGGAGACGGCATCGGCCGGAGGGGTCCCGCCGGGGGCGGCTTCGAAGACGGTCATCGCGTCCCCACGATAGCAACGGGCGCCGACGCGGACCCGGCCCCCGCTCAGGCGCCGCCGGTAGAATCGGGGGCGTGAGTTCACCCGTCGCGCTGCCCGTGCCGCAGATCCCTCGCCGCCGCCCCTCGGCCGTGCGCGAGCCGCTCCAGGACCGTCCCGTCGACGGGCGCAAGCGTGTGCTGCTCGCCGCCCCGCGCGGCTACTGCGCCGGCGTCGATCGCGCCGTGGTCGCGGTGGAGAAGGCCCTGCAGCGCTACGGCGCACCCGTGTACGTGCGCAAGCAGATCGTGCACAACATCCACGTGGTCACCGAGCTCGAGGCGCAGGGCGCGATCTTCGTCGACGAGGTGGACGAGATCCCCGAGGGCTCGCACGTCGTCTTCAGCGCGCACGGCGTCTCGCCGATGGTCGTCTCGGCGGCCGAGGACCGCCACCTGCACGCGATCGACGCGACCTGCCCGCTGGTGACCAAGGTGCACCGCGAGGCCGTGCGCTTCGCCCGCGACGACTTCGAGATCCTGCTCATCGGCCACGACGGCCACGAGGAGGTCGAGGGCACCGCCGGCGAGGCGCCCGACCACGTCACCGTGGTGAACTCTCCCGCCGAGGCCGACACCGTCGAGGTGCGCGACCCGTCCAAGGTGGTCTGGCTCTCGCAGACGACGCTGAGCGTCGACGAGACGATGGAGACCGTGAACCGGCTGCGCACGCGTTTCCCGGAGCTGCAGGATCCGCCGTCCGACGACATCTGCTACGCCACCCAGAACCGCCAGGTCGCGATCAAGAAGGTCGCGGCCGACGCGGATCTGGTGATCGTGGTCGGATCCGCCAACTCCTCCAACAGCGTGCGCCTGGTCGAGGTCGCGCGCGAGTACGGCGCGAAGGCCGCGTACCGCGTGGACTACGCCGACGAGGTGCAGCAGGAGTGGCTGGACGGCGTGGCGACGGTCGGCGTGACCAGCGGCGCCTCGGTGCCCGAGGTGCTCGTGCAGGAGGTGCTGCAGGTGCTCGCCGAGGCGGGCTACGGCGACGTCGAGGAGGTGCGCACCGCGGAGGAGGACCTGATGTTCTCCCTGCCGAAGGAGCTGCGCCAGGACATCACCGGCCAGCGCGACGAGCGGGCGCTGGGCGGGCGCAGCCGATGACCGATTCGGGTTCCGCGGAGCAGCCGCACCGGCCGGCCTTCGGCGAGTACGCGACACCCGAGGAGCAGAGCCGGCGCGCCGGGCGTCCGATCACCCCGCCGGTCGTGCACCCCGCGCCCGCGCCGCCCGCCGCACGCGCGCCGGGCGCCGCGGATGTGGCACCCGACGCGGACGCCGCGGAGAAGCGTCCGGCGCACCCGGTGGATCGGATGGCAGCGATCGCCCTGCTCGCCTACGGGCTATGGAATGTGATCACGTCGCTGTTCACGTTCCTCAATCCCTCCTCGCTCATGGCGACGATGCTGCAGGCGGCCGGGATCTCCGGCACGTTCTCGAACTACGGGCAGGCCAGGGCCTGGGGGATCGTCGCCTGCGTGGTGCTGATCGCGGGATGGATCCTGACGGCCGCCTGGACCGTGCTGCGGTTGCGGCGCGGCAGGCTCACCTGGTGGGTGCCGGTGCTCGGAGGCGCCGTGTTCGTCACCCTGGCGACGGTCTGCATGCTGGTGCCGTTCTTCTCGGATCCGGCCGTCGTGTCCTACCTGAACGGGCAGCTGTCGAAGTAGCGCCGGATCGCTGATCCCGCGGCGGGCATGGGGATCTGGTGGGTCGCGGGCGCCACGGGTAGAAGATCGGTGGCTGATGCCGCAGACGACGGGAGCGCCGCGGGGACGGATCCCCGCGGCGCTCCCGTCGGCCGGTGCGACCGTGTCGGCGGTCAGCTCTTGGACTGGCCGTAGGAGCCGAGCTGGCGCGTCGACTCGATGACGCGCTGCGCCATCGCGGTCTCGGCGACCTTGCCCCAGGCGCGCGGGTCGTAGACCTTCTTGTTGCCGACCTCGCCGTCGACCTTCAGGACGCCGTCGTAGTTGCCGAACATGTAGCCGGCGACCGATCGCGTGAACGCGTACTGGGTGTCGGTGTCGATGTTCATCTTCACCACGCCGTTCGCGACCGCGAGCGCGATCTCCGCGTCGGTGGAGCCGGATCCGCCGTGGAAGACGAGGTCGAGCGGCTTGGCGCCGGTGCCGTACTTCGCGGCGACCTGCTGCTGGATCTCGCCGAGCAGCTCGGGGCGCAGCTTCACGCCGCCCGGCTTGTAGACGCCGTGCACGTTGCCGAAGGTGAGCGCGGCGATGTAGCGGCCCTGCTCGCCGAGGCCCAGAGCCTGCACGGCCTGGTCGACGTCAGCGAAGGTGGTGTAGAGCGCCTCGTTCGAGCCCTCGTGCGCGACGCCGTCCTCCTCGCCGCCGACGACGCCGATCTCGACCTCGAGGATCGCGTTGATCGCCTTCATGCGAGGCAGCAGCTCCTTGGCGATCTCGATGTTCTCCGCGAGCGGCACGGCCGAGCCGTCCCACATGTGCGACTGGAAGATGGGGTTGCGGCCCGCCTTGACCTCTTCCTCGGACGCGGCGATGAGCGGCTCCACGAAGCCGGCGAGGGCGTCCTTCGGGCAGTGATCGGTGTGCAGTGCGACCGTGACGGGGTAGGACTTCGCGACCTCGGTGGCGAACTTCGCGAACGCGAGCGCGCCGGTGGCGCGGGCCTTGACGGTCTGGCCGGCGAAGTAGTCGGCGCCGCCGGTGGTGACCTGGATGATGCCGTCGGAGCCGGCCTCGGTCAGACCCTGCAGCACGGCGTGGATGGTCTGCGAGCTGGAGACGTTGAAGGCCGGGTAGGCGAAGCCGCCCGCCTTCGCGCGGTCGAGCATCTCGGCGTACTGATCCGGGGTGGCAACGGGCATGGCTTCTCCTGTGCTGGATGACGGGGGTCGGTGCCACTCTAGCGCCGCAGGATCTGCGATTCGGAGCGCGTGACGGCGGGCCCGGGAAGGCGGATCTTCTGCCTGGTAAAGAAGCTCGGATCTTTCGGTTTCCTGAGGCAGAAATCTGCGGATCCGTAACCCTGTCGCCCCTACGCTGGGGGCATGGTGAGCCTCACTGCCGATCTCAGCCCCCTCAGCCCCGACCGCAACCTCGCACTGGAACTCGTCCGTGCGACGGAGGCCGCGGCGATCCGTGCCGTCCCGTTCATCGGACGCGGTGCGAAGGAGGCGGCCGACGGCGCCGCCGTCGATGCGATGCGCGCCTTCCTCGGCACGGTCGACTTCGACGGACGGGTCGTGATCGGCGAGGGCGAGAAGGACAACGCCCCCATGCTCTTCAACGGGGAGCACGTCGGCAGCGGATCCGGGACCGGCCCGCAGTGCGACATCGCCGTCGACCCGATCGACGGCACCTCGCTCACGGCCGCGGGCCGGCAGAACGCCCTTTCGGTCATCGCGGTCTCCGACCGTGGCACGATGCTCGACGCGTCGAGCGTGTTCTACATGGACAAGCTCGTCACCGGTCCCGCCGGCGTCGGGGTCGTCGACATCCGTCTCCCCGTCGCCGAGAACATCAAGCGCCTCGCCGGCGCCCTCGGCAAGCCCGTCGAGGAGCTCGTGGTCTCGGTGCTGAACCGTCCTCGCCACGACCAGCTCATCCAGGAGATCCGCGACGCCGGCGCCGGCACCCGCCTGATGAGCGACGGCGACGTCGCCGGCGGCATCAACGCCGCCCGACACGGCGCCCGCACCGACATGTGCATCGGCGTCGGCGGCAGCCCGGAGGGCATCGTCACAGCATGCGCGATCAAGGCGCTCGGCGGGCACATCCAGGGTCGGCTGTGGCCGCGCGACGACGACGAGCGCCAGCGCGGCATCGACGCCGGGCTCGACATGGACAAGGTCTATGAGGCCGATGACCTGGTCAGCGGCAATAACACGATCTTCGTCGCCACGGGTGTCACCGACGGCCAGCTCGTCGCCGGCGTGCGCCGAGAGGGCGACTACCTCTACACCGAGAGCGTGGTGCTGCGCAGCGCCTCCGGGACGCTCCGCCGGGTCGCCTCGGAGCACCTCGTCTCGAAGTGGCTCTGAGCGCGGCGCTCTGAGGGCGGCGCTCGAGGGAGCAACGGCGCACGCAGTGCGGACGTGCTGACCCGGGGGTGCCGCGGGGTCTCTTGAGGAGGCCCGGGAGTAACGACCTGATCGCATTCCGCGTCTTCTCGGTGTCACCTGGCACAATGGAAGAGGCGCCGATCGGCGTGCACGGCGCATTCAGCGCGGTTCGGAATGCGGAGCAGGGGAGCGTGGGCGATGGCTGCGGAGAACATCTACCGCCAGGAGACGGTCACCGACACCGGGTCGGTGAAGGTCGTCGAGATGGACGCCGCCCGCCGCACCGACGTGCTGTTCCGAGTACGCCGCGAAGAGGGCCACGAGATCAGCGCGTGGTGGATGATCGGCGGCTTCGTGCTCTTCTCCGCGACCGTGGTCGCCCTCCTCAGCGGGGTTCCCGGGAGCGCGTGACCCCCTCCCGCCCGGTCCGATCGTTCTGCCCGGTCCGATCGTTCTGCATGGCCTGACCCTGCGCCGCCGGCCGAGCGTCCGGCGCGACGCGGTCGACGTCCTGCTCGATGTGGACGTCATCGCGATCGCCCAGGCGCGAGCGCAGGGCGCCGAGATCGGCGCGCAGGATCTCCGCGTGGTCCTCGGTCGCGGGTGAGGTCAGCTCGTCGGCCGTGAACCGCCGCGTCGCGCTGGTCAGCGTCGAGGGGGTGCTGAGCGCGTCCGCGTCCACGCCGGGGAAGCGGCGGGCCGTCACGAGAACCCGGCTCTCCAGGGAGCCGGCGAAGCGGTTGTAGCTGTCGACGGTGCGCTCGAGTGCGCGGCGCAGGTCGTCGGCGTGGCCGGCGAGCACACCGAGCCGGTCGTACAGCTGGGTGCCGAGGTCGAGCAGCACCGCGGCCTCGGCCGACAGCTCCTGCTGCTTCCACGTGTAGGCGACGGTCTTCAGCACGGCCCAGAGGTTCACCGGGGTGGCCAGCGCGACGCGTTTGGTGAAGGCGTAGTCGAGCAGGGCCGGATCCTCGTCGAGCGCCGCCGCGAGCAGCGATTCGCTGGGCAGGAAGCAGATCACGAACTCGGGGCTCACGTCGAGCCCCGCCCAGTAGGCCTTCTTCGCAAGCGCGTCGACATGCGCGCGCACGGCCTTGACATGCTGCTGCATCAGGGGGCGCCGCTGCGGATCGTCGGTTCCGAGCACGCCTGCGGCCAGGAAGGCGTCGAGCGGGGCCTTCGCATCCACCGCGATCGACGCCCCGCCGGCGAGGCGGATCACCATGTCGGGGCGGCCATGGCCCGCGTCGGAGTGGATCGTGGTCTGCAGGTCGAAGTCGACGTGCCGGGTGAGGCCCGCGGCCTCCACCACCCGGCGCAGCTGGGTCTCGCCCCACACGCCGCGCGCCGAGGTCGAGCGCAGCGCGCCGGCCAGCGACTCGGTCGTGGAGCGCAGCGCCTCGCCGTTCTCCTCGGTGCGCCGCAGCTGCTCGCTGAGCTGGCCGAACTGCGCCTGCCGCTCGCGTTCCAGCACGGTCACGGTCTGCTGCATGCGGTGCAGGCTCTCGCGAACCGGCGCGAGCGCCGTGAGGACGGCGTTCTCCTGCCGGACCCGCTCGGCCGCGTCGTGCTGCTCGCGTCGCGCGTGCTCGACCGCGTCCCGGTAGAGGTCGTGCTGCCGGTCTCTGTCCTCGCGCACGACGGCGAGCTCGGCGTCGGCGCGGGCGAGGTCGGCGGCGCCGCGGCTGCGACCGAGGAACCAGCCCAGGGTCAGTCCCGCAACGGCGGTGAGTGCGGCGATGAGCAGTGCGAGCGCGTCCATGCGTCCATCATGGGCGTGGCCACCGACATCGCCGGCGAGCGCCACCGTGGCCCGCATGAGTCTCCGTCGGCGCCGGAAGGCTCGGACCCGAGGGCGTCAGGCGGCGGCGCGCACCTTCGCGGGTGCGGCGGGGGCGAGCGGGTCGCCGAGGCGCACCCCGACCGCGTCCGCGAGCTGCTGCACCGTGTCCGATGCCGTGCGCCGGGCCGCGTCGATCACGATCTGCGCGCAGGCCCGTGCATCGGCGAGGGCGTCATGGTGCGGGAATGCGCCGAAGCCGGCGGCCGCTGCGGCGACCGGGAGCTTGTAGGAGTCCAGGTCGTACACCTTGCGCGCGACGCTCAGGCTGCAGAGCGACTCGTACGGAGGGCACTCGTCTCCCGTGGCCTCGCAGGCGCGGCGGATCACGTTCAGGTCGAAGCCGGCATTGTGCGCGACGAGCACGTCGGCGCCGGCGAACGCGCAGAGGCGGTCGAGCTGCTCGCTCCAGCCGTCGGCGCCTTCGACCTCGTGCGGCTGGATCCCGTGGATCCGCACGTTCCACTCCTGGAAGGTGTCGTGACCCGCCGGCGGGCGGATCAGCCAGCCCGTCTGCGCGACGACGACGCCGTCACGGACACGGACCAGGCCCACGGCGCACGCGGAGGCAGGGGAGGAGTTCGCCGTCTCGAAGTCGATCGCGGTGAAGTCCAGGGGCACGCATCCACCCTCCGTCGCGAACGGGCCGGGGCGGTTCAGGCGCGCCGAAGCCGCGCGGATCGGGGCGTAGGGTCGGGCCATGGTCGAACGTGCGACGAGCTTCGGATCCGAGACGGGCAGCTACGAGAAGGGGCGTCCGGAATACCGGCCGGACGCGGTCGCGTGGCTGCTGGAGCCCCTGGCGGTCGGCGATCGGGCGGTCGTCGACATCGGAGCGGGCACCGGCAAACTCACGCGCGCCGTGCTCGCGCTCGGCGGCACGAGCGTCACGGCGGTGGATCCGGATCCGCAGATGCTCGATGCCCTGCGCGAGAAGACGCCCGGCGTCGAGGCCGTCACGGGCACCGCTGAGGCGCTGCCGCTGCCGGACGCGAGCGCAGACGCGGCGACGCTCGGTCAAGCCTGGCACTGGGTGGATCCCGTCGCCGCCTCCGCCGAGATCGGCCGCATCGTGCGCCCCGGCGGCGTGCTCGGGCTGATCTGGAACGTGCGCGACGACCGCACCGAGTGGGTGCGCCGGCTGACCGCGATCATGGGTGGCAGCGCGGCGGAGGAGATGATCGCCGCGGACGCCGTGCGGGTCGCCGCCCCGTTCGGGCAGCTGGACGAGCGGCGCTGGGAGTGGACGCGGGAGATGACGCGCGCCGAGCTGCATGCGATGGCGAGCTCGCGCAGCCTCATCATCATGTCGTCGTCCGAGGAGAAGGCGCGGATCGCCCGCGCCATGGACGCGCTGTTCGACGAGCTCGGCCTGGTCGACGGCGGCTCGCTGGCGATGCCGTATGTGACGGCCGCCTACCGGACGATCCGCAGACCCTGAGTCGCAGGCGGCCCCGGTAGACTCGTGCCCCGTGGCTCTCACTATCGGAATCGTCGGCCTGCCCAACGTCGGCAAGTCGACCCTCTTCAACGCTCTCACCAAGAACGACGTGCTCGCGGCGAACTACCCGTTCGCGACGATCGAGCCGAACGTCGGCGTGGTGAACCTGCCGGACGCGCGCCTGAACGCTCTCGCCGAGATCTTCGGCAGCGAGCGGATCCTGCCCGCGACGGTGTCGTTCGTCGACATCGCCGGCATCGTGCGCGGCGCGAGCGAGGGGGAGGGGCTGGGCAACCAGTTCCTCGCGAACATCCGCGAGGCCGACGCGATCGCGCAGGTCGTGCGCGGTTTCGCCGATGACGACGTGGTGCACGTGGACGGTGAGATCGACCCGAAGAACGACCTCGAGACGATCAACGCCGAGCTCATGCTCGCCGACCTGCAGACCCTCGAGAAGGCGATCGTGCGCATCGAGAAGGAGGTGCGCGGTCGCAAGACCGACGCCTCCGTGCTCGAGGCCGCCAACGCCGCGAAGGACGCGCTCGAGCGCGGCCAGCTGCTCTCCACCAGCGGGATCGACCTGGCTCCGATCAAGGAGCTGGGCCTGCTGACCTCGAAGCCGGTCATCTTCGTCTTCAACGTCGACGAGGCCGTGCTCACGGACGCGGCCCGCAAGGCGGAGCTTGCCGCGCTCGTGGCCCCCGCGCAGGCGATCTTCCTGGACGCGAAGATCGAATCCGAGCTCATCGACCTGGATCCGGAGGACGCCGCGGAGCTCCTCGCCTCCACAGGCCAGGACGAGTCGGGTCTCGACCAGCTCGCCCGCATCGGTTTCGACACCCTGGGCCTGCAGACCTACCTCACGGCCGGCCCGAAGGAAGCGCGCGCCTGGACGATCCACAAGGGCGACAAGGCCCCGCAGGCCGCCGGCGTGATCCACACCGACTTCGAGAAGGGCTTCATCAAGGCCGAGGTCATCTCGTTCCAGGATCTGGTGGACACCGGATCCGTGGTCGAGGCCCGCTCGAAGGGCAAGGCGCGCCTGGAGGGCAAGGACTACGTCATGCAGGACGGCGACGTCGTCGAGTTCCGCTTCAACGTGTAGCGCCGTTGCACTTCGAACGCTCGCCTCGGGCATCGACTATCTGTGCCGCCGGGTAGGTTTATCTTGATGTCAAGATAAACCTAGCGAGATGAGGCTGCAACACGTCCAGATGTCGATGCCCAGCGGACAAGAGGACGAGGCCCGTCGCTTCTACCGCGACGCACTCGGTCTCCGCGAAGTCCAGAAGCCGCCATCTCTGATCAGCCGCGGAGGCTGTTGGTTCCGGGCCTATGAGGGTCACGTCATCGTTGCGGAGATCCACCTCGGCGTCGAGCATCCCTTCCAGCCAGCCAACAAGGCTCACCCGGGTCTTGTCTGCGCGTCGTTCGGTGAACTCGAGGCGACGGCCGCGCGCATCGAGTGCGGTGGATACGAGCTCTCATGGGCCGAGCGAGACACCTTCGAGGGATACACGCGGTTCCATGCCCGCGACGGGTTCGGGAACAGGGTCGAAGTGATGGCACTCGCGGCGTAGTCGTGCCTGCAGCAGAGTGGCTCGCCAGAGGTTCTTTGACGGAACCCGGTGGAGTTCTGGTTTAACGTCTAGCGTCAATAACGCGAGGCGTTATAGTCTGGGGATGTGATCAGATCGTTCGGCGACAAAGACACCGAACGACTGTGGCGTCGTGAGCGCGTGCCGTCGATCGATCCCCGGATCCATTCGGTAGCGCTGCGCAAGCTGCGCCAGGTGGGATCCGCAGAGAGTCTCGACGACCTCCGAATCCCACCGGGAAACCGGCTCGAATCGCTGAAGGGCGATCGCGCCGGGCGGTACAGCATCAGAATTAACGACCAGTGGCGGATCTGCTTCGTGTGGACCGATGCCGGGCCAGAGGAGGTCGAGATCGTTGACTACCACTGACAGGATTCCCCCGATTCATCCGGGAGAGGTCCTCATGGAGGACTTCATCAAGGGCTTCGAGATCACGCAGAACAGGCTCGCGGTTGCGATCGGGGTGCCACCGCGACGCATCAACGAGATCGTCCATGGAAAGCGCAGGATCACAGCCGACACGGCGTTGCGGCTCTCCAAGTACTTCGGCACGTCCGCCGAGTTCTGGATCAACCTGCAGAGCCACTACGAGCTGGATCGGGCAGAGGATCTTGCGGGGGAGCAGATCGCTTCGATCACGCCGCTGAAGGTCGCGTGACCGACTTCGTCGACTACGAGCCGAATGTGCATTCGGCGCGCTCGGACGAGTCTGTCAAGATCCGTCCAGTGGAATCGGCGGATGCCGATGGCCTCGCAGCAGCGATGGCTGTTCGCGGAGGCACGGCCGAGGAGTATCGCGATCGCGCACTCCGGTTGATCAACCGACTGGACGTGTTGCTCATCGCCGAGACGGACGGCGTGCCCGTCGGGTGGTGTGGCATCCAGAAGTTCTCCATCCATCCGGATGCCGAGCCGGAGTGGCTCATCGCCGGCTTGACGGTCGTCCCCGAGCTGCGCCGACGGGGAATCGCTGCTCGGCTCCTGGGCGGTGTCCTCGACGCAACTGCAGGATCGGCGCCGAACGAGCCCATCTTCAGCGTGATCAATGCCAGGAACCTTGCGTCGATCGATCTCCACCAACAGCTGGGGTTCTCGGAGGTCGGGCGCGCTGCGACTTTCGCACGTATCGACTTCACCGGCGGCGAGGGCATCTTGCTTCGCTGTTCAAGGAGTCCAGATGCCTATCCCGTACGCGACGTGGTGGAGTTCCGGTTCAACGTGTGATTATCACCCGGCGGAGCGTTGAGTGATATCATGATGTCATCAGCGTCTGGAGGTGATTGCGGTGACGAATGTGCTGATTCGGGGGCTCAGCGACGAGACGGTCGCTCGGATCGATCGCAGTGCCGAGGAGCTGGGTCTGTCCCGGAACGAGTACCTGCGTCGCCGTCTCGAAGGGGACGTGCCACGTTCCGCGGCGAAAGTCACAGAAGAGAGTTGGAAGCGGTCGGCGGAGGTTCTCGCCGACCTTGCTGATCCGGACATCATGGCTGACGCATGGCGGTGACGGGCTGGGTCATCGACAAGTCCGCCTACGTCCGGATGCAGATGGGGCAGGCTGTGGATGTCGACGAGTGGAACGCGCGCATTGAGCGTGGCCTTGTCCGTGTCTCGACGATCACGAGGCTCGAGATCGGATTCTCTGCCCGCACGGGTGAGGGCGGTCGGATGATCTTCGGCGTGCCGCCGTTGTCTCTCATGCCGATCGAACGACTCACTCCCTCGATGGAGGATCGTGCGTGGGAGGTGCAGATGCTGCTCGCCGACCGAGGTCAGCACCGTGCGCCGTCGATCCCAGATCTCCTCATAGCCGCGACGGCGGAGAAGGCTGGTTTGACGGTGCTGGCGGTGGACAAGGACTTTGAACTGATCGCCGACGTTACGGGTCAGCCGGTGGAGACGCTGGCACTGCGCTGATGACCGGCGGCGGATCTGCTTCGTGTGGACCGACGCTGGACCAGAGGAGGTGGAGACCGTTGACGACCACTGACAAGCGAGGGATCTCGGCTGATACCGTGCTACTTCGGCGTTTCGGCCCAGTTCTGGCTCAACCTGCAGACGCGGTATGAGCGTCAGCTTCAGCCGAATGTCCGCGCCGCGTGGCAGGGTCTCGGCATGGAATCACAGCAGATCTACCTCGATGCCGAGCAGATCGTGCGCGCGCTGTCGGAGGAGCTTCTCGCTCCCCGCGACGGCGAGTGCCTGGTGTGCTTCGTGGACCGCCAGCTGACCGAGCACGGGTGCGATGGCACGCGCCGTTTCGCGTTGCATTTCCGGGGCATCCGGGCGCCGCGCGCCACGGCGCTCGAACGCACGTTGAGCGAGAAGGGCGCGTGCTGCTGCGACTGCGAGATCTACGCGAACGCCTATGAACGCGTCCGGGGAACAGATGCGGAGCCGTGCCGCGGGGTGGCAAGAGGATCCGCGCAGCCATGCACACTCTGGCGGCGGCAGCAGCGAGGTCGATGGTGAGGCGGACGCTTCTATATCTGTCAAGTCCGGCGTCGTCCGTCGGGTGGGGGCCACGACCTGCCGTGGCCCCCACCCGACCGTGCCGCTCTCACTCTCAGTCACAACGACGTCGGTCATCTCATCCTCGATGATCTCCGCCCGCCTCGAGGCACGTGGCCGCACATCGAGGCCAGCAAGTAGCCCCGAGGAAGCCGGCGCGCATGCGCCTCTCGTCGCGGTTGAACATGCACCACCGTGATGTTGTGAGCGTCGTCGATAACGGCATGACGAACGCGAATCAACGACGGCGGCGCCTCGGAGGGTGGGCGACGCTTCGACAGACTCAGCCCATCGATTCGATCATCCTCATCGCTCAGTGCCATACTCGCCGATGTGAAGCTCGGAGCACGTCGCGTCCGCACGAGTATGGTCGCCTTCGCACTGGTGGGCCTTCTGCTACTTGCGAGCGGATGCAGCGAACATTATCCGCAGCACCGGGCCGAGGTGCTGGGCACCTGGGAAGCGCACGACGAGGGCCATGTCGTTCGGCTTGACCTGAACGGCGACGGGACTCTGAAGATGCAGGATGTTCCTCGTGCGGCGCTGTCATCCCACGAGAGAGCTGCGACCCTGGACTGGAGCGACACGGTCGACGTGAGCGGTGATTGGACATTCTACGAACCCTCGTCCACGCAGTTCAGTACGCCGGAGATCCGCGTGTGGTTCGATGGCACGCAGAAGCGAGGAGATCTCGACGGCATTGCACTCGATCCCGAGGCCGACGGTCTGCATCTGTGGTACGGGGATATCGACTCCGGCGAGGGTCTCTTGTTCCGCCTTGTGCGGACCCCGTCCACTCCGGCGCTAGCGAGGCCGTAGCTCACTCGGGCCGAGTGTTCAGCCGAGGAGCTCGCCGAGTTCGAGCCAGCGGTCCTCGAGCGTGAGCAGCTTTGGGAACGGCGATCTGCTGTTGGCCATGAGCGCGCATGCCTGTGGATGCTCAACGACAATCCGCGCGCTGAGGCGTTCTACCGGCGCTGGTAGCACCCGGGCGACACTCATTCGCGAAGAGTCGTGTTGTGGAGCGCGTTCAGGGTCCTGTCGATGTTTCGGGCCAGGTAGCGCTTGAGGATGCGACGAATTTCTCGTCGGCTGTGTCCTTCTTGGAGTCGGCGTTCGACGTAGGCGCGGGTTTCAGGGTCGTGGGTCATCCTGACGAGGACAGCGGTATGGAGTGCTCGGTTCAGGCGCCTGTCACCGCCTCGGTTGAGCCTGTGCCGGGTGGTGTTCCCGCTGGATGCCGGGATGGGGTTAACGCCGGCGAGGGACGCGAATGCCGCCTCGGAGCGGACCCGCCCGGGGTGGGACCAGGCGGTGAGGAAGACGGCAGCGCTGATCGGGCCGATGCCGGTGATCTCCATCAGCGGTGCGGCGGGACTCGCTTGGATCAGCATCGTCATCCTCGCCTGGTTCGCCGCGAGTTGTTCGTCGAGCGCGCGGACGCGCCGGGCGAGACGCACGGCTTCTTCCCGCGCGACGACCACTTCGAGCGGCTCGTCCCGTTCGCGCCATCGGCGCACGGTCGTGACCTGCGTTGCGGTGAGTGACTTGCGCGCGTCGATACCGAGGTTGTTCACCCGCAGGATGGCGGTGAGCGCGTTGACGTTCATCGTGCGTTCGACGGTGAGCTGGTCGCGGGCGGCGACGAGCGTTCGCAGCGCCGCCCGGGTGCCCTGGTCCTGGCGAGGCTCCCGCAGTTGGTGACTTTCGAGCGCAAGGGTCGCGGTGGCGATCGCGTGGGCGTCGAGTGGGTCGGACTTGCCGATCCCGTGTCGGGCGCGTGCGTTCATTCGCGGCGCCTCCACTACCTGATAGCCGGCGTCGGTGACGGCGCGGGCAAGGCCGGCACCGTAGGTGCCAACACCCTCGATCACCCAGAGTGTCTCCGCATCGCCGCCGGTTCGGCGACCCGCCCAAGTGACGGCCCGGCTGAGACCGGTCGGGCTAGTGGGGAACTGATCACAGGCCAGCTGCCGCCCCGTGCGGGCGTCGATGATTGCGTAGGTGTGGGTGCGGGCGTGGCAGTCCACGCCGATCACGTAGGGGTGGGAGTGCGCAACGATTGTCAACGCGGCCGTTCCTTCCTGTCGGTGGATCATTCGGACGACCGCGCGCGGCCGACACCGATCCGGGAGGAATCACTTCGGGGCAGTACTGTGATGGGTCACAACCCGCAGGTTGGAACAAGCTTCTAATCAAGCCACCGACGTGGACCGAGCCGACGCCGGCCGCCCCGTCCGGCACGGACAAGTCCACCTAAAGGCACCCGAGGGGCCGGGTCAGGGGTGAGTCACGGGCCGAAGGGACGGCCAACGCCAACCCTGCCAGCCGATCCCAGACCAGCCACCCCAAGACTCACAGTCAGGGTGACGGCGGTGTGGTCCATTCGACGGCATGCCGGAACGTCAGCCGGCGGCAGATCACCTGACGCCGGCCATGCGCTGCCGCACCTGATACCCGCGCGGCGGCGCGTGCTGATCGAGGTCCGGGGGGATCGGGTCCCGCGCTGAACGTCCCTGTTCGTCGCGCGGCTCGTAGGATGACGGTGTCGTCCAGAGGAGGCACGGCCATGTCTGATAACGATGAGCACTCCACACCTCGGCATATCCCGGAACCGAGCGAGTCCGCCGTCCCCGAGCTGGAGGAGGACGAGAACATCGCGCCCCGTCCGGAGGAGGAGATCGCGGATCTGCTGCGTGCAGAGCCTACTCAGGGGGATCAGGTCAGCTGACTCTGCGGCCCTCCTGCGGCCAGCCGCACGCCTCGGCGATCCTTCCCGCCCATGCCTTCGCGGTGTCGTCATCGGCGACGTCGATGATCGTGAGACCCCCGATATGCTGCTCGCCCGGGGCGAAGGGTCCGGAGGAGAGCACCGTTGTTCCGCTCGTCGCGTCAGCGGTGAACGCCGCATCCATGTCCTCGTGCACGCCCCCGGCGAAGACGAGGGCGCCGGCGTCCCTGATGTCCGACACGACGGCGTTGGCGAGCGGACCCCGGGAGGCGAACCACTCCGGGCTGTGATCGCTCACCCACTGCTGGTTGACGTAGATGATGTACTGGGTCATCGCCGCTCCCTGAATCGTCCCCGTCGTCCAGGCTCGTGCAGCGATCGTACGCCGCAGCGGGCGCTCCGGCGGGACTCGATACGATGGCTCGGTGACTACCGAGAACAACAGCATCTTCGAACCCGATGGCCGCGCGATCCCCTACGTCGATGAGATGTCGGAGGGCGACGGGCCCGTTCTGGTGCTGATCCCGGGCCGCGGCCTCGAAGGCGGAGCGCTGGGTTCCGTCGCGCACATCCTGGCCGGTGAGGGGATCCGGGTCCTCCGGATCGGGAGCCGCGCGGACGATGAGGCGACTCTGGAGGAGCGAGTGCAGGACGCGAGCGACGTCATGGACCATGCCGGTATCGGCGCGACCTGGATCGGCGGCCACGGCGTCGGCGGAACCGTCGCCCGCGCGCTTTCCGCGAAGCGCACGGATCGTGCGCTCGGCGTGCTGCTGCTGGGTGTCGAGGATGTCGATGTGCCGATCGCGCCCTCGGTGCCGATCCTCATCATCCAGGGATCCGAGGACGACGTCATGCCGCCCGCGAACGGCGAGAAGCTGCGTGCGTCCGCGATCGAGCGCGCCAGCGTCGTGACGATCGAGGGCGGCGGGCACCTGTTCCCGGTGAGCGACCCGGTCGACACCGCGTTCGCGATCGAGGACTACCTGGCCTGGGACTGATGCCGGGAACCGCTGCACGGTCGGAGGGCCGCACCGTCCTTCTCGTGATCGACATGCAGGCGGGCGTTCTGCCCGGCTGCTTCGACGAGCACGGGGTGCTGGCGAGGACCGACGCGCTCGTGCGCCGAGCACGCGGTGAAGGGGCTCCGGTTGTGTGGGTGCATCACGACCCCGTCGGCGTCGGCACGTCCGACTGGGAACTCGCCGAGCCGCTCGCGCGCGTGGATGGCGAGCCGCTCGTGCGCAAGAGCTACCGCGACGCCTTCGCGGACACCGAGCTGCGGGCGGTGCTCGACGGCTACGCCGCGACCCGTTTGGTCGTCGCGGGGGCTCAGTCCGACTTCTGCGTGCGCACGACGACTCAGCGGGCGGCGGCGGAGGGCTACGACGTCACGCTCGTGCGCGACGCGCACACGACCGTCGACACGACAGCGGACGGCGTCCGGATCACGGGCGAGCAGATCGTCGCGCACACCAACATGTACTTCGCAGGACTCCGCTACCCGGGGCAGGAGTTCGCCGTCGCGCGGCACGACGAGGTCGCGCTCGGCTGATCAGCCCTGACCCGGTTGTCCGACCCCGGTGCGAGGATGGACGCATGCCCGAGTCTCCGGAGGTTCAGGCGCTGGTCGAGTTCCTCGACGAGCGGATCCGCGGTCGTGCGATCGCCGACCTCGATGTCGGCGAGTTCCGCATCATCAAGACGCGGAATCGCCCGCCGGCGTCGCTGACCGGTGCGCGCATCCAGCGCCTGGAGCGCTTCGGCAAGCACGTCGGCTTCGACACCGAGGCGGGCTGGCTGATGGTCGGCTTCGGCCGCAACGGCTGGATCCGCTGGAACGCACCGGAAGATCCTCTCGGTGACGAGCCGGTCCCCGAGGTCGCTCGGATCACGCTTGATGACGGCGCCGTGATGCGGGTCGTCGATCTGGGTGACTTCCTCGCGGTGACCACCAGCGTCGTCGACGGGCCGGCCGACGTCGCGGGCATCGCTGCGCTCGGACCGGATCCGCTCCTTCCCGACTTCTCCCGGGAGGCGTTCGAGCACGCACTCGGCACACGCCGCAAGCAGGTCAAGGCGCTATTGCAGGAGCAGACGTCGCTCGCCGGCATCGGCAACGCCTACTCCGATGAGATCCTGCACCGCGCGCGGATTGCGCCCACGGTGCATGCCGCGCTGCTCGACGGCGCCGAGCGCGATCGGCTCTTCCACGCCACGGTCGACGTTCTGCGGGGCGCTCTCGCAGATCGGCGAGGGCTGCCGCCCGACCGGCTCAAACAGGCGAAGGTCGCGGCCATGGCCGTGCACGGCCATGGCGGCCAGGCGTGCCCGGTGTGCGGCACGACGATCGTCGACCACGTGCTCGGCGGAGCGTCCGCGCAGCTCTGCCCGCACTGTCAGCCGGAACGCTCCGGAGCAGGACGCGCCGGCGGAGATAGCATGCCGGGATGAGCGAGCTTCCCTTCCACCATCGCTGGCGGGTACGCGCGGCGGTCGCGCTCGTCGTCGGCGTCGTGGCCGGATTCCTCGTCACCCCTCCGCTCGGACTCGCGGCGGGTCTCCTCGCCGGCTGGGGAACGCTGGCGCTCGTCAGCACGGTGTGGATCCTGCTCGTGGTGTGGCCCATGGACGCGGCCCAGACCCGCGCGCACGCCACCGAGGAGGATCCGGGTCGGCGCATCGCCCGGGTGATCGCGGTGATCGGCAGTTTCGTCAGCATCGCCGCCGTGCTGCTCGTGGTGCTGCAGGCGAGGCACGCGGACGGCTGGATGCAGTTCGCGCTCGCCGGAACTTCCGTGCTCAGCGTCGCCGCCTCCTGGGGGCTCATCCAGACCGACTACATGCTGCGCTACGCGAAGCTCTACTACGACGGCACCGGTGGCATCATCTTCAACCAGGACGAGGATCCGGAGTACACCGACTTCGTCTACTTCTCGGTCGGGCTCGGGATGACCTATCAGGTCGCCGACACCAACGTCACCCGCAACGCCATCCGGCGCATCGTGATCGCGCAGACGACGATCGCCTACGTGTTCGGTGCGCTGATCCTCGGCACGATCATCAACCTCGTCACGGGACTGGGGTGACGGCGGGGAGCTCCTCGCGCAGTCGCGGCTCGGTGCGCCGCTCGGGGCGCACGCCCGCCTTGTCCGCGTAGAAGGCGCGGATCTGGTCCATGTCGGAAGAGACGTCACCGGTGAGATCGAACGTGGGCCCGAGGCCCGTCGTCATAGTGGTGCGATCGACGAAGCCGAGCGTCACCGGCATCCCCGTCTCCCGGGCGATCCGGTAGAAGCCGCTCTTCCAGTACTCGTTGCCGCCTCGCGTGCCGTCGGGGGTGACCACGAGCCCGAACACGGCACCGCCGTTCACCTGTGCGACGACCTCATCGACCACGCGGGAGGGATCCGACCGGTCGACCGGGATCCCGCCGAGACGGCGCATGATCGGACCGCGCCAGCCGTGGAACAGGCTCTTCTTGCCCAGCCAGTGCACGTCGATGCCGAGACGCCAGGCGATGCCGAGCATGAGCACGAAGTCCCAGTTCGACGTGTGCGGCGCGCCGATCAGCACGGTGGGTCGCGTCGGCGCCGGCTCCGTGGCGAGCGTCCAGCGGCTGAACGTCCAGAAGACGCGGGCGGCGAGGCGTGTGAGCATCCGTCCACGCTAGAGGGGCGCGCATGCCGCACTCCGCATGAACGGGAGCGGGCGCATGACCGGAACGACACGGCGCCCTCCGCATCTGGGCGCTTGGGCGGAGCGCTCTACTTCAGCGTGCGGCCGCACGCAGTGCCGAGGCTGTATCCGGATCCAGTCCGGGCACCTCCTCCGACGGCACGGCCAGGGCGAGCAGAGCGCGGCTGAAATAGTTCCGGGCTGCGGCGGCGAGGGTGATGTCCACGATCTGCCGGTCGTCGTACCCGGCGTCGCGCAGCGCGCGGGTGTCGGCATCGGTCATCGCCCGCGGATCCGTCGACAGCTGCGCGGCGAAGCGGATCACCGCCTGCTCTGCCGGTGTGAAGCCGCCGTCGTCGCCTGTCGCGAACGCGGCGAGGCCATCGCTGTCGAGCACCTCCGCTCGCAGCGACTTGCGGCCATGTGCGAGCAGGCAGTGCGGGGATCGGATCGCACGGGCCGCGCCCAGCGTGGCTGCCTCGTACACGCGTACGCCGATGGAGGGCACGATCGCGCGGATGAGCGTCACGAACGCGGCGTGCGCCTCGGGGTTCACCGCCATCGCCCGCGTGTAGGCGAAGACGAAGCCGTCGTCCGCGAGGTCGTCGGCGTACATCTCTGCGGTGTGCCCTTCGGCCGTGTCGACCGGGGGAGTGCTGATGATCATGGGAGGCTCCTTCGCGTCCGGACGGGCACGCCCCCGGGGACGGAGGACCCCAGCGCCCGACCGAAGATTACGCCTGGCATGGTGCGGATGGCAGGGGGCAAGCGCCTCAAGGCCGGGCCTACGCGCCGCCGGTGTCCGCCTTCGCGCAACGGCGGATGATCGACCGCCACGCCCCCGCCTCCGCGCCCGGGCGTACCATCGAGGGATGACCACCGCAGCCCGATCCGAGCAGCAGACTTCCGCGGACGTCGAGCGCCCGACGTCGGGTGCCGCTCCGGGCACCCTGTCTGCGGCCCCGGGCGGTCTCGCTCTGCTGCCGGGCCTCGACGGCTCCGACGCGGGCCTGTGCATCGACGGCGTCTGTCGCCTCCCCGGCACGAAGGCCTGATCGCAGACCCCCGCACGCGGCGCGAGGTCAGTGCATCGCGGGCGCGGTGCCCTCCGGGGTCTCGTCGCCGTGCGGCTGGTCCTCCGGCTTGCGGATGATGAATGCGCCGATGATCGTGATCGTCGCGATCACGGCGGCGATCACGAACGTGGTGCGCGATCCCGCCGCCACAGCACTGGGCGACTCGGTGCCGCCGTTCGCGTTCACGACGACCGTGAACACGGCGATCATGACCGCGATCCCCGCCGCGCCGGCGACCTGCTGGATGGTGCTGATCACCGCGCTGCCGTAGGAGTAGAACCGCGGCGTCAGCGAGGCGAGCGACGCCGTGAACAACGGCGTGAACGACAGGGCCAGCCCGGTGGACAGCAGGGCCTGCGCGATCACCACCATCCAGACCGGGGTGCCGGTGCCGAGCGTCGTGAACAGCCACAGCATGCTCGCCGCGAGGATCGATCCCGGGATCAGCAGGATCCGGGTGCCGCGCGCGTCGTAGATCCGGCCGATCACCGGGCCGAGAAGGCCCATCACGAGGGCGCCCGGCAGCACCACGAGGCCTGCCTCGGTCGTGCCCAGGGAGAGACCCTTCTGCAGGAACAGCGGCAGCACCGTGATCGCGCCGAAGAACGCGAGGGACAGCAGGAACATCTGCGCCATGGACAGCGAGAAGTCGCGCGATGCGAACACCCGCAGATCGAGCAGGGCGTCGTCCTTGCGCTGCAGGATGATCTGACGGCTCAGGAACAGGACGAGCCCGATCACGCCGACGACGACCGCGATGATCATCGGCACCGGCGACCCCTCGCCGCCGGACAGCTCGCCGATCTGGCTGAGGCCGAACACCAGGCCGCCGAAGCCGAACGCGCTCAGCACGATCGACAGCGGATCCAGCGGGGCGTGCGTCTGCTCGCCCACATTGGTGAGCCAGCGCCAGCCGATGAACATGGCGACCAGGGCGATGGGCAGCACGACCACGAAGATCGACCGCCAGCTGAAGTGATCGAGCAGGAACCCGGCGAGGGTGGGACCGATCGCCGGCGCCAGCGAGATCACGATGCTGACCCGGCCCATCATCCGACCACGCGACGACGGCGGCACGAGGTTCATCACGGTCGTCATCAGCAGCGGCATCATGATCGCCGTGCCGGAGGCCTGCACGATGCGCCCGGCGAGCAGCATCGGGAAGCCGATCGCGACGGCGGCCAGCAGTGTGCCCGCCGAGAACAGCGTCAGCGCGGTGAGGAACATCTGCCGGGTCGTGAATCGCTGCAGCAGGAAGCCCGTGGTCGGGATGACGACCGCCATGGTCAGCATGAACGCGCTCGTCACCCACTGCGCGGCGAGAGGGGTGATGCTCAGATCGTCGATCAGGTGCGGGATCGCCATGTTCATGGTGGTCTCGTTGAGGATCGCGACGAAGGCGGCGGCGAGCAGCACCCAGATCACGCCCATGTCACGACGCGGGATCAGCCCCCGGTCGGGCACGACGGGAGTGGATCCGGTTTCGATGGCGGACATGCGTTCCTCCGGCTGGTCGACGGGGGCGAGAAGAGGGGATGGGCTGCGCAGCGGCGAAGCGACTTTCAGCGTAACCACAGGGTCGGACATTGCATTCCCGATCCGGTGTGGAAGTCTCCCATCGCTGCGGTGGGCGGCACGGTTGGACGGGTTGCGCCCTGAGCGGACGCGCGCGCCGCGCGCGCTGCGACGCCCGTGCGGAGACATACGCTTGCGGCGGAGCAGACGGCGAGACGTGCCGACGGGCGGGCGGCCGATGAGGGCAGGGGCGAGCGGATGAGCATGATGGCCAGGATGGGCGGCGTGCGCGGAGGCCGCCCGGTGGACGAAGCCGCTCAGCGCCTGCAGAACGCCGAGGCGCCGCGGATCCCCGACCTCGGGCGTCGGGTGGTCGCGCTGTTCCGGCCGTACCGCAATCGGATCCTGCTGACGGTCCTGCTCGTCATCGTCGGCGCGGCGCTCGGGGTCATCCCGCCGCTGCTGGTGCAGAAGGTGTTCGACGACGCCCTCTTCCCGCACAGCGGTGCGGGGCCGCAGCTCGGGCTCCTCGTGGTGCTCGTGGTGTCGATGATCGGCCTCTACCTGCTGTCCTCCGGGCTGGGCGTCGTGCAGACCTGGCTCACCTCGACCGTCGGCAACAGCGTCACCGGCGACCTGCGCGTGCGGCTCTTCGAGCACCTGCAGTCGATGGAGCTGGGCTTCTTCACCCGCACCAAGACCGGTGTGATCCAGTCGCGGCTGCAGAACGACGTCGGCGGCGTCTCCGGCGTGCTGACCAGCACGGTCACGAGCATCCTCGGCAACACGGTCACGGTGATCGCCTCGCTCGTCGCGATGATCCTGCTGGACTGGCGGCTCACGATCATCGCGGTATGCGTCATGCCGATCCTGGTGCTCGTGCAGCGCCGGGTCGGGCAGGTGCGCGCGCGGATCGCCGGGCAGACGCAGGAGTCGCTGTCCGAGCTCACCGCGATCACGCAGGAGACGCTGAGCGTCTCGGGGATACTGCTCTCCAAGTCGTTCAACCGGCAGCGCTCCGAGTCCGCGCGCTATCAGGCGCAGAACCGCACCCAGATCGGCCTCCAGGTGCGCACCGCGATGAGCGGTCAGGGCTTCTTCGCGGTGGTGTCGGTGCTGATGTCGAGCGTGCCGGCGATCATCTACCTGGTTGCGGGGTTCCTCGTCGCCGGCGGCACGGGATCGATCACGGCCGGAGCCATCGTCGCCTTCACGACCGTGCAGGCCCGCCTTCTCATGCCGCTGATCGGACTCATGCGCGTGGCGCTCGATGTGCAGACGTCGCGGGCGCTGTTCGCGCGCATCTTCGAGTATCTCGACCTGGTGCCGCAGATCCAGGACGCGCCGGACGCCCGGGCCGCGGCCGAGGCCCCCGGCCCGCGCGGCCGCCTCGAGTTCCGCGATGTGCGGTTCCGCTACCCCGACGCATCATCGGCCGCACGCGACACCCTGCAGGGGATCTCGTTCACGGCAGAGCCCGGGCAGCACGTCGCCTTCGTCGGTCCCTCGGGCGCGGGCAAGACCACGATCCTCTATCTCGCACCGCGGCTGTACGAGGCGTCCGGCGGGGCCGTGCTCTTCGACGGCGCCGACGTGCGCGACCTCACGCAGGAGTCGATCATCGACGAGATCGGGATCGTGTCGCAGGAGACCTACCTGTTCCACGCCACGATCCGGGAGAACCTGGTCTACGCCAAACCGGACGCGACCGACGAGGAGCTGGTGGCGGCGTGCACGGCTGCCAACATCCACCACGTGATCGCCGGCTTCGAGGACGGGTACGACACCGTGGTGGGGGAGCGCGGCTATCGGCTCTCCGGGGGTGAGAAGCAGCGCATCGCGATCGCGCGGGTGCTTCTGAAGGATCCGCCTGTGCTGCTGCTGGACGAGGCGACCTCGGCGCTCGACACCGTCTCCGAGCGGGTGGTGCAGGAGGCGCTGGACGAGGCCGCGAAGGGCCGCACCACGCTCACGATCGCGCACCGGCTGTCCACGGTGATCGGCGCCGACGTGATCCACGTCGTGGAGGCGGGGCGCATCGTCGAATCCGGCACGCACGCCGAGCTGCTCGCGCAGGGCGGACTGTATGCGGATCTCGCCGCGCAGCAGGTCGCTGCGGCCCGGATCGACGACGACGTCCGCTCGGCCTGAGCGGCCTGCCGAAGACGGAGGGCCGGTGCGCTCAGTGCGCGCTCAGCCCGCCGTCCACGAACAGGGAGTGCCCCGTGACGTAGGCGGATCCGGCTCCCGCGAGGAACACGGCGGCACCGGCGAAGTCGGAGGGCAGTCCGTTGCGACCGATCATCGTGCGGGCGGCGAGCGCCGCGATCTGCTGCGGATCCTCCTGCAGGCGGGCGTTGAGCGGCGTCAGCACGAAACCGGGTACGAGTGTGTTGCTGGTGACCCCGGCGCCGCCCCACGCCTCCGCCTCGGAGCGCATCAGGGATTCCAGCGCACCCTTCGAGACGCCGTAGATCCCGCTGCCGACGAAGGCACGGTGCGCCTGCTGCGAACTGATGTGGATGAGGCGGCCGTAACCGCGCTCGGCCATACCTGTGGCGTACCGCTGGCCGAGCAGGAACGGGGCGAGCGCGTTCACGGTCATCGTGGCGTCCCAGTCGGCCTCGGTGATGTCCGCGAAGGGCGGGCGGATGTTGATCCCGGCGGAGTTCACCAGGATGTCGGGCTCGCCGAACGGCAAGGCCGCAGCCTCGCCCGCCGCGCGGATTCCGTCGCGTGTGGCCAGGTCTCCGACGACGCCCGCGGCCCGGCAGTCGGCGTCGGTGAGTTCGCGCACGGTCTCGTCGATCCGCTCGGCGCCGCGGGCGACGATCACGGTCGAGGCACCGGCGCGGGCGAGCGCGGTCGCGAT
Organism: Actinomycetota bacterium; assembly: GCA_018268515.1. Classification (GTDB taxonomy): domain Bacteria; phylum Actinomycetota; class Actinomycetes; order Actinomycetales; family Microbacteriaceae; genus Microbacterium. The sequence goes on from JAFDWK010000067.1 coordinate 33,170, forward strand.
GCCGCGGCCGATGCCGGAGCTGCCGCCGGTGACGACGGCGGTGCGGCCGTCGAGGGAGAAGAGGCCGGAGAGATAGTCGTTCATGGTCCTCCTGATTCTGCTCGGCCCGGCAGAGGCCGGCGCGCACGCGTCGGCCGTCCGGGCGGTGGCCGCGGCTACCAGCGCAGCGCGGCGGCGAGGGTGGGATCCACGCGGGCGTCGGCGAACTCGGGGAGTGCCTCGAGCTCTTCGAGGAACGCTCGGACCGCCGCAGGATAGGCGGGGTCGGAGTGGGTGCCGGCGATCTCCTGGAGCGGCGGCACGTCCATCGCGAGGATGAGGTCGAGCCTGGCGACGATGGCGGCGTGCGCGGCCGCCTGTTGCAGCACGGCGATGCCCCCGCGCAGCGCGGCCAGGTAGTCGCGCAGCACGCGCAGGCGGTGCTTGCCCTGCGTGATCGAGGTGCCGTCCTCCCGCAGCCGCCACTGCACGACCACGTCGGGGATGACGTCGAAGGCGCGCGCGGTCGTGTACATCCGCTGCGCCACGATCTGGTCCTCGTAGGCCACGCCCTCCGGGAACCGGAGCTCCTGCCAGAACGCCGTGCGGCTGATCTTCGACCACGCCACGATGTTCGCCGACGCGGCCGGGTGCGCGAAGATCGTGGTCCCGAGGCGCTCCGGATCCGTCGCCGCCGCGACCCAGGGCTGCACACGTCCGGGCGCATAGCGCTCGCCGTCCCAGCGGGAGCGCACGTAGGCGCCCGCCACGAAGTCGCTGCCGGTCGCGGCGAGCGTGCCCGTCATCCGTTCGAGGGCGGTCGGGGTCAGCTCATCGTCCCCGTCGAGGAAGCCGAGGTACTCGGTGTCGACGAGCTCGAGCGCCGCGTTGCGGGCGCCGCCGAGCCCGCGGGCCTCGGCATGACGGAGCACTGTGAACCGGGGATCCGCGGCCGCCGCAGCTTCGAAGATCCCGCCGGTGTCGTCGCGGGATCCGTCATCGACGAGGATCGCCCGCCAGGAGGGCTCCGTCTGCGCGCGCAGCGAGTCGAGAGCGGCGGGCGCGAAGTCGGCGATGTCGCGACCGGGCACGATCACGGTCACGAGCGGGGCGGGCACCTCGCCAGTCTAGGAGCGCACGGAGGCCACGGCGTCGGCGACGAGATGTGCGAGCCGTTCCGGGCCGTCGCCGGGAAGGCCCGCGTGGCCGAGCGTGAAGCGCACGGCGGTCTGTGCGATCGCCGGGTCGATGCCGCAGGCGAGCAGCACATGCGAGGGTTCGTCGCTGCCCGCCGCGCACGCGGACCCGCTGGAGGACACGACGCCGCGCCGCTCCAGTTCGAGCAGGACGGCTTCGCCGGAGACCTCGGCGAAGGTGAAGCTCGCGGTGCCGGGGAGGCGCCGTTCCGGATCCCCGGTGAGATGCGCCGTCGGCACCGCCGTGAGGATCGCCGCGATGAGCCGCGCGGATTGCGCGCCGACGCGGGCGGCGGCCTCGGCGCGTTCGCCTTCGGCCAGCTCGAGCGCCGTGGCCAGGGCGACCGCCCCCGCCACGTTCTCGGTGCCGGAGCGGCGTCCGCGCTCCTGACCGCCGCCGTGCACGAGCGGCTCGAGCGGCACGCGTCCGCGCACCGCGAGCGCGCCGATGCCCTTGGGCGCGCCCAGCTTGTGGCCGGCGAGCGCGATCGCATCGGCGCCGAGGCCCGACAGCGGTAGCCAGCCGGCGGACTGCACCGCGTCGACATGCAGCGGGATGCGGTGGGCGGCGGCAACCGCTGCGATGCCCGCGACGTCCTGGATCGTGCCGATCTCGTTGTTCGCGTGGCCGATCGCGATCAGCGCGGTGTCCTCTCGGATCGCCGCCGCGACGGCGCCCGGATCCACCCGTCCCGCGCCGTCGACGGGAACAAGGGTCGCCTGCACCGCGTGGAAGCGCTCGAGATGGCCGACCGATTCCAGGATCGACTCGTGCTCGATCGGGGTCGTGATCACGTGCCGCCCACCCCGGCCCAGCGCGGCCAGCACGATGCCCTTGACCGCGAGGTTGTTCGCCTCGGTGCCGCCCGCGGTGAAGACCACGTCGCCGGCGCGCATCCCCAGCACGCGCGCCACCCGGGCGCGAGCGTCCTCCAGCGCCGCGGACGCGGTCTCACCCACGGTGTGGTGACTGGAGGGGTTCCCGAACGCCCGAGTGAGAAAGGGCGCCATCGCCTCGAGCACCTCCGGGCGCACCGGAGACGTCGCCGCGTGATCGAGGTAGAGCGGGGCGGACACGTCAGCCGTTCTGCGGATCCGCGTCGATCCGCAGGTCCAGCCCGAGATCCAGCGCCCGTGCGGAGTGCGTGAGCGCGCCCACCGAGATCACGTCCACCCCGGTGCCCGCGATCGCGCGCACGGTGTCGAGGTTCACGCCGCCCGAGGCCTCGGCGGTCGCACGTCCGGCGATCAGCGCGACCCCGGCACGCAGATCCTCCAGGGAGAAGTTGTCGAGCAGCACGGTGTGCGCGCCGCCCTCCAGCACCGCCGGGATCTGGTCGAGCCGATCCACCTCGACCACGACATGGGTGGTGTGCGGCAGCGTCGCGATCGCCTCGCGCAGCGCGGTGGCGAGGTCCTGCCCGCCCCGGCTCAGCACGGCGAGGTGGTTGTCCTTGGCCATCACGGCGTCCGAGAGCGAGAAGCGGTGGTTGCGTCCGCCGCCGGCGAGCACGGCATGCCGCTCGAACGCGCGCAGGCCGGGAGTGGTCTTACGGGTGTCGGCGATGCGCACCCGCTTGCCGTCGGGGCCGGCGCCCTCGACCGCGGTCACGTAGGCCGCGGTCAGCGTGGCGATACCGCTGAGGCGCTGGGTGAAGTTCAGCGCCACACGTTCGGCCGTGAGCAGGCTGCGCGCGGATCCGGTCACGGTCGCCAGCACGTCACCGGCCGCGAACGCGTCGCCGTCCGCGACGTGCAGGTCGACGACCGTCGCCGGATCCGTGAGCGTGAACGCGGCGGCGAAGACGCCGCCGCCGGCCAGCACACCGGGCTCGCGCGCGACGAGATCGGCGGTCGCCGTCGCGTCGGCAGGAAGCAGCGCGGTGCTCGTCAGATCGCCCCAGGGGGCGTCCTCTTCGAGGGCGGCGCCGACGACGCGGGTGAGGAGGGCGGGGGTGAGCATCAGACTCCGATCAGAGCGGGCGAAGGTTCGAGATGGTGCGCGCCGACCGAGACCGGCCGGGCGAGGGCCGCGGCGATCATCGCCTCCGCGACCTGGAGCAGGTTGCGGTCCTCGACGGCTGCGCGGGTGAGACCTTCCGGCGGGCTCCAGGAACGGACCGTCGCCAGTGCCCGCTCGAGTCCCTCGACGGTGCGCAGCGGGCCGACCAGATCCCACATGAGCTCCTGCAGGGCGGGTCGGGAGAACGGACCGGGGAACGCGGCCGCCGAGTCCTCTTCGTCCCGCTGCGCATCCTCGCTCGACGTCCGGATCCAGGGCGTGTCCAGCGCCGCCGCCGCGCGCGCGCCGAACACGGCCCCTTCCAGCAGCGAGTTCGAGGCGAGCCGGTTGGCGCCGTGCACGCCTGTGCGCGCGGTCTCGCCGACCGCGTAGAGGCCGGGGAGCGTGGTGCGGCCGTCGGCATCCGTGGCCACGCCGCCCATGAGGTAGTGCGCGGCGGGGGTGACCGGGATGGGCCGGTGGGCCCAATCGAAGCCGCGCTCGCGCGTCACCCGGTCGATCGTGGGGAAGCGGCGTGCGAGACGCTCTGCGTTCCAACCTTCGCGGCGGCACAGCCCGGTGGCGTCCAGGCGCACCGGGCCTCCCTGCTCCCGGGCGCGGCGGACGACGGCCCGCGTGACGACGTCGCGCGGGGCGAGCTCGCCGTCGGGGTGCGCGTCGAACGCGAAGCGGTGCCCGTCGTCGTCGACGAGGATCGCGCCCTCGCCGCGCACCGCCTCGGAGATCAGGAACGCCGGTCCCGGTGCGGCCAGGATCGTGGGATGGAACTGCACGAACTCCAGGTCGGCGACCGCGGCGCCCGCCCGCAGAGCAGCCGCGATGCCGTCACCCGTGCAGACCGCAGGGGCGGTGGTGTGACGGAACAGCCGTCCCGCCCCGCCGGTCGCGAGGATCACGGCGTCCGCGGAGACGTCGACGATCCGTCCGGCGGCGAGGAGCCGGGCTCCGCGCACGGCGCCGTCGGAGACGAGCAGATCCACGAGCATCGTGTGCTCGTGGGCGGCGACGCCCGCGTCCCGCACGGCGCGCACGAGAGCGGCGGAGATCGCCGCCCCTGTGGCGTCACCGCCGGCGTGCGCGATCCGCGCGGCGGAGTGCGCCGCCTCGAGGCCGCGCAGGAGCCGCCCCTGGGGGTCGCGGTCGAAGGGCACCCCGCGGGCGACCAGCTCGGCGATCCGCGCCGGCGCCTCGCCGACGAGCACGTCGACCGCGGTGGGGTCCGAGAGGCCCGCCCCCGCGGTGAGCGTGTCCGCGGCGTGCGCGGCGGGGGAGTCGGCCACGCCGTCGGCGTCCGCGTCGTACACCCCGGCGATGCCGCCCTGCGCGAGCGCGGTCGCGCCGTCGCCGAGGGCGTCCTTCACCACGACCTCGACACGGTGGCCGGCCTCGTGCGCGTGCAGCGCGGCGGTGAGGCCTGCGATGCCGCCGCCGATCACGAGCACGTGCAGCGCCTCGGGCGCGCGGCGCTCGCGGGAGGCGGTCATCAGGCCACCGCCACCGGATGGCGCGCCGCCAGCATGCGCTCGAGCGCGACCCGCGCCGGGTCCGCCACCTCCGCGGGAACCGTGATCCGGTTCGGGGTGCGCCCTGCCACGAGCTCCTCGAGCACCCAGGCGAGATAGCCGGGGTGGATCCGGTACATCGTGGAGCAGGGGCAGACCACCGGATCCAGGCAGAAGATCTCGTGCTGCGGATACTGCGCCGCGAGCCGGCGGACGAGGTTGATCTCGGTGCCGATCGCGAAGGTCGTGGGTTCGGTCGCGGCGTCGATGGCCTTGCGGATGTAGTCGGTGGATCCGGCCTCGTCGGCGGCGTCGACGACCTCCATCGGGCACTCGGGGTGCACGATCACGCGCACACCGGGGTGCTCGACGCGGGCCTGGTCGATCTGAGCGACGGTGAACCGGCGGTGCACCGAGCAGAAGCCGTGCCAGAGGATGACGCGGGAGTCCTGCAGCTCGACCGCCGACGACCCGCCGAGCGGGCGGCGCGGATTCCACATCGGCATCTGCGCGAGCGGCACGCCCATCGCCTTCGCGGTGTTGCGGCCCAGGTGCTGGTCCGGGAAGAACAGGACGCGGCGACCCCGGGCGAACGCCCATTCCAGGACGGTGCGGGCGTTCGACGACGTGCACACGATGCCGCCGTGACGCCCCACGAAGCCCTTGATGGCCGCGGAGGAGTTCATGTAGGTGACGGGGATCACCGGCACGAGGCCCTCGGCGTCGGGCTGATCCAGCGGGCCGAGCACGTCGGCGAGCTGCTCCCAGCAGTCCTCGACCTGGTCGATGTCGGCCATGTCCGCCATGGAGCAGCCCGCGGCGAGGTTCGGCAGGATCACGGCCTGATCCCGGCCGGAAAGCAGATCCGCGGTCTCCGCCATGAAGTGCACCCCGCAGAACACGATGGCCTCCGCGTCCGGGTGCTGCTTCGCGAACCCGGCGAGCTGGAACGAGTCGCCGACGTGGTCGGCGTGCCGCACGACCTCCTCGCGCTGATAGAAGTGCCCGAGCACCACGACGCGCTCGCCGAGGGTCGCCTTGGCCGCGCGGATCCGCTCGTGAAGCTCGTCCTCGTCCGCCTCGCGGTAGGCCGTGGGGAGCTCGCCCTGGCGGGGCGCGCCGGTCGGGATCACATCTCCCATGGAGGATCCGGGTCCGTATCCCGGGATCGTGTCGAAGTTCCACGGCCCTGCGGCGAGATCCGTCGTGCAGGTCGACTCCGTCGAGGCGCCTGTGACGATGAGGCGCAGCGCGTGGTCGACGGACGGATCGATCGATGACGGTCCCTGACCCCGTCCGCTCGGTCCCCGACCCGTCGGTCGCTGAGCCTGTCGAAGGGAGGTGGTGCTCATGAGGTTCTCGTCTCTTCGGGGGCGAGCGGGCCGCGATCGGCGAGCTCGACGTCGGTGGCATCGCGGTACAACCGCGCGGGCCGGTGGCTGCCCGTGCGGAACGCGTTGGTGGGGATGAGCGTCCTGGTCGCGTCGACCTGGCGGCGGAAGTTCGCCGGATCCAGGCGGCGGCCGAGGATCGTCTCGTAGGCCTCGCGCAGATCCGCGAGCGTGAACTCCGGGGGGAGGAACCCCTGTGCGACGCGGCTGTAGCCCGCCTTGTTGCGCAGCCGCCACAGGGCGTATTCGATGATGTCGGCGTGGTCGAAGGCGAGGTCGGGGAGCGCGGACGCGTCGAACCAGGCGACGTTCTCGATCTCCTCGCCGGCCGCGCGGTGCGCCGCCAGCTGCTGATCGACGAGGTCTTCGCGTAGCAGCGCCCAGTACACGACCGAGATCACGCGACTGGGGGAGCGGTCCACCGCGCCGAAGGCGTACAGCTGCTCGAGGTAGCTGGGTGCGAGACCCGTGGTCTCGGCGAGGGTGCGTGCGGCGGCCGCGGCGAGTCCTTCGTGCGCGTCGAGCCAGCCGCCGGGCAGGGCCCAGGCGCCGGCGTGCGGATCGCGCGTGCGGCGGACCAGGGGCAGCGCGATGCGCGGAGCCGATCCCTGGCTCTGTCGGAGGGTGCCGTCCCGACGCATGGTGAGGATCACCGTCGAGACGGCGACGCGGATGCCGTCCTCGGATCCGGTGCTTCTGGTCATGGTGACTCTAACCTCCGGTCGCCATCTTATAGTCATGATGACCAGAACGGGCGTTGATGACGTCATATTCGGACCCGCACCCCGGGGCGCGTCACGATAGGATGGGCGCGCACAACTGAACACGTGGCCGCATGGTCCGTGCGGGAGAGTCCGGTGATCGCAGCCGGACACCGAAGGAGCAAGCCTCCCCGCCAATCTCTCAGGTAACCGCACCGCGCAGACCCGGCCGCTCTGAAAAGCGATTCGAGCAACGAATCCGCCGACGGTGAAAGCCCCGCGCCCTCTCGAGGTGCCAGGGCGAAGCTCTCAGGCTCATGACAGAGGGGGAGTTCTCGGATCCGCGCGCCGTGCGGATCCTCACCGATCTGCACGGGAGAGCTCCATGACCCCAGAGCCGATGACACCGGCCCGCTACACCCCGCTCCGAGAGCGCCACGAGGCGCTCGGAGCCTCGTTCACGGATTTCGGCGGCTGGCAGATGCCGGTCCGCTACACGTCCGACCTCGCCGAGCACCACGCCGTGCGCCAGGCCGCCGGCATCTTCGACATCTCGCACATGGCCGAGTTCACGATCGCAGGCAGCGGGGCGGGGGAGTACCTCGATTACGCGCTCGCCGGCCGGCTCTCCGCGCTCGCCGTCGGCAAGGCGAAGTACTCGCTGCTGCTGGCCGAGGACGGCGGGATCATCGACGACGTGATCGTCTACCGGCTCGACGACGACGACTTCCTCATCATCAGCAACGCGGGCAACCGCGACGCCGTGCGCGAGGCGCTGCTCGACAGGACCCGGTCCCTGGGCGCTGAGGTCGTCGTCCGGGACGTCTCCGACGACTACGCCCTCATCGCCGTGCAGGGCCCGAACGCCGAGGCGATCGTCGCGGCGATCGACGGCGTCGACGACGTCTCGATCCCGTGGGCGGAGCAGAAGTACTACGCCTGGGCCTCTGCGACCTACAACGGCAAGCCGCTGCTGCTGGCGCGCACCGGCTACACCGGCGAGGACGGATTCGAGCTGCTCGTCGCCGCCGACGACGCCGCGTCGCTGTGGGACGCCGCGCTCGCCGCGGGCGCCGACCACGGGCTCGTCCCCGCGGGCCTCGCCGCGCGGGACACGCTGCGCCTCGAGGCGGGCATGCCCCTGTACGGCCATGAGCTGAGCCGTCAGACCACGCCGGCCCAGGCCGGGCTCGGCCGCGTCGTCGTCTCCGACAAGGAGAGCTTCGTCGGCAAGGGCGCCATCGCCCCCGCCGAAGGGGCCCGGGTGCTCGTCGGTCTCGCCGCGGAGGGCCGTCGCGCGGGCCGCGCCGGGTATGCGGTGGTGACCGAGGACGGCACGGTGATCGGCGAGATCACCAGCGGCGCCCTGAGCCCCACCCTGGGCCACCCCATCGCCATGGCCTTCGTCGACCCGGCGGTCGCCGACGGCTCCGTCCCCCTGTTCCTCGACGTCCGCGGCACCAGGATCCCCGCGACCGTCACCGCCCTGCCTTTCTACCGGAGGAAGAAATGACCGATCTGAACACCCTGCGCTACAGCGAAGAGCACGAGTGGGTCGCCGTCGCGGTCCCTGAGCCCGTCGAAGGGTCGACAGGCTCAGGGACCGTCGCGACCATCGGCATCACCGACTTCGCGGCGGACGCCCTCGGCGACATCGTCTTCGTCGAGCTGCCGGCCGTCGGCACCTCGTTCAGCCGCGGCGACGTCTTCGGCGAGGCCGAGTCGACCAAGTCGGTCTCCGAGCTCTACGCGCCGGTCGACGGCACGGTCGTCGAGATCAACGACGCCGTGGTCGCCGACCCGTCGCTGGTCAACTCCGCCCCCTTCGAGGGCGGCTGGCTGATCAAGGTCGCCATCGCTGCGGGCGCGGTCGACGGACTGCTCGACCGCGACGCGTACGTGGCGCACACGGAGGGCTGAGAGTGACCTCGTTCGCAGACCGCCACATCGGCACCACCGCCGACGCCCAGCGCGCGATGCTCGACGCGATCGGCATCGCGCACGGCGCCGATGAGCGCCCCGTCGACGCACTCATGCGCGAGGCCGTGCCCGCCTCGATCCGCCCTTCGACCGGCTCAGGGACCGATGACGCCGACCGTGTCAGCGTGCTGCCGGCCGCGGCGAGCGAGGCCGAGGCGCTCGCCGAGCTGCGCGCCCTGGCGAGCCGCAACACGGTGAACCGGCCCATGATCGGGCTCGGCTATTACGGCACGTTCACGCCCAGCGTGATCCAGCGCAATGTCCTGGAGAACCCGTCCTGGTACACCGCGTACACGCCGTATCAGCCGGAGATCTCGCAGGGCCGCCTGGAAGCGCTGATCAACTTCCAGACCATGGTGTCCGAACTCACCGGCCTGGACACGGCCAACGCATCGATGCTCGACGAGTCCTCGGCCGTCGCCGAGGGAATGCTGCTCGCGCGGCGCGCCTCCAAGGCGAACAGCGACGTGTTCGTGGTCGACGCCGATGCGCTGCCGCAGACCAAGGCGCTGCTCGCGACCCGTGCCGCCGCGGTCGGGATCGAGCTCGTGGAGCGCGATCTCGCCGGCGGCGAGACGCTGCCCGAGGAGCTGTTCGGCGTCTTCGTGCAGTACCCCGGTGCCTCCGGACGGATCTGGGACCCCTCCGCGGTCATCGACGCGGCGCACCTCGCCGGCGGCCTGGCCGTCGTCGCGGCCGACCTGCTCGCGCTCACCCTGATCGCCTCGCCGGGCTCGCTCGGCGCCGACGTCGCCGTGGGCACCACGCAGCGCTTCGGCGTGCCGATGGGCTTCGGCGGCCCGCACGCCGGCTACATGGCGGTGCGCAGCGGTCTGGAGCGCCAGCTCCCCGGCCGCCTCGTCGGCGTCTCGCAGGACGCGGACGGCCACCCGGCCTACCGCCTCGCCCTGCAGACCCGCGAGCAGCACATCCGCCGCGAGAAGGCCACGTCGAACATCTGCACCGCGCAGGTGCTGCTGGCCGTCATGGCGTCGATGTACGCGGTCTACCACGGCCCCGAGGGGCTCAAGGAGATCGCCTCCGGCGTCGCCTCGAAGGCGCGCTTCCTCGCCACGCAGCTGGAGAAGGCCGGCGCCGGGATCGTGCACGCCGACTACTTCGACACGATCACCGTGCGTGTGCCCGGCCGGGCAGACCAGGTCGTCGCCGACGCCCACGCGGCGGGGATCCTGCTGAATCCGGTCGACGCGGACACCCTGAGCATCGCGACCGACGAGACCACCACCTACGAGGACATCCTCGCCGTGGCGACGGTCTTCGGCGCAGGGGAGGGGTCGTTCGCCTACATCCCGGTCACGAGCGTGCCCGCGGCTCTCGCCCGTCAGGACGAGTACCTCACGCACCCGGTGTTCCACGCGCACCGCTCCGAGACCGCCATGATGCGGTACCTGAAGAGCCTCGCCGACCGCGACTACGCGCTCGACCGCGGCATGATCCCGCTCGGATCCTGCACGATGAAGCTCAACGCGGCGACCGAGATGGCCGCGATCACCTGGCCCGAGTTCGCGCAGCTGCACCCGTTCGCGCCCGAGAGCGACGTGCGCGGCACGCTCGAGCTGATCGACCAGCTCGAGGCGTGGCTCGCCGACGTCACCGGCTACGACGCGGTGTCGCTGCAGCCGAACGCCGGCTCCCAGGGCGAGCTCGCGGGTCTGCTCGCGATCCGCGGGTACCACCTCGCGAACGGCGACGATCACCGCACGGTCTGCCTGATCCCGTCGTCCGCGCACGGCACGAACGCCGCGTCTGCGGTGCTCGCCGGCATGAAGGTGGTCGTCGTCGCGACCGACGAGCTGGGCAACGTCGACCTCGGCGACCTGCGCGCGAAGATCGCGCAGCACGCCGATGAGATCGCCGCGCTCATGATCACCTACCCGTCCACGCACGGCGTGTACGAGCACGACGTGCTCGACATCACCGCGGCCGTGCACGCGGCCGGCGGCCAGGTGTACATCGACGGCGCGAACCTGAACGCCCTGCTCGGGTACTCCCGGTTCGGCGACCTGGGCGGCGATGTCTCGCACCTCAACCTGCACAAGACGTTCGCGATCCCGCACGGCGGCGGCGGCCCCGGCGTGGGGCCCGTGGCGGCCAAGGCGCATCTCGCGCCGTACCTGCCCGGACACCCGCAGGCCCAGCGCACCGCGCACGCGGGCGGCCACGTGTTCGAGGGCGGGCCGGTCTCCGCCGCGCCGTACGGATCCGCCGGCGTGCTGCCGATCTCGTGGGCGTATGTGCGGATGATGGGTGCCGACGGCCTGCGAGACGCGACCGCTGCCGCGGTGCTCGCGGCGAACTACGTGGCTGCGCGCCTGGGCGAGCATTACCCGGTGCTGTACTCGGGGGAGCAGGGGCGGGTCGCACATGAGTGCATCCTCGACCTGCGTCCGCTCAAGGAGGCGACCGGGATCACGGTCGACGACGTGGCCAAGCGCCTCATCGACTACGGCTTCCACGCCCCGACCATGTCGTTCCCCGTCGCGGGCACGCTCATGGTCGAGCCCACGGAGTCGGAGGACCTCGGTGAGCTGGAGCGCTTCGTGGAGGCCATGATCCAGATCAGGGCCGAGGCCGACGAGGTCGCCGCGGGTGTCTGGCCGGCCGACGACAACCCCCTCGTGCACGCCCCGCACACCGCGGCGTCGCTGCTGATGGGCGAGTGGGATCACGCCTACACGCGCGAGAAGGCCGCGTACCCGTCGCACGCGCTCATCGCGGGCAAGTACTGGCCGCCGGTGCGCCGCATCGACAACGCCTACGGTGACCGCAACCTGATGTGCGCATGCCCGCCGGTGGAGGCGTTCGCGCTGTAGCAGCCGCGCGAGCCGAAAGCATGACGAGGCGCCCTGGGATCGGTCCCAGGGCGCCTCGTCGTCTCAGGTCACCAGTAAGTAACGGTTAACGTTGCGCATTCGCCCGATCGGCATATCGGTGGTTAGGCTCAAGTATCCCTGGGCACTCGACGACGAGTGCTGTTAAGACGGCGCTTCGGGTAG
>JAFDWK010000068.1 GCA_018268515.1 Actinomycetota bacterium
GAACAACAACGGATCCGCCTTCGCCGGCCTCACCGCGAACACGCCCTGGCTGAACACGGCGCTCGGCGTCGCGATGCTGCTCGGCCGGTTCATCCCGATCGTGTTCGTGCTGGCCCTGGCCGGATCCCTCGCCCAGCAGCATCACGTGCCGGAGACGGCGGGGACGCTGCCCACGCACCGCCCGCAGTTCGTCGGGCTCCTCATCGCGGTCTCCGTCGTGGTCACCGCCCTCACCTACTTCCCCGTGCTCGCGCTCGGGCCGCTCGCAGAAGGACTCGTCCGATGACCATCGACCGCCATCCATCCCCCCGGTTCCTGAGCGAGCCGAGCGAGACGAAGGACGCTTCGCTCGCTCAGGAACCGACGAAGGGCACCCAGCCCGCTGCCGATTCCGGCCTCGGCGCCGGCGGCGGTTCCGGCCCTTCGACGGGCTCAGGGACCGGCAAGCGCCCGCCGCGCGCGTTCGGCTGGTCGCTGCTCGTGCGGGCGCTCCCCGGCGCACTGCGCCGACTCAACCCGGCGACGCTGCTGCGCAACCCCGTGATCCTGCTGGTCTGGGCGGGAGCCGCGCTCACCACCGTCCTGGCGATCGCCGAGCCATTCCTCGGATCCGACGCCACGAAGTCCGGCGGCACCCCCGTGCCGAACGGCTTCACCTGGTCGATCGCGGTCTGGCTGTGGCTCACGGTGCTGTTCGCGAACCTCGCCGAGTCGGTCGCCGAGGGCCGCGGCAAGGCGCAGGCCGCGACACTGCGCAAGACCCGCACCAGCACGATGGCCCGCCGTGTGACCCGTTACGACGCGGCCGCGGATCCGGCCGCCGAACGAACGACCACCGAGGAGGTCTCCTCTGCCGATCTGCGCCGCGACGACGTCGTGATCGTGGTCGCGGGCGAGCCGATCCCCGGCGACGGCGACATCATCGCCGGCATCGCGACCGTCGACGAGTCGGCGATCACCGGAGAGAGCGCCCCCGTGGTGCGCGAATCGGGCGGCGACCGCAGCGCCGTGACCGGCGGCACCCGGGTGCTGTCGGACCGGATCGTGGTGCGGATCACCTCGAAGCCCGGCGAGACCTTCGTCGACCGCATGATCGCTCTCGTCGAGGGCGCCGGCCGGCAGCGCACGCCCAACGAGATCGCGCTGAACATCCTGCTCGCGAGCCTGTCGATCGTGTTCCTCGTGGTCGTGCTCGCGCTCAACCCGATCGCGTCCTACTCGGCGTCGCAGGTCGGCATCCCGGTGCTGATCGCCCTGCTCGTGTGCCTCATCCCGACCACGATCGGCGCGCTGCTGTCGGCGATCGGCATCGCCGGAATGGACCGCCTCGTGCAGCGCAACGTGCTCGCGATGTCGGGCCGCGCGGTCGAGGCCGCGGGAGATGTCACCACGCTGCTGCTCGACAAAACCGGCACCATCACCTACGGCAACCGCCGCGCCACCGACGTGCTGCCGGTCGCCGGCGTCTCCGCGGAGGAGCTGCTGCGGGCCGCCGCGCTGTCCTCGCTCGCGGACCCCACCCCCGAGGGGGCCTCGATCGTCGAGCTCGCCTCCGCACGCGGCATCACCGTGACCGCGCCCGCGGGTGCGGAGACCGTGCCCTTCACCGCGCAGACGCGCATGAGCGGCGTGGATCTCGCCGACGGCACGCAGATCCGCAAGGGGGCCGGATCCGCGATCCGCGCCTGGATCGAGGAGGTCGGATCCGGATCCGGTGCGTCCGCCGTGGAGGCCGCGCGGTTCGCCGATGAGATCGCCGCCTCCGGCGGCACCCCGCTCGTAGTGGCGGTCGCCGGGCCGGGCGGCACACGGATCCTCGGCGTCGTGCCCCTCAAGGACGTCGTCAAGGAGGGACTGTCGGAGCGTTTCGGAGAGCTGCGCAGCATGGGCATCCGCACCGTGATGATCACGGGCGACAACCCGCTCACGGCGAAGGCGATCGCCGCCGAGGCGGGCGTCGACGACTACCTCGCCGAGGCCACCCCGGAGGACAAGCTCGCCCTGATTCGCCGGGAGCAGGAGGGCGGCCGGCTGGTCGCGATGACCGGCGACGGCACGAACGATGCCCCCGCGCTCGCGCAGGCCGACGTCGGGGTCGCGATGAACACCGGCACCTCGGCGGCCAAGGAGGCCGGGAACATGGTGGATCTCGACTCGGATCCGACCAAGCTCATCGACATCGTCCGGATCGGCAAGCAGCTGCTCATCACCCGCGGCGCGCTCACCACGTTCTCGCTCGCGAACGACATCGCGAAGTACTTCGCGATCATCCCGGCGATGTTCATGGGCGCGTTCCCGGGGCTCGCGGCGCTGAACATCATGCAGCTGCACTCCCCCGCGTCCGCGGTGACGAGCGCGATCGTCTTCAACGCGGTCGTGATCGTCTTCCTCATCCCGCTCGCCCTGCGCGGCGTCACCTACAAGCCGGCGAGCGCCTCGCAGATCCTGCAGCGCAATCTGCTCGTCTACGGGATCGGCGGCATCATCCTGCCCTTCGTCGGCATCAAGCTCATCGACCTCGTCGTCGCCCTCATCCCCGGCTTCTGACCATGCCTCCCCCGGGGTCGTTGAGCGAGCACCGCCGCAGGCGGCGCGAGACGAAACGCGGTCCGCGACAGATCACCGGCGTTTCGTCTCGGTCGGCTTCGCCGTCCTCGCTCAACGCCCCCGGGGAATGGCCGGCCCCACCGCCTCGCTCAACGACCCCGTTCATTCCGAAAGGCACACCATGTCGAACCTCCGCGGCACCGTCCGCCTCACCGGCGTCGCCGTCCGCGCGATGCTCGTGCTCACCCTGGTCCTCGGCGTCGGCTACACGCTCGCGATCACCGGCATCGGTCAGCTCGCGCTGCCCTGGCAGTCCAACGGATCCCTCGTCGATGTGAAGGGGAACCCGACCGGCGGCTGGACCGGTGGCGGGGCTCCGGCCGGCAGCGCCCTGATCGGGCAGTCCTTCACCGATGCGAAGGGCGACGCGCTGCCGCAGTACTTCCGGCCGCGCCCGTCGGCGGCGGGTGAGAAGGGCTACGACCCCACCGCCTCGGGCGGCAGCAACCTCGGCCCGAACAACCCCGACCTCGTGAAGGCCATCGCCGAGCGCCGGGCGCAGATCGCGGCCCGCGAGCACGTGGCCGAGTCCGCAGTGCCCGCCGACGCGGTCACCGCCTCGGGGTCGGGCCTGGATCCGCAGATCAGCCCGGCATATGCGCTACTGCAGGTGAACCGGGTCGCCGAGGCGCGCGGCCTGGAGCCGTCGGCCGTGCGCGCCCTGGTGGAGTCTAGGATTCAAACGCGCGATGCGGGCTTCCTCGGCGAGGAGCGGGTGAACGTGCTCGCGCTCAATCAGGCCCTCGACGCCCTGCAGCGATGAGCAGCGACGGCGGAGGAGCACGGGCGGTGGACGAGGCGGCGATGGGCGAGAAGCGAGAGGGCGGATCCGGATCCCGCGGACGCCTGCGCGTGCTGCTCGGCGCCGCCCCCGGCGTCGGCAAGACCTACGAGATGCTCGGCGAGGGACGCCGCCTCGCCGAGGCGGGCCGGGACGTGGTGATCGGGATCGTGGAGACGCACGGCCGCGACGCGACGCTCGCGCAGACCCGGGGCATCGAGCAGGTGCCGCGCCGGACCGTGTCGCACCGCGGCGTGCAGCTCGACGAACTCGACCTCGACGCGGTGCTCGCCCGCCGGCCCGCGCTCGCGCTGATCGACGAGATGGCGCACACGAACGCCCCCGGATCCCGCAACGCCAAGCGCTGGCAGGACGTGCAGGAGCTGCTCGAGGCCGGCGTCGACGTCATCACCACGGTGAACGTGCAGCACATCGAGTCGCTCAATGCCGTGGTCGAGAAGATCACCGGCGTCGTGCAGCAGGAGACCGTGCCGGACGCGGTGATCCGCGACGCCGACGAGGTCGAGGTCGTCGACCTCGCCCCGCAGACGCTGCGCGACCGGCTCTCGGCGGGGCAGGTGTATCCGGCAGAGCGGATCGACGCCGCCCTGTCGAACTACTTCCGCCTCGGCAACCTCACCGCCCTGCGTGAGCTGGCGCTGCTGTGGCTCGCGGACGAGGTGGACAGTGCGCTGCGCAGCTACCGCACCCAGCACGGCATCGACAGCGCCTGGCAGGCCCGCGAGCGCGTGGTCGTCGCGCTCACCGGCGGTGCGGAGGGCGAGACGCTGCTGCGCCGCGGTGCCCGGATCGCCGCGCGGTCGGCAGGCGGCGAGCTGCTGGCCGTGCACGTCACCACGCAGGACGGTCTGCGCGGCGACCGCCCCGGCGCGCTCAGCGCCCAGCGCGGCCTGGTGGAGTCGCTCGGCGGCAGCTACCACCAGCTCGTCGGCGACGACGTGCCCGGCACGCTGGTGGAGTTCGCCCAGTCCGTCGACGCCAGCCAGCTCGTGATCGGGGTGAGCCGGCGCAGCCGCCTGTCCGCTGCGCTGACCGGGCCCGGCATCGGCGCGGAGATCATCCGCCGCTCCGGCGACATCGACGTGCACATCGTCACGCACGCCGCGGCGGGCCGACGCGGGCCGCTGCCGACGATCAGCGGCGGAGCCCTGGGCTGGCGCCGCCAGCTGATCGGCTTCGCGGTGGCACTGGTCGGCGGGCCTCTCCTGTCCTGGCTGCTGTTCGCGCTCAAGGCGCCCGGATCCATCACCTCCGACGTGCTCAGCTATCAGCTGCTCGTGGTCGTGGTCGCCCTCATCGGCGGGCTCCGCCCGGCGCTGTTCGCCGCCGTCCTGAGCGGGATCACGCTCGACTTCCTGTTCGTGGAGCCGCTGTTCACCGTGACGATCGCGGATCCGCTGCACGCCCTCGCCCTCGTGCTCTACGTCGTGATCGCGGTGCTCGTGAGCATCGTCGTGGATCAGGCCGCGCGCCGAGCCCGCGCCGCTCAGCGCGCATCGGGGGAGGCCGAGCTGCTCGCCGCCGTGGCCGGCAACGTGCTGCGCGGCGACAGCGCCCCCACGGCCCTCGTCGCCCGCGCGCGCGAGGCGTTCGGGCTGAGCGGGATCCGGCTGCTCTCCCCCGACGGCACCGTGATCGCCGCCGACGGCGAGCCCCTCGGCGCGAGCGTCCCGTCGGCCGGATCCGTGGACGACGCGGGCGCGCCGGGTGACCGCGAGACCGAACTTCCGTTCCGAGACCGACGATACGATCCGCGGTCTCGGGCCGCAGATTCGGTCTCGCGGTCACCGCGGGCGACTGACGCGGCGGCGCGGACGTCGGCCGGCGGATCCGCGTCGGCACGGGCGGCGTCCGCGGCGATGGCGGGACCCCCGGTCGAGACCGTGCCGGTCGGCATCGGTGCGGACGGGCGGCCGCGCGCGGTCCTGGAGCTGCACGGCGCCGATCTCGACGCCGCGGGGCGGCGCCTGCTCGATGCGATCGTGGCGCAGCTCGCGGCCGCGATCGAGCACACCGATCTGCGCGAGACCGCGAGCCAGGCGGCGGTCCTCGCCGAGACGGACCAGGTGCGCAGCGCCCTGCTCTCCGCCCTCAGCCACGACCTGCGCCGGCCGCTCGCCGCCGCCGTCGCCGCCGTCGGCGGGCTCCGCAGCGCGCACCGGCTCTCCGCCGAGGACCGCGCCGAGCTCGTGGAGACCGCCGACGAGAGCCTCGCCACGCTGTCGCGCCTGGTCACCGACCTGCTCGACGTCAGCCGGGTGCAGGCCGGGGTGCTCGCGGTGTCGCTGGGCCGGGTGGACGCCGGCGCCGGTGTGGTCTCGGCGCTCGACGAGCTGTCGCTCGGGCCCGCCGACGTCGAGCTCGCACTGGATCCGGTGCTGCCGCCGCTGCACGCGGATCCGGTGCTGCTGCAGCGGGTGCTCGTGAACCTGCTCACGAACGCAGTACGGCACTCGCCCGACGGCGAGCGCGTCATCGTGTCGACGAGCCGTCTCGGCGAGCGCGCGGAGATCCGTGTCGCGGACCGCGGCGAAGGCATCCCCGAGGATCAGCGCGAGAGCGCGTTCCTGCCGTTCCAGCGGCATGGCGACACCGACAACACCACGGGGCTGGGGCTGGGCCTCGCCCTCTCCCGGGGTTTCACCGAGGGCATGGGCGGTACGCTGACGGCCGAGGACACCCCCGGCGGCGGCCTCACGATGGTGGTGTCGCTGCCGCTGGCGGAGGCTCCGGACCTCCTCGCCGAGGACCTGGACCGCGAGACCGGATCCCCCTTCTCGTTCCCGTCGCAGAAAGTGCCGGAAAGCCACGCGGAAAACGACACTTTTCGCGACGGGAACGAGCTGAATACGCCCCCCGAGGAGGAGCCGCGATGAAACTGCTCGTCGCCGACGACGATCCGCAGCTCGTGCGCGCCCTGCGGATCACGCTCGCCGCGCACGGCTACGACGTGATCGCCGCCTCCGACGGCGCCGCCGCGATCGCGATGGCCGCGCAGGCCCGCCCCGACATCGTGCTGCTCGACCTGGGGATGCCGAAGCTCGACGGGATCGCCGTGATCGAAGCCCTGCGCGGCTGGAGCGACGTGCCGATCCTGGTCGTGTCGGGACGGACCGGATCCGCCGACAAGGTCGAAGCGCTCGATGCCGGCGCCGACGATTACGTCACCAAACCGTTCCAGGTCGACGAGCTGCTCGCGCGGCTGCGCGCCCTCGCCCGCCGTCGGGGCGGCGCCCCCACCGAGTCGTCCGTCTCGTTCGGCGAGGTGGAGGTGGATCTGGTCGCCAAGGCCGTGACACGCGCCGGATCCCGCGTGCATCTGACGCCGACGGAGTGGCAGATCCTGGAGCACCTGGCCCGTCATCCCGGCGCGCTCGTGACGCGACAGGAGCTGCTGCGCGAGATCTGGGGCACCGAGCAGATCACCGACACGGGCTACCTGCGGCTGTATCTGTCGCAGCTGCGCAAGAAGCTCGAGCGCACCCCCAGCGCCCCCGAGCATCTGCTCACCGAGCAGGGCATGGGCTACCGGCTGGTGCTGGATCCGGCCTGACCTTCCGGGTCGTTGAGCGCCCTTCGTCTCGTCGCCGCGCTCCTCGCTCAGGGACCGGACCGACCATCGGTTCCTGAGCGAGCGCACCGAGACGAAGGACGGGCAGCCCGTAGCTCACACGTCGCGGGAGTGCCAGAGGAGCCGGACGACGCACGGTGCTCAGGACGAATCCGGATTCGTTAGATTAGGGGAGCCTAACCTATCCTGATGGACGTGTTCCACCACCCCTACCGGACGTACCGCACCACCGTCGCACGTCGCGAACAGCTGTCGCCGAGCTTCCTGCGCATGACGCTCACCGGCCCCGACCTCGTGCATTTCGGCACGGCCGGGCTCGACCAGCGCATCAAGCTCGTGCTGCCGCTGCCCGACGGCTCCTTCACCGACGTCGGCCAGTTCGACGAGTCGGTCGGCATGATGCAGTGGTATCGCCGGTGGCGGGAACTCCCCGATGAGACACGCAATCCGATCCGCACCTACACGATCCGCGCCGTGCGGCCGGAGGAATGCGAGATCGATGTCGACTTCGTGCTGCACGGCACGGAAGGCCCCGCATCAGCCTGGGCCTCGGCCGCGGCCCCCGGGGCGCCGCTGGTCGTGATCGGCCCCGATGCGCGCGCGGACGAGACCGGTGGGCTGGAGTGGAATCCGGGCGACGCCGGGTCCGTGCTCATCGCGGGGGACGAGACCGCCGTGCCGGCCATCTGCGCGATCGTCGAATCCCTACCCGGGCACGTGACCGGATCCGTGTTCATCGAGGTGCCGACCGAGGCGGATGCGCTGCCGCTGTTCTCGCCCACGGGGGTCGCGGTGACCTGGCTGCCGCGCGGGGGCACGGCGCACGGGCTGCGCCTCAGCGCCGCCGTGCACGCCTGGGGCGAAGCCCGAGCGGCCGAGGACACCGTCGCGCCGTCCGCCGATGACGCTCCCGCCGGGGGTGATGCTCCCGCCGGGGGTGACGCGCCCGCCGGCCCGGCCCTTGCGGATCCGCACGAGGACGAGGTGCTCTGGGAGGTGCCGGAGTCGACCGCCGGATCCTGCTACGCGTGGCTGGCCGGCGAGGCCGGCACGATCACCGCCCTGCGCCGCCACCTGGTGCGCGGTCTCGGCATCGACCGGCGCTCGGTGGCCTTCATGGGGTACTGGCGCCGGGGAAGAGCCGAAGCAGCCTGAGAGCGGGGTCGGCCGAGGCGGCCTGAGAGCGGGGTCGGCCGAGGCGGCCTGCTCCGCTCGGTCGTGCCGGAGCCGGACGAGGCGCAGACCGCGGAGGCCGCGCGGTCGATCCCGATCGCCGTGGGCGCGTACTGGACCTACGCGCATCCCCCGCAGGCCATGCAGGCGGCCTACGATCTCGATCCAGCCCTGGTGTTCCTCCCCGACCGGTTCGAGGGCTCGCTGGCGCGGGTCGCGGATGTGCTGATCCTCGGGATCCTCGCCGCCTGAGCCCGCAGCGACATCGCCGCTGCGATCCCGGCCCGGGCTCAGACGCGGGCGCGCTGAGCGACGGCCGCCTCGGTGCGGGTCGACACCCCAAGCTTGCGCAGGATCGCCGACACATGCACGCTCGCGGTCTTGCCGCTGATGAAGAGGCGCTCGCCGATCTGCCGGTTGCTGAGCCCCTCGGAGATCAGGTCGAGCACCTGCTGCTCGCGGACGGTGAGCTCCGCGCTCTCCGCGGCGTGCGTGCCACGCGCACCGCCCCGGTTCAGCCCCGCCGCCTCGATGAACTCCGCCGTGCGCCGACGCAGCCGGTCATGCCCGAGGCTCTCCGCCGATGCCGCGGCCTCCGCCGCCATGTCGAATGCGGCGGCCCTGTCGCCCTCCGCCACGAGAACCCTGGCCCGCTCGAGCCGGACGACGGCCCGGAACACCGCGGGCACGTCCTCGCCGTCGGCGATCGGGATGGCCGCGGCGAGCCGATCCGCATCCGCGTCCAGCAACGCGGCGAGCACGGCCGCCCAGTGCGGATGCTGGAGTTCGACCGGCAGCGACGCCCATCGCGCACGCACCAGCTCCGCCGTCGAGGCGGCCAGTGCACCATGCCCGTCCGCCCTCAGGTCCGCGACCACCCGGCCGCCCTCGAGCAGGATCCTCCCCAGCAGCGCGAGCCTCTGCCCCGGATCCTCGATGACCGTGCGCAGCGCGGCGCCCGCACGCACGGAATCACCGAGCCCGAGGGCGATGTGGATCTCGACCTCGTGCAGTGAATACCAGACCTGCCGTTCGACCGCGGCGACGCCCTCGGCGATCGCCCGCCATTCGCGCAGCACGCGGACCGCCTCGTCCGTCTTGCCGCGCCAGACCAGAGCGCGGATGCGCGACATCGTCGAATACATCCGGAACACCTGCAGCGTGCGCACGGTGAGCTCTCGGGCGGAGATCGCCTCCACGCGTTCGATCTCGCCGAGCTCGAGGAGCGGCTCGACCATGTTGTGCGACAGGATCGCCCCGGTCGAGCGTTCCACGCCGAGCGTGCGGGAGTGCGTGACGCCGGCCTCGGCGACCTCGACCGCCTCCCGGAAGCGACCGAGCATGTTCAGGCTGTCGGCGTAGTTGACCCGGTAGCGCAGCTGGGCGTCGTGATCGGCCGCGTGCTCCCAGGACAGCCGGAAGTCGGCGAGGCCCGCCTCGACCTCGCCGAGATGGATCCGGCTGCATCCGCGCAGGTTCGCCGCGACCGACATCACGTTGTCGAAGCCGATCTCCTCGGCCATCCGATACGCCTCATCGGCGGTCGCCACGGCCTCCTCCAGGCGGGCGCCGATGAGGTACCGCCCGGCCAGATAGCCCAGCAGCGCCGCGCGCAGCCGCTCCTGCCCCGGCTGCGACTCGATGACCGCGAGCGCCTCGAGGAACAGATCGACGGATCCGCTCCTGCCCAGGTTCTGCAGATACATCGCCTTGTCGCGCAGAAGCCGCGCATGCACGGAGGGGTGGATGACGGCGGGGTCGATCTCGTCGAGCGCGAGCGTCACCACCGCGAGGGCGCGTTCGCCGTCGCCGCCGTTGCGCAGGATCGAACCGAGCTGCGCCAGCAGCGGGATCCGCTCGATGCCGGCGACCTCGGCCGCGTCGGGCACCTGATCCCACAGCTCGAGCGCGAGCTCGCCGAAGCGCGCCGCGGTGGAGAAGGCGTAGCTGTTCTTCGCCTCCCGCATCGCGCTGACCGCCGCAGCGAGCGCCCGCGGGTAGTCGTGCGCGCGGTGCCAGTGGAAGGCGAGCGTCGACGGCGCACCGCCGGCTGCGGTCAGCGCGTCGGCGTAGGCCCAGTGCAGGCGGGCACGCTCACCCGGGAGCAGGTCGTCGTGCACGGCCTCGCGCAGCAGCGCATGCCGGAAGCCATAGCTCTCCCCGTCGGCGACCGCGATGATGCCGGCGCCCATCGCCTCCCGCACGGCCTCGTCGAGCCGCTCGTCGCCGAAACCGGCGAGTGTCGCGAGCAGCTCGTGCGCGATCGCGCCGTCCGAGCCCGAGGCGACCCTGACCACCCGCTTCGCGTCGTCGCCGAGCGCATCGAACCGCGAGAGCAGCACGTCGCGCAGGGTGTCGGGCATGGGGCCCTGCACGTTGCAGAGCAGCTCCTCGATGAAGAACGGCACGCCCTCGCTGCGTTCCATGAGCCGGGCGAGACCCGCGTCGTCGACGGGCCCGCGCAAGCCCTGCACGAGATCTCGGACATCGACCGGGTCGAGCCTGCCCAGGGAGATCCGCTCGAGCAGGCGCGCGCGCTCGGCCTCGGCGAGGAAGGAGCGCACCTCGCCGCCGCGACGGACCTCGTCGATGCGGCAGGTGAGCAGGAACAGCACCGGGCGGCCGGCGAGGGCGCGCAGCAGGAAGGAGAGCATCGACAGCGTCGCCGCGTCGGCCCAGTGCAGGTCTTCGATCACGACCACCACCGGCCGGATCGCGGCGGCCACCTCGAGCAGGTTCGCAATCGTCTCGCGCAGGCCCTCGGGGCGGATCGCCGCGCGGTCGACGGGGCCGACGGCGCGCTCGGGCAGCAGCAGTTGCAGCGCGTCACGTCCGGGACCTGCGGCCTCATCGGCCCTGTCGCCGAGCTCGTCCAGCACTCCGCGCAGGATCGCCGGCAACGGGCCGAACGGGGCGGGCGTGGAGCCGTAGTCCAGGCACCAGCCGGTGAGCACGGTCGCCTCATCGGCCACGCGGCGACGGAACTCCGTCGTCAGCCGGGATTTGCCGATTCCCGCCTCACCGCCGACCAGCACGGAGGCGGGCTCCCCCTCGCCGGCGCGGCGCAGGGCGTCGTCCAGGAACGCGAGTTCGGCATCGCGCCCCACCATGGCCGCAGACGTGGTGGCGAGAGGCATGTCTTCATCGTGCCACCCGCCACCGACATCGGGCTCGTCTGCGGGCACGGCGCCGCTCTCGGCAGAGAGCACGGCACCGCCGACCCCGGTGCCGGTCGATGAGGAAGAGCCTCCCGACGGCAGCGGATCCGGGTCGGGATCCGCCGCCGGCGGGAGGCTCTTCGGTGCGGGCGCATTCGGTGCCGGATGCGGTGCCGGAGCATCCGCTGCCGGGTGCGGTGCGGATGCGCCGCCCGTATCCGTGGCGGTCGCCGGAGCCCTCATGCGGCGTGCGAGCAGCAGCCGACCAGCTCGCCAGCACGGGTCTCGTCTGCATCCGCCTCGTCTTCGGCCTGCGCGGACGCGGCGGGCACGAGCGCCGCGATCGGTCCGGCGGTCTCGGCGATCGGCGAGGCGGCTTCGGCTACCGCTGCGGCGGGCTCGAGCAGCGCAGTGGCTGCCGTGAGGGCCTCGGACGCGGCGACCGCCGTCGGGGTCAAGACGCTGGTGACGGCCGTGGGGGCCTCGGCGCTGGCCACGGCCTCAGCCGGTACCGCCACCTCAGCCGGCACCGCCCCGAGCGGCGCGGCAGCCGCCGAGGCCGGCGCCGCAGCCGCTTGTGTGGGCACCGCCGCCTCAGCCGGTACGGCCCCGAGCGGCGCGGGAGCCGCCGAGGCCGGCGCGGCAGCCGTGTGAGCGGGCACCGCCGCCTCAACAGGCGCCGTGGCCGTGGCCGCAGCCGCGGCAGTCGACGCGGGCACGGTCTGCGCGCGGCCGGCCTGCAGTCGGCGCAGCGCCCGGCGCAGGACCCCCGGGCGACGCACGATCATGTCCGCGTTCTCGGCGGCCATCCTGGCGCGCTCGGCACGGATCGCGGCCTGCTCGATCTCCAGCATCGTGATGCGGTAACCCATCGCGTAGTTCAGTTCCATGAGGTCTCTCCTTCTCCGGTACTCATACGCTCGTCGCTAAGGCCTCCTCGCCCCATCGGGCAGATGCCCTAACTTCCGAGTCGGGCACCTCAGATCCACGGATCCCACATCCGCGAGACTGCAACTGGGCGACGAGACAGCGCTCCAAAAGCGCAGTCTCGTCGCGGAGATGGAGTCTCGCGGTCAGGGAAGGGCACGACCACGACCGCAGCAGCAACAGCAACAGCAACAGCAACAGCAACAGCAACAGCAACAGCAACAGCAGGCGACCGCGGCGATGACCGCACCCGCACCCGCACAGCCCCCCGTGCCCGCACCCGCACAGCCACCCCGGCTAGCGTGGAAGCATGCGCCCGCTCGCCGCCCTCCGTGCCGCCCGCCGTGCACCGCTGCTGCAAGTGGCGAAGTCGGCGGCGGCCACGATCGCGGCATGGCTGATCGCCGGCTGGATCGTGCCGGGACACCTGCCGATCTTCGCCGCGATCGCCGCCCTGCTCGTGGTGCAGCCGAGCGTGAACCAGTCGTTCGCGAAGGCCGTGGAGCGCAGCATCGGCGTGATCGTGGGCGTCGTGATCGCGGTGCTGCTGAGCCTCGCGCTCGGCCAGCTCAGCTGGGTGGTACTGCTCGCCGTCGTCGTCGCCATGGTGGTGGCCTGGCTGTTCAAGGCCACGCCGGGCACCGCCAACCAGGTGGCGATCTCGGCGATGCTGGTGCTTGCGCTCGGGTCCGCGAGCCCGGACTACGCGGTGGATCGCATCGTGGAGACGCTCGTCGGCGCGGCCATCGGATTCGTGGTGAACGTCGTCGTGGTGCCGCCGGTGCTGATCGATCCGGCACGCCGCGACCTCGCCCTGCTCGGCACCGAGTTGGCCGCCACCCTCGATCGCCTCGGCGACGCGCTCACCGCGGAGCAGGGTCCCTCCCGCCTGCAGGAGCTCATGCTCGAGGCACGGCTGCTGCGCCCGATGAAGCACGCCGCCGACACCTCGCTGAGCGCCGGTGAGGAGTCGCTCACCCTGAACCCGCGCGGATCCCGCCACCGCGCGGAGTTCACCGAGATGCGCGCACTGCTGGAGAGGCTCGGTCCGATCGTGACGCAGGTGATCGGGATGACCCGCGCCTACGTCGACCAGTACGACGCATCGCTGTCCGCGGAGCCGTCCGCCGCCGCGATCGCCGACCAGCTGCACCGCGCCGGCCACGACGTGCGCCTCGCTGTGCAGCTCGCCGCGGTGGATCCGGAACCCGAGGCGCTCACCTCGGTGATCCCCGCGCTCACCTCGCCGCTGGAGATCCGCCCGCCGTCGTCACGCAACTGGGTGCTGATCGGATCCCTCACCGAGGATCTGCGTCGGATCCGGGCCGGCCTGCGCGACGAGGGCTGAGGATCCGGTCGGAACCCGGGTCGCCGCACGTCCATCGCCCCGCCTCATCTCATCACCGGGGTCGCCCCGCGAGGACGGCGACCCCGAGGAAGACCCCCCGGACCCGCGGACTCAACGCCCCCAAGAAGTGTGACGCGACGTGCGCTCGACGCCCCACGGCGGGCTCAGGATCCGATGAACTCCTCGCGCGGGCCGAAGTCGGGCTCCTCGCGGATCTCGACCGCGGATCCGAGCCCGTCGGTGTCGAGCACCCGGATCTCGTTGCGTCCGGCGCGCCACAGCGGACCCGGGGCGTACAGCGTGACCTGCGGCCCGACCGCGCGGGAGCGGCCGAGCAGGAACCCGTTCAGCCACACCATGCCGTTCACGCCGCCCGGGAACGCGAGCCAGGCGTCGGCGGGGTCCGCGACGTCGAGCACCGCCACAGCCAGGCCGTCGGAGGGCGTGCCGTCCGCGGGCACCGGCTCGGGGGGCGACGGAACCGTCGCAACCGTGTCTGCGACCGGCACCGCCGGAGCCGCAGCACCCGGCGCGTCCTGCCCGAGCACCCGGTGCGTCCAGCCGTGCGCGAAGCGGCGGCCGATGCGCACCCCCGCCAGGATGCCCTTGGCCTCGCCGGTGTGCGGGCCGTAGTTGATACGCCCCTGGCTCTCCACGACCAGGGTGAGCAGACCGGATCCGCCCGTGGCCGGAAGATCCAGCGACCGCATCCCGTCCCGCTCGAGCACCCCGAGTCGCACCCCGTCGAGGAACGCGACGGCGCGGTCGTGCAGCACGTCGACGGCGACCGCCGCCCCGGGCGCCCACGTGATCTGCGACTCGTACGCGACCAGGCCGTCCTCGGCCCCGAGTTCTTCGAACGCGAGCGGCATCGCCGTGGCGGCGCCCTCGGGCGTCGCGCGCACGACGTCGAGCAGGGAGGCGCCGGGCACGAGCGGCGCCGACGCCGCGGACTGGCGGCGCGGGGCCTCGGGGATCTCCGGAAGGTCGCCGTCGTGGAACGGCGCGAACGCCGCTCGCAGCGCGTGGAACTTGTCGTTCAGGGATCCGTCCTCGCCGATCGGCGCGTCCGAGTCATAGCTCGTCACGGTGGGCTGCAGCACCCCGTCGTGGTTCGCCCCCGCCCACAGCCCGAAGTTCGTGCCGCCGTGTGCCATGTACACGCTCACGGATCCGCCCGCGGCCAGCAGCTCCTCGGCCGTGCCGATCATGCTGGCGGCGGAGCGCACATGGTGCTGCTCGCCCCAGTGATCGAACCAGCCGCCCCACAGCTCGGCGCACATCAGCGCCTGGTCCGGCACCCGCAGGCGCACCGCCTCGGTCACCCCGGTGCCGAAGGTGAACGTGCCCATCGCCCCCGCGACGCTGCCGCTCAGGACCATGTCGGCGGTCGTGCCGTCGGCCGTCGTGAGCAGCTCCACGATGCCGCGCTCGCGCAGCCCGTCGCGCAGGTGCACGAGGTAGTCGCGGTCGCTGCCGAAGGATCCGTACTCGTTCTCCACCTGCACCGCGGTGATCGGCCCTCCGTGCGCGGCCTGCAGCGGAGCGAGCCGCGGGATCAACTCGTCGTACCAGGCGTCGACGGCGGCGAGGAAGACGGGGTCGCTGGTGCGCAGCGCGCGAGTGCGCCCGCTCAGCCAGAACGGGATGCCGCCGTTCGACCACTCCGCGCAGATGTAGGGGCTGGGGCGGACGAACACGTCCAGTCCGACCTCGCCCGCGAGCCGGATGAACCGCTCCGCGTCGCGCCAGCCGTCGAAGTCCACGGCCCCTTCGACCCGCTCGTGGAAGTTCCACGGGATGTAGGTGTCCACGGTGTTCGCACCCATCGCCGCGAGCCGGCGCAGCCGGTCCTCCCACTGGTCGGGATGGATCCGGAAGTAGTGCACCGCCCCGGAGAGCATCCGGAACGGGCGGCCGTGCCGCAGCAGAGCACCGTCCTCGTAGGTGAGCACGGGGCGCGGGGACTCGGTCATGACTCTCCTGGGTGCGGCGCGATGTTTGCGTCACCATTGTCCCCCACCGGACCGCCTGGGCGCACCCCGCCGTGCACGACACCGGAGAATGCCCCGTTCATCGCAACCGCAACCGCAACCGCAACCGCAACCGGCAGGATCCGGCGCGTCGTGCCCGCCCCACTCCGCACGCCCACCTGAACCCATGACCCGGACAGCGCCCGCGCCCCTCCGCCGTAGGCTGTCGGCATGTCCACGCCCCTCGCCGACGCCCTCGCCGATCTCGCCGCCCTCGAGGATCCGAAGGCCCGGGCGATCAACGAGCGGCATGGCGACGCGCACGGCGTGAACCTCACGAAGATGCGCGCGCTCGCGAAGCGCATCGGCACCGATCAGGATCTGGCCCGCGCACTGTGGGACGCGGGCGATGTCGCCGGCCAGCTCCTGGGGATCCTGGTCGCGACGCCCCGCGCCTTCCAGGCCGACGAACTCGAGCGCATGGTGCGGGAGACGCGGAGCGCGAAGGCGCACGACTGGCTCGTCGCCTACATCGTGAAGAAGTCGCCGCAGGCCGAGGAGCTGCGCGTGCGCTGGCTGGACGACGCGGACGCCGACGCCCGTGCCGCGGCCTGGTCGCTCACGTCGGCCCGGGTCGCGAAATCCTCGGTGGGGCTCGACTTCGACGCGCTCCTCGACCGGATCGAGCGCCAGCTCGCCGACGCCCCGGCGCGCGAGCAGTGGGCCATGAACGAGACGCTGGCGTACATCGGCATCCACCACCCCGCGCAGCGCGACCGGGCGATCGCGATCGGCGAGCGGCTGCAGGTGCTGGCCGACTACCCCACACCCCCGAACTGCACGTCGCCGTTCGCTCCGCTGTGGATCGCGGAGATGGTCCGCCGCCAGGGCTGAGCCGCCGCGCACGAGGTCGATCGCGGATCCGACCGCGAAACTCCATCCGACCGCGAAACTCCATCTGACCGCGAAACTCCATCTGGGCGACGAGACTGCGCTTCCCGAGCGCAGTCTCGTCGCCCAGTTGCAGTCTCGCGGTCAGGGAGGGACGCCCGGGGAGCAGGCGCAGGATCTGGCCGGCGGGTGGGATGATCGATGCATCATGTCTGTGCGCCTCGATCCGTCCGTCGTCCGCCCCGCCGAGGGGGATCCGGATCCGGATGCCGTGTATATGGCGTTCGTGGAATGGGTCGAGTCGTCGGGGATCTCGCTCTACCCGGCACAGGACGAGGCGGTGATCGAGATCGTGTCCGGGCAGAACCTGATCCTCAGCACCCCGACCGGCACCGGCAAGTCGCTCGTCGCCGTCGCCGCGCACTTCGCCGCCCTCGCGGACGGGCGCCGCACGTATTACACCGCGCCGATCAAGGCCCTGGTCAGCGAGAAGTTCTTCAGCCTGGTCGATGTGTTCGGCGCGGAGAACGTCGGCATGGTGACCGGCGATTCCGCGGTGAACGCGGACGCGCCGATCGTGTGCTGCACGGCGGAGATCCTGGCGAATCTGGCCCTGCGCGAGGGGCCGCAGGCCGAGGTCGGCCAGGTCGTCATGGACGAGTTCCACTTCTACGGCGATCCGGACCGCGGCTGGGCCTGGCAGGTGCCGTTGCTCACCCTGCCGCAGGCGCAGTTCATCCTGATGTCCGCCACGCTCGGCGACGTCACCGAGCTCGCGGCAGACCTCACCCGGCGCACCGCGCGCGAGACCGCGGTCGTCACCGGCGTGGAGCGGCCGGTGCCGCTGCACTTCTTCTACGAGACCACCCCGATCCACGAGACGATCGAGGACCTGCTGCACACCGACCGCGCGCCCGTGTACATCGTGCACTTCTCGCAGGCCGCGGCCATGGAGCGCGCACAGGCGCTCGCGAGCGCGAAGGTCGCCACCCGCGAGCAGCGCGACGAGATCGCCGAACTCATCGGCGGCTTCCGCTTCACCACCTCGTTCGGCAAGACGCTCGCGCGACTGCTGCGGCTCGGCATCGGCGTGCATCACGCCGGCATGCTGCCGAAGTACCGCCGCCTCGTCGAGCAGCTCGCGCAGCGCGGGCTCCTGCGCGTGATCTGCGGCACCGACACCCTCGGCGTCGGCATCAACGTGCCCATCCGCACCGTGCTGCTCACGGCGCTGACGAAGTTCGACGGCACCCGGATGCGCCAGCTGAACGCACGCGAATTCCATCAGATCGCCGGGCGCGCGGGCCGTGCGGGCTTCGACACCGCCGGCACGGTCGTCGCGCAGGCGCCCGAGCACGAGTCGGAGAACCTCGCCGCGATCCGCAAGGCCGGCGACGATCCGAAGAAGAGGCGCAAGATCATCCGCAAGAAGGCCCCGGACGGCTTCGTCTCGTGGGGCGAGCCCTCGTTCCAGAAGCTCATCGCGGCGGAGCCCGAGACCCTGACCTCGCACATGCAGATCACGAGCGCGATGATGCTCAACGTGATCGGGCGCGGTGGCGACGTCTTCGCGAATATGCGTGCGCTGGTATATGACAATCACGAACCGCGGGCGAAGCAGCGGATCCTGGCCATCCGCGCGCTCGGGATCTACCGGACGCTGCGGGAGTCGGGCATCGTCGAGCGCGACGCGAACGGTTCGGTCCGCCTCACCGTGGACCTGCAGCCGAACTTCGCCCTGAACCAGCCCCTCTCCCCCTTCGCCCTGGCGGCGTTCGAGCTTCTGGACCCTTCGACGGGCTCAGGGAGCGAGGGATCCGCGCCCGCGGCTCCGCATTCCTCGACGTTCGCGCTCGACATGATCTCGATCGTCGAAGCCACGCTCGACGACCCTCGCGCGATCCTCAGCCAGCAGGAGTTCGTCGCCCGCGGCGAGGCCGTCGCGGCGATGAAGCGCGAGGGCATGGAGTACGAGGAGCGGATGGAGGCGCTCGAGGAGATCACGTATCCGAAGCCGCTCGAGGAGCTGCTGTCGGCGGCGTTCGAGACCTTCGGCGCCGCGCAGCCGTGGATCCGCGACTTCGAACTGCACCCCAAATCCGTCGTGCGCGACATGTACGAGCGAGCCATGTCGTTCGGAGAATATGTCGCGCTCTACAAGGTCGCCCGCTCCGAGGGCGTAGTGCTGCGCTACCTCTCCGACGCCTACCGTGCGGCATCGCAGACCATCCCCGAGCACCTCAAGACCGAGGAGCTGCGCGATCTCATCGAATGGCTCGGCGAGCTCGTCCGCCAGGTCGACTCCTCACTGCTGGACGAGTGGGAGGAGCTCATCTCGGGCCAGCCGGCCCTTCGACGGGCTCAGGGACCGGGTGCGGACGAGCCGGTGGTGCCGCCGGCGCCGAAACGGCTCACGACGAACGTGCGCGCCTTCCGGATCCTGGTGCGCAACGAGCTGTTCCGCCGTGTGCAGCTCGCCGCGAGAGAGGACCTGGACGCCCTCGCGGAGCTGGATCCGGAGTTCGGCGCCGACGGCTGGGACGCGGCGCTGGACGCCTACTTCGCCGAGCACGACGAGATCCGCACCGGACCGGACGCCCGCAGCGCGGCGCTGCTCATCATCGACGAGACCGGCGGCCCCGACCATGAGCGGCCTGCGCGGGCCTGGGCCGTGCAGCAGATCATCGACGACCCCGCCGGCGACCACGACTGGCGGATCTCCGCCATGGTCGACCTCGACGCCTCCGACGAATCCGGCGAGGCCGTGATCGCGGTGACCGGCGTCGCGCGGCTATAGCCGGTCGACACCTACGCACTCGGCTCCCATCGGTTCGCGGCACTCCCGTGCCGATGTCGGCGGTCGAGCGTATCGTCGGAGACACGGAAGCCGATCGGAGGGCATCATGATGATTCGCGACGATCACGGCTGGCGTTCGCAGGCGCCGATCCACCAGGGCATCGTGCCCTCCTACCTGCTGGCGAAGCTCGCCGCGTCTGAGCGGTATGCGCAGGCGGCGCACGCGGCCCGGCAGACGCTGATCGCACCCGCGCCCGCGCAGCACCGGTCGCAGCTGCGGCTGTCGATCGACGAGAACGGCACTCTCGTGGCGACGGTCGAGGCCGCACCGAACCGCACCATCGGCGATGCGCACAAGACCGAGACGCTTCCCGGCGCCGTGGTGCGCACGGAGGACCAGCCGGCCGTCGCCGACGTCGCCGTCAACCAGGCGTTCGACGGGCTCGGCGCGACGTTCCAGATGCTGCTCGATGCGTTCCAGCGCAACTCGATCGACGGCAAGGGCCTGCCGCTGGACGCCACGGTGCACTACGGATCCGGTTACGACAACGCGTTCTGGAACGGCGAGCGCATGGTGTTCGGCGACGGCGACGGCCAGGTGTTCCAGGGATTCACCGGATCGACCACCGTGATCGGGCATGAGCTGGGCCACGGCGTGATCCAGTACACGGCCGGGCTCGACTACCAGGGCCAGCCGGGGGCGCTGAACGAGTCGATCGCCGACGTGTTCGGCGCCCTCACCGAGCAGCATCTGCGCGGTCAGACCGCGGATCAGGCGACCTGGCTGATCGGAGCGGGCATCTTCACCCCGGCGGTGCACGGCAAGGCGCTGCGGTCGATGCTGCACCCGGGCACCGCCTATGACGATCCGGAGCTCGGCAAGGATCCGCAGCCCGACGACATGAGCGGCTATGTCACCACGACCGACGACAACGGCGGGGTGCACATCAACTCGGGCATCCCGAACCGCGCCTTTGCGCTGTTCGCCGTCGAGCTCGGCGGCTACGCATGGGAGAAGGCCGGATCCGTCTGGTATCGCGCCCTGACCGGCGGGCTGGCATCGTCGGCGACGTTCGCGCAGTTCGCGAAGGCGACGATCGCCGCGGCGAACGCGGTGGACAAGGCCACGGGAGACGCCGCGCGCACGGCGTGGACGTCGGTGGGCGTGATCAAGGCTGCGGGTGATGGGCGCGCCGCGGACTGATCCCCCTGCCGATCCACGGGTCGACGGTGCCGGCGCCGCCGGTGCGGCCGACGGCGCCGACCCGCGCGTGGACGCCGCCGCCGCCGACAGCGCGGACGACCCCGAGGGCGTCGCGATTCTCGTGGCACGCAGCGGCGGGATCGCCGGGATGACCCGGCGCTGGAGCGTGCAGCCGGCCGGCGGCGAGACCGGGCATTGGATGATGCTCGTCGAGCGCTGTCCGTGGGGCGAGGCGCCGCCCGCCGGGTCGGGCGCGGATCGCTTCATCTGGCGGATCGAGGCGCGGGTCCACCGCGTGCGGCGCCGGCAGGTGATCCCGGAGGGGTACCTGCGGGGCCCGTGGCGAGAGCTGGTCGATGCCGTGCAAGCGGCCGACGCCGGGCCTGTTGCGCCTCCCCTGGAGAACGATCCCGATTCATAGACTGAAGACATGGATGCCGACGTGACGACCGAGGAACAGGCCGACGCGCTGGCGGCGCGCATCCTCTCCCCCCGGGAGCTTCCTCTGGTCCTGGTCTCCACGACCGGTGCCGGTGAGCTCCTGTTCGATGTCGCGATGCTGCGTTCGGCGCTCGACGGCCTCGCCGAGGTCGTCGTGCTGGAGACCGGGCCGATCTCGAAGCGGGTGGAATCCCTGCTGCCGGAGAAGACCCAGGTCTTCAACGGCGCGGCGCGGTCCTACCCACCGGACTTCGCCGACTCGCCCGTGTGGACCCGCTCGCACCTGCGCTTCCCCCAGTTCGCGGATACGAGGACACTCATCGACGACGCTCTCGCCCAGGCGGGGCGTCACTCACTCGAATCGGCTCCGCCACCGGAGATCCGCACGGCAACGGCGATCGTCGAGGGGATCACCGCGGGCGGCACCCGCGCGATCGCTCGGCTCGACGACGGCACCGTCGTCACCGTCACATCGGAGCGTTTGCCGCAAGGCATCCCCCTTGAGCGGGCCGTGCTGCCCGGACGGCCCGTCACGGGCGTCCTGGACGGGTTCGAGCTGCAACCAGAACCGGCACCCGTCACGCATGATCTGTTCGGTCACGACGAGATCCGTCTCGCCCTCGTCGTCAAGGTCACGGATCTGCGTGCCACCCTGCAGTTGCATCCGCGCGTCGAACCTCTGATCCTCCGGCGGCGCGACGTCACCACTGATCACGAACAGCCCGTCAGCGAGGTGCTCCGGGTGGGGCAGATCGTGCCCGTGCGGCTGCGCCGTGCAGACTCTCGCTCCCTCGCCGCGAGTGTATGGGATGTTCCGGCCGACGCAGAGGTTCTGGAATCTCCGCCGCTCGTCACCGGGGGACCGCCCTGGCTGAGCGCGGCTACCCGGGAGGAGCCGGCGCCGCCGGTGCCCGCGCCGCACTCCGTGCCTGCGCGGAACCTGACGGAGCCCGGGTCGGCGTCTGACGCCTCCCCTGGCACGGGCGCCGCCCCGTACCATGCGGGGGAGATCGCCGCCCTGGCTCATGAGATCGTGGCGCTGCGTGGCGACATCCTCGCGTTGACGAACCTGGTCGCGGGGCTGCGCAGGACGTCGAGCGACTCGGAGGTGGCACGGTTGAAGGCAGAGAATGCGAGTCTGCAGATGCAGGTGTCCCGCGAACGCGCCGCACACGCGACCACGACCACACGACTGAGCAGAGCGGTCGCGGACCGGAAGGAGGCGGGACGCGAACTCCGCGAGGCACGCCGGCCCGGTTCCCGCGCGGCCCGTCCGGATGCCGACGAGAAGAGCCTGCGCGCCGCCATCGCCGAACTCTGGACGGAACGCACCGACCCGGGCGAACGCGACCTCTGGCCGCTGCGGGAGTACATCGTCGGCCCGGAGTTCCTCCGTTCTCTCGCCGCACTGGACCAGGGGCAGCTCGCCAAGGCGATCCGGGCCAGCGTGGATGCGATCACGGGCCGAGCCCGCGAGATCGCCGGGCGCGATCTGCACCGGTTGCGCACCGGCGACGGCGGTGACGACCCGTACCAGACCCGGCCCGACGGCGCGAAGGCATGGCGTGCGTCGATCGAGCAGAAGGCACCGGGCGGCCGTCGGCTGCACTATTGGGAGCTTGCGGGCAACGCCATCGAACTGAGTCGAGTCGTGCACCACGACGACACGCGGGCCTGACGGGGCAGCTCAGCTGCGGGAGCCGGAACTCGCCGAGCCATCATCATCGTCGGCGGCGGCGGCAGCAGCATCCTCCCCCGGCAGCGGGATCGACACCGAACCGACGGATTCGGATGCGCCTGTCAGGGAGATGGTGATGCTCGGGCCGATCGGGGTTCCGACGCCGCGTCCGAGCGGATCGGCGACGGGTGGATCCGGGAGGAGTTCGATGCCGTCCCGCTCGAACGGCTCGGCCGGGAGGGCGGCCCATTCCCCCTTCTCCTCCGGCTTCTGCGTGAACATGCCCATGCGTCCATTGTGCGCCTGCACGCAGACCAGCGGGTCATCGCTCTCGCGACCGACGGATCGGCGAGACACCGGATCCTGCACGAGACATCGGATCCGGCACGAGACATCGGATCCGGCACGAGACACCGGATCCTGCACGAGACATCAGCTCTGACGTGATGCCTCGTGCAGAATGTGATGTCTCGCGACGCGCGTCCCCACCCGCCCTGTGCCACCGACCCGTCTCAGCCGCGCCAGAGGGTCGCCCGGGCCGAGATCCTCGGGGCTTCCGGCGCGAGCACGGCGAGCACCCGCACGAACGTGGTCATCCAGACCAGGCCGAGCCCCACGGCGATCGCCTCGACGCCGGCCGACGAGTAGAGCCCGAACGGCACGTGCAGCAGCACCGCCGCGACCAGCAGCACCGCGAGCCCGACCGTGGCGATCACGAGCGCCCGGGGCGGCCCGGGCAGCGCCCGTGTCGACATCAGCGCGGCGAGGCCGAACAGCACGAGCGCGCCGATCGCCGCGATCCAGTGCACCACCCGGTTCGCCTCGATCGGCACGAATCCGACCACGGCGAGCGCGACGCCGGTCGCCGCCCAGAGCGCGACCACCGCGGCGATCCCGCGCAGGGCGGCGTCTCCGCGGATCCGGTGCAGATCGCGGCCGATGTAGGAGCCGACCGTCGCGAACATCAGCCCCGCGACGACGAGCGTGCCGTTGAACGCCCAGCCCCGTGCGCCCAGCCCGAGCTGGGAGAAGTTCTGCTGCCACCACAGCGGATCCGCCGCGGTCGCCATCGCGAACAGCGTGCCGATCGCGAGGAAGCCGAACAGCAGCCCGGCCAGATCCCGGGTGCGGATCCCGGTGCCCGCGGTGTAGGCG
Organism: Actinomycetota bacterium; assembly: GCA_018268515.1. Lineage (GTDB taxonomy): Bacteria > Actinomycetota > Actinomycetes > Actinomycetales > Microbacteriaceae > Microbacterium. The sequence goes on from JAFDWK010000068.1 coordinate 23,726, forward strand.
AACCGGCCACCGGCCGCGCCCGCGACGCCCGCGATGAGCGCGCCGCCCAGCGCCGGTGCGGTGAAGTCGTGCAGTCCCGCGCCGAAGACCGCGCCACCCAGCAGCACCCCGAACGCGGTCACCGCCGCGAAGACCACGGTCAGCGCGACCGCGGAGACCCGCGACACCGCGGTCTGCCACGGCGGCATCGGATCCGTCTCTCCCCGGCGATGCTGCAGGGTGCTGGTGACGAACGCCGCCGCCGCGATGGCACCCGCGATCAGGGCGATCGGCTGGCTCAGCGAGCCGGGCCCGGTGAGCGCACGCGGCGGGCCCTGCAGCGCGACGAGTCCCGCCCCGGTGCCGACGACGAAGCAGATCGCCGTCGCCCACACCGTGCGGGTCTCCTCGCGCAGCCGCCCGGACGTGTCCATGCCGCCATCGAACCACGCCCCGGCGACAGCGGCAGCGGCACCGCGCCGAACCGCGAGACTGCATCTGGGCGACGAGACTGCGCACGCGGACTGCTGTCTGGTCGCCGAGATGCAGTCTCGCCGTCAGAAGCGCCTGCGCATCCGGAAGCGCGACGGACCAGGATCCGGTCCGGAAGTCTGGACAGAGAGCAGCGCCGGAAGGCGCCGGGACCGGGATCCGGTGCCGTGCCGTGCCGGAGTCCCTCGCAGATCCGCCCGCGGGTCAGGATCCCGGTGCCGGACGAGACCCACCGCCTCGGCTCGTCCCCGTCGGCGCGCGCCGTAGGGTCGCTGACGGGGACGACCCCGCGGGACGGGTCCACAGGAGAGGCCGCACCCGAACGGCCCGGTCAGCGTTGGATCGTGCCGGATCCGCCGTGCATCTCGCCGCGCAGCGGCCAGCGGCCGTTGTGCTGGCGGAATTCGTTGGCACGCAGCAGCGGCGAGAGGTCGTAGATGTTCGGGTTCAACCGCAGGCGAGGCCCCGAGGCCGCACGCACCGTGAGCTGCAGCTGCCCGCCGTGGACCCGCACGTAATAGTCGACGATGTCGGCGTAGACGATGACCGCCTCGCGCCCCCAGATCGTGCGGAAGGCGATCTCGTCGACGCGCGGTTCGACGTAGAAGTTGCGGTACATGATCAGGAACAGCGCGCCGCCGAGCAGGATCCCGACCGAGGCGATCCGCATCGGCCAGAGCATTCCATCGGTGTCCTGCTGGGTGAACGAGGTCAGCCCCAGCAGCCCGCCGACGGCGACGAAGAGCGCACCGACGACCAGCACCAGCTTCGGCATGCGCTGACGCACCGACCCCACCGAACGTCGTCCGCGCATGCGCGACACTGCCGCCACCACGAGGATCAGGACGGCCAGCACGAGAAGGATCTTCACCACGAAGGCGGACATCCTCCGACGGTATCGCGTGCGGAGCCGCGCCGCGGCGCGCATCGATGCGAAGCGCAGGCCGACGACGCCGGCCCCGGCGGCCCCGGATATAGGGCGCATCGGGCCCCACAGGGGCCGACCCCAGGCCACATGCCCGACCCCTGTGGGAAAACGGAGAGCCCGCACGCAATGCGCGGCGTGTCAGGACCGGATCCCGCCCCGACACGCCGCGAACTCCTCCGTTTTCCGACGGGCCGAGGTGCCCCCGGCCGCTTCCGACCCTGGTTCATCCCGGCCGCTTCCGACCCTGGTTCATCCCGGCCGCTTCCGACCCTGGTGCCCCCGGCCGCTTCCGACCCTGGTTCATCCCGGTCGGATCCGACCCTGGTTCATCCCGGACGGATCCGCCCCCGTTCACCCCGGGACGGATCCGACCACGGTCATGACAGGACGGAACCGCCCGGTGACACGACGCAGGAGATCCCAGCCGGATCCGCTCCCGGTATGGGAGGGACGATCGGGATCTCCTGCGTCGTGAGCGCCGGTCAGACCAGGACCAGATCCTCCATGCGGGCGTACGAGGCCTCCATGCCGTCGACCATGCCCGTGGCGAGGATCATGTCGCGGGTGGCGAGGTCGGGGTACTCCACGAGCAGCGTGATCAGCGTCGCGCCATCCTCCTCGTAGAGGTTGAGGTCGTTCAGCGTTTCCGGCCCGCCGGCGCCCTGCATCCGCTCGGTGGTCACGGCGCGGCGCGGGGCCTCGACGAGCAGCGCCTCACCCTCGAACCCGAACGCCTGGCCCGGGGTGTCACCGACCGGCGCCCAGGAGTTGCGGTAGCTCTGGCCGGCCTCGGCGGCGACCACGCACTCCGTCATCTCCCACCCGTCGGGCCCCAGCAGCCACTGCTTCATCAGCTCCGGGTCGTGGTGCGCGCGCCAGACGAGCTCCTGCGGCCCGTCCACGAGTCGCGTGATGCGCACGTGCGTGTCGTCCAGCAGTTCGATGCGGGTGCCCTTGCCCTGGGCGTAGTCGCGCAGGTCCTGCAGCACGGTGTCGAGCTGGCTCATCGCCATCTTCGTGCCCTCGACGACACCCATCGCGACGACCTGCTCGAGCGCCTCGGCCGAGTCGAACCGGCTGATGCCGACCATGCGGGTGCCCGCGGCGGTCGGCGAGAACTCGAGCGTCATCCGCATCGCGGGGAAGCCGTCCATGGGCTGCCCGTCGTCGTCCACGAACGAGTCGAGCACTTCGAACAGCGTGGGCGCCTCGATGCGGGTGAACTCCCAGCGCCCCGACGACTTCTCGCCGCGCGGGCCGGTGAGCCGGTACTGGGCGAGGCCGCCGACGGTGTGGTCGAACGCGGTGAAGGTGGCCGGCCACCCGGGAGGGCCCCAGAACCGCTCCAGCTGGCGCGGGTCGGAGTACGCCGCCCACACCCGCTCCACCGGGGCGGCGAAGTCGGCGTGGATGGTGAGGGTCAGGTTCTCCGGATCGGTGATCACGTCGGTGACAGGCATGTCACTCTCCTTCTGTGTCGGTCAGGTTCTGTGTCGGTCAGGTTCTGTGTCGGTCAGGGGGCTGCGGATCCGCGCGGTGCGGATCCGGGATCGTGTCGGACGTACCGACGGGCGCGGGGTCCGGTTCGGCGAGCAGGTCGTCGAGGCGCGAGATGCGACTGCGCCAGAGGTCTTCGTAGCGCGCCAGCAGCGCGCGGGCACGGGCGATCATCTCGGGGTTCGCGCGGACCAGTCGCTCGCGTCCCTCGGCGCGCTTGACGATGAGCTCGGCCGCCTCGAGCACGGCCACGTGCTTCTGCACCGCCGCGAACGACATGTCGTAGGAGCGCGCGAGCTCGGAGACCGACTGCTCGGTCTCGATGGTGCGGCGCAGGATGTCGCGCCGCGTGCTCGCCGCGAGGGCCTGGAACACCCGGTCGATCTGTTCATCGCTCAGTTCACTTCGTACAACCATTTGGTTGTAGATTAGGACGGCCGGATCCGGGTGTCAAGAGGCGGATTTGTGGGGAACGCGTTCTGGTTGCACTTGGCGGCTTTTGCAGTGCGCGGAGGACCCTGAACGCTGCATCGACTGCCACACGCCCGGGCCGCATCGCCCCAAAGTCGCGTATCCGATTGTTCGAGGCGAAGACCAGCACGAGTCAGCTCGTGGCGCGCAGGAACGCCACGACGGCCATGACACGGCGGGGGGCGTGCGGCTCGAGGCCCAGCTTCGTGAAGATCGCGGTCGTATGCTTCTCGACCGCAGACAACGAGATGTGCAGCTCGCTGGAAATCGCGGAGTTGCTCGCGCCGTCGGCCATGAGACCCAGTACATCGCGTTCACGGGGTGGCAGCGCCGCGACCAGGCTGTCGTCGGGTACCAGGGCGGACGCCGGTCGCTGATCGATCGGTTGCGTGACCGAACCCGGAGCGCGCGGTGATCGCCGACGCGGTCATCTCGCGTCTCTCATGCTGCGTCTGCCGTGCCCATGTAATCCGCCGCGAACTGATCGACCAGAGCGGCCATCCGGAGGTGACCATCGGGTGCGACCATGAGGTCGAGGTGTTGCGTCGCCAGCTGAGCGAACGGGCTGGTGCGCTCGTGCATGGCGGCCTCGTAGCGGGCGAGCGCTGCCGGGATGTCACGGATGTCGTCGGCGATGGCATTCCCGAGCGATGCGCCGTCGAACATCGCGAGATTCGCGCCGGCGCCCGCGAAGGGCGACATGAGGTGCGCGGCATCCCCGATGAGCGTCACGGAGGGCGCCGACACCCAGGTGGTGTCGATGGGAAGGCTCATGATGGGGCGCGGGGTGAGGGTGTCGTCCGCGTGACGGATCAGGTCGGTGATCTGAGGCGACCAATCCGCGAACAGTGCCAGGAGGCGCTCACGGGCTTCGGCAGGACGATCGAACGGGATGCCGCTGGTGTGGATCCAGTCCTCCGCCGCTCGGACGGCCACGTAGACGCGGATCGAGCCGTCGCCGTTGCGCTGCGGCATGATCGCCTTGTCATCGCCGAGCGCGAAGTAGGTGCCGCGGCCGACGAGTTCGGCGAGCTGCGCGTGGCGGGCGTCGGCATCGGAGATGCGCAGCTCCACGAAGCTGACACCGCTGTACTGCGGCACCGCGTCGGACAACAGCGGCCGCACGCGCGACCAGGCGCCGTCGGCGCCCACGACGAGGTCGAACTGCTCGCTGTGGCCGTCGACGAAGAGGATGTCGTGTCCGCCCTGCTCGGCGGCCCGTACGCCGGCGACCTTGTGACCCCATCTGAACGCAGTGGGGTCGACGGACTCCACCAGGATGTCGCGCAGCGCGCCACGGTCGATCTCCGGGTGGGTCATCTGTCCTTCGGGTGTGTTGAGGGATCGCAGGACGGTGCCGTGCTTGTCGGTGAGCGTCATGTCCTGGCCTTCGGGGCGTGCGGCGGCGAGGAACTGGTGGTACAGCCCGGCGTCGTGCAGCGCCTGCTGGCCGGTCTCGATGCCCAGGTCGAGGGTCCCGCCCTGGCTCGGGCGGGAGTCACGGCCGGCATCCGCTTCGAAGAGAGTGAAGGGGATGTGCCGCTGCTGGAGCACGCGGGCCAGGGTGAGGCCGCCGAGGCCTGCACCGATGATCGCGATGCGCGGGGATGTCTGGTTCATGATGATGCCGTTCTGTCTGTGGGGGTTCGGAGTGTGGGGGTTCGGAGTGTGGCGTTCGGGATGAGGTGTCGTCGGGCGGGTGACGGTCATGCGACCGCGCTCTTCTCTGGGGTGCGGACGGGCGCGGAGTCCCGCCACGCGTATCGCTCCGAGTGGATGTGCCCCGCGTGAGCACCGCGTGCGAGCAGTTCCGCACGCAAGGCGGCGACCAGTTCTCCCGGCCCGCACAGGAACCAGTCCGCCTCCCGGGGATCGATGCCGGCGGCGGTCACCACCGCAGCACCATCCGCACGGCCCTCCTGCTCACTGAATCGGGTCCGCAGACTCAACCACGGAAGGGTCTCGGCCCGCGTGCACACCTCGGTCAGCGCCGGAGCATCGGATGCGTTTCGTGCGAGGTACACGAGGCGAACCGGCTGTTCCGCATCAGGTGCCGCTGTGCGCAGCGCCGAGAGGAAGGGGGTGATCCCTGATCCGGCGGCGACCCAGACCTGCGGCCGATCGGGCTGCGGGTCCTGCGGCGTGAAGCCTCCGAAGGGTCCGCGCAGACGCACCGCGCTCCCTTCGACAAGCCCGTTCTGGGCGCGGTGCGTCCAGTCGCCGGCGTCGCGGATGAGCACGCTGAGGCGCTCCGAACCCGCCGACGCCGTCACGGTGAAGGGGTGCGTTTCCTCACCCGTGTCGCCGTCCAGTTGCGCGGTCAGGAGCACGAACTGCCCCACGCGGTGGGGACGAAGGCGCTTGGCCCCAGCAGGGGCGAGAACGACTTCGACCGACCGAGCGTGTCGTGTCACCGAGGCGACCGTGTATGCGGCGCCGCCGCGGAATCTGTCGAGCGCCATGAGCAGGACGCTGAGGACGCCCACGGCCGCGAAGACGCCATTGGTCACGAAGACGGTGAGGTCGCCGACGCCCCACAGAATGCTCGAGAGCACGGTGTGCAGAGTGAGGATCAGGAATGCGATCACGGTCGCCCCGTGGACCTTCACCCATCGGTCGTACGGGATCCGCCGGTTCATGGCGAGGACGATCGACCCGACGGTCAACAGGAGTCCGAGGATGCCGGCCATCAGCGGGGGTCCGGGGTTGTCGAGGATGTTGATGCCGCGGTCCACGAGAGAAGCGATCGGAATGAGGATCATGTGCCCGGCGATCGCGGCGGTGAGCAGGATCCCCAGGGTGCGGTGGAGGCCGCGCACCTGGTCGAGCGGACCGGCCAGGCGCTCTACGATGGGGCGACGCAATCCCAGGAAGATGTTCATGGCCATCGCCGCGTAGGCGGTCATGCCCAGGGCGAGAGCGATCGCCGCGAGCCATCCGGTCGCGGAGACCGTGACGCCGACCGTCATGGCGGCGACGGCCGCGAGGATGCCGACGATGATGCGGGAGGTGCGGCGTATCTGTGTCATGTCAAGTCCTTTCAGTGCGTGGGATTCATCGGTCATCGCTGCGCGACGGCCGCCGCCGGCGCTGCGTTCGTCGTTCGGAGGGGAATCTCCCTGATGCCCCACGCCAGGACGACGCCGATCGCCGACAACAGCGCGAGAGTGAGGAAGATCACGCTGGTGGCGCCCGTGGCGGCGACCGGCAATGCCGCCCCGGCCACACCGCCGGTCGCGGCCGCGTAGATGCCGCCGAACACCGCCACCCCCACGGCACCGCCCAGGGTGCGCAGCATCGTGACGATGCCGGACGCCGCACCGATATGCCGCAGGTCGACGGCGTTCTGCGCGATGGTCGTGGTCATCTGCTGGCTGAGGCCGAGCCCCAGCCCGAGGAACGCCATGTAGATCGACGTGAGCCAGAACGGCGTGGCGGCGGTCATGGTCGCCAGGAGTCCTGCGCCGATGACGCTGCTGATCGCGCCGACGATGGGGAAGGCGCGATACCGGCCGGTTCTCGACATCCGTCGCCCCGCGAACAGGGAGGCCAGGATGATGGGCACCATCATCGGCAGGAGGAGCAGCCCTGACGCGGTCGGTGAGGCACCCTGCACCGTCTGCTGATACAGCGGCAGGTACAGCACCGCCGCGAACATGACGATGCCGCTCACAGTTGCAAGCGCTGACGCGAGCGTGAAGTTGCGCTCATGGAACATCTCCAGCGGCACGATGGGCTCGCTTGCCCTGCGCTGCCACCAGATGAAGGCGGCGGCCGCGGCGATGGCGACGGCGATGAGCCCGAAGCTCTGGACCGAAAGCCAGGCGATGGTGTTACCGCCCCACGTGGTCTCGAGCACTGTCGCACTGATCGCGGCGGACAGCAGCGCCGCGCCCAGCCAATCGATACGGGCGCGTCGCCGTTCGTGGGGCAGCCGCAGCATCACGCCCACCCAGATCAGCACGAGCGCCGCCAGCGGGACATTGATGAGGAATGCCCAGTGCCAGCCCAACGCGTCGGTGATCGCACCGCCAAGGAGTGGTCCCCCGATGGTCCCGAGCGCGATGACGATCGCGGCGAGCCCCTGATACTTGCCCCGATCGCGAGGCGGGACGAGCGCGCCGATGACGGCGAATGCACCGACCGCCAGTCCTCCCGCGCCGATGCCTTGGACGACACGGGCACCGATGAGCAGCCCCATCGACGGGGAGAGCGCGACAAGGACGCTGCCGACCGCGAAGACGGCAACGCTCAGCTGGAACATCAGCTTCCGGCCGAAGAGGTCGCCCAGCTTGCCCCAGATCGGGGTCGTGATCGCGGTCGTCAGGGCGTACGCCGTCACGACCCAGGCCATGACCTCCATACCGTGCAGCTCGCGCACCATCGAGGGGAGAGCCGTTCCGACGATGAAGTTGTCCAGCATCGCGAGCAGCATCCCGAACAGGACGCCGAGCATTGCCAACCCGACATGACGTGTCGGTGGGTGCGTCTGGATGGCTTCCATGGTGCTGCTCCTCGAGAAGGATCGGTTGCCTACCGAACGAGCGGTAGGCTAACCACCACAGTATCTACCGAACGCTCGTTCGTCAATGTACACTCGGGGTATGGTCAGAAACGAGAGCGGCACCGACCGTCGATCGGGAAGCGAAACACGAGCGGAGATCAGACGGGTCGCGCTCGCACTCTTCACGGAACGCGGCTTCGAGGGAACCTCGATTCGCGACATCGTCGAAGCGGTGGGGATGCAGAAGTCCTCGCTCTACTACCACTTCGAGAACAAGGACGCGATCATCCTCAGCCTCCTCGACGAGAGGCGAGCCGAGAGCGAGAAGCTCATCGCATGGGCACGCCGACAGGAGCCCCGGCCGGGATTGCTCGCCGAGGTCGCGATGCGCTGGCTCGACTCGATCGGTGACGACCAGATCGCAGGAATCAGATTCGCCGACGCCAATCGCCCCGCGATGCGCCGACTCAGCGGAGGCCTGGCCGAGCAGCAGCCGCACGGCCTCGACGCCCTCGTCGATATCGTGCTTCCCGAGGACGCCACCGACGACCAGAAGTTGCGCGCGCGGATGGTCTTCCATCAGGTGCAAGCCGCGATCGACTCCTCCGGTGGAATGAACGCGACCACCGAGACGCTCGTCCACGCCGCACGCACGGCCGCAACGGTCATCGCGGATGCCATCGCCCACGAAGTCCAGCCGTAGACGCCGCGGGGTCTCGCGATCGAGCGTTGGCGATCGGTTCCCGTACCGGGCATCTGACGTGGAGTCACGTTCCTGACGAAGAAACCACGGTCTATGCGGGTGGAGGCCCCAGACTCAACCGCTCATATCTACGTCGAGAACATCGCTGCAGCCGCCGCCTGGCTTGATCTTCACCCAATGACATCGGGCAGAACGTTCTGCTCGTCGAGCCAAAAGTCTCCCGCAGCATCGTTTTCGAGAACACCAGATCAAGCCGACCACCCGTCGGCCGCTGAGGCCGACCGTTCAGCGGAGCTCCACGGAGACGGCCACGCCCGGATGACGCGCCAGATCAAACCGCTCCAGGGGAACGAGCACCTCTCCTGCCGGCAGCCGCAACGACCGCACGCTGCCGTCCGACGCGAACTCCGCGGTCATGGTCTCACCGTAGGAGCCGTACCCCGACGCGCCCACGATCTTCAGCGTGGCCCCGTCGACGCCACCATACGGGTGCGGACGGAGATGCCCGACGGCACGGTGACCGAGCGGATCAGCCGCTACTCCGCCGGCGACGATGAGGGCGCACTGCTGGAGAGCCACCCCGCGGGCAGCCCCGAGACGGCGTCCGGCGACCGCGTCACCTGGCGTGAGCTGCAGGCGCACGCGGCCTTCCCCGCCGACCGCACCACGGTCGGCACCGAGACCATCGCGCATCCGCTCGGGAGGCTCGAGTGCCTGCGCTACGACGTGCGCGGCGACGATGGCGGCACCGTGTTCTGGTTCGCGCTCGCGCACCCGGGGATGCCCGTGCGCTTCGAGACGACCGACGCGGAGGGCACCACGCGCACGATCGTGCAGGAGATCGCCGCGGGCTGAGCCGGGCTGAGCCCGGCCGCGGGCGCGCCGGCACCGACGTCACCTGCCGTTCACCCGGTCGCAACGTGCCGTCCGCGTGGAGCCGCCAGTGTTCCGAGCAGATCCATAGGCACGGGGGCGAGGGCCGCCCGCGTGCGGCTCGCCCACACCTTCCTGTCTGGAGACTCCCGTGCCCCTGCTCCGCTCGCGTCGCGCGCTCGCCGTCGCGCTCGCCTCATTCCTCACCCTCGGCGGATCCGTCGTCTCGGCGCTTCCCGCCGCGGCGACGTCGACAAGCTCAGTGACCGACAGCGCTTCGACGAGTTCGGCGACGGCCTCGGCGACCGACACAGCGTCGGCGACGGCCTCGGCGACCGACGTCAAGGATGCGTCCTGCACCGTCGACGACGCCCGCGCGCTGTGCGCTCCCGTCGGCGACCTGCTCGACGTGCGCATCGGCGATGTGCACCCGACGCAGCCCTCGCTCGGTTACGACGAGGTCTACTACAAGCTCGGCCGCTATGACGCCGACCTGTCGAAGGACGCCATCAACAAGAAGTTCGCCGACTGGTGCGAGGCGAACGGGCAGGGGGATGCGGCGAGCGCCCCGTCCGGGGCGACGCTGCAGGATCCGTCCACCTTCACCTGCACGGTGCCGGTCGGCAGTGAGACCGCCGACACGATCGCGCCCATGAAGACCGTCGTGATCGGCCCGAACGGCGTGCTCTACCTCACCGACGGGCACCACACCCTCACGTCGTTCCAGGAGAACAGCGGTCCCGACGTGCACGTGCGGCTGCGCGTGCTCGGCAACCTGTCCGGCCTGTCCGACGCGGACTTCTGGGCCGCGATGCAGGCGAACAAGTGGACTTGGCTGCGCGACGTGAACGGCGACGCGATCACGCCCGCCCAGCTGCCCGCGAACGTGGGGCTGGCGAGCTTCCAGGACGACCGTTTCCGCAGCATCCTCTACTTCGCCCGCGACATCGGCTACGCCTCCGACGGCGCCGTGCCGTTCCAGGAGTTCTACTGGGGCACCTGGCTGCGCACCCGCACCGACATCCCCGTCGCGGGCTGGAACCAGGACGATTGGGCCGGATCCCTCGCCCTCGTGAAGCAGCTCGCCCAGGCTCAGGTCGCGCTCGGTGCCGGAACCGTGGTCGACCCGCAGTCCGGCTACACCGCCGGCGACCTCAGCGTGCTCGGCGCCTGGAACGACGGCAAGGCGGAGACCAAGGGCGAGTGGGCGAAGCTGTCCAAGCCCTACACCGACGCCAAGCCCGGCAAGCTCGCCTACATGACCGAGTACCGCCTGCGGCACGTCGCCCCGGCACTGACCGCACCCGCGGCGCCGGCCGCTCCGACCGTGGTCGTCGGCGGAACGTCGGCCGCGGGCTCGCATGTGGCCGTCTCCTGGACCGCTCCCGCCGACGGCGGATCCGCGATCACCGGGTACACCGTCGCACTCGGCACCGGGCGCACCGCCGAGGTCGACGCCCGGAGCACGTCGTTCACGTTCGACGGCGTGGCGCCGGGGTCGTACTCGGCCACCATCACCGCGCACAACGCCGTCGGATCCACCTCCTCCGCAGCGACACCGGTCGCCGTCGCGGATCCCGCCGCGGTGCAGGGCTCGGTCACGATCACGGGCGACCTGCGTTCGGGCGGATCCGTCACCGTCACCGCGAACGGGCTGGCCGCCGAGGTGGCCGGGTTCAGTGTCGAGGTGCATTCGGATCCGGTCTCGCTGGGCACCGGATCCACGGATGCGTCGGGTGCGTTCGCGCTGCCGGCGGCGCTGCCCGCGACCCTGCCCGCGGGCGCGCACACCGTGACCGTGTCGTTCAACGGCGCCACTGTGGCGTCCACCGCGTTCACAGTCGCCCCGGCGAGCACCGGGAACGGCGGATCCGGCAACGGCGGCACCGGTTCCGGTTCGGGCAGCTCCGGTGCGGGGTCGGCCGGCTCCGGCTCGACCGGTTCCGGTTCGGGCTCGCTCGCGACGACCGGATCCGCCGCGCCGATCGCCCTCGGCGCGGCCGGCGCCCTCGTCATCGCGGCCGGCGTGCTGCTGCGGATCCTGAGCGAGCGCAGCGAGACGAAGGGCGCCCGGCGCCGCACCGGTGCCGGCCAGGGCTGACGACGCACCGTCTCGAGGGGGCGTGATCGGGATCCGGTCGCGCCCCCTTCGTGGCGCAACTCGAGTTATCCACAACGATCAATCCCCTCTTCAAATGCTCCTCAGAGATGCCTAGAGTTGCATTGTGGACCTCAGAATGTTCCAGAATGCGGCAACCGGATCACTCGTGCCCATCTCCGGTACGGATCCCGTGCTCGGGTTCTGGCAGCATCAGGCCTTCGTCCCCTCCCCGCTCCCGAGCGATATGCCCCCGCTGACGTCACCGACCTTTCTCGCAATCGCCGATGCTCGGGCGGCGCTTGCTGCGCTCGACAGCACGTCACGACAGCTGCCGAACCCGACCCTGCTCCGGCTGCCCACCCTCCGACGCGAGGCTCAGAGCACCTCGGCACTCGAGGGCACATACGCTCCACTGGCCGACGTGCTCACGGCCGACGAAGAAAATGCCCCGACCGCGGAGCTGGTCGAGATCCTCAACTACGTGCGGATGGCGCGTCTCGGCTTCGGCCGTGTCGCCGACGGCCAGTCAATCACGGTGTCACTGCTCAGCGAGTTACAGGGTGTACTGATGCGAGGCTCCCCACTGCAGTCCTCCTCGGGCCGCGTGCGCGACGGCCAGGTCGTCATCGGACGACGCGCAGACGCTGACCCGGTGGGCTTCGCCGCTCATGCGGCGCGCTTCGTTCCGTCCCCACCAGGGATCCGGCTCGAGGCCAGCTTGCGCGACCTCGCTGACTGGATGCAAGCCGATCATGTGGACCAGATCGACCCTGTCGTCGCCGCCGCGATGTCGCACTACCAGTTCGAGACCCTCCACCCGTTCCGCGACGGCAATGGTCGTCTCGGCCGATTCCTGATCGTTCTGCACCTCCAGCTGACGGGCGTGCTCGGCGAACCCACCTTGACGGTCTCACCCTGGTTCGAGGCTCGTCGCACCGAGTACTACGATCGCCTCTTCGGGGTGAGCGCTCGGGGTGACTGGGATGGCTTCGTGCAGTTCTTCGCACGTGGTCTGCAAGCGGCGGCTGATCAGACCCGCCTGCAGATGGTGGCACTCGTGAGGGTGCAGACCGAACTCAAAGAACGCCTCCGGGCGTCCGCGCTGCGGGCGGACTCCGCGCATGCCCTGGTCGATCTCGCGGTGGCGAACCCCTCCTTCACCGTCAGGAAGGTGGAAGCAGAGCTCGGGCTGTCGTATGCACGCGCCAACAAACTCGTGCGGCAGCTCGTCGAACTCGACATCCTCCAGCAGGCAGGAAGCAGCACCTACGACCGCAGATTCTTCGCCCCGCGAGTGCTCCAGTCGCTCACCTCGGATGTGCAATAGAGCGCAGCGACGCACGCTGCGGGGTTCGGTCGTCCCCCATCTCGGGAGAACGTGTAAAAAAACCGGCCGAATCTTTACACGTTCCCCGAAAGGGCGAAGCCGCTTTACACGTCGTCAGCGCGGCCCGCGGCGGAACAGCCCCGCGAACAGGGCGTGTAGCAGCGGCAGCACCGAGACGCTCATCAGCACCGTGCCGAGCACCGGGTTCACCGCGAGCACGAGCGCCCCGGCCACCAGCAGCGCGGCGAACAGCAGCCCGGACACGCCGCGACGGATGAGCCCGTCGATGCGATCGAGGCGCCGCTCGATGCGCGAGGTGTCGAAGGAGACGGATCCGTCATCGACCCGGGTGATGATGTCGTCGATCCGCTTCGGCAACCGCCACAGGATGCCGGCGGTCGCGACGGCCTGCTGCGAGAAGTCCCGCACGATGTTGCCGCTCTCGTCGGCCAGCAGCCGGGTGGCGTAGGGCTCGATCGACTCCCAGATGTTGAACTGCGGATCCAGTCCGCTGCACATGCCGGAGGTCAGCGAGACGGCGCGGATGAGCAGCAGCAGGCCCTCGGGCAGCTGCACCGGCAGCGAGCGCATGCTGTCGCCGAACTCACCCGCGAACCCCTGGAACTCGCGCGGATCGACGTCGCGCAGCTCGGCGAAGCCCATGCCGCCGAACCGGGCGAACAGGGCGGTGAGCGCCCGTTCCAGCTCGCGGTTCTCGGCCGACGGCATCAGCACGCCGATCTCCTGCGCCGCGGCGACCATGCCCTTCCCGTCGCGCGACGCGGCCGCGATGAACAGGGTGCGCAGCCCGTGCCGGATCCCCTCGGGCACCTCGGCCATCATCCCGAAGTCGATGAAGGTGAGCCGCCAGGCGGGGTGCCCCGCACCGGTCGCCGAGCCTGCTGCGCCCGTCGAAGCGCCCGGCATCCCGAGCCCGCCCGCGCGGTGCGGGGTGACGAAGATGTTCCCCGGATGCGGATCCGCATGCACGAATCCGTGCGTGAACAGCTGATCGAACATGACCTCGGCGAACACGCGGGCGACGTCGGCCGGGTCGATGCCGGCCGCGCGCAGAGCGTCGGTGTCGTTGATCTTGATCGCCGTGACGTCGGAGAGCGTGAGCACGCGGCGGGTGGTGCGCTCCCAGGCGACGAGCGGCGCGTCGACCCGCGGATCGTGCGCGAAGTTCTCGGCGAACCGCTCCGCGGCCGCGGCCTCATGCAGGTAGTCGATCTCCTCGAGGCTGGTCTGCGCGAACTCCTCGACGAGGGCCGGCGCATCGACGCGGTCGGCGATGAAGCGGATCCGGCGCAGCCAGGCCGCAACCCGGCGGAGCGCCGCGAGATCCGTGGCGACCACCTGGTCGATCCCGGGCCGCTGCACCTTGACGACGACCTCGGCGAACCCGGCGTCGGAGGCGTCGAGATCCGACAGCAGTGCCCGGTGCGCCTGCCCGAGCGACGCCGCGGCGAGCGGGGTGTCGTCGAACCAGGCGAAGGCGCGCGAGAGCGGCACGCCGAGCTCGGCTTCGGCGAGCGCGCGGATCTCGGCGATGGGCACCGGCGGCACCTCGTCCTGCAGGCCCGCGAGCTCGGTGGTGATCTCGGGCGGCAACACGTCCAGGCGCGACGACATGAACTGGCCGACCTTGATCATCAGGCCGCCGAGCTCGACCGCGAGCACCTGGAAGCGATGTGCGAGCACCCGCATCCGGCGCTCCCGGGAGCTCTCGGCCACGCCTGCGAAGCCGATCCGCGGCAGCACGAGCTCGAACCACCACGTCTGCACGAGCACTCGCGCCGCGAATCCGAGGATCCGCCGATACCGCGCGCGCAGCGGCGGGCCCTGGTCGCCGGCCGTGCCTGAGTGCGCCGATGGTGCCGGGGCGGGTGCGCGCCCGGCCACCGATGCCTGTGACGACCCGGATCCCGGCACCGCGGACGGCCCCGGCCCCTGAGACGCCTCAGGCTCTCGGGGCGACCCGGACTCCTGGGGTGATCCGGAGTCCTGAGGCGACCCAGGTCCTTGGGGCGCCCCCGGCACCTGGGGCGACCCGGACTCCTGGGGCGACCCGGACCTCGGCGACCCCGTCCCCTGGGCCGCCCCTGGTCCCTGAGGCTCTCGAAGGGACCCCGGCTCCCGTGCCCCGCTCAGGAACCAGTCGGCGTCGTCGTCCCCCGCCGCCATCAGTCGGCGAGGATCGCGTACAGCTTGCGGCGGGCCTCGTCGAGCACGTCGATCGCCTGCTGCACCTGCTCCGGGGATCCGGTGCGCGCGACCTGCGCCGCGGCTCCCGCGAGGTCGACGCCCGCCTTGGGCAGCGCCCCGAACGACGCCGCACCGGCGCGCGCCGTGGATCCTTCCCACGGCGGGCTCCCCGCCTCATCGGCGACCGCGCGGCCCGCCTCGGTGAGCGAGTAGGTCTTGCGTCCGCTCTGCTCGGCGGCCTCGATGAGCCCCTCGTCGGCGAGCAGCTGCAGGGTCGGGTAGACGGATCCGGCGCTCGGCTTCCACGAGCCGCCGCTGCGCTCCTCGATCTCCTGGATGATCTGGTATCCGTGCATGGGCTGCTCGGCGAGCAGTGCGAGCACGGCCGCGCGCACGTCACCGCGCGCCATGCGCGGCGCCTGCGGGCGCTGCTCGAACGAGGCGCGCAGGTGCTCCATCGCCTCCCAGAGGCCGGAGGTCGGGTTCATCCCCGGGCGTCCCCCGAAACCGCGGCCGCCGCCGGGACCGAAGCCCGGTCCGCCGAACCCGCGTGGTGCGTACGTGTTGTTCATGACGTCCTCCTCGATTCCCGCTCGCCCGAGCGATACTCAACGATATGTCGTTATGTATCGGAACGGAAGGCCGGATCCGGATCCGACCACGTCGCCCTGGTCGATTCTCCCTCCGGCGGGTCCTCGCATCGGCCGCGTTCGCCGGCGTGCGCCAGCTCGTGCGGTCTCGTGCCGGCTCGTGCGGTCTCGCGTTCGGGCGGAGAACTCGCGTTCGGGCGGAGCCTGGGCCCGCATGCCTCCGCCCGAGCCGGAGTTCTCCGCCGGAACCGGTGGAACACCGTCCGGACCAAGCGCCAGGGACACGGCGTGCAGCGCCTACCAGCGCAACCGCGCGCCCACCTCGCCGGACTCCGCCACGCCCGGCGCGCACCCCGCCACGCCGTACGGTGGAAGCATGACGATCACCGCCGCGGCAGACGGTTCCGCCCTGGGCAACCCCGGGCCCAACGGCTGGGCCTGGTACATCGACGACGCGAATTGGGCCGCCGGCGGATCCCCGCACGGCACGAACAACCAAGGCGAGCTGCGGGCCGTGCTCGAGCTGCTGCAGGCGACGGCGGGCACGGCCGGCGAGAAGCTCGTGATCGAGTGCGACAGCCGGTACGTGATCGACTCCGTGACCAAGTGGATGCCGGGGTGGAAGCGCAAGGGCTGGCGCAAGTCCGACGGCGGCCCCGTGCTCAACCGCGACCTGCTCGAGGGCATCGACGAGGCGCTGCGCGGGCGGGATGTGTCGTTCACCTGGGTCAAGGGCCACGCCGGGCACCCCCTGAACGAGGCGGCCGATCAGCGCGCGAACGCCGCCGCGACCGCGTATCAGCGCAAGCGGGAGCCGGAGCGGGGACCCGGGTTCACGGGCGGCTCACTCACCGACGCCGGGGTGGCCCCCGCTCCGGCCCCTGCACGCAAGCCCCCCGCCACGGTGTCCGCCGACGGAACCCGGGCCGGATCCGCCGCCCTCCCCGTCGTGGCCCCATCGGCTGCGCCGGCGCCGGCCCTCTGGGCCGAGGCGTCCGACCTGCTCGACGGGCTCGACCTCCCTGCCACCGCCGCGCCGATCGAACTGCGCGTCGCGCTCAGCGCCTCCGAGCACGCGCGCCTGCGCGACCGTGCCGACGCGCAGCGCGTGAGCCTCGAGGAGGCTTTGCGCCGCCTGATCTGAGCGGATCCGGTGCCACACTGGCCGGATGTGGATCGGTTGGATCGAGTTCGACATCCTGCTCGGCGACGTGCACTCGCTCAAGGAGAAGCGCAGCGTGATCCGGCCGCTGATCGCCGAGCTCGGCCGGCGCACCGAGGCCGCCGTGGCGGAGGTCGGTGCGCAGGATCTGCACCGCCGCACGTTGCTCGGCGCGTCCGTGGTCGCGGCGCACGCCTCACACGTACGCGACGTGCTGGACGAGGCCGAACGGCTGCTCACGGAACAGCATCCGGAGATCACCGTGCTCTCGGCCCACCGAGGCCTGCACAGCAGCGACGACTGACAGCCGAATCCTGGCCGACCATCCGGTCCCTGAGCCCGTCGAAGGGCCCGGATCCGGACATGCCCCTCTTCAGGCGCCGAGCGCACCGATCGGGACGACGTGGATGCCGTCCGGTCGCGTGTAGGCGTATCGGCCGCCGGTGATGATCATCATGGCGACCGGGCGGGCGGTGCGCGCAGGGTCGAGATTGTCGGCGAAGCGCTTCAGCGATGCGGCCGCGTCCTCTTCACGCGCTGCGGCGAGTTTCACTTCGCAGGCGATCCAGGATCCGTTCGGGAACTCGATGATCGCGTCGACCTCGCGTCCGGCGCTGTCGCGGTAGTGGCGAACCGTCCCCTCTCGCGGCTCCGCGTAGACCCGCAGATCACGGATCACCAGCGACTCGAACAGCTGCCCGAAATACTCCAGATCCGTCAGCAGCCGATCCGTATCCGCGCCCAGAGCGGCAGCGGCCAGCGACGGATCCACGAAATGCCGCCGCGGCGCCTTGCGCACGCGATCTCGCGACCGCAGGTGCGGACCCCAGCTCGGCTGATCCTCGATGACGAAGACCCGGGCGAGCGCGCCCAGATAGCCCTGCACGGTGGCATCGGTCATCCGCTCGTCACCGCCGGAGGCATCCCGGGCGAGCGCCGCGATGGAGACCTCGGTGGCCGTGCTGCGACCCAACGCCCGGATGACCCGCATGACGGCGTCCGGGTTGCGGCGCGGCTCCGCGTCGAGACGCTGCAGGTCGACCCGTGCGGTGTCATCGAGATAGGAACGCAGACGGGCGGACACCTGACGCATGGGAAGGGCCTGCAAACCCGGCCAGCCACCCCGCACCGTCGCTTCCGCCAGAGCGGGAACGGACAGATCCGAGCTGCCGGATACGGGGGCATCCGGATCCCGGATCAGTTCACCCAGGCTCACCTCGGCGGTGGATGCGCCCGTCTCCATCAACGACATCGGACGCATTCGGAATCGCAGGATCCGCCCGGCTCCGGAGTGCCGCGTCGTATCGTCCGAGGGCACCGCGGATCCCGCGAGCAGGTAAGACGCGTCGTCGCGATCCACGGCGACGCGAACGAAGTTCCAGATCTGAGGTGCGAGCTGCCACTCGTCGATGAATCGTGGCTGCGCGCCTTCGAGAAGGCGCGCCGGATCGAGCTCCGCCAGACGAAGCGCATCGGGCTCCACATCCAATTGCACGCTGCTTCGCGCATGGTGGCGCCCGGTCGCCGACTTCCCGCATGCACGTGGACCCTCCAGCAGAACCGCTCCCGGATAGCCGAGCGTGTTCGCCAGCTCGGCGTCGATGACACGTGAACGGTAGTCCGCCATGTCCCGATCCTACTCCGCAGAGAGGAAAAAGCCGGAAGTTCAGAGAGGAAAAAGGCGGAGATCTAGAGATGGAAAAGAGGATGATCTAGAGAAGAAAAAGTCGGAAGGCCGGAGAGGAGACAACCGAACCGCGCTGGTGCCCGGACCCGCACCCATCGGGTCTCTGAGCCGGGCCCACGCGCCTCGGAGGCTCCAGGTCCGCCCGTCGCGGTCCGGGGGAGGCGGAGGGCTGCTCGCTGGTCGCGTATTGCGGTTCTGTGTGCGGTGAGGGCGCATTGTGCGACCAGCGAACCCACTACCCGGTCCCTGAGCCCGTCGAAGGGCCCCGGACCACACGCCCTATCGCCCCTCGAGCAGCTCCCGCAGCCGCGCGGCTTCCTCGGCCGGCATCGAATACGCATGCTCCGGCGCCGGGTAGACGTGCGCGCGCACCTCATCGGCATACGCCGTGACACCCTCGATCGCGGCCGACCGCAGCGACGCATAGCGCTTCACGAACTTCGCCGCACCGCCGTCGTAGATCCCGAGCAGATCGTGGAAGACGAGCACCTGACCGTCGGCGGCGGATCCGGCTCCGATCCCGATCACCGGGATGTCGATGAGCGACATGAGCGAGGCGGTCACCTCCGCCGGCACCGCCTCGACGACGAGCAGCGAGCAGCCGGCGTCCTGCAGCGCGAGGGCGCTGTCGATCACGGCGAGCGCGGCCTCGGCGGTGCGCCCCTGAGAGCGGTAGCCGCCGAGCGAGGTCGCGGTCTGCGGAGTGAGACCCACGTGGCCGACGACGGGGATCCCTGCCGAGACGAGCGCCCGTGCCCGGTCGACCGAGGTGCCGCCGCGCTCGATCTTCACGAGGTCGCAGCCGGTCTCCTTGACGAAGCGCTGGGCCGTGGCGATCGCCTGCGCGTCGGAGGCCTCGTAAGACCCGAACGGCAGATCCGCCACGAGCAGCGGCGTGGTCAGCCCGCGCCGCACGGCCTTGGTGAGCATGATCATCTCATCGACCGACACCGGCACCGTGCTGTCGTAGCCGAGCACGGTCATCGCGGCGGAGTCGCCGACGAGCACCATGTCCACGCCCGCGGCTTCGACGATCTGCGCACCGGGGTGGTCGTACGCGGTGACCATGACGATCGGCTCGCCCGCGGCCTTCTTCGCGGCGAGGTCTCCGAGCGTGAGGCGCCGCGTGGGGGCGGCGTGCGCGCTCACGGCGCCACCGCCCGCTCGCTCAGCCCAGCGGATCGGATGCCCTCCACGAGTGCACGCCGCGAGCGTCGGCCGCCCCCTGAACCCACCTCGATGCCGCCGACCGCCGAGCCGGCCGAAGCCTCGGTCGCTGAGCCCGTCGAAGCGCCCGGCACACCGCCGGTCGCTGAGCCCGACCCACGCGCCTCGGAGGCTCCGGGCAGCGCGGAGCGCTGGCTGGAGGGAGGCGTGGGGAGCGAAGCTCCCGGCACACCGCCCGCAGCCCCGGTCGCTGAGCCCGTCGAAGCGCCCAGCCCGCCGTCCGTGAGCAGCACCTCGACCGCGTCGTCCACCCGGATGATCGCGTTCGCCCGATCGACGTGCACCACGGTGGGCGCATACGCGGCGAGGTCCGCGCGCGAGTAGTCGGCATAGGAGATCACGATCACCGTGTCGCCGGTGTGCACGAGTCGCGCGGCGGCGCCGTTGACCTGGATCACCCCGGATCCGCGCTCTCCCGCGATCGTGTACGTCTCGAAACGGGATCCGTTGTCGACGTCGACGACGTGCACCTGCTCGTGCGGGAGGATGTCGGCCGCCTCCAGCAGGTCGGGGTCGATGGTGATGGATCCGACGTAGTGCAGATCGGATCCGGTGATCGTCGCGCGATGGATCTTCGACTTCAGCATGGTGCGTCGCATCAGGCGCCGCCTCTCAGGATGTGGAGTGGAGGATGTGGTTGTCGATGAGTCGAGCGGCGCCCACCCGGGCGGCGACCGCGAGCAGAGCGTCGCCGTCGAGTCGGGCGACCGGCTGCAGGTCTTCGGCGGAGCGGAGCTCGAGGTACTCCGGGGTGATGCCGGCGTCGGCGAGCACGGCACGCGCCGCGGCCTCGAGCGCGGCGCCGTCGCGCTCCCCCGCGTCGGCGAGTGCTTGCGCGGCGTCGAGCGCCCGGTTCAGCGCCGCGGCCTGCCGGCGGGCATCCGCATCGAGGTAGACGTTGCGCGAGCTCATGGCGAGCCCATCGGCCTCGCGCACGATCGGGCAGGCCTCGATCCGCACGTCGAGGTTCAGGTCGCGCGCGAGCCGGCGCACCACGAGCACCTGCTGCGCGTCCTTCTGGCCGAAATAGGCGACGTCGGGGGCGACGATGCCGAACAGCTTGGCGACGACGGTGGCGACGCCGTCGAAGTGATGAGCGCCGCGGCTGGCGCCGTCGAGCATGTCGGTGATGCCGGCGATGTGGATCGTCGTCGTGAAGCCCTCGGGATAGATCTCGGCGGGCTCGGGCGCGAACAGGATGTCGACGTCTTCGGCCGCGCCGAGGGCCGCGTCGCGCTCCTCGTCGCGCGGGTAGCTGCTGAGGTCCTCGTTCGCGCCGAACTGCGTCGGGTTGACGAAGAGCGAGACCACGACGAGGTCGTTGTTCGCCCTGGCCTGCTGCATGAGCGACAGGTGGCCGGCGTGGAAGGCGCCCATGGTCGGGACAAGTCCCACCGTCTGGCCGCGCCGCTTGGCGTCGCGGACGGCCGCGCGGATCTCGGCGATCGTGCGGATGATCCTCATGCGCGGCTCCTCTCAGATTCGGTCACCGAGCTCACGTCCACGGTTCCTGAGCGCCCTTCGTCGGTTCCTGGGCGCCCTTCGTCTCGTCGCCCCGCTCCTCGCTCGGGATCCGCGAAGCGAGACGAAGGACGGGAGACCGCGCTCTCCGCGACGACACGGGTCCGCCCGGTCAGCGCATCGACGAGCGGAAGCAGCTCGGGGGTCGCTGTGGCCACCGCCGCCCGCTGCCGCGCGACGGTCTCCTCGTCACCGCGGGCGATCGGTCCGGTGAGCGCCCCCACAGCACCGACCTCCGCCCAGTTCGCGACCGTCTGCTGCACGAGCGGCGCGAGGATCGCTCGGGCCTCATCGGATCCGATCCCCGCGGAGCCGGCGACCTGCTCGGCCGCGTCGAGCACCGCGAGCAGCAGGTTCGACGCGATCGAGGCGGACGCGTGGTAGCCGGCGCGGTGCGCGTCGTCGACGCGGAACGGATGCGCGCCCAGTGCGCGGGCCAGGCTCTCCGCGGTCGCGAGCGCATCGTCCGTGCGCCCGTCGATCGCCGCACCGATGCCGCGGAAGACGTCGGGCGACTCGGATCCGGTGAAGGTCTGCAGCGGGTGGATGCTGAAGTCGACATCGTCGAGCCCCGTGGCGCCGGAGACATGGGCGATGAGGCGTGCATGCGGGCGCGCGGACTCCGCCGCGCCGTGGATCGCCGCGTCGGGCACGCACAGGATCGCGAGGTCGACCACGGGGACCGCGTCGCCGCGGCCGAACGGTCCTCGCACGTCGAATCCGGCCGAGGCGAGCGCCCGTGCGAGCACGCCACCGAGCCGTCCGGCACCGACGACGGCGACGATGCGGACGGGCCCGGAAGCGGCATCGAAGAAGGTGGAAGTCATTGTTGGACCCCGGCCGAGATCGGGCGTCCGGGATGGGTCGAGTATCCGCCCGACAGACGATCCGAGCCAAATCGGGACACGAAAACACATGCAGAAACGGAACCGATGTTGTCATTGTGGCGTCTGTAGCAGAATCACGGTATCCAAATTGATCTCACGCTCCTGCCAAAAGGCTTCCCGCCTTCGTTCCGCACATCGCTCGACGGAAGCGACTTCTCACCCCGTTCCGCTCCTGGCGCGATGACCCGTCGGACTGATCGCACACTATGGGCTCATGGGAATCAGATCCTTCGCCATCGCCGCCTCGGAGCAGCTGGTCGCGCCATCACCGGGCGTCGCGGATACAAGACGCGGTATCCACTATCGAATGGGACTTTATGCATGCATACTGTAAGCATGCCGAACGTGCTGATCCGCGATCTCGATCCGGCGGTGCACTCCGTGCTGTCGGCCCGGGCCGACGCGCGCGGACAGTCGCTGCAGCAGTATCTGACCGCGGAGCTGACGCAGCTGGCGTCTCGCCCGACGCTGCCGGAGCTGCTCGCGGAACTGGAGCAGCGACCTCCTCAGCACATCCCCCGCGACGCGATCCTGAAGGCGATTCGTGACGGCCGGCGCGGTCGATGATCGTCGTCGACGCCTCGGTCGTCGTGGAATTGATCGTCGAGCACGGTTCCGCACGTCGACTGCATGAGCGTGTTCTGGGCGAGTCTCTCATCGCACCCGACTTCCTGCCTGTCGAGGTGGCCTCTGCCCTGCGCGGATTGAACTTGGGTGGACACCTCAGAGACCCCGCTCTCACCGTCGCCGCCGACGATCTCCTCCGCCTCCCCGTCGACCTCCACCCGTCGCTACCGCTGGTCCCCCGGATCCTCGCCCTGCGACACAACCTCTCCGCCTATGACGCGAGTTACGCCGCACTCGCCGAGGCGTTCCGCTGCCCCCTGCTGACTCTCGACCGGCGGCTGGCTGACGCGGCACGAGCGCATTGCGATGTCGAGGTTGCGCCGGCATGAATGCCAGGGCCGCGCTCACCCCAACGGTCGACGGAAGATGTTGCGGCGCGGACGCGGATCCACCCACTCCGCGATGGCCGCCACGACGGCCGGATCGACGTGGTGGGGCGCCTGGTAGTCCGACGGCTTTGACGGCCCGCTGCCGCGGAAGAACATGTGGTCGTCGTCGGGGAAGACCCGGATGCTCACGCCGGGCCTTCCTTCGAGACCCGCCCGCCAGCCCGCCAGATCCTCGGATTCGGTGACCTGATAGTCGCGACCTCCCTGCAGGACGAGGATCGGCCGGTTCAGAGTCGCGGCCGTGGCGACCTGATCGAACGCGCGCAGGTCGAGCCAGTACGAGGCCGGCCAGCCGAACAGCAGGTCCGCGCTGGGAGTCTCGGGCGAGAGGGCCGGATCCTCGGTGCGGGCGATCGCATCCGCGACGCCGTCGACGGTGTCGGATCCGCCGGCGGTCGGCTCGACGTCGGCGACGTAGGCGGCGATGCGCGCCGCGGCGCGCGGCAGGGGGACGGTGTCGGCCGCCAGCATCACGATTCCCGCGATCGAGGCGTCCGCGGCGGCCACGCGCACGGTGGCCTTGCCGCCGCCGCTGAGGCCGCGAACACGCGGGCGGGGTCGATCTCGGGCCGCTCCTGCAGCAGGCGCACGGCGGCGAGCGCGTTCGGCAGATACTCCTCGGCCATCGTGAATCCTGGCGCGGATCCGAGTCGGGTGTCCACGTGGGTGACCTTGTCGAAGCGCAGCACCGCGATGCCCCGACTGGCCAGCCCCCAGGCGAGGTCCTTGAACGGCTTGTTCGGGCCGATCGTCACGTCGCGATCGCTGGCGCCCGACGAGAGCAGCACCACGGCGGGCGCATTGCGCGCGCCGCGTGGCAGCGTCACCGTGCCCGGGACTGTGAGCGGCCCGCACTCGAGTACGACCTCATGCTCGGTGAGTCGACGAGGGCTCGCATAGTCGGGCGGAACCCAAGCGGAGTCGGACGGCTGCGTGATGCGCAGTCCGTGCAGCAGCCCGTCCGCATCGACCGAGAGGCGCACCTCGATGTCGCCGTTGGCGCCTCGCACCGGCACGACGGCGCGGGTGAGCCCCTCGCCGAGCGGGCTGAGCACCGCGGCGCCCACCGCGCGGACCTCGCCGACCTTCGCGGCCTCGCTGCTCCACCCGGTGCGGACCGTTTCGGCAGACACGGCCGCCGCGAGCTCGGGAGCGAACCATGCCGCGAGTTCGTCGAAGCGCCCCTCGCGCAGCATCGCCACCACGGTCGCGGCCACGGCCCCCGGTTCGTTATCCATCGCGATCACCACCTTTCGCATCTGATGCGAACGTTAGCAACATATGTGATTATTGGTCAATGGATGCCCTGGAACTCGTCGCACACCCCGCACGGCTGCGGATCGTGCACGCCTTGCGCGGCGGTCGCACACTGACCACGGCCGAGCTCAGCGCCCGACTCCCCGACGTATCGAAGGCCATGGTCTACCGGCACGTCGAGGCGCTGTCGGCCGCCGGGGTGCTCGAGGTCGCCGAGGAGCGGCGGGTGCGCGGCGCGGTCGAGCGGCACTATCGGCTGCGTGCGGAGCGCGCCACCGTGAGCGACGACGAGTTCGCAGCCATCACGGCTGAGGAACACCGCCAGATCTTCGCCACGGCCATGGCGGTGCTGGTGTCGGAGTTCACCGCGTATCTCGACCACGAAGACGCCGATCCCGTCACGGATCTCGTCGGCTACCGCCAGCACGCGCTCTGGCTGAACCACGACGAACGAGAGCAGCTCATCGCCGACCTGCGCCGCGCCATCGTGCCCCACCTCGCCCATGAGTCCGCCCCGGGGCGCAGTCGCTATCTGTTGAGCCCGATCCTGTTCCCGGTGGAGGAGGGTGTGGGAGTCGGGGAGTAGCCGGACCGCGATGACTGGCAGGCGCCTCAACCAGAGCGTGTGGGAGGAAGCAGGCATCCGAGCCGCGAACGGCTGCGACGATCACCTGCGCGACTGCGTCTGGATCCTCATGTTCCCAGAAGCGGAGCACACACCATCCGGCCTCATGTAAGAGGTCGTCGGTTTCACGGTCGCGCTCGACGTTCCGCTGCAGCTTCGGCAACCAATAGTCGGCGTTGCGCTTGGGCAGGCTCGCATGCTGTGGACACCCGTGCCAGAAGCAGCCGTCGATGAAGACCGCAACTTGCCGCTTCGTGAACACCATGTCCGCTCGACGTCGCCCTCCGAGCGGAGCGAAATCTACTCGGTATCGCATACCCGCGGCGTGGATTCGGCGACGCACAGCGGTCTCAGGCTGCGTGTCGCGTCCGCGGTTGGCGAGCATCGAACGCCGAGACCCTTCGCTGCTGGCCCAGGACATACGAGCACAGTAGTTGGATTCGAGTCCACCTGTCCCCACCGAATGTACAAAGGACCGCCAAAGTCCGAAGACCCCGGTACGTTGAACCGAGGGATGACAGATCGAAGTGGGACGTGGGATGCCGAATACGACAGATACGTGGACGCCTGATCCCGTGCTGGTGCGCGAGATCGACGAGCAGTTCTCCAGCGCGATCGCCGCCTACTCGGCAAAGCCAACGCTGATCACCGAGCATGCGAATCATGAGGAGTCCATCCGGACGGGTGGATACGCGAACCGGACACTTCTGGAGCTCGTTCAGAACGCCGCCGATGCGATGGCGGGCAGTGGCCCCGGTGTCGGTCCGGGGCGTGTGGAGATCGTGTTGGACCCCGCCGAGAACGTCTTGTACTGCGCGAACTCGGGTCGACCATTCTCGAAGAACGGCTTGATCGCCATCACGCACGCTCATCTCAGCGGCAAGCGCGGTGACGAGATCGGTCGGTTCGGACTTGGGTTCAAGTCAGTCCTGGCGGTTACCGATTCGCCCCAGGTTCTTAGCCGCTCTGTGTCGTTCGAGTTCAACTCCGCCAAGGCTCAGGCAGCGATCAAGGAGATCGGCTCCGCGGACCGGCGGCTCCCCGCGCTCCGCACAGCCACCCTGCTTGATGCGGACCGGCTTTTCGACGAGGATCTGATCGCTAAGAATCTCGCTGAATGGGCTACCACGATCGTCCGACTGCCGGGTGTGGCCGATACGGCGAAGATCCGGCGGGAGATGGAGACATTCGCGTCCGAGTTCCTCCTCTTTGTCAGCGCGGTGCGGGAAGTTAGGCTCACCGTTCTCGGCGATCGCGGGTTCGCAACGAGCCACGTCTCCAAGGCCCTCGGGGGTGGCCGATTCAAGATCGAGCGCCCAGACTCGACAGGTGACGAGTGGCTGGTGAGCGAGCGCATGCATATGTCCAGCGCGGCAGCTCGACGTGAGGTGGGAGAAGCCGTCTCCCGCAACGAGATCAAGGTAAGCGTTGCGATGCCTGTCAAGCCCCGCAGAGGCAACCCGGACGCTGGCGACGCTGGCACGCAGGTGGGCCAGTTCTGGAGCTACTTCCCTCTCCAGGACCGCACATCTGCAACAGCCTTCTTCAACGCTCCATGGAGTGTCAACGACGACCGCACGACTCTGCTGCGGAACGGATACAACCGCGAGATTCTCGCAACGCTTGCCGATATGTTCGTCGAGCTTCTTCCACGAGTAAGTGGTGAGCAGGATCCCGCTGCGCACCTCGACTATCTCCCTGCTCGAGGCCGCGAGGCCATCTACTTCGGCGACGAGGTGCTGTGCGCCCTCGTGCCGCCGTTGGCTGTTGCTGCAGCGCTGATTCCCGACGGCAATGGCGCGCTGCGAAGCCCGGACGAGCTGAGGCCGCTCGATCTGATGTGCGAGTGGAAGATTCCCGAAATCGCGTACGAGGCGTGGATAGCCTCTCCAAACACGTTGAAAGACGTGCCTCACTGGCGCTGCTACAGCTCAACCCAGCGGCTAGCTAGGCTCCGGCAGCTGTTCGCGGTAAGCGTGAATCCAGACAGATTCGACGAAGGCGGCCGCGATATGAAACGTGCGCTCGAGATGGTACCCAAGCGCGGCATCCAGTCATGGCTACGTGAGTGGGCCGAAGGGGATGATGCCGAGTCATCGGCGAACGCGGTCAAAGTCGTCATGGCCAATCGCGGGGCTGAAGAAGCGGACAAGGCTCGGGTTGTCCCGACCACTGACGGTCTGCGCGCACTCGCTGACAGGTCGCTCGTATTCCTCTCGAAGGCTGCGGACCTCGAGATCGAGGGCGCGGTGTTCGTCACTCCCGAGTTCCTCGCCTACCCGGAGATGGAACGGATTCTTCGCTCCGCCGGGTTCCGTGACCTCGATCCGATCGCGATCCTCAACGCCCGACTCGCGAAGCTATCGACGGATCATGGACCCGAGCACCAGGAGAAGTTCTGGGACGCCGCTCTTGGTGTCAGCCAACTTGATGCGATCGCCGCAGTTCGCGCCGCGCAGACCGCCCAGATTCTCGTTCCGACACGTGATGGCGGCTGGCACTGGCCGCAACAGGTTCTAGACCTGGAGGGCGAGCTTCCCGGCGCAGACGGCAGAGTCCTCCTGGACCGGCAGAGATGTGTCCCCGCACTCGCCCACGAAATCGGAGTGGTGAACGCTCCGCAACGCGACTACGACTTCGAGGACGAAGCGGCCGCCGGTGAATATCAGGATTGGGTGATCGCGGACCTGAACGGTCGGCTCACTCCCGGCGAACGCCCGATCGAGCAGATATCGCTCTACCCGGGTCAAGGCAACTCGCCCGGTCCGTTCTCGGTGCTGCTCCTGCTGCAGACCTCCGGGGCATCGGATCAGATCCGCGAGAGCTGGACGCGCGGCCTCCTGGAACTCGGTGACGCACCATGGGATTGCGAAGACACCGCAAGCGGGCTGTCCTACCGCGTGAAATCGCCTGTCCGGTGGGCGGCCGAACGGGCGGGATTGCTCAGGACCACCCGCGGCTTCCGACCTATCGCTCATGTCGTCGCCCCATCGCTTATCGAGTATCGAGACCTGCTGCCCTTGTACGAGGGGCCACGCAGCATCGTGGACGCGCTTCGCATGCCGCAAGAGTTGTCGGCGGTTGCGCCGGCAGTCCTCCGCGACGCGTTCGCGATCGACCTGCTTCCACCGCAGCTCACGGACGCCGCAATTGTGCGATTCATACTCGAAGCCGCGCCATTGGCGTACCCTGACGGGAAGCCTCCGGGCATCCCTGCTCGCGTCGGACGCGTAATGGAGTCACGGGCGACCGGCACTGTATACATCGCGGTCGATGAGGAGCAA
Organism: Actinomycetota bacterium; assembly: GCA_018268515.1. GTDB lineage: Bacteria > Actinomycetota > Actinomycetes > Actinomycetales > Microbacteriaceae > Microbacterium. The sequence goes on from JAFDWK010000068.1 coordinate 52,065, forward strand.
CGGGACTACCTCGCCCAGCATCAGCGCCCCTATTTGTGGGCGAGTGAAGTAGACGCAGACCTGCTCGTGGAGAAAGTCGGGTGCAAGCGCTTCGAGGACTCGTTCGCGTTCTCGATTCGGATCGACGGCCAGCAGGAGCCGGAGCGGTTGCTCGACGTCTTCACGGGCCTACGGGGCTGGCCGAGCAAAGTGGACCTGGGCAGTACGACGTTCTCACGAGCTGAGTCCATCGCGAAGTGGGTCACCACCGAGGAGGGCGTGGAGACGCAGTCGCTCGATTCGTACCGGGACGGTGTGGACTTCATCGCAGCCACCGGACTGACCGAGAAGCAATCGCTGCGGCTCGTGAGCGAAGCATTCGATCTCGGCCTCAACAACGCCGAGATCGAGCGCGTGCTGGAAGTCGGCCTCGCGCAGCACCTCGAATTGATGCGGCAGGAGGCGCTTGCGGCGACCACGAATGCGGACCGGCTCGAGGTCTATTTCGGGGCGGATGATCTGCGGGAGAAGCTCCCCAAGGGACTCTGGCAGGGCTTGGAGGCACAAGGCCTGGCGTCGAAGAGCACTTCGGTTGCGGCCCTCTGCCTATCGGTATATGGAAAAGACACGATCAGCGAGCTGGCCGATCTCTTCCGACGGGAGGGATTCCCCGACGTTCCGACGCAGTGGGCCGGTGGTGCGGCGACCATCACCTGGCTGCGAAAGATGGGCTTCGGATCGGAGTTCGCCGGACAGCGTACTCAGCGGCAGGCACCGGAATTCGTCGTGCCCGGTGCAACCGTGCTGCCCGAGCTGCACGATTACCAGTCCCGCATCAGTGATGAGCTTCGCTCCATGCTGAGAGAGGTCGATGGTGCCGGCCGACGCGCCAAGGCGATGGTGGAGCTGCCCACAGGCGCCGGCAAGACACGGGTCGCGACACAAACGCTCCTTCAACTGTTCATCGACGGGGAGCTGCGTGGGCCCGTCCTCTGGATCGCTCAGTCCCAGGAGCTCTGCGAACAGGCAGTGCAAACGTTTGGCGAAGTATGGCGTGGCCTCTGCACGGAGCAGCGGGTTGACATGCCGCTGACGCTCGGACGGCTGTGGGAGAGCAACGATGTCCAGGAACCGGACACCGCTCACAGCGTCATCATCGCGACCGACGCGAAGCTCGAAGTGCTGCTCGACAGGGCAGAATATGACTGGCTCAGCAAGCCGGGAGCGGTCGTCATCGACGAGGGGCACGTCGCGGGCACGTCTACTCGGTACACGCGAATCCTTTCGTGGCTCGGAGTGGACGGGAGACGATTCGAGCGGCCCTTGGTCGGCCTCTCCGCCACACCGTTCAAAGGCACCTCTGTGCAGGCGACGGACCAACTAGCAGCACGCTTCGGCCGACGAAAGATCGCTGCCTTCGATCAGAATCCGTACCAGGAGCTTGTCGCGCGCGGCGTGTTGGCCCGCGTGAAGCATGAGGTTCTTCCGGGTGCACAGGTCCGACTTTCAGCCGATGAGGCGCACGAGGCGCAGCGCACGAACCGCGTCAGCGGCAAGGTGCTGGACCGAGTCGCAGCCGATCACGCTCGCATGGCGATCTTGGTCGACAGCATCATGGCCTTGGAAACCGAACGAGCGCGATCGGTCCTCGTATTCACGCCGAACGTGCTCTCGGCTCAGGTCCTCGCCGCGACGCTTCGGTACCGAGGGATAGAGGCCGCGTCAGTCAGCGGCAAGACCGGTCGTCAGGAACGACGTGACGTGATTCGGCGATTCAAGGACGGCGAGATACAGGTGCTCGCCAACTGCGACCTCCTCACGCAGGGCTTCGACGCACCCGGCGTCACCGCGCTATATATCGCGCGTCCCACGTTCAGCCCGAACGCCTACATCCAGATGGCCGGACGCGGGCTGCGCGGCCGGGAGAATGGCGGTAAGGATGAGTGCCTGATCGTCGATATGGCCGACAACTTCGGTAGCGCCGACATCAACAACCTGCTCGGCTTCCGCGAATACGAGGAGCTGTGGAAGGAACAGCAGTCGTGATTCTCAGCCCGGACCTTCGAGACATCGAACGAACAGCCCAGAGCGACGCTGAACGCAAGCTTGCCCGGCTCCTCCACGATGTACCCGGTGCCAACGCCGTCGCATTCCACTCGGTCAAGCTTCGGACCGCTCCTGGGAAGCAAATGGCTGAGGCCGACTTCGTCATCCTCTGGAAAGGAGTCGCGATCACCGTCGAGGTGAAGGGTGGCGGCGTGAAGAAGTTTGACGGCGCCTGGTACACCGTCGACAGGCACGGCGACAACCACAAGTTGAAGTCCTCACCGATCGACCAGGCGCGCGACGCGATGTTCGCGCTAAGGGAGATACTCCGGGAGGACGGGCTCGGATGGTTTCCGTCGGAGGCGATCGCCGTCACGCCTGACATCGACCATCCACCGACCGATGTCTCATGGAAGGCTACGCATTGGCTGGCCAAGGAGTCCATGACCGCAGACGCCTTGACCTCCGCACTGGACTTGATTGCCCATGCGGCACCGGACGCTCCGAGGGGCACGCCCGTGGCTCGTGTCGATGCGCTACGGGAGCGACTCTTCGGTGAGTTCTCACGTCTGCCCGTCATCGACGCTCAGCGAGGCGCCGTGATCGACGAGCAGAACACCGCGACCGCGGAACAGGCGAGAGTACTCGCAGGGCTGTCGAAGAATCCCCGCATCCTCGTTCTGGGGGGCGCCGGCACAGGGAAGTCTGTGGTACTCGCGGAGGCCGCGAAACTGGAGGCGGCAGCCGGGCGCTCGGTCCTCGTGACTTTCAGATCCCCTGGTCTTCGGGCGTTCTTCGAACCTCGCCTGACAGGGAGAGCGATCGAGGTGCGCGAGTTCGCGTCGATCGACCCTTCATCCCAGTTCGATGTGTTGCTCGTCGACGAGGCTCAGGATCTGATGTACGCCGATGCGATGGATGTGCTCGACCGGGTAGTGGTAGGCGGTCGCGGGCACGGCCGCTGGCGGATGTTCCTCGACCAGAATAACCAGTCTCATGTAGACGGATGCTTCGATGATGATGTTTTCGAGATTGTCCGGGCCGAAGGCATTGAGTACGACCTGAGCAAGAACGTCCGGAACACGCGTGCGATCGTGCACATGGTTCAGGAATACCTTGGCGCCGATGTCGGCGACCCGGGGATCGTGAATGGCGAGCGCATCCAGTGGGAGACGGTGGCGCGGCAAGAGTCTCGAGCTGAGGCGGTCCGTATCGCAAGGTCGTTCAAGAAGGACGGCGTCAAGGCTTCCGACATCTGGGTCATTCCGGCGACGGCGGTCGAATCGCTCGATGAAATCGTGGACGGAATCCGGGTTCTCAGTCCCAGGGTCGCGAAGGGGCTCGAGGCGGAGCACGTCATCGTCTGTGAACTGCCGAGTGAATTCTCGGACGCAGCACTCGCGGCTATTTATGTGGCGGTGACGCGCGCACGCGTAACACTCCACGTCGTCTACACCGATGCAGACCGGCGACGCCTGCAGGTGCTGGCGCGTAGGGCGGAGGTCAGGGCATGACGCTGACCCCCGCACAGGCTCGTGCGCTGGACCATCTCCGTGCGGCATACGTCGGACCCGAGCAGGGCGAAGACGAAGTGCTCGTCGAGAACCGGCCCTCCCTCCAATACGCGGTCGGCATGCTATTTCCGTCGGGCGAAGAGGCAGCAGCGCTGGGAAGCGTTGCTGCCGGAGAAGACGATCCGGCGCAGCTCGTCATAGCCGACGTCGATGAAGGCGATGTCGAAGAGGGCGACGTGATGAGTCCGATCGCCGAGGACTGGCGGCCATCCTCAGCTGCGATCTCCTTCGTCACGGACTCGGAATCCGTACGCTGCGACTTCTCCGCCGGTACCTATGCGCTCATTGAGGATGAAGGGCCGCAACGATGGCAGCGCACTGGCCACGAGTTCCGGAACATCGAGCTCACGCGAGGAAGGGCGCAGGTACGCCAGATGGACGCTGGCGGTGTTCCGTTCGAGGTCGGAACTCGTTGGCGGCAGTACGGATCCTCGAACTGGCTCGTCACCCTTCATGTCCGACTTCGGACGATGACGACGGGCGAGGATCGCACCGACATACCTCTCATGCTGTTCCAGGTCGATCTATCCGCGCGACCAGCCGATGGCGCCCGCATTCTCGAGTACGACGTGTCGCGCGCAATCGACGTCGATCCGGAGGCGGCTGAACTGCGTCTGCGGTACCGGAGTCGGAAGGTCTTCGCCGTCGGACACGGGATGGCTGCGGACTGGGAGACCGACGAGCGCGGAGACTGCGTCCGCATCAAGCTCGACCCGGTGCCTCACTTCGTCGTACCGGCAATTGAGCAGACCGGCGGGGACAAGCTCGATGAGCGCGCTCGATCCGCGCTCGACCTCGCGTTCCTCGCGACGATCGACTCGAAGCCTTCACCGGTGCTGGACGCACTCAGATCTTTTGTCGACGCCTTCTCCGAATGGTGCGTAGATCAGAGAGTGCAAGCCTCAGAACTCGGTGCGGACGCCGGGTCGATCGCCGAGCGCGCGGGAACGGCTGCAGATCGCATGCGGCAGGGCGTCGAACTGATCGCAAATCCTGAGTCGGCCGCGCTGCGGTCAGCGTTCGCACTCGCCATGTCGGCGATGCGCCTTCAGATGCACCAGGCGGCGACTGGTCGTGGCGAGACAGAGCCGAAGCCCGCGTGGCGGCCCTTCCAGCTCGGCTTCCTGCTGGTGTCCCTTGCATCGACCGTCGACGACACCCACCCTGACCGCTCATTGGTCGACTTGATCTGGTTCCCAACAGGTGGTGGAAAGACCGAGGCCTACCTGGCTCTCGCTGCCATCGTGATCTTCCTGCGCCGGATCGAGTACGGAGCGGAGGGCGGCGGCACCGCGATAATCACCCGCTACACCTTGCGACTGCTCACTTCGCAGCAGTTCCAGCGCGCCGCTTCGTTGATCTGCGCGATGGAACTGCTCCGCGAATCAGACCACCGAGCAAGGGGGATGGTTAGATTCTCGATCGGGCTCTGGGTCGGGAACGAAACGACTCCCGATACACGCTCCAACGCGAAATACGCGCTGGACCGGCTCTACAAGGCCCAGCATCCGCAGGATGCGAACGAGTTCCAGATCACGGAATGCCCCTGGTGTCTGGCAGAGCTGGTCCCCGTAGAGAAGGACGACACCCGCAGGAGGTACGGTGCCCGTCGGGTGGGCCACGATGTGGTCTTCCGGTGCGTAAACTCCGCATGCGAGTTCTCGCGTCGTGACCTTCCGATGAACGTCGTCGACGAGCTGCTCTACGAGGAGCCGCCGACCTTCCTGCTGGCGACAGTCGACAAGTTCGCCCGCCTTCAATTCAAGGGCCCCGCCGGACGACTCCTCGGGATCGGCACTCGGTATCGGCAGCCGTCGCTCATCATCCAGGATGAGTTGCACCTGCTGTCGGGCCCACTCGGCACAACAGTCGCGGTCTTCGATGCTGTGATCCAGTTGTTGCTCGGCCGCACGGCCTCCGTGCCGAAGATCGTCGCGTCGACAGCGACGATCCGCGCATCGGACTCTCAGGTGAAGGGCCTGTACGGCCGACAGGTGGCGCTCTACCCGCCGGCCGGGATCGACGGCGACACCACGTTCTTCGCCAGTCCGGTGGCCAGCGGCGAGGGCCGCCTGTACGCCGGGATGATGCCGCAGAGCGTCTCGCAGGCCACGGCCCTCGTTGCCGCGGCATCGCCGCTGCTCGAGTTGCCCGGGGTACTAGCCGGCGCCGACCGCATCGGTGATCATCTCGACCCCTATTGGACCTTCGTGATGTACCACAACAGCCTGCGGGAGCTGGGGCGTACGGGGGCGCTGCTTCTGGACGACATCAACGGTCGCCTCGGTACCCGGGCGGATCGGCTCGGACTTGAACTAAGGACGGTGCATGCGGACCGGGTTCTCGAGCTCACGAGCCGTCGAGGGCCGGAAGAGCTGCCGAAGGATCTGCGCCGGCTTCGCCTCAACGCGGACGAATCGGACGAGGCGGTTGACGCAGTGCTGTCCTCAAACATGCTGTCGGTCGGTATCGACGTTCAGAGACTCGCGCTCATGCTGATGGTCGGTCAGCCAAAAACCACTGCGGAATACATCCAAGCCACAAGTCGAGTGGGTCGCGGGTCAGTGAACGGCATCGTGATGACTCTGTTCCGGTCCAACCGAGCTCGTGATCGATCCCACTTCGAGACCTTCAGGGGTTTCCACGATGCGTTGTATCGGAACGTAGAGCCGACGAGCGTTACGCCCTGGTCCCTCTCCTCGCGAGATCGTTCGCTAGCGGGCGCACTCATCGCGTTGATTCGACACTCCCTGCCGGCGCTATCCGGGGACGCAGACGCCGGCGCGTTCGATCTGTCCGACGATCGTTTCCGGAGCTCGGTGGAGGTTCTGGTCGGGCGCCTCCTCGAAGTCGTCCGAGAATCAGAGGAACACGAAACCGACGCGGTCGAAGACCAACTCTGGCGGCTGTTTCGGGAATGGGATCGGAAGGCGCAGGAGGCCCGCGCTTCCGGAGAGCACCTTCGATACGAGCATCGTCAAGCGGGGGACCGGGCGTTGTTGAAGCGTTTCGGGCAGACGGGCGATGAATGGCTGGTGGCCGATTCTATGCGCTCCGTCGAGCCGAATGTCGCGGTCGAGGTGCAGGAGCCCGAGCGGGAGGTGCAGCGTGCAGAAGATCCGTCATGATCTCCGTCTGTCGGAGACCGTGTCACCATTCGGTGTGGGTGCGATCGTAGACGTCCGGGGCGAGTCCCTGATCGCTCCCGACACGTCGTGGTGGGATCGAAAGGTTGCGCCAGAGATCCACTGCGGCCGCCTCGTCGACCAACTGGCGCAGCCGGGCCGTCTGCGCCCGGTTCTCCGCCAGGCACCTTCGCATGCGGGCAGAGCCGGGCAGGAGACTGCGAGCCTTCCCTACTGGCGATTCCCGGCTTGGCGCTTCTGCGAGCGATGTCTCAAGCTCTCGAAGTTGACGACGATCGACAAGGGGCGGTTTCGAAACCGGTGCGACTGCGGAGGCGTGCTCGTTCCGATGCGGTATGTCGCGGTCTGCAAGACAGGTAGTCACGTACGGGATGTGCCCTGGTTCATGTGGGCCCATCGTGGGCATGACAAGGGCGTGACTGAGGAGGTCCGCGTCTGCCGCGCGTACAAGGAACTACGTTTCGTGCGTTCCAATGTGAGCGGCGAAGGCCTGGCATCTCTCCTTGTCGTCTGCAACGGATGCAACCGATCGCGTTCCCTTTCGGACCTCGTAGGTGACGCCGCGCTCCGCCGCGACGGGATCCGGTGCGACGGTCGGCAGCCCTGGGAACCCGAGGACTCGATGTCCGAGCCGTGCGACGCGGACCTCGTCGCGGTCCAGCGTGGAGCGACGGGCAACTACATCGCCGACCGTGTGTCCGCGCTCGATATCCCCGAGGAGAAGACTCGGTCGGAGGATCTGATCGCAAAGGTCCGAGCTCACGACTATTTCCAGCGCCTGGTCGACGACAACGGCGGGCCGAAGTCCGATATGATCGCTGGCTGGATCGCAGACGAGGTCGGCGTCGACGCCGATACGGTGCTGGGAGTCGCACACGGAGAAGAGCACGCAGCCGACACCGGAATGCACGTGCTCAAGGACGGCGAATGGGCTGCATTCGTGAAGAAGATCGCGAGCGGCAAGGACCGGCAGATCAGCGACTTCGTCGTCGATGGTTGGCCGACCGCTTCCATCACTTCTGGGCCGTCCGAAGTCCGCAGCGTGATAGCAGGCATCGGGCAGGTGCACCGCGTACGCGAGGTGCGCGCTCTGAAAGGCTTCCGCAGACACAGCCCGAGCGCCTCCTTCATCAGCGCCGACCTCGGGCGGGATCCGAGGAAGCGCTCGGTGTACCCGTCGCTGGAGCTGTTCGGGGAGGGTATTTTCCTGCAATTCGACGAAGAGGCGCTCCAGGCTTGGGAGTCCCTCCCAGATGTGCGGGCCCGTGCGCAGATTCTCATGGATCGTCGCGATCAGCTGGAGTGGGCTCGCTCGCGCCTCGACGTTCCGGAGCCTCGCTTCATCGCCCTGCACACCATCGCCCATCTCCTGATCCGCCGCCTCGCCTTCGCCAGCGGCTACTCATCCGCGGCGCTGCAAGAACGCGTCTACGCGAGCACCGAACGGCCCGATAACACGGCTGGCGTACTTATCTACACCGCGGCCGGCGACGCTCAAGGTACGCTTGGGGGCCTCGTGCGGCTCGGCGCCCCGGATCTACTGGCCCCGTTGCTCGTCGCGGCCTTGGACGATGCCGACGTTTGCTCAAACGACCCGGTATGCATCGAGAGCGATCGGCAAGGATCCTCTCAACTGAACCTCTCGGCCTGCCACGGGTGCGCCTTGGTGAGCGAAACCTCTTGCGAGACGGGCAACCGACTCCTGGACCGGCAGCTAGTGCTGGGAGGGAGCGATGTGACAGGACTGCTTGGCGGGGTTCTTCCCGAAGTGCGGGCCGCTCTGGGAGTCGGTTCATGAGCGCGCCGGCGCGCCGGTCGGACTCGCAACTGAAGCCCGTCTACGATGACCAAGTGACCCGCGAGATAAGAGTTCTGGACCTGTTCGCCGGGGCAGGCGGGCTCACGGCGGGGCTTCACGCGGCATCCGATCGCTTTCGGACCGTCGGAGCGGTGGAGATGGATCGTGCAGCCGCGGCCTCGTACGAGGCAACTTACGGCGAGGGCATTGTCTACGCCGGCGACATCAAGACCTGGCTTGCGGAGGAGGAAGTGCCGCACGCCGACGTGATTATCGGAGGGCCGCCCTGCCAGGGCTTCTCGAGCCTCGGCAAGCAGGACGTCGAAGACGAGCGCAACTCGCTCTGGCAGGAGTACGCGGAAACGATCCGACGCGCTCGGCCGAAGTACTTCGTTGTCGAGAACGTGGCCGAGTTTAAGAAGTCGCCCCAATATCGACAGTTCAAGGAAGCAACCTCTGAAGGCGGAATGCTGTCCGAGTATGGCTTCGAGGCGGAAGTGCTAAACGCTGCGGACTTCGGTGCTCCACAGTCTCGACGACGTACAGTGATCATCGGCTACCGTCGGGAGCTCGGCTTCCCCGGCTTCCCCCATCCAACACACTCTGCCACTCCTGAAGCCGATGGATTGAAGCGGCACGTGACCGTGAAGGATACGCTGGGCCGTCTGCCTCGCGTGCCCGACCGCGATGACCTTTTCGATCGACGTCGGACCGAGTTCGCGGGAAGGCAGTATGCAGGAACCTTCTCGATACGTGATCTGCATTGGAGCCGTAGGTACACCGATCTCTCCCTCAAGCGATTTGCGGTGATCCCGGCGGGAGGCAACCGACGCGACCTTGAGGCGTACCCGGAGTTGATGGCGCCGTGCTGGACCGCGCACAAGACCGGGTCCGGCGATGTTATGGGTCGGCTCCGCTGGGACCGCCCCTCGGTCACGATTCGGACCGAGTTCTTCAAGCCTGAGAAGGGGCGGTACATCCACCCCGAGGAGGATCGGGCGATCACTCACTATGAGGCCGCATTGCTTCAAGGGTTCGGCCGCGAGCATCGGTTCGTGGGCTCGCGCACCGATATCGCCAGGCAGATCGGTAACGCCGTTCCGATTCCCCTTGGCGCCGCGATCGGACGCCTCCTAGCAGACGCTATTTGAAACGTCATGCCGTCCCCCGCCACTCTCGCCTCTCTCCGTGCCTTCGTCGAGGAGCGGGATTGGGACCAGTTCCACTCGCCGGAGAACCTCGCCAAGAGCATCTCCATCGAGGCGGGCGAGTTGCTCGAGTGCTTCCAGTGGGGACCCGACTTCGACCAGACCCGCGTCGAAGAGGAGTTGGCTGACGTCGTCACCTACTGCATCCATTTGGCGAATCGGATCGGCGTCGATCTCGACGAGATCGTGCTGCGCAAGCTCGAGTCGACCCGGGCGAAATACCCGGCCGAACAGGCTCGGGGCCGAATGGTGAAGTACACGCAGCTCGCTGCCGAGCGAGAGCAACGCGACCTTTAGCCGTACAGCGCCCAGCGACACCACCGATGCGCGGTGACCTGATGCGCGAGGATGACCGAGGATGACACCATGACCGCCCAACGCACCGTCCTCCTGCACGTGTCCGACCGCCCGGACGACATCGTGCGCGCCATCGGCAGCGCCGAGACCCTGCATCGCGAGCGGCCCGAGACCCGGATCCGCATCATCGTGAACGGCCCGGCGATCCGCGGTGTCACCACCGATGCGCCACCGCTTCCGGCGACCGACGCCGCGACGATCGAAGCGTGCGAGAACGGGATGCGCAACCACGGCATCCCGTTCGAGTCGCTGCAGCCCGGCGTCGTCACGGTGCTGGCCGCGGTCGTCGCGCTCAGCGACGGCCAGTTCGACGGAGCCGCCTACATCCGCGTGTAACGCGGGACGCGGAGTCGGTCCGCACGATCCGGAACGAAGCGGATCCTGTCCGCGCCACGCGCGGGCGACGCGCCGGGAAAGTGGGCGCTCGCTGATTGGCTTGACGGATGGAGATCTCCACGCTGATCCTGCTCGTCGCCGT
>JAFDWK010000069.1:0-836 GCA_018268515.1 Actinomycetota bacterium
CATGGTCGTGGGCACGATCGTCGGAGCCGTCGCGGGCTACCTCGGCGGCTGGTTCGACGAGGTGCTCATGCGCATCACCGACATGGTCATGGCGTTCCCGACCGTGATCCTCGCGATGGTCATCGCCGCCTCCCTCGGCCCGTCGATCATGAACGCGGTCATCGCCGGCATCATCGTGGCCTGGCCGCCCTACGCCCGCATCACCCGCTCGCTCGTGCTCGGTCTGCGCACGCAGAACTACGTGATCGCCGGCCGGCTGCTCGGATCCTCCCCGCTGCGGTCGCTGCTGCGCGACGTGCTGCCGAACATCGCGGGGCCCGTGCTGGTGCTCGCCTCGCTCGACATCGGCACGGCGATCCTGCTGCTGTCCGGACTGTCGTTCCTGGGGCTCGGCGCGCAGCCGCCCACGCCCGAGTGGGGCACGATGATCGCCGCGGCGATGCAGAACACCTCGGCCTGGTGGCTCGGACTGTTCCCCGGTCTCGCGATCCTCAGCATCGTGATGGCCTTCAACTTCATCGGCGACTCGCTGCGCGATGCCCTTGATCCCCTCGCCGCCCGCGAGCGCGAGGCCGAGGCGCCCACCGCGGTGCCGGCCGTCGCCTCCACCGGGGAGGTGGCATGATCGTGCACCGCACTGAGCGACCGGAGGGAGCCGAAGTGAACGCCGCGCTCGCCATCCGCGATCTGCACGTCGAGCTCGGTCAGAGCCGCCGCTCGCGCACCGAGGTCGTGAAGGGCATTTCGCTCGATCTCGTCCCGGGGCGGATCCAGGGTCTCGCCGGAGAGTCCGGATCCGGCAAGAGCATGACCGCGATGGCGATCCTCGGGCTGCT
>JAFDWK010000069.1:875-4108 GCA_018268515.1 Actinomycetota bacterium
GCCGGGTACCGGAAGGTGCGCGGCAAGCGGATCGGCATGGTCTTCCAGGACCCCTCGGCCAGCCTGCATCCGCAGATCACGGTCGGCTCGCAGCTCGCCGACGGCATGCGCACCCACCTCGGGCTGAACCGTGCCGAGGCCCGAGCACGGGCTGCGGAGCTGCTTGCGCTGGTGCGCGTGCCGGATCCCGAAGAGGCGCTGCGGAAGTACCCGCACCAGTTCTCCGGCGGGCAGCGGCAGCGCATCGCGATCGCGATCGCCCTGGCCTGCGAGCCCGAGGTGCTGCTCGCGGACGAGCCCACCACGGCGCTCGACGTGACGGTGCAGGCGGGCATCCTGCATCTGCTGCGCGACCTCGCCACCGAACGGGACCTCGCCGTGCTGTTGGTCACGCACGACCTCGGCGTGATGAGCGCGATCGCCGACGAGGTCGCCGTGATGCGCGGCGGGCTGATCGTCGAATCCGGATCCCGGCAGCAGATCTTCCAGAACCCGCAGCATCCCTACACCCGGGAGCTGCTGGACGCGATGCCCGACGCACAGGACTCGCTCGTCGATGCGCCCGCGGAGGGCGGTTCCGCTGCCGATGCGTCCTCCTCCACGGGCGAGACGAAGGACGCCGACGATTCCGAGGAGACCCGATGAGCGCCCAGAAGCCGGTCCTGCACGTCGACTCCCTGGTCGTCGAGTACGGCGGCCGCGCGGCGTTCCGCGCCGTGGACGGGATCTCGTTCGACATCGCCGCCGGTGAGGTGCTCGCGCTGGTCGGCGAGAGCGGCTGCGGGAAATCGTCGACGGCGCGCGCCGTGATCGGCATGGAGAAGCCCGCGGGCGGCACGGTGCTGTATCGCGACCGTCCGGTGCAGCCGCTCGGCCTGCGCACACGGCCCGCGGAGCTCACCGCGATCCAGATGGTGTTCCAGGATCCGAACTCTTCGCTGAACCCGCGTATCAGGGTGGCGCAGCAGATCGCGGAGGGATCGCGCGCGGCGCGTGCCCGCGGCGTCGACACCGAGGCGCCGTCGCACTGGCTGGAGGCGGTCGGCCTCTCGGCGACCCTGGAGAACCGGTACCCGTACCAGCTCTCCGGCGGTCAGCGGCAGCGCGTCGCGATCGCCCGTGCGCTCGCCGCGAAGCCGGATCTCATCGTCGCCGACGAGCCGATCTCGGCGCTCGACGCCTCCGCGCAGGCCTCGGTCGCGGGCATGATGCGCGAGCTGTGCGTGGCTTCGGGCGCGGCGATGCTGTTCATCTCCCACGATCTCTCGGTGGTGCGGCTCATGGCCGACCGGGTCGCGGTGATGTACCGCGGCCGCATCGTGGAATCCGGTGCGACCCCGGTGGTCTGGGCGAACCCGGTGCATCCCTACACGGAGGCGCTGCTGGACGCGATCCCGCACCCGGACGGCGAGGGCGTGTTGCCCGCCGCCCCTGCCTCCGAAGCGCCAGCGTCCTGGCGGGTCGAGATCCCCGAGGCGCTCGACCGCGTGCGCTGACCGCGCCGCTCACTGGGCGTCCTTCGTCTCGCTTCGCGCGCTCAGGAACCGGCACCGGGTGCTCAGGATCCGGCGCTCGTCAGCTCGTGCGGAGTCGTGTTGAGGTTCGTGCAGCCGTCCGCGGTTACGACGACGATGTCCTCGATCCGGGAGCCCCACTGGCCGGGGAAGTAGATCCCCGGTTCGATGCTGAACGCCATGCCCTCGCGCAGGGGCAGCGCGTTGCCGGGCGCGATGTACGGCTCCTCATGCGTGGTGACGCCGATGCCGTGGCCGGTGCGGTGCAGGAAAGCCTCGGCCAGACCCTCCGCGGCGAGGACATCGCGGGCGGCGGCGTCGACCTGCTCCGCGGTCACACCGGGGCGCACCGCGTCGACGGCCGCCTGCTGCGCGCGCACGAGCACGGCGATCCGCCGCGCGATCTCCGGATCGGGCTCGCCGACCGCGTAGGTGCGCGTGCTGTCGGAGTTGTAGCCGCTCGGCACCGCGCCGCCGATGTCCACCACGACGATGTCGCCGTCCTGGATCACCCGGTCCGAGACCTCGTGGTGCGGATCCGCGCCGTTCGGCCCGGACGCGACGATCACGAACTCGACCGTGCGATGCCCTTCCTCGACGATCGCCGCGGCGATGTCGGCGCCGACCTCGCGCTCCGTGCGGCCGGCACGCAGCAGGCCGGGCACGCGGCGGTGCACCGCGTCGATTGCGTCACCGGCGCGTCGCAGTTCGGCGATCTCGGCGGCGTCCTTGATCATCCGCCCCTCGCGCAGTATGGGCGTGGCGAGCTCGGGGCGCAGGCCGAGACGGTCGGCGAGAGGGATGACGTGCAGGGCGGGGAGCGCGTCGGAGACGCCGAGCCGCGCGGGGGCCTCGGCCATCGCGGTGGTGACGAGCGCGTAGGGATCCTCGCCGTCCACCCAGTCCGACACCGTCAGCCCGAGCGCGCCGACGGCGGTGTCGCGCACCTTCGCGAGCTCCATCCGCGGCACGACCACGGTCGGCTCCCCGGCCGCGGGGATCACGAGCGCTGTCAGCCGCTCGATCGTGTCGCCCTCGACGCCCGCGAGATAGGTCAGATCGGGGCCGGGCCCGACGACGATCGCATCGAGTCCCGCCTGGGCGGTCAGGGCGCGGGCGCGGTCGAGGCGGGCGGCGTACACGGAGGCGGGGAACGGGGTGCTCACCCCTCCACGCTACGTCCGTTCCAGCCGGCCGCGCCAGCGCATCGACGAGACATATTCCGAGATCGAGATGAACCGCTGCGTGTTCGCGGATCCTCGGCGAATCGTCCGCCGCATCCGCTCCGCCGCCCCTCCCGCTCAGACGATTCGCCTGACCGCGAGACTCCAACTCCGCGACGAGACTGCGGTTCTTGCGCGCAGTCTCGTCGCCCAGATGGAGTCTCGCGGTCAGGGAAGGGTCTGGACCGGGGTCAGTTCAGGGTGATGCCGGACCGCTCGAGGCGGGTGCGGACGCGCTCCACGTCGTCGCCACCGGGGAGCTCGCCGAGTACCTTCATCATCAGCACCTGCGCGTCGACGAGCGAGATTTCCGGATCCGCCCCGCTCTGCGCGGCGACGGCCTCGCACACCTGCCGCACCTCGTCGTCGGTGAGGCGACGCCGCAGCAGGGCGAGGATCGGCAGGCGGTCCTGCGCGGGGATCCCGTCGGGGTAGCCCGCGCCCAGCCAGCGCAGCACCTGCGTGATCGGGCTGACGTCGGCCGCCTCGCCGGTGG
>JAFDWK010000006.1:0-37962 GCA_018268515.1 Actinomycetota bacterium
CACAGTTGTGATTTCGCTGGGTATCGGTGAGAATGGGCGCATAACCGCATACCCGCCGTGCTTCGCGGATCAGGTCGTAGGGGAAGACGCACCTGATGAAACGGAGAGACCATGGCGACAGCACAAGCACGCGGAGTGGTGTACATCCACTCCGCACCGCGCGCGCTCTGCCCGCATCTGGAATGGGCGGTCGGACGCGCTATCGGGCGCGCCGTCAACTTCGAGTGGTCGGAGCAGCCCGTCCTCGACGGCGCCCGCCGGGCGGAGTTCTACTGGGACGGTCCCATCGGCACCGGCGCCGCGCTCGCGACCGCGATCCGCGGCTGGGAGCACCTGCGCTTCGAGGTGACGGAGGATCCCACCCCGCGCAGCGACGGCGGCCGGTGGCTGCACACGCCCGACCTGGGCGTGCACTACGCGCAGACCGACGCGGCCGGCAACATCGTCGTCGGCGAGGACCGGATCCGCTACGCGATGGAGATCGCCGCCGGCAGCCCGATCGAGCTGCAGCGGGAGCTCGACGTCGCGCTCGGCTCCGCGTGGGACGAGGAGCTGGAGCCGTTCCGGCACGCGAGCGATGATGCCCGCGTCGTGTGGCTCCACAAGGTTGGCTAGCCGCTCCGCTGGCGGGTCGGCTAGCCGCTGCGCTGGCGGGTTGGAGAGGACTCGTGTGATCCGGTCGGACGGCCGGATCACACGAAGGGACGGGGATCGGAGGAGGCGCGATTATCGGGGGTCGGAGAGCAGAGACCCGGAACCCGAGAAAGCGAATCCCCGGTCCTGAACCGGAGAGATAACAGAACAGCACAACCGCAGAGATGAGAATCGCCCCGACCGCTTCGAGGAGGAAGCGACCGGGGCGATGCTCTGCGTGGCGGGATCAGCCGTCGTAGGAACGGAACGCGACGACCGAGTTGTGGCCGCCGAAGCCGAACGAGTTGCTGATCGCGAGCTGCGGGCCCGCGCCGAGCGGCTGCGGCTCGCCGGACAGCTTGAACGGCACGGCCGGATCCGGCTCGGTCATGTTGATGGTCGGCGGCGCGATGCGGTCCCGCAGCGCGAGGATCGTGAACACCGCCTCGAGCGCGCCCGTGCCGCCCAGCAGGTGCCCGGTGGACGCCTTGGTGGCCGAGACCGGGATCTCGGTGATGCGGTCGCCGAACACGGTCTTCAGCGCCTCGTACTCGTTCGGGTCGCCCACGGGCGTCGATGTGGCGTGCGCATTGATATGGGTGACCTCGTCGGGCGTCGCACCCGCCTGGGCGAGTGCCTCCTCGACAGCGCGCGTGGCGCCGGCGCCGCTCGGGTCGTTCGCGGTGATGTGGTAAGCGTCGGCCGACACGCCGCCGCCCACGAGCTCCGCGTAGATCTTGGCTCCGCGGGCCTGTGCGTGCTCGAGGGTCTCGAGCACCAGGGCCGCGCCGCCCTCGCCCATGACGAAGCCGTCGCGGTCGATCGCGCCAGGGCGCGAAGCGTGCTCCGGGTCGTCGTTGCGGCGCGACAGGGCCTGCGCGGAGGAGAAGGCGGCCATGGTGATCGGGTGGATCGCGGATTCCGCACCCCCGGCGATGACGATGTCGGCCAGGCCGTCCTGCAGGTGCTCGTAGGCGTTCGCGATCGACTCGGTGCTGGAGGCGCACGCGCTCACCACGGTGCGGGCGAACGCCTTGGCGCCGAAATGCAGCGACAGGTTGCCCGCGCCGGCGTTCGGCATGAGCATCGGCACCGTCAGCGGCATGACCCGGCGCGGGCCCTTCTCGCGAAGAGTGTCCCAGGCGTCCAGCAGCGTCCACAGCCCGCCGATGCCGGTGGCCCAGTCGATGCCCAGCCGCTCCGGGGCGATCTCGGGCGCGCCCGCGTCCTCCCACGCCTCGCGGGCCGCGATCATCGCGAACTGCACGGAGGGATCGAGTCGCTTGGCCTCATGCCGGGGCAGGACCTCCTCCGGCCGGACGGATGCCTCGGCGGCGAACGTCACCGGGATCTGGTGCTCGGCGACCCACTCGTGGGTCAGGGTGTGCGTGCCGGAGACGCCGGCGAGCAGGTTGGCCCAGTTCTCCGGGGCGGTGCCGCCCAGGGCGGACGTGGCACCGATGCCGGTGACGACGATGCGCTTGGTCATGCGTGTTCCTTCTCAGGGAGCGGGTGGGATGCTCGGCCCGATCGACGGGGTGCCGAGCCGGTCGACGTGCGGGATCCGGGGAAGCGGAAGAAGAGGATGCCACGCCCCGCAGGAGCGGGGGTGGCATCCGCGGGTGTCACTCCTGGCCGGCGACGATGAAGCTCACGGCGTCACCGACGGTCTTGAGGTTCTTGACCTCATCGTCGGGGATGGTGACGCCGAACTTCTCCTCGGCGTTGACCACGATCGTCATCATGGAGATCGAGTCGATGTCCAGGTCGTCGGTGAAGGACTTCTCCAGAGCGACCTCCGAGGCGTCGATGCCGGTCTCGTCGGTGATGAGCTCTGCAAGGCCAGCGAGGACCTCGTCGTTGCTGAAGGCCATGATTTCCTCTTTCTATGGGGGTTTCGAACCGGTGAACAGTCTAGGAGTCCGTGGCGCCCGCTCAGGGGAGCACGACCACCTGCGCGCCGAAGACGAGTCCCGCGCCGAAGCCGATCTGCAGGGCGAGACCGCCGCTGAGCTCGGGGTGCTCCTGCAGCAGACGGTGCGTGGCGAGCGGGATGGACGCCGCGGAGGTGTTGCCGGTGGTCTCGATGTCGCGCGCGATGACCGTCGTCTCGGGAAGCTTCAGCTGCTTGGCGAACTCGTCGACGATGCGCATGTTGGCCTGGTGCGGGATGAAGGCGGCGAGATCCGAGGCCTCGACGCCGGCCTGCTCCAGGGCCTGCTTGGCGACCTTGGCCATCTCCCAGACCGCCCAGCGGAACACGGTCGGACCCTCCTGGCGAAGCGTCGGCCACGGCGCGGTGCCGTCGCGGAACTCGGTGAGGGTGTGGTTCATGCCGACGGCGTCGGCCTTGGACCCGTCCGAACCCCACACGGTGGCGGAGATGCCGGGGGTGTCGCTCGGACCGATCACGACCGCGCCCGCGCCGTCGCCGAGCAGGAACGAGATGCTCCGGTCGGCGGGGTCGACGATGTCGGAGAGCTTCTCGGCGCCGATGACGAGCGCGTGCCTCGCGGCACCGGCGCGGATCAGGGCGTCGGCCTGGGCGACCGCGTAGGCGTAGCCGGCGCAGGCGGCGTTGATGTCGTAGGCCGCCGCGGGGTTCGCCCCCACACGATCGGCGACGATCGCCGAGACCGACGGGGTCTGCTTCGGGTTGCTGATGGTCGCCACGATGACGACGTCGATGTCGGAGGGGGCGACTCCTGAGCGCTCGATCGCCTCGACCGCGGCCGCGGTGGAGAGGTCGATCGCATCGGTCTCCGGGACCGCACGGGTGCGGGTGATGATGCCGGTGCGCTGGCGGATCCACTCATCGCTCGAGTCGATCGGGCCGATGAGGTCCTCGTTCGGCACGGCGTTCTCTCCGCGGGCGGCACCCACGGAGTAGATGCGGGTGTAGGCGGGGCCGGTGGCCTGCTTGAGCGTGGTCATGCTGCTTCTCCGTTGTTGTCAGCGCCGTTCAGCAGCACCGCGGCCGCGTCCAGATCGTCGGGGGTCTTCACGGCGACGGCGGGAACGCCGCGCAGGCCGCGCTTGGCGAGACCGGTGAGCGCGCCGGCCGGGGTGAGCTCGATGAGGCCCGTGATGCCGTGGTCGGCGAACGAAGCCATGCACAGATCCCACCGCACAGGGGAGGAGACCTGGGTGACGAGGTTCGCCAGCGCGGTGGCGCCGTCGGCGAGCACGGATCCGTCCTTGTTGGTCCACAGGGTGATTGCGGGGCCTGTGGCGTCGATGCCCGAGACAGCGGCACGCAGCGTGTCGACGGCCGGGGCCATGTAGTCGGTGTGGAAGGCGCCGGCGACCTGCAGGGGGACCACACGGGATCCGCGCACGGGCGCCGCGGCCAGCGCCGCGAGGGCGGGCAGGGCTCCGGCGGCCACGATCTGTCCGCCGCCGTTGTAGTTGGCGGGGGTGAGGTCGAGGTCGGCGAGCAGCGCGAGCACCGCCTCCTCGTCGCCACCCAGGATCGCGCTCATGCCGGTCGGCGTCCGGCCGGCGGCATCCGCCATCGCGCGTCCGCGGATGCCGACCAGGCGCATCGCGGTCTCGGCGGGGATCACGCCGGCGTCCGCCACGGCGGCGAACTCGCCGACCGAATGCCCGGCGACGCCGTCCGGTCCGCGACCCACGCGCTCGCGCAGGACCTTCGCGGCGATGAGAGAGGCGGCGACGATCAGCGGCTGAGCGATGCGGGTGTCGCGGATCGTATCGGCGTCGGAGACCGTGCCGTGCCGGACCAGGTCGACCTCGGCGGCCTCGGAGAACGCGGCAAGATCCTCGGCGACGCCGTCGAGCTCGAGCCAGGGGGAGAGGAAACCAGGGGTCTGGGAGCCCTGTCCAGGGCATGCGAAGACGATCACGTTCCCAGTCTGCCAACGATCCGTCGGATTCGGTGGCTCAACCCTCACAAGAATCCGCCGATCGGTTATCCGAGTCGTACAACAGCACTCTGCGGCGAGGGCGGAGGAGTCACCGGGGGCGACGAGGACGCAGGCCGCGCCGGACCGGATCCGCCGTGCCGATCGTGCCGAGCACGAGCGCGGTCTGCAGGATGAACGCCTCCCGGGGCCCGGTCGCATCCCAGCCGATGACCTCGCTGATCCGCTTCAGCCGGTAGCGCACGGTGTTCGGATGCACGAACAGCTCGCGGGCGGTGGCTTCGAGGGACCGGCCGTTGTCGAGATAGCTCCACAGCGTCGTCACCAGGTCGGTGGAGTGGTCGTGCAGCGGCCGGAACACCCGTTCGATGAGGGTCTGCTTGGCCAGCGGATCCCCGGCGATAGCCCGCTCGGGCAGCAGTTCATCGGCGTCGACGGGGCGCGGCGCACCGCGCCAGGCCCGCGCGACGGCGAATCCGGCCAGTGCGGCGCGGGCGCTCTGCCCGGCATCCACCAGGGCCGCGACGGCAGGACCGACCACGACGTGGCCCGATCCGAACGAGGGCTCGAAGGTGCGCGCGATCTCGGCGAAGGAGAACTCCTCGGGCTCGGTCGCGTCGTCCGCAGCGGCGGGCTTGGCGCGGCCGACCACGAGCACCAGACGCGAGCCCTGCACGCCGATCAGC
The DNA here is from genome assembly GCA_018268515.1 of Actinomycetota bacterium. GTDB lineage: Bacteria > Actinomycetota > Actinomycetes > Actinomycetales > Microbacteriaceae > Microbacterium. The sequence continues at coordinate 5,204 of JAFDWK010000006.1, forward strand.
ACATCGACGGCGAGCTTGCGGGCGGTGCGGCGCACCTGGTCGACGTCGAACTGCGCGGGCGTGGTGCCCACGATCACGCAGACCTCGCCATGGCCGTGCCATCCGAGGGCGGCGATGCGGCTGGGCAGTTCCTCATCGGCCTCGCCGGTGAGGATGGAGTCGACGACGAGCGCCTCCAGGCGCGCGTCCCACAGTCCTCTGGCCTCGGCCGCCCGCGCGTACACGTCGGCGGCGGCGAAGGCGACGTCCCGCGAGTACAGCAGGATCGCGTCGCGGAGGTGCTGGCCGTTGCCGGCCACGCGCTCCTCGGTCACCTCGACCGTGACCCGGATGAGCTGCAGCGTCTGCTGCAGGCTGACGCTGCGCAGCAGCTCGCGCGGGGCGGCCGCGAAGATGTCGGCGGCGATCCAGGGCGTCGACGTCGGATCGTCGTACCACTGGATGAACGAGGTGATGCCCGCCTGCGCCACCAGCCCGACGGCGGACCGTCGGGCCGGTGGCATCTCGGCGTACCACGGCAGCGAATCCTCGAGACGCTGCAGGGTCGCCGTGGCGAGATCCCCGGAGATGCGGCGCAGCCACGCCAGCGTCTCCTCCTTGGTCATCTCGGGGGTTCTGCTCATCGTGTCGGGCGGGTCAGCTCTCGCCGCCCGCGTTGCCGCTGGTGCCGGCGTTCACGTTGTGCAGGTCGTACTTCGCGATCGCCTGGCCCACGACGGAGCGGTCGATGCGGCCCTCGTCGGCCAGCGCCTGCAGGGCGCGGACCACCATGGACGGGCCGTCGATCTTGAAGAAGCGACGGGCGGCCGCGCGGGTGTCCGCGAAGCCGAAACCGTCGGCACCGAGCGTGTAGTACGTGCCGGGCACCCACTGGCGGATCTGGTCCTGCACGGCGTGCATGTAGTCGCTCGTGGCGATGAACGGACCCTGCGCGTTCTTCAGCTTCTCGGTGAGGTACGCCGTCTGCGGCTCCTGCTCCGGGTGCAGGAAGTTGTGCTCGTCGGCGGCGAGGCCGTCGCGGCGCAGCTCGGTCCACGAGGTGACCGACCACACGTCGGCGGACACGCCCCAGTCGGCGAGCAGCAGCTCCTGGGCCTCGATCGCCCACGGCACGCCCACGCCCGACGCGAGCAGCTGCACGCGCTGACCGTCACCGGATCCGACCGAGATGCGGTGCAGGCCCTTCCGGATCCCCTCGGCGTCCACCTCCTCGGGCTCGGCCGGCATCCGCATCGGCTCGTTGTACACCGTGAGGTAGTACATGACGTCCGGATTCGGGTGGCCATTGCCATCGGGTCCAGGGCCGTACATCTGCTCGATGCCGGCCTGCACGATGTGCGAGACCTCGTAGCCGTAGGCCGCGTCGTACACGAGCGTGGCGGGGTTGGTCGAGGCGAGCAGCGGCGAGTGGCCGTCCGCGTGCTGCGTGCCCTCGCCGGTCAGCGTGGTGCGGCCCGCGGTGGCGCCGATGATGAAGCCGCGGCCCATCTGGTCGCCGGCGGCCCAGAACGCGTCGCCGGTGCGCTGGTAGCCGAACATCGAGTAGAAGATGTAGATCGGGATCAGCGGCTGGCCGTGGGTCGAGTACGCGGTCGATGTGGCGGTGAACGCCGCCACGGCACCGGCCTCGTTGATGCCCACGTGCATGAGCTGCCCCTGCGGGCTCTCCTTGTACGCGAGCAGCAGCTCCCGGTCGACCGAGGTGTAGTTCTGGCCGTTCGGGTTGTAGATCTTCGCGGTCGGGAAGTACGCGTCCATGCCGAAGGTGCGCGCCTCGTCCGGGATGATCGGGACGATCCGCTCGCCGAAGCCCTTGACCCGCATGAGGTCCTTGACCATGCGCACGAACGCCATGGTCGTCGCGACCTCCTGGTTGCCGGATCCCTTCTTCGGCAGCGCGTAGTCCTTGTCCTGCGGGAGCTCGAGCCCCACGTGGGTGCTGCGCCGCTCGGGCAGGAACCCGCCGAGCTCGTGACGGCGATCCAGCATGTACTGGATCGTCTCGTCGTTCTGCCCCGGGTGGAAGTACGGCGGGCGGTACGGGTCGGCTTCGAGCTGGGCGTCCGAGATCGGGATGTGCATGGTGTCGCGGAACAGCTTGAGGTCGTCCAGCGTCATCTTCTTCATCTGATGGGTCGCGTTGCGCCCCTCGAAGTGCGGACCGAGGCCGTAGCCCTTGACGGTCTTCGCGATGATGACGGTCGGCTGGCCCTTGTGCTCGACGGCCGCCTTGTAGGCCGCGTACACCTTGCGGTAGTCGTGACCGCCGCGACGCAGACGCCAGATCTGGTCGTCGGTGTAGTCCTTGACCAGCGCGAGCGCGCGCTCGTCACGGCCGAAGAAGTTCTCCCGCACGTACGCGCCGCTCTCGGCCTTGTACGTCTGGTAGTCGCCGTCGGGCGTGACGTTCATCAGGTTCAGCAGGGCGCCGTCGGTGTCGCGGGCGAGCAGGTCGTCCCATTCGCGGCCCCACACGACCTTGATCACGTTCCAGCCGGCACCGCGGAAGAAGCTCTCCAGCTCCTGGATGATCTTGCCGTTGCCGCGGACCGGGCCGTCCAGGCGCTGCAGGTTCGCGTTGATCACGAAGGTGAGGTTGTCCAGACCCTCGTTCGCGGCGACCTGGAGCTGACCGCGGGACTCGACCTCGTCCATCTCGCCGTCGCCGAGGAACGCCCACACGTGCGAGTCGTTCTGCTTGATGCCGCGGTTGGCGAGGTACTTGTTCGTCATCGCCTGGTAGATCGCGTTGATCGGGCCGAGACCCATCGACACGGTCGGGAACTGCCAGAACCCCGGCATCATCCGCGGGTGCGGGTAGGACGGCAGCCCGTTCGGGGCGCCGGACTTCTCCTGGCGGAACGCGTCGAGCTGCTGCTCGGTGATCCGCCCCTCGAGGAAGCCTCGGGCGTACGCGCCGGGGGAGGCGTGGCCCTGGTAGAAGATCTGGTCGCCGCCGGACGGGTGGTCCTGTCCGCGGAAGAAGTGGTTGAAGCCGACCTCGTACAGCGAGGCGGCCGAGGCGTAGGTCGAGATGTGCCCGCCGACGCCGATGCCGGGGCGCTGCGCCCGGTGCACGGTGATCGCGGCGTTCCATCGGATCCAGTGCCGGTAACGGCGCTCGAGCTCCTCGTCGCCGGGGAACGCGGCCTCGTTCTCCGGCGCAATCGTGTTGATGTAGTCCGTGGTCGGCACCATCGGCACGCCCAGGTGCAGTTCCTTGGAGCGCTTGAGCAGGCTGAGCATGATCTCGCGCCCGCGGCCGTGGCCCTTCGCATCGACGAGCTCGTCGAGCGATTGCTGCCATTCGCTGGTCTCTTCGGGATCGCTGTCGAGCGGGCCCTGGGAGTACGGATCCTGGTCGTGAACAGTCACAGGAGGCCTTTCGTCTGTCTGGCAGGTCATGCCAACGAAATCGGGATGCGACGCCGGGGAGCGTTGTCGACTCCGCACAAAGGCGCGCGAGAGTCAGCCTAGCCCCGGTTCGGATGGTCGGGGTGCACAACGGCGGGAGTGAGCAGGGGTGCGCCCAGAGAGACTCGAACTCCCGACCACATCGGTGTAAACGACGTGCTCTACCAACTGAGCTATGGGCGCGTGCCCTCCAGCCTACCGGGGCTCGTGTGTCAGGCTGGTCGCATGAGCCTTCCGCACGATGATGTCGATCCCGACGGCCTGCTGGAGTATTCGGTGGTGTTCACGGACCGTTCCCTGAACCACATGTCCGCGCGCTTCGTCGCCGTGATGCAGAGCCTGCAGTCGGATCTGCGTGCCGCGTACCGCGCCACCACGACGGCGATCGTCCCGGGCGGAGGCACCTACGGCATGGAGGCGGTGGCGCGTCAGCTCGCTACGGGGCGCCGCTGCCTGATCGTGCGCAACGGGCTCTTCTCCTATCGCTGGTCGCAGATCCTCGAGGTGGGGGACATCGCGCAGAACACGGTCGTGTGCACCGCCCGGCCGCAGTCGGCCGATGCGCAGGCGGCCTGGGCGCCGGCTCCGATCGACGAGGTGGTCGCGGCGATCCGCGCGCAGCGCAGTGAGGTCGTGTTCGCGCCGCACGTGGAGACGGCCGCGGGGATCCTGCTTCCCGACGACTATGTGCGCGCTCTCGCCGACGCGGTGCACGAGATCGGCGGACTGCTGGTGCTGGACTCGATCGCCTCCGGTGCGCTCTGGGTGGACATGGAGGCGCTCGGCGTGGACGTGCTGCTGAGCGCTCCGCAGAAGGGCTGGAGCGGCTCACCGGGCGCCGGCTACGTCATGCTCCGCGATGCGGGGCGGGAGGCGGTGACCGCGCGCACGTCGTCGAGCTTCGCGATCGATCTCGCGCGCTGGCTGTGGATCTCGGAGGAGTACGTCGCCGGGCGCGCCCCGTACCACGCCACCATGCCGACCGACACGCTGGCGCACAACGCCCGGCTTTCGACGGAGACCCGTGAGCGTGGCTTCGAGGCGCTGCGCGCGGCGCAGTGGGACCTCGGGACCAGGGTGCGCGCCCTGCTCGCGCAGCGCGGCCTGCCGTCGGTCGCGGCGGAGGGCTTCGCCTCGCCGAGTGTCGCGGTCGTGCACACCACGGATCCCGGCTTGCGGACGGGCGCGCTCTTCCGCGAGCAGGGGCTGCAGGTCGCCGCCGGGGTGCCGCTGCACTGCGGGGAGCCGGAGTCGTTCTCGACGTTCCGGATCGGGCTGTTCGGGCTGGACAAGCTCGCCGACGTGGACGGCACCGTCGGACGCCTCGCGGATGCCCTGGACCGGATCGGACTCTGAGCCCGACCCGGTCCGGACGCCGGCGCGTCAGCGCGAGCGGCGTGCCGGCGCCGCGGCGACGCTCTCCGGTCGCAGGTCGAGCCGGCGCAGCAGCTGCGCGTTGAGCGCGACGACCACGGTGGAGACCGACATCAGGATCGCGCCGACCGACATCGGCAGTAGGAAGCCGATCGGGGCGAGCACGCCCGCGGCGAGCGGGACGGCGGCCAGGTTGTAGCCGGCCGCCCACCACAGGTTCTGCCGCATCTTGCGGTACGCGGCCCGGGACAGCTCGATCGTCGCGACGACGGAGCGCGGATCGGAGCTCGCCAGCACGACCCCGGCGGATCCGATCGCGACGTCGGTTCCGGCGCCGATCGCGATGCCCACATCGGCCCGTGCGAGCGCCGGTGCATCGTTCACGCCATCGCCCACCATCGCGACCGTGCGTCCCTCGGACTGCAGCTCGGCGACGCGCGCCGACTTGTCCTCGGGGCGCACCCCGGCGAAGAACCTCTCGATGCCGAGCTCCGCGGCCACGGAGGCCGCCACCGCCTCCGCGTCGCCGGTGATCATCACCACATCGACGCCGCGCTGCTGCAGGGCGCGTACGGCGGTGCGGGACTCCTCCCGGATCGCGTCGGCGAGCCGCAGCGCGCCGGCCACACGGCCGTCCACGAGCACGTGCAGGATGATCGCGCCCTGCGCACGCCATGCGGCAGCCTCGGGCAGCTCCGTCGCGTCCGCCTGGCGGAGCAGCGCGGGTCCGCCGACCTCGACCGTGCGGCCGTCGACGACGGCGCGCACGCCGAGCGCCGGTTCCGAGCGGAACGCCGACACGGCACCGCGGGGGAGGGTTCGGCTCTCGGCGGCCGTGCGGATCGCGGCCGCGAGCGGGTGCTCGGAGTCGGACTCCGCCGCGGCGGCCAGGCCCAGCACATCGTCCTGCGTGAATCCGGCGGACACGGCGATGCCGGTCACCGCGGGCGCGCCCTCGGTCAGGGTCCCGGTCTTGTCGAAGAGCACGGCGTCGACCTGGCGCATCCGCTCCAGGGCCATCCGGTCCTTCACGAGGATCCCGCCGCGCGCTGCGCGCTCGGTGGCGATCGAGACCACGAGGGGGATCGCGAGGCCCAGGGCGTGCGGGCAGGCGATCACGAGGACGGTGATGACCCGGACGACCGCGGCATCGGGCAGTCCGATGGCCGTCCACACCACAGCCGTGACGATTCCGGCGATGAGGGCGAACCAGAACAGCCACCCCGCCGCGCGGTCCGCGAGGCGCTGGGCGCGGGAGGACGAGGACTGCGCCTCGGCGACCAGCCGGCCGATCCCGGCGAGGGCCGTGTCGTCTCCGACCGCGGTCACCCGCGCGCGCAGCGCCGAGTCCGTCGCGATCGTTCCCGCGACCACCCGATCGCCCGTCGTCCGCGGCACCGCACGCGACTCGCCGGTGATCATCGACTCGTCGAGGTTCGCGGAGCCCTCCACGACCATCGCATCGGCCGGCACCCGGCCTCCGGGGCGGATCAGCACCACGTCTCCGACGCGCAGGTCCGCGGGGGAGACGAGTTCGATGTCGTCGCCGTTCACGCGCTCCGCCTGATCGGGCAGGAGCGCGGCGAGCGAATCGAGAGCCGACGTCGTCTGCGCGAGAGAGCGCATCTCGATCCAGTGCCCGAGAAGCATGATCACGATGAGGAGGGCGAGCTCCCACCAGAAGTCGAGCTCGTGGTCGAGGAGTCCGAGCGTCGCGCCCCATGAGGCGAGGAAGGCGACGGTGATCGCGAGCGCGATGAGCAGCATCATCCCGGGTCGGCGCCCGCGGATCTCGGAGATCGCGCCGGTCAGGAACGGCTGCCCGCCCCAGACGTACAGCACCGTGCCGATCACCGGCGGGATCGCCTGCAGCGCCAGGACCTCGGGCACGTGGTACCCGACGAGCATCGCGAACATGGGGGAGAAGGCGACGACCGGCACCGCCAGCACCAGCATGATCCAGAACAGGCGGCGGAACCGGGCGACGTGGTCGCCGTGACCGGCATGGTCCCCGTGGCCGCCGTGGTTCGAGTGGCCATGCGATCCCGCGTGGCCCTCGTGATCCGCGTGGCCCTCGTGATCCGCGTGGCCCTCGTGATCCGCGTGATCGGGGCGCTCTGACGTCGCGGTGTGCGGTTCATGCTCCGCTGCGTGATCGTGCAGCGCGATCTGGTCCGCGGGGTGGTCGCCGTGCTGCGCTCGTTCGTCCATGATGGCCACAACCTTATACCCCCTAGGGGTATTCCCGAGGGGTGTGCCTGCTGCGAATAGGCTGAAGGCGATGAACAAGGGATCGAGCGCCGAGCAGGGCGCGCAGCGCTGCCCATGCGGCTCCGGTGACGTGTTCGACGCCTGCTGCGGCCCGATCCTGGCGGGTCGGCCGGCGCCGACCGCGGAGCGTCTCATGCGCTCGCGGTACACCGCGTTCGCGATCGGTGCCGCCGCGTATCTGCTGCGTTCCTGGCACCCGTCCACCCGGCCGGCGAGCGTCGACATCGATCCAGGGGTGCGCTGGCTGCGCCTGGACATCCTCGCGAAGGCCGGCGGTGGCCCCTTCGACACGGAGGGCATCGTCGAGTTCGAGGCGATCCATCGCGACGCCGCGGGGCGTGGCGTGCTGCATGAGCGCAGCCGTTTCGTGCGCGAGGGCGGGCGATGGCTCTACGTCGACGGCGACGTGTCCTGAGTCCGTCCTCCGCGCGGACGGAGGGTCCTCTGGCGTAGGTTTGAGGGCGTGAAAGCCAACCCCGCGCACCAGCTCGTGCTCCTCGACATCGCCGACATCGATCGCCGCATCACGCAGGCCGATTACGCGCGCACGCGCCCTGTGCAGGGCGAGCGGATCAACGAGCTCTCCGCGCAGCGCCAGGGGCAGCTGCGGGAGCTGACCGCGCTGTCGGGCGCGCGCGACGACGTGCAGGCCGAGCTGAAGCGCCTCGAGTCGGACGTGGCCCTCGCCGCGCAGCGCCGCGACCGTGATGCCGAGCGGCTCGCCGCCACGCAGAATCCGAAGGACGCGGTCGCCCTGGAACAGGAGATCGCGAGTCTCGGCCGCAGGATCAGCGACCTCGAGGACGCCGAGCTCGAGCTCATGGGGCGCCTCGAAGACGCCGAGGCCGCCGTCTCCGCCCAGCAGGCGCTCATCGACGAGACGGTGGCGGAGGGGACCCGGCTGACCGCCGAGGCGAAGGCGCTCATCGCTGCCGCGGCCACCGAGGGGGAGCAGCTCGCCCGCGATCGCGGCGCGCTCGTCGACGCGGTCTCCCCGTCGCTCATGGCCGAGTACCAGCGCCGCAGCGGACGCACCGCGGGCGCGGCGCTGCTGCGCCGCGCCACCTGCGAAGGGTGCCGCATGGTGCTCTCGGGAACCGATCTGAACGTCATCCGTCAGGCCGCGGATGACGAGGTCGTCTCCTGCCCGGAGTGCGGCTGCATCCTGATCCGCACCGAGGAGTCGGGGCTGAAGAGCTCCGCGGCTGCGGCGGACTGACCGGATCCGGTCCCTGAGCCTGTCGAAGGGCCCGGATCCGCTTTCGGTCCCTGAGCCTGTCGAAGGGCCCGGATCCGCTTCCGGTCCCGACCTCAGAACTCCTCGTGCGTGGCCGGATCCGCGCCCCACAGCCGTCCGTCGGGGCGTCCGAGAGCGGTGATCTCGGCGATCTCCTCGTCGCTCAGCCGCACCTGAGCGGCGGCCAGGTTCAGCGCCTGGTGCTCCGCCGAGGCCGCCTTGGGGATCGCGACCACGCCGCGCCCCGCATGCCAGGCGAGCACGGTCTGCGCCGGGGTGATCCGGTGCGCGGCGGCCACTCGGGCGATCACCGGCTCGTCCAGCACGTCGCCGGCCTTGCCGAGCGGGCTCCACGCCTCGGTGAGGATGCCGTGCGCGCGGTGGTACTCCAGCGCATCCTGCTGGGGGAAGCGCGGATGCAGTTCGATCTGGTTGACCACGGGGCGCACCCCGGTGGCGTCCTCGATGCGTTCCAGGTGCTCGGGCAGGAAGTTCGACACGCCGATCTGACGGACGAGCCCCCGTTCGCGCGCCTCGATCAGCGCTTGCCAGGCCTCGACGTACGAGTCCACGCGCGGCAGGGGCCAGTGGATGAGGAAGAGGTCGATCGCGTCGACACCGAGCCGGAACCGGCTCTCCTCGATCGCCATGAGCGCCTTGCCGCGGGCGTGGTGGCGCCCGGCGAGCTTCGAAGTCACGATGAGCTCGGCGCGATCGACGGCCGCGCCGGAGATCCCCCAGCCCACCGCACCCTCGTTCTCGTAGTTGAAGGCCGAGTCGATCAGGCGATAGCCGGTCTCGATGCCGCTGCGGACCGCGTCCGCGCCGGCTTCTCCGCGGAAGCCGTAGGTGCCGAGCCCCTGCGCGGGCAGAGTGAAGCCGTTGTGGGCGGTGAAGGCGGATGCGTCGGACATGGAACTCCTCTCCGGTGCCTCCACGCTAACCGCCCGCGGGTGCGCGCGTGCGAGCTGCGATACACGACGACACACCCGGTGGCCGGTCCGCCTGGCTCGAGCGTGTCATCCGGGCGGGATCGGAGGGCGTAGATTCGAAGACATGATCGAATCGGCCGCTCCGCACGAGGTCGTGCTGGGTCGGTCGGCGCGCGCAGACGCGTGGACGCTGGTGCTGCTCGATGAGCACGGCGCGGAGTCGGGCAGACGCGAGATCGGAGCGTCCGAGCTGGTGGTCACGGTCGCCGGCTTCGAGGACGCGGGCCACCCGCGATGGGTGGTGCGGCACCTGCGTGAGGTGTACCCGCGGCTGCTCGCCGCCGGGATCCGGATCCGTCGCGCGCACGACCTGCTGCTCTGCCACGCGATCCTGCGAGACACGACGAGCCTCGCGGATCCGATCCCGGCGTCGACCCGGTGGGTCAGGGCGGATCCGCTCGCGACGACCGTCGAGGTGCCCGCGCTGTTCGATCTGAACGTCCTCGCCCGGTACGGAGCGGACGAGGGCGCAGGCGAGATCGATGAGCTCCTCGCCGAGCATGCCCGTCAGCGGGCGGCGCTGCAGCGTGCCCCGGACGGACGCCTCGCGCTGCTGTGCGCCGCGGAATCGACCGGTGCCCTCATCGCGGAGGAGATGACCGCGGCCGGCCTGCCGTGGAGCACGGCCGTGCATGAACGGCTGCTGGCCGAGGCGCTCGGGCCGCGGCCGGTGCCGGGTGCGCGCCCCGCCCGGATGGCCGAACTCGTGGTCGAGATCGCGGCGGGCCTGGAGGACGCGACCGTCAACCCGGACAGTCCGCCGCGGCTTCTGAAGTCACTGCGGCGGGCCGGGATCCTCGTCGACTCGACCTCGCGCTGGGAGCTCGGCCAGGTCGAGCATCCCGTGGTCGAACCGCTCCTGGCGTACAAGAAGCTCGCCCGGCTGCATGCCGCGAACGGGTGGGCCTGGCTGGCGGAATGGGTGCGCGAGGAGCGCTTCCGCCCGATCTATCTCACCGGCGGGGTCGTCACCGGGCGCTGGGCGTCCAGCGGCGGGGGCGCACTGCAGATTCCGCGGAGCCTGCGCCCCGCGGTGCGCGCGGACGAGGGGTGGACCCTGGTGTGCGCCGATGTCGCGCAGCTGGAGCCGCGGGTGCTCGCCGCGATGTCGCAGGACCGGGCGATGGCCGCCGCCGCGCGCGGCGCCGACCTGTACGAGGGCGTGGTGCGCTCCGGTGCGGTGCAGACCCGGCAGGAGGCGAAGTACGCGGTGCTGGGCGCGATGTACGGCGCGACCACCGGCCCCAGTGGGCAGCTCGGTCCTCGGCTGCGCAGTGTGTTCCCTCGGGCCATGGCGCTCGTCGACGCTGCGGCGAAGACGGGCGAGGACGGCGGCGTCGTCTCCACGCTCCTCGGTCGCAGCTCGCCGCGGCCGGATCCGACCTGGACGGCGGCGCAGTCCCGCGCGAGCGATCCCGATGCGGACGGCGCGGATGAGCGGTTCGCGCGCAGCCGCGCCAGGGACCGCGGCCGCTTCACCCGCAATTTCGTGGTGCAGGGGACCGCCGCGGAGTGGTCGCTGCTGTGGCTCGCCGAGATCCGGTACCGTCTGGCGGCGCTCACGGACGCATCGCGGCCCGCGCCCGGCTCCGGCCCGGTGTTCGCCCGGCGCGCGCACCTGGCGTTCTTCCTGCACGACGAGGTCATCGTGCACACGCCGCTCGAGCAGGCCGAGGAGGCCGCCCGTGCGGTGCAGGACGCCGCGGACGCCGCGACCCGTCGGCTGTTCCCCGGGTTCGAGATCGACATCCCCCTCGACCTGCGCATCGCCGAGGACGCCGGCAAGGAACCGTAGACTGGATCCGAACGGGTCGGCCGGACGGTCGCGTGGCGGGAGACCGCACCGAGGAACGTCCGGGCTCCGCAGGGCAGGGCGGTGGGCAACACCCACCCGGAGCAATCCGCGAGACAGTGCCACAGAGAGAAGACCGCCGTCGGGCCGCAAGACCCGGGGGTAAGGGTGAAAGGGTGGTGTAAGAGACCACCGGGGGCCGTGGTGACACGGCCCGCCAGGTAAACCTCGCCCGGAGCAAGGCCAGACAGGGGATGTTGACGCGGCTCGCCGAGTCCCCGGGTAGGCCGCTGGAGCGGCGCGGCAACGCGTCGCCGAGAGAGATGACCGTCGAAGGGACACCCCGAGAGGGGCCCCGGAACAGAACCCGGCGTACAGGCCGGCCCGTTCCCCGCACGGAAGAGGCCCGGATCCGCAGTCCTGCGGATCCGGGCCTGTCGTGGTCCCTGCGCCCGTCTCGGGCGAGGGCGGGTCAGTCCGCGGCGAGCGACGCCGCGCCGATGATGCCGGAGGAATTGCGGTGCACAGCCGCGACGATCGGGGTCTTCAGCTCCAGCAGGGGGAGGAACTTCTCCGGGTGCTTGGACACGCCGCCGCCGACCACGAACAGGTCGGGGCTGAACAGGAACTCGACGTGCGAGTAGAACTCCTGCAGTCGCGCCGACCATGCCTCCCAGGACAGGCTCTCCCGCTCCATGGCGGAATACGCGCACCACTTCTCGATCGAGTCGTGATCCCGCCAGAGGTGGCCGAGCTCGGTGTTCGGCAGCAGGACGCCGTCGTAGAGGAAGGCGGAGCCGATGCCGGTGCCGAGGGTGGTCAGGATCGTCAGGCCCCGCGCGTCGCGGGCGGAGCCGTGCCGCACCTCGGCGACACCCGCCGCGTCGGCGTCGTTCACGAACGTGATCTGACGGCCCAGCCCGTCCTCGAAGAACCGCTCGGCCTCGAAGCCGACCCAGTCCTTCGAGACGTTGGCGGCGGACAGGGTCTTGCCGTACTTCACGATCGCCGGGAAGGCGACGCCCAGGGGCAGGTCGGAGTCCTGCACATCCAGCGTCGTGAGCACCTCCTTGACCGCGGTGAGCACGTCCGCAGGGGCCGCGCCCTTGGGTGTGGGGACCCGGATCCGGTCCGAGTCGAGGGTTCCGTGCTCGAGGTCGACGATCCCCGCCTTGATGCCGGTTCCGCCGATGTCCACGCCGATCGCTTTTGCCATGTGCCACAGCCTACCGAGAGCGAGGAGCGCCAGTAGGATCGTGACAACGCACAGGAGGAGCAGACATGGGCGACGCGCAGCACGACGACAGGTTCGACGGCGAAGGATACGGCGAGCAGAAGTACTGGTTCAACAGCAGGACCGGGAAGGTCGAGTACGGCCTGCTGTCCTCCTCGCTCGATCGCATCGGGCCGTTCGACACCGAGGCGGAGGCTGCACGGGCACTGCACATCCTGAGGGAGCGCGCGAAGGCCTGGGCGGACGAGGACGCGGCGGAGGACAGCTGGAGCACGGACGGCGCCCGATGAGCGGAATGGACAAGCAGCGCGACTTCGTGCTGCGCACCATCGAGGAGCGCGGAGTGAAGTTCATCCGGCTCTGGTTCACCGATGTCATCGGCACCCTCAAGTCGGTCGCGATCGCCCCCGCCGAGGTCGAGGGCGCCTTCGCGGAAGGCATCGGCTTCGACGGATCCGCGATCGAGGGCCTCACCCGTACCTTCGAGTCGGACCTTCTCGCGCAGCCGGATCCGACGACTTTCCAGATCCTGCCCTGGCGCGGGGAGATCGACCCCACCGCGCGGATGTTCTGCGACCTGACCACCCCGGACGGCCGCCCCGCCGTGGCCGACCCCCGGCACGTGCTCAAGCGCACCCTCGCCAAGGCGGCGGACGCGGGCTTCACGTTCTATACGCACCCCGAGATCGAGTTCTACCTGCTCAAGTCGTCGCAGTTCGGCCCGGAGGGTCCCGTCCCTGTGGACTCCGCGGGCTACTTCGACAACGTGCCCGGCGGCACGGCGCACGACTTCCGGCGCAGCGCGGTGCGGATGCTGGAGGATCTCGGCATCTCGGTGGAGTACAGCCACCATGAGGGCGGTCCCGGCCAGAACGAGATCGACCTGCGGTACGCGGACGCGCTCACCACCGCCGACAACATCATGACCTTCCGCACGGTCGTCAAGGAGGTGGCGATCGAGCAGGGCGTCTATGCGACGTTCATGCCCAAGCCGCTGAACAACCACCCCGGCAGCGGCATGCACACGCACCTGTCGCTGTTCGAGGGCGACCTCAACGCCTTTTACGAAGAGGGCGCCAAATACCAGCTCTCGCGTACCGGCCGCCAGTTCATCGCCGGGCTCCTGCGGCACGCCAACGAGATCGCCGCGGTGACGAACCAGTTCGTGAACTCCTACAAGCGTCTCTGGGGCGGCGACGAGGCTCCGAGCTTCGTCTGCTGGGGCCACGCCAACCGCTCGGCGCTCATCCGGGTGCCGATGTACAAGCCGAACAAGGGGCAGTCGACCCGCATCGAGTACCGGGCGCTGGACTCCGCGGCCAACCCGTACCTCGCCTTCGCGCTCATGCTCGCGGCCGGGCTCAAGGGCATCGAGGAGGGCTACGAGCTGCCGCCGGAGGCCGAGGACAACGTGTGGTCCCTGAGCGATGCCGAGCGCCGCGCCCTCGGCTACGCACCGCTGCCGGCGAGCCTCGACCACGCGCTGGAGCTCATGGAGGACTCGGAGCTGGTGGCCGAGACGCTCGGCGAACAGGTGTTCAACTACGTCCTGCTGAACAAGCGCAAGGAGTGGGAGGCGTACCGCGGGCAGGTCACGCCGTTCGAGCTCAAGAGCAACCTCGAACTGCTCTGATCGGGGGTCGTGGTGCCCCGGTTCGACGATTCGCTCTCCCTGTCCGCGCTCGCCCGGCTGGGCTTCGTGGGGCTGTCCGCGGCCTCCGCCGGCCTGGAGGAGCTCTCCGGCATCACCGGGGTCGCGCCGTCGACGATGATCGCGTCGCTGCACGGCGCGGACCCGGATGAGGCACTGACGGGACTCATCCGGGTCGCCCGTCGGGACTCCGCTGCGGTCGCCGAGGTGCTCGGCGACGAGGCCGCCCGCGCACGGGCCTGGGCGGTCTTCGGTGCCTCGCCCGGAACGGGACGCTTCTTCGAACGCCGTCCCGAGGAGCTCGCCCTGCTGCTCGCGGATCGCCCTGCGCTGCCGACCGCGCAGGAGCTGCGCGATGCGCTCCTCGCGGCTGTCGGCGCCGTCGGTGGCTTCGCGGCAGCGGGGGATGCGGCGGCGCGGGTGGCGCTGCGCGTCGCCTACCGGCGGGCGGTCGCCGGCATCGCCGCCTGGGATCTCGCGGCGGCGGATCCGGTCGAGGCGGTGGCGACGGTCTCGGCCGCGCTCGCGGATGCGGCGTCGGCGGCGCTCGAGGCCGCCCTCGCGGTGGCCCGCACGGCCGCTGCCGGATCCGACGACGTGCGTCGGGAGGTCGCGCTGACCCGGCTCGCGATCATCGGGATGGGCAAGACCGGGGCGCGCGAGCTCAACTACGTCAGCGACGTGGATGTGATCTTCGTCGCCGGCACCGCGGATGAGGATCAGCTGGCGGAGCCCCGGGCGATCGACATCGCCACCCGGCTCGCCCGCGACACGATGCAGGCGCTCGCGGGCATCGAGGCGGAGCCGCCGCTCTGGGAGGTGGACGCGGCCCTGCGACCGGAAGGCAAGCAGGGCGCGCTGGTGCGGTCGCTGGCTTCGCATGTCGCCTATTACGACCGCTGGGCCAAGAGCTGGGAGTTCCAGGCGCTGCTGAAGGCCCGCCCGGTCGCCGGCGACGTGCAGCTGGGCGATGCCTATGTCGCGGCCGTGCAGCCCAAGGTGTGGTCGAGCGCGGCGCGTGAGGACTTCGTCGGCAGCGTGCAGCGCATGCGCGAGCGCGTCACCGAGAACATCGCCCCGGAGGACGTGCCGTACCAGCTCAAGCTCGGCCCGGGGGGCCTGCGCGATATCGAGTTCACGGTGCAGCTGCTGCAGCTCGTGCACGGCCTCACGGATCCGCGGATCCGTACCCGCGGCACGCTGGAGTCGCTGGAGGCGCTCGTCACCGGCGGCTACATCGGCCGCGCCGAGGCCGGGCTGTTCGCGCAGGACTATCGCGTGCTGCGGCTGATCGAGCACCGGCTGCAGCTGCGCGAGATGCACCGCACCCACCTCGTGCCCCGCGGGGAGGATGCGCTGCGCGTGCTCGGCCGCGCGACCGGTCTCGCAGACACCGCCGAGGGCATCCGGAAGGTGTGGGAGGACGTGCGCCGCGAGGTGCGCGACCTGCACACCCGCCTGTTCTATCGTCCGCTGCTGAGCGCCGTCGCCTCGCTGCCCGAGGAGGAGCGCACCCTCTCCACGGATCAGGCGCACGATCGCCTCGCCGCGATCGGGTTCCGCGACCCGGCGGGGGCGCTCCGCCACATCGGGGCGCTCACCACCGGCCTCAGCCGCAAGGCGACGATCCAGAAGCACCTGATGCCGATCATGGTGCGCTGGTTCGCGGACGGCACGGATCCCGATTACGGCCTGATCGCGTTCCGGCGCATCAGCGAACGGCTCGGCGACACACCCTGGTTCCTGCGCATGCTGCGGGATTCGTCGGGGGCGGCGGAGCGCCTCACCCGCGTGCTGTCCACATCGCGTTACATCGGGGAGCTCATGGAGTGGATCCCCGAGTCGGTCGCGTGGCTGGAGAGCACCGAGCAGTTGCGCCCGCGGCCCTGGCAGGCCCTCGACGAGGAGTCCAGGGCGATCCAGACCCGGCACGACACGATCCTCGAGGCCATGCGGTCCGTGCGCGCACTGCGGCGCCGGGAACTGCTGCGCACCGCGATGGGGGCCGCGCTGGACGTGCTCACGATCGACGAAGTCGCGGTCGCGCTCACCGGGATCATGGACGCCACCATCCAGGCGGCGCTGCGCGCGGTGCGCCGCGATGTCGTGCCGGAGGAGGACGACGCCCTGGACTTCTCCGTGATCGGGATGGGGCGCTTCGGCGGCGCCGAGCTCGGATTCGGGTCCGACGCCGACGTGCTGTTCGTGTACGACGCGAACGGCGTGGAGCCGCAGCGCGCGCAGCAGCTCGCGGCGCGGATCGTGGCCGGGCTGCGGGAGCATCTGACCGATCACCGGCTGCCGCTGGAGCTCGATGCGGATCTGCGCCCGGAGGGCCGCAACGGTCCGCTCGTGCGCACGCTCGAGGCCTACGCCGCGTACTACCGGCGGTGGTCGCTGTCCTGGGAGGCGCAGGCGCTGCTGCGCGCCCGGGGCGTGGCGGGCAGCCACAAGCTCATCGAGCGGTTCCTCGGGCTCGCCGACGGCGTGCGCTACCCGGAGACGCTGGATCTGGCCTCCCTGCGCGAGATCAAGCGGATCAAGGCGCGGGTCGAGGGGGAGCGGCTGCCGCAGGGCGTGGATCCGCGCCGTCATCTCAAGCTCGGACCCGGGACGCTCAGTGACGTGGAGTGGCTGATCCAGATCGTGCAGCTGCAGCACGCGCACGCGGTGCCGGCCCTGCGCACCACGTCCACGCTCGGGGCGCTCGACGTCGCCGTCGAGGCCGGGTTCATCCCCGCCGCGGCGGCGGCGCGCCTGCGCGAGGCGTGGCGCCTGTCCAGCCGGCTCCGCTCCGCGATGACGCTGCTCACCGGCCAGACCAGGGACGTGCTGCCGACCGACCCGCGCGAGCTCGACGGCGTCGGCCGGATCCTCGGCTATCCGGATCGGTCGGCGGCGGCGGTCGAGGAGGAGTACCTGCGGGTCACCCGCCGTGCGCGGAAGGCGTTCGAGACGCTGTTCTACGGCTGACCGCGACGCCGGCGGAAGAGCGACGCCCGCCGCGCGATCCGGGACGGGCACCGTGGCATAGCTGTGAGTCTGCTGTGAAAGAACACGCCGCGGTGCCGGGAGACGACGAACGCTCCCGGCCGCGGGGCCGGGAGCGTTCGTCGGATCGGGGGATCAGACGCCGAAGTAGAGCTCGTACTCGTACGGGTGCGGGCGCTGGGCCATCGGCAGGATCTCGTTGTTGTACTTGTAGGAGATCCAGGTCTCGATGAGCTCCTCGGTGAACACGCCGCCCTCGAGGAGGAAGTCGTGGTCGGCGCGCAGAGCCTCGAGCGAGTCCAGCAGGGAGTTCGGCACCTGCGGGATGTTCTTGGCCTCCTCCGGGGGAAGCTCGTAGAGGTCCTTGTCGATCGGCTCCAGCGGCTCGATGCGGTTGCGGATGCCGTCCAGGCCCGCCATGAGCTGCGCGGCGAACGCCAGGTACGGGTTGCCCGACGCGTCCGGAACACGGAACTCGATGCGCTTGGCCTTCGGGTTGGAGCCCGTGAGCGGGATGCGGATCGCGGCGGAGCGGTTGCCGGCGGAGTAGGCCAGGTTCACCGGCGCCTCGAAGTGCTTCACCAGACGGTGGTAGCTGTTCAGCGTCGGGTTGGTGAAGGCGAGCACGGCGTGCGCGTGCTTGAGGAGGCCCCCGATGTACCAGCGCGCGGTGTCGCTGAGCTGGCCGTAGCCGTTCTCGTCGAAGAACAGCGGCTTGCCGTCCAGCCACAGGGACTGGTGGGTGTGCATGCCGGATCCGTTGTCGCCGAACAGCGGCTTCGGCATGAACGTGACCGTCTTGCCCCACTCCGCTGCCGTGTTCTTGATGATGTACTTGAACTTCAGGATGTCGTCGGCCGCGTGCACCATGGTGTCGAAGCGGTAGTTGATCTCCTGCTGCCCGGCGGTGCCGACCTCGTGGTGCGAGCGCTCGAGGTGGAAGCCCGCCTCGATCAGGTTCAGCGTCATGTGATCGCGCAGATCGGCGGTCTTGTCCACCGGCGCGACGGGGAAGTAGCCGCCCTTGAACGGCGTCTTGTTGCCGAGGTTGCCGCCCTCCTCCTCGCGGCCGCTGTTCCACGCGGCCTCCTCGGAGTCGACCTTGTAGAAGCTCTCGCCGGCGGTGACGGAATAGCGCACGTCGTCGAAGATGTAGAACTCGGCCTCGGGGGCGAAGTAGGCGGTGTCGGCGATCCCGGTCGAGGCGAGGTACTTCTCGGCCTTCTTGGCGACCTGGCGCGGGTCCTTGCTGTAGATCTCGCCTGTGCGCGGGTTGTAGATGTCGAAGACCATGACGAGCGTCTTGGCCTCGCGGAACTGGTCGATGTAAGCGGTCGTCACGTCGGGGATGAGCTGCATGTCCGACTCGTGGATCGACGCGAAGCCGCGGATCGAAGAGCCGTCGAACAGCTGACCGTTGGCGAAGAAGTCCTCGTCGACCGTCGCGGCCGGGATGTTGAAGTGCTGCTGCACGCCGGGCAGGTCGGTGAAGCGGATGTCGAGGAACTTGACGTCGTTGTCGCGGATGTACGCGAGCACGTCGGCGGGGGTGGTGAACATGCATCAACTCCTGGAGGAACGGGGGCGGTCGAGCGACCTGCAAGCAGGTTACGGGCGAGGGATGACGCGGCCGTGTCTGGAATGTTTCGGGCGTGTTACACGACAGAGGTCTGCTGCGAGTGCGCCGGAGGATTCTTCCCGTGTTTCGTCATGTGGCCTTGGATGACGGAGCGCGTCGTGCTGGCGAGCGGTGGAGGCGCGATCGATGGTTCGATCCTGGGCATGACAACGCACCGAGTGAACCGCCTCCTGTCCGCCCTCGCCGTGGCGGCCGTCGGGATGATGGCGCTCGCCGGCTGCGCGCCCGGATCCGCCTCGGCCTCGTCCGACGCGAAGCACATCGTGATCGGCGCCGATGACGGGAACGAGCAGTACTGGACGATCCTGAAGGGCAAGCTCAAGGCCGAGGGGATCGACCTCGAGGTCCGCACGCTCAACGACGGCGTCCAGCTCAATCAGGGCGTCCAGGACGGCGCGCTGGACGTGAACCTGTTCCAGCATCTGATCTTCCTGTCGCAGTTCAACGTCAAGAACGGCGGGTCGCTGGTCCCCGTCGGCGCGACCGCGGTCTATCCGCTCGCGCTCTACTCAGAGAAGTACC
The DNA here is from genome assembly GCA_018268515.1 of Actinomycetota bacterium. GTDB lineage: Bacteria > Actinomycetota > Actinomycetes > Actinomycetales > Microbacteriaceae > Microbacterium. The sequence goes on from JAFDWK010000006.1 coordinate 24,321, forward strand.
ACGACGTGAGAGACCTGCCCGCGGGAGCCACGGTCGCGGTGCCGAACAATCCGACCAACCTCGCCCGCGCGCTGCTCAACCTGCAGAAGGCGGGCCTGCTCACCCTGAAGGGCGGGGGCGATGCGCTCGCCACGCCGGACGACGTGCAGACCTCGTCGATCACGCTCAAGCCGGTCGACGCGAACCAGACGGTCACCGCGCTCAAGGACGGCAGTGCCCAGGCGGCCGTGGTGAACAACACACAGGCGCAGAAGGGCGGCCTCGGCGACGACCTGATCGTCTTCAAGGAGAACCTCGACGATCCGAAGCTCGCCCCGTACATCAACGTGTTCGTGACCCGCGCCGACAAGAAGGACGACCCGCGCTGGGCGAAGCTCGTGGCCGCGTACCACTCGCCGGAGGTCGAGGCGGCCGTGACGGCGCTCAACCAGAAGAACCTGAAGTTCCAGACGAGCTGGACGGCGGCGAAGCTGGGGGAGGAGCTCACCTCGCTGCAGACCGCGCTCAAGGCCAAGGGCTGAGCCGGATGGCATCGGTCATCGCGTTCGATGCCGTCTCCAAGGCGTATCCCGCCGGGGGGCCGGGGAACTCCCGCACCCCCGGCGGGTTCGTGGCGGTCGAGGACGCGAGCTTCACGGTCGAGCCCGGCTCGATCGTCGGCGTCATCGGCTACTCCGGGGCCGGCAAGTCCACGCTGGTGCGGCTCATCAACGGCCTCGAGCGTCCCTCCTCCGGCGCAGTGCGCGTGCTCGGCGTGGACGTCGGCCGCGCGTCGGCGGCGGAGCTGCGAGGCCTGCGCGGGCGCATCGGCATGATCTTCCAGCAGTTCAACCTCTTCCATGCGCGCACGGTGCGCGGCAATGTCGCGTACCCGCTGCGTGTCGCCGGCTGGAAGAAAGCCGACATCGACGCACGGGTCGCCGAGCTCCTGGACTTCGTCGGCCTCGCCGACAAGGCGGGTCAGCGACCGCGGCGGCTCTCCGGCGGCCAGAAGCAGCGCGTCGGCATCGCCCGCGCCATCGCGACGAGCCCCGAGCTGCTGCTCGCGGACGAGGCGACGAGCGCCCTGGATCCGCAGACCACCGCGGAGGTGCTGGATCTGCTCCGCGAGATCAATCGCCGCCTGGGCATCACCATGGTCGTGATCACCCATCAGATCTCGATCGTGCACGAGCTGTGCGATCGGGTCGTCGTGATGGACCGGGGGAGGATCGTCGATCACGGCGACACGTATCGGGTGTTCGCGAACCCCGTGCCGCGCTGACCGCGCGCTTCGTCGACGCGGTCACCCAGGGCGTGCCGCAGGGGGAGACCCTGGAGGCTCTCAGAGCGCGAGGCGGCCAGTTGCTCAGCGTCGACGTGAACGAGGTCACGAGCGACGACATCACCGACGTCCTGGACCGGCACGGCGTGCGCGGCACGGTCGTCTACGGCGGCGTGACCGACATCCGCGGCCGGCAGCTCGGCACCCTCACCTACCGGATCGACGCCGACCGCACGGTCGTCGCAGCCATCGTCGACGAGCTCTCCGCGCGCACGCGGGCCGTGCTGCTCGAGGACGCGGCGCCGACGGCGGGAGCGCGGCGATGAGCGCCGCGTCCGCCGTCCGAACCGCGCTCCTGGTCCCGGCCTCGGACTGGGGATCCCTCGCACCGGTGCTGCTGCAGTCCGTGCAGGAGACGGTCGTCATGGTCGTCGTGACCCTGGTGATCGGAGGTGTCGCCGGACTCCTGCTCGGCGCGCTCCTGTACGCGACCCGCCCCGGGAACCTCTTCCAGAATGCGGTGCTGTTCCCTGCGCTGAACCTCGTCGTGAACCTGATCCGGCCGATCCCCTTCATCATCTTCCTGACCGCGGTCGCCCCCGTGACGAAGGCGGTCGTGGGGTCGACGCTGGGGACCGCGGCGGCGATCGTCCCGATGACGATCATGGCCGCGGTCGTGATCGGACGCGTGGTGGAGCAGAACCTGGTCGCGGTGGACCCGGGCGTCGTCGAGGCGGCCAGTGCGATCGGCGCACGCCGCCTCTCGATCCTGTTCACGGTCGTGATCCCCGAGGCACTCGCTCCGCTGATCCTCGGGTACACGTTCATGTTCATCGCCGTGGTCGACATGTCCGCGATGGCCGGCTACATCGGCGGCGGCGGGCTGGGCAACTTCGCGATCCTGTACGGCTACCAGCAGTTCGACCCGCAGGCGACCTGGGTCACGGTGGCGATCATCGTGGTGATCGTGCAGGCAGGGCAGTTCCTCGGCAACCGGTTGGCGCAGCGGATCCTCAATCGCTGAGGGGCGCGTGCGGCCGGCTCGGCGGCGGGGCGGGTGGTGCGCGTCGCCTAGGCTGGAGGGATGTCCGACACCGCGCAGACCTACCCCGGAGAACGCCTCGGCCTCCCCCCGACCGGTGCAGGCAGCGTCGGACGGATCGGCCGGCGCATCGCGGCTCTCGTGATCGACTATGCGGCGGCGTCGATCATCGCCGGCGCCTTCCTCGGCTTCGAGCAGTTCGCGCTGCCGAAGGAGGCGGGCCTCACCCAGTTCGCCCCGATGGTCGTGTTCGCGGTGCTGCAGATCCTGTTCATCCCGACCATCGGCGGCAGCCCGGGCCATCGCATCGTGGGCCTCCGGCTCGTCATGGTGAACGGGGTCTGGGTCGGCCTGTGGCGCCCGATCGTGCGCACCCTGCTGCTCGTCTTCGTCATCCCTGCGGTCATCTTCGACGCCGACCAGCGCGGCCTGCACGACAAGGCCGTCGGGACGGTCCTGATCCGCGCCTGAGGCGCCTGTGGGAGGCCTCAGGCGGCCGTGTGGCCGCGATTGAGGCGGCGGAACGTCTTCGGGGCCTTGCCGCCCAGGAACGAGCGCGCAGGATCGATCATGAAGCCCTGGCGCAGCGCCTCCCGGCCGATCAGCATCCGGAAGCCCATCTCGCTGCGGTTGCTGAGCGTCACCTCGGCGCTCACACGGTGCCCCACGAGCACCATGTCCAGCAGCACCACCAGCCGGCTCTGCGCGTGTCCGGATGAGGAGCGTACATCGCGGCGGTCGAAGACCGGCAGCTCCACGGGGACGAGCTCGTGCGCGCCCTGCCATGGACGCACGTCGAAGCGCACCCACGGCACGCCGTCGCGCTCGAACTCGCGGATGTGCTGGGCGTGCAGGGAGGAGCTGCGCGCACCCGTGTCGATCTTCGCCTTGATCCACGGGATGTCGACGTCGGGAAGGGACACCCACTCCCGCCACCCGATGAGGGTGCTTGAATGAGTAGGTCGATCCACAACTCACATCCTGGCAGGAAATCACCGTGAAGCTCGCCGTGCTCTCGCGCGCCCCGCAGTCGTACTCCACCCAGCGCTTCCGCGCCGCAGCGCAGCAGCGCGGCCATCAGATCAAAGTGCTGAACACCTTGCGGTTCGCGATCGACCTCACCTCCGAGGAACCCGATCTGCATTTCCGGGGACGCCGGCTGAGCGACTACGACGCGATCCTCCCGCGCATCGGCAACTCGATCACCTACTTCGGCACGGCCGTGGTGCGTCAGTTCGAGCAGATGGACGTCTACACGCCGAACACCGCGAACGGGATCTCCAGCGCGCGGGACAAGCTCCGCGCGAACCAGATCCTGTCCCGGCACAACATCGCGATGCCGCCGACCGCATTCGTGCGCAACCGCGCGGATGTGCGTCCGGCGATCGAGCGGGTCGGCGGCGCGCCGGTCGTCATCAAGCTGCTCGAGGGCACGCAGGGGATCGGCGTGATCCTCGCGCCGCAGGTCAAGGTCGCCGAGGCGATCATCGAGACGCTGCACTCCACCAAGCAGAACGTGCTGATCCAGAAGTTCATCGCCGAGAGCCGGGGCCGCGACATCCGCGCCCTCGTGGTCGGCGATCGGGTCGTCGCGGCGATGCGGCGGGTCGCGAACGGCGACGAGTTCCGTTCCAACGTGCACCGCGGCGGCACCGTCGAGGCCGTGCAGCTCGACCCGGTCTACGAGCAGACCGCGGTGCGGGCCGCGCAGATCATGGGGTTGCGCGTCGCGGGCGTCGACATGCTCGAGGGCGAGGACGGCCCGCTGGTCATGGAGGTGAACTCCTCTCCGGGCCTGCAGGGGATCGAGACCGCGACGGGGCTGGACGTCGCCGGCGCGATCATCGACTTCATCGCGAATCAGGTGAACTTCCCGGAGATCGATGTGCGCCAGCGGCTCAGCGTATCGACGGGCTACGGCGTCGCCGAACTCGTGATCCATGCCGGCGCGGAGCAGGTCGGCAAGCAGCTGGGAGACCTCGGGCTGTGGGATCGGGACATCACGGTGCTCACGCTGCACCGCGGCGTCACCGTGATCCCGAACCCGCGCAAGCATGTGGTGCTCGAGGACGAGGACCGGCTGCTGTGCTTCGGCAAGCTCGACGAGATGCGTTCGATGATCCCGGAGCGGCGCCGGCGTCGCGCGAAGGTGCGCAAGCTCCCCAAGGAGCACCTGCCCGATTCCGCGTCCTGAGACGCGCCGGCATCGACGACGAAGCGGCCGGCCCGTTCAAGGGGCCGGCCGCTTCGTGATGCGCGGGGGTTCAGCGCGGGCGCGGGGCTCGTGTCTTGAGCGGGTCGATGCCCTTCGGGATCGGCAGCGAGGCGACGGACTGCGATACCGACTCCATGCGCTTGATCACGGCGGCCATGGTCGCATTGTCGATGGCTTTGGGGAGCTTCTTGATGGTCTTCGCGAGCTTGTCGATCGATACGTCATCGTCGCCGTGACCGACGTAGAAGACGTTCACCGGCACGCCCTGGGCGACGCGCATCGCCTTGGTCTTCTCGTCCTTGACCAGGCGGGTCAGGCGACCGCGGGCGCCCTCGGCGACCACCACGATGCCGCCGCGGCCGATCGCGCGATAGACCGCGTCCTGCGACTTCGGGTTCACGCCGACGGGCATCTCGGAGCCCTGCCAGCTGCGGCCGAGCGAGGTGCTGAGGACGTGGCCCGCGGCTCCGGGCATGCCGTCGATCTTGCGGTACATCGCGGTCGTCGACAGGCGGGTCATCAGGAACATGGCGCCCAGCACACCCAGCAGCAGGCCGGTGATGCCCCACAGCACGAGGCTCCAGATCTGGAACGGGGGGATCACATAGCCGACGATCAGGCCGATGAGGACGCCGGCGACCAGGAGCGCGATCTGCGCCCACGGCAGCCACGGGTAGATCTCCCGGGTGAAGCGGAAGAGCGAGCGCAGCTGCGAGAAGAAGCCCGGCTGCTTCTCCGTCGCGGAGGGACTTTTTGCCATGCCTTCCAGCCTACCGAGTCCGCGGGCGCCTGACAGCGCGGGCGGGCACGCGGTGGGCGAACACGTGGACCAGTGCATCGCATGTTCGTCCTGCACAGGGAGGGCACGGCGCGCGCTGTGCACGGATTGCGCGATGCCGGTGCCATGCCCGCTGCGGCCGCGCTGGGATGGGGTGATGACGCAACGCAGCAGGAATTCCGCCGTGGCCGGGGCGCATGGCATCATCCGGGTCCTCGCCGACGGCGAGGGGCCGTTCCGGGGCGACCTCGTGACCCGGCACGACGGGGTGGCAGTGCGGGTCCGCGCGGACGATCTGCACGGCTGGTCGGGCTGGGCGTACGCCGGGACGGAGCACGTTGCAGCGCCGCTGGACGTCGCATACCGGCCGGACGGGCAGGACGTGCTCCTGCCCTGGTGCGTGCGCACGGCCCGGGCGCATCTCATCGAGGGTGCCGACCAGGGGGCGCTGCCGCACGGCGAGGCGGTGACCCTCGCTGTGAGCGTGCTGCGCGGCGTGCTCGAGCTCGCCGACGAGGATGAGGCAGAGGCACGACAGGGAGAGATGCCGGATCCTGGCTCCGCGGATGGGAGGAGCAGGGCGGATCGATCCGATCGCCGCGGACCGGGCGGAACCTGGTGGCTCACCGACGAGGCACGTCCGGTGTTCGCCATCGCGCCAGGGCCGGCCGAGGGGGCGGGACGGACGGTGGCGGAGGAAAGCGCGGAACTGCTGCGGGCGCTCGAGACGCGGGTCGACGACCGCGCGCTGCGCCGGGTGCTGACCCGTCTGATCGATGCGCTCGCGGAGCCGCGGAGACTGAAGGCGGAGGCGGCGCGATGGGAGCGCGACCTGCTCGAGATCGCGGCGCCGCGGCCGTTGCGCGTCCCGGCCGCCGAGGCGATGGAAGTCGAGGGGCTCACCGCGCTGCATGACCCATCGTCGCCGCGGCGCGACGGGATGCGATCGGTGCGCCGCAGGGACCTTCGGCGCGGGGTCGGTGACGGGCCCGGACGCCGGGGGCGCGGGAGCGGGCGAGCGGCACGGCGGCCGCGGACGCAACGGCGTCCGCGGGAACGGCCTGCGGGGCTCCTCGGGCGCGTGATCCTCCAGGTGGGAGCGGAAGTCCGCGATCGTGCGGTGTTGATCGGCGGAATCAGGGATCGAATCCGCCCGCGCGCCTCCGGGCGCATGGCCGCAGAAGCCGCTCGCGGGCCGGGACGCCGGCGGTGGCGAGGGCCGGCTCTGGTCGCCGTGGCCGCAGCGGCGGCGATCGCCGTGGCGGGCGCGCTGTGGCCCGGCGACGCGGGAACGGCCGATGCAGCGGATCACGCTGTGTCCGCCGGACGCTCGATGCCGCCGGCGGCATCTCCGGGCCCCCCGGCGCCTGCGACGGCATCCGCCGCCGGCGGCGATCCCGGCCAGGACGGCCGACCGGGACCATCGGCCGCCCCGCGGCGACCGGGTGCGTCGGCGCAGTCGGATCCGCGGGCGGCCGCCGAGGAGCTGATCGCCGCGGCACAGGCCTGCCAGAGTGCGTCCGAGCCCGCGTGCGCCCAGATCTGGGACACCGGCACCGCCGCTTCCCGTGCCCTGCGGAACACGACCGCAGCCCCCGTCCTGATCGAGGACTACGGGGACGTCGCGGCGATCCGCAGCGGATCCGGAGATCAGGCTCAGATGGTGGTGATCATCCGCCGAGACGCCGGATGGCGGATCCGCGATGTGTACGACATCGCAGATCCGCCATCCGAAGGGGCAGGAGCCCCGTGACCGGGATCAGGCTCCCAGCTGAGCGGCGAAGTCCGCCTCCTCCAGGCGTGCCTTGATCGAGGACAGGAAGCGCGCGGCGTCCGCTCCGTCGATCGTGCGGTGGTCGTAGGAGAGCGCGAGGTAGACGTACGAGCGCACCGCGATCGCCTGCTGGCCGTCGACCGTGACCACACCGGGGCGCTTCACGACGATGCCGGTCCCGAGGATCGCGGACTGCGGCAGGAAGACGACCGGGGTGTCGAACAGTGCGCCGCGCGAACCGGTGTTGGTCAGCGTGAACGTGCCGCCGGCGAGCTCGTCGGGCTTCAGCTTGTTGTCGCGGGTGCGGGCCGCGAGGTCGGCGATCTCGTGCGCGATCTGGGCGATGTTCTTCGACCCGGCATCGCGCAGCACCGGCGTGAGCAGGCCGCGCTCGGTGTCCACGGCGATGGAGATGTTCTCCGAGGCCGGGTACACGATGTCGGTGCCGTCGACCGTGGAGTTCACGATCGGGAACTCCTGCAGCGCCTCGGCGGAGGCGAGCGCGAAGAACGGCAGGAACGACAGCTTGTCGCCGGTCTTCTGCTGGAACGAGCCCTTGACCTCGTCGCGGTAGGCGGCGAGCTTCGTGACGTCGACCTCGACCACCGTCGTCAGCTGCGCGGTCTGCTGCATCGACGCGACGGCGCGCTCGGCGAGCACCTTGCGCAGCCGGGACATCGGCTGCGTGGTGCCGCGCAGCGGGGAGATCTCGCGAGCCTTCTTCGGCGCAGCGGCCGCAGCGGGGGCGGCGGGAGCCGCGGAGGCGTTCAGCACGTCCTCCTTGCGGATGCGTCCGCCCACGCCGGTACCGGCGATGGACGCCAGGTCGACGCCCTTCTCCGCGGCCAGACGGCGCACGAGCGGCGTCACGTACACGGCGTCGGATCCCGCGTCGGCGACCGGTGCAGCCGGTGCCGGTGCGGCAACAGGGGCGGGTGCGGCGGCCGGAGCCGGTGCGGGAGCGGGTGCCGCGGCGGGCGCCGGAGCAGCAGCGGGAGCCGAAGCAGCGACGGGAGCCGGAGCGGCAGCAGGCGCCGGAGCGGCCGGAGCAGGTGCTGCGGCCGCCGGAGCGCCGCTGCCGATACGGGCGAGCACCGCGCCGACGGCGATGGTGTCGTCCTCTGCGGCCAGGATCTCCTGCAGCGTGCCGGCGACGGGCGAGGGGATCTCGGTGTCGACCTTGTCGGTGGAGATCTCCAGCAGCGGCTCGTCCACGGCCACGTCGTCGCCGACCTGCTTCAGCCAGCGGGTCACGGTGCCCTCGGTGACGCTCTCGCCGAGCTCCGGCAGGCGCACGTCGGTCGCGTCCGAGGACGCGGCGGGGGCGGCAGGCGCAGGCGCGGCGACCGGGGCGGGCGCCTCGGCGGCGGGCGCCGGAGCAGCGACCGGCGCGGCTTCAGCGACGGGAGCGGCCGGGGCAGAGGCGCCGGAGCCGTCGCCGATGCGGGCGAGGATCGCGCCGATCTCGACCGTGTCGTCTTCGGCGACGAGGATCTCCTCGATCACGCCGCTGACCGGCGAGGGGATCTCGGTGTCGACCTTGTCGGTCGAGATCTCGAGCAGGCCCTCGTCGGCCTGGACGGTGTCGCCGACCTGCTTGAGCCAACGGGTCACAGTGCCCTCGGTGACGCTCTCGCCGAGGGCGGGAAGGACCACGGGTGTGCTCATGACGGAGTCTCCTTAGGGAAGTTTGTGATGGTGTTCAGCTTAGTGGGCAACGCGGGGTTCAGCCCAGTCTTGATTTCCACGATGTGTAAAAAAAGTTTCACATCGCGTGAAGAGGTTTGCCCGCGAGGGCGAGGAACGCCTCGCCCAGTGCCTCGCTCTGCGTCGGGTGCGCGTGGATGAGCGGCGCGATGTCTTCGGGGTGGGCTTCCCAGCTCACGGCGAGCTGTCCCTCGGTGATGAGCTCGCCGACGCGATCGCCGAGCAGGTGCACCCCGAGTACGGGCCCGTCCTTCTGCCGCACGACCTTGACCAGCCCGCCGGTGCCGATGATCTCGCTCTTGCCGTTGCCGGCGAGGTTGTACTCGTACGAGACGACCGCGTCGGCGCCGAAAGCCTCGACCGCGGCGGCCTCGGTGACGCCGACCGAGGCGACTTCCGGGCTGCAGTAGGTGACGCGCGGGATCTGCGCATCGGGGATCACCGCGGGGCTGAGACCCGCGATGCGCTCGGCGACGGCGATGCCCTGCAGGAAGCCACGGTGCGCCAGCTGCAGGCCGGGCACGATGTCGCCGACCGCCCAGACGCGATCGATGTTGGTGCGCAGCTCGGCGTCGGCGAGTACGAAGCCCCGCTCCATCGCGATGCCGGCCTCTTCGAAGCCGAGACCGCCGGTCGCGGGTCCGCGGCCGACGGCGACCAGCAGGTAGTCCGCCTCGTATGCGGTGCCGTTCTCCAGCGTGACCGTCACGGCTTGCGCCGTCTGGGTCGCGTTCGCGAACCGCACACCCAGCGAGTAGGCGATGCCACGGCGCCGGAATGCGCGCTCCAGGCCCTTGCTGAGGGCGATGTCCTCGTTCGGGGCCAGATGATCGAGCGCCTCGACGATCGTCACCTCGGCGCCGAAGGAGCGCCAGACGCTCGCGAACTCGACCCCGATGACGCCGCCGCCGAGGATGACGACGCGCTGCGGCACCTCTTCAAGGGCGAGCGCCTGCTCGCTGGTGAGGATCCGGCCGCCGATCTCCAGGCCCGGCAGCGACCGGCTGTACGAACCTGTCGCGAGGATCACGTCGGCACCGGTGTAGACGTCGTCGCCGACCGCGATGGAGCGATCCGCGCGAAGGGATCCCTCGCCGTTCACGACCGTGATCCCGCGTGCCTTGACCAGCCCCTCGAGACCCTTGTACTTCTTGGCGACGATGCCCTCGCGATAGGCGCGGACACCGGCCGGGTCGATCCCCTCGAACGAGGCGCCGACGCCGTACTTCGCCGCGTCGCGCACGTTCTCGGCGATCTCGGCGGAGTGCAGAAGCGCCTTGGTGGGGATGCAGCCGCGGTGCAGGCAGGTGCCGCCGACCTTGTCCTTCTCGATGAGGGCGACGGACTTGCCGAGCTCGGCCGCGCGCAGGGCTGCGGCGTATCCGCCGCTGCCGCCGCCGAGGACGACGATGTCGAACGCGTGAGCGGTCATGCGCGTGCCGCCTCGGCGCGGGCCTCGGCGAAGGCGATCAGCGTCCGCACGATCGCACCCGTCGCGCCCTTGTCGGTGAAGCCGTAGGGCGCGCCCTTGTGCTCGGACGAGCCGGCGATGTCGAGATGCGCCCACGGGATCCGCGGCGCATCCGCGTGGTCGGATGTGCGTCCGACGAAGCGCCGCAGGAAGAGCCCCGCGAACAGCGAACCGCCGGCGGGGTCGCCGATCTTCGCGTTCACCATGTCGGCGATGGGGGACTTCAGCTCATCCTCCATATGCTCGGGAAGCGGCATGGGCCACGCGGCCTCGCCGGTGGCGGAGGCCGCCGCGAGCACCTCCTGCACGGTGGCGTCGTCGCCGAACACGCCGGTGTGGCGCATGCCCAGGGCCACGATGATCGCGCCGGTCAGGGTCGCCACATCGAGGATCACATCGGGGTTCTCCCGGCTCGCCGCGACCAGCCCGTCGCCGAGGACCAGACGGCCCTCCGCGTCGGTGTTCAGCACCTCGACGGTCTGACCGTCGGTGAAGCGCAGCACGTCTCCGGGGCGGATGGCATTGCCGGAGGGCATGTTGTCGGCGACGCACAGCCATGCGGTGACGCGGATCGGCAGGCCCAGAGCCGCGACGGCCTTGGTCGCCGCGAGGATGCTCGCTGCGCCGGCCATGTCGGTCTTCATCCCGACCATGCTCGCCGGCGGTTTGAGCGACAGGCCGCCGGTGTCGAACGTGATCCCCTTGCCGACGAGCGCGATGTGCCCCGTGGCATCCGCGGGGGAGTAGTCCAGGCGGACGAGGCGCGGCGGGCGATCCGAGCCCTGGCCGACGCCGAGGATCCCGCCGTAGCCGCCCTCGGCGAGAGCGGCCTCGTCCAGCACCTCCACGGTGACCTGGAGTCCTGCCACGGCCTCGGTCGCCCGTGCCGCGAGGTCGGCGGGACCGAGCCATTCCGCGGGAGTCGTGACCAGGTCGCGGGTCAGCGCGACCGCGTCGGCGAGCGCCGTGGCGTGAGCGGCCTCGGCCGCGGACAGGTCGGCGTGCAGGACGACCGTCTCCGCGCGCGTCTGCTTCTCGCCGGAGCGGTAGTCGTCGAAGCGGTAGCCGCCGAGCAGCGCCCCCTCGGCGGCTGCCGACGCGAAGTCCGCGACGGCGTCGCCGAGCAGCACGGACACGCGGCCGAAGCCGGTGAGCGTGCGCAGCGCACCCCCGACGGACTCACGCACGGCGTTCGCATCGGGGGCGGATCCGGCGCTCACGACGGCGACCGGCACGTCGGCGATCTCGGGCGCGGGGATCCGCGTGTATGCGCCCGCCTTCCCGCTGAAGCCGACCGCGGTCAGGGCCGCGTGGGTGGAGGAGAAGGGGGACAGGTCTTCCGGGGTGTCCGTGAGACCGGCGACGACGAGCACGACCGCATCTGCGTTCGCGTCCGCCGGAGCGCCTGTGTGCAGCTCGAGCGCAGGAGACGTCATGGCTCCCATCCTAGGTTCGGCGCATGCGCCCCGTAGGCGATCCGCCGCGCGCGTGTTCGCTCTCAGCGCTCCGCGGGTCCGGGCCGCGACGCGGCTCGTAGCATGGATGCATGCCCATCTCCGGAGAGATCTACGAACGTGCCGCACGGTCCGGCTCGGTGCCCTCCGGGCTGCCGCTGGTCGTCCTGCTGACCGGCTTCACCGACGCGGGTTCCGCCGTCTCGGGACTCATCGACCACCTCGCCGAGACCACCGATCCCGAACCGGTGCTCGTCTTCGACAACGATCTGCTGCTGGATTACCGCGCCCGCCGTCCGGTGCTCACCTTCGATCAGGATCACATCGCCGAGCTGAAGCCGGCCCGGCTCGAGCTGTCGCTCGCGCACGACGCCCTGTCGCGCCCGTTCCTGCTGCTGGCCGGCTACGAGCCCGACTTCGCGTGGAACGCCTTCGCCGACGTCGTCCTCGGCTTCGCGATCGCGCAGGAGGTGTCCACGGTCACCTGGGTGCATTCGATCGCGATGCCGGTGCCGCACACCCGGCCGATCGGCGTCACGGTGAGCGGGAACAGGGCCGAGCTCATCGCGGCGCACTCGGTGTGGCGCCCGCGCACCCAGGTCCCCGGCACCGCAGGGCACCTGCTGGAGTACCGCTTCGCGCAGGCTGAACTCAGCGTCGCGAGCTTCGCGCTGCTGATCCCGCACTATCTGGCGGACACCGAGTATCCGGACGCGGTGCTGGCCGCGGCGGAGAAGGTGATGGCGGCGAGCGGGCTGGTGCTGCTCACGGATGCGCTGCGGGAGCAGCGCACGGCCTACCTCGAGCGCGTGGACGAGCAGGTCCGCGAGAACGAGGAGCTCGGTCAGATGGTGCGCACCCTGGAGCACCGCTACGACGCCTACATGTCGGGGCTGGAGCTGGAGGACGACACGCCCGCGGAGTTCGACGAGGGATCCCTCCCGAGTGCCGATGAGCTCGCCGCCGAGTTGGAGCGCTTCCTCGCCTCGCGGCCCGGTGGCGACGAGGACAAGAACGGCCGGGTCTGAGTCGATCCCGGACATCTCCCGAGAGGTTCCCTGCGGAATGCACGACGCGGCGTGGGCGTTGGCAGAGTGTGCGATACTTATCTGACGACCCGTTGTCAAGACCCTTCCGCCAGGTCGGGGACTTGACAAGGGTCTTACTAGTGCCCGAAAGGGACGGGCCGATGAGACTCACCGGCCGAATGCGACCAGAAGCCGACATAGCACAGGGCGCCCAGCGCAAGCGCTCCGTTGAAAGGCGAGACGTGACGACTGCCACCAAGAAGAACACCCGGACCACGACCGAGCCGATCGAGGCCGAGGAGGCCGCGGCCGTCGACGCCGCGGCGCCCGTCGCTCCGAAGAAGGCGGCGGCGAAGAAGCCTGCTGCGAAGAAGACCTCCAGGGCGAAGACCAAGGACGACGCCGTCGATGAGGCCGTTTCCGAGGAGACGCCCGCCGACGACATCGACGACGAGGACGGTGCCAAGCCGGCCTTCACCGAGCCGCTGCCCACCGGCGCGATCCGGATCAGCTCGACCGACGAGGACGACGTCCCCGTCTACTCGACCCAGATCACCGGCGCCACCGCCGACCCGGTCAAGGACTACCTGAAGCAGATCGGAAAGGTCGCGCTGCTGAACGCGGCCGAAGAGGTCGAGCTCGCGATGCGGATCGAGGCGGGGCTCTTCGCCGAGGAGAAGCTCTCCGCGATGTCCGCGGCGGAGAAGACCAGCCAGCTCGGACTCGACCTGCAGTGGGTGGCCCGCGACGGCCAGCGTGCCAAGAGCCACCTGCTCGGCGCCAACCTGCGCCTCGTCGTCTCCCTCGCGAAGCGCTACACCGGTCGTGGGATGCAGTTCCTGGATCTCATCCAGGAGGGCAACCTGGGCCTCATCCGCGCTGTGGAGAAGTTCGACTACACCAAGGGCT
>JAFDWK010000006.1:38046-109081 GCA_018268515.1 Actinomycetota bacterium
CGAGGTCATCAACAAGCTCGCCCGCGTGCAGCGCCAGATGCTGCAGGACCTCGGTCGCGAGCCCACTCCGGAGGAGCTGAGCCGCGAGCTCGACATGACCCCGGAGAAGGTCATCGAGGTGCAGAAGTACGGCCGCGAGCCGATCTCGCTGCACACCCCGCTCGGCGAGGACGGCGACAGCGAGTTCGGTGACCTCATCGAGGACACCGAGGCCGTCGTGCCGGCCGACGCGGTCGGCTTCACGATGCTGCAGCGTCAGCTCGAGCAGCTGCTGGACTCCCTGTCCGAGCGCGAGGCGGGCGTGATCCGCATGCGCTTCGGCCTCGGCGACGGTCAGCCCAAAACGCTCGACCAGATCGGCGACACCTTCGGCGTGACCCGCGAGCGGATCCGCCAGATCGAGTCGAAGACGATGGCGAAGCTGCGTCACCCGAGCCGTTCGCAGTCGCTGCGGGACTACCTCGAGTGAGCGCGGAGGTGAAGCCCAACGACGGCAAGAATCTCGAGATCTCGGTCGAGGGCGCGCGCTGGCTGCGGATCCCGATCCGCACCAAGGTCGTCATGCCCGGCGACATTCTCGCCGATGTCGTCACCGAGTACGCCGCGGGCGAGGTGCAGAAGGGGGATCTGCTCTTCATCACCGAGAAGATCGTCGGCATCACCCAGGGCCGGTCGTTCCTGCTCGAGGAGATCCAGCCGCGCAAGCTGGCGTTCTTCCTGTCGAAGTACGTGACGCGCACGCCCTACGGCATCGGCCTCGGTATGCCCGAGACCATGGAGATGGCGCTGCGCGAGTGCGGTACGCCCCGGATCCTGTGCGCGGCGGCGGTGTCCGCCGTGACCAAGGCATTCGGACGCCGCGGTGACTTCTACCGCATCGCCGGGGAGAAGGCGCGTGCGATCGACGGGCCCACCGAGGGCACCATGCCGCCGTACGACCGCTCGGTGGTGCTGGGGCCCGCGCGCCCGCGCGAGGTGGCGCACGAGATGCAGCAGCTGGTCGGCGGCGTCTGCGACGTCGCCGTGGTCGACATCAACGACCTCGGCGGCAACATCCTCGGTTCCACCCTCGACAAGACCGCCGAGAAGCGCCTCGTGGCGATCCTCAAGGACAACCCGCTCGGTCAGGGCACGGAGTCGACGCCGATGGGCATCATCCGTCCGGCCTGAGCCCCGGTTCCAGGAAGAAGGCCGCCCCGTCAGAACGACGGGGCGGCCTTCTTGGCGGCCGTTCTGGTCTCAGAACTTGATGGCGGCCTGATAGCGCGGCTTGTGGCCGGTGCGGATCCCCGAGACGCTCGGCTTGTTCTCGTAGACGCCGGCACCCCAGTTGCCCTCCACGAGCACGGGGCCGTCGGGGCCGACCACGATGTCCCAGCCGACGTACTGCACCTGCGGCACGACGCGGGCCACCTGATCCACGAACGCCTTGACCTCGTCGATCAGCGGCAGCTGGAAGTCGGCGATGCGGAACCCGGAGTCGGGGTGCAGCTCGTGCACGTGCCCGTGCGAGTCGTAGCCCGCGCTCACCGCGTGGCCGTCGTCGTCGAGCATCGTGTAGAAGCCCCCGAAGGACATCTGGTCGCTGACCTCGCCGCGGCCGAACTTCTGTGCCATCGCGAGGATGTGGGTCTTCTCGCCGTCGAAGAACGCGGTCACGCGCGTGGTGTTGACCGTGCCGGGGCAGACCGCCGCGAGGTCGGGGTGCTGGCGGATGACCTCCTCGACGAGCAGACGGCCCTGGCCGAGCAGGTCGGCGTGGAACGCGTCCCAGTCGGAGACGTCGGCGGCGTGGTAGCGGAACACGCCGGATCCGGCCTGTCCCATCGGCGTCTTCACGATGACGGTGCCCTGGCGTTCCAGGAACGCGCGCAGCTCGTCGGCGTTGCCGGGCTTCACGACCATCCACTCGCGGCGGAGGAAGCCGGAGAACTTCTCGTCGAACTCGATCTTGTCGTGGAACAGGTGCCGGTAGTCGGGGTGGGCGTAGCGCTCCGAGATCTGGTTCGACACGGGGTGCGTCATGTACGTCGCCCGCTCGGCGCGGCTCAGGATCGCGAAGTCGTAGTCGATGTAGTCCTGGAACCCGACGTTGTGACGTCCGGCCGACCACAGCATGTCCACCACCACGGCGGGGACGGCCTTGCCGTGCTGCGCGGACGCCTCCTTGGCGCGCTCGATCACCGAGCCGACGTTGATGCGACGGGCGCGCTCGGCGAGATAGCCGAGACGGGACTTGAGGCCGAGGCCGTTCGAGGGCATGCGTACTCCGGGGAGATCGGACGGGAACCGGTCCATTCTAGGCGGCCCGCCTCCGAGACCCCCGGGCGCGGGTCGGGCGGGCGAGTCCGGCTGAGAGGGCGCCGGTAGGGTGGAACGGTGAACGAGCCGCTCCCCGCCACTCTGCCGCGGAGTGCGATGCTGCGTTCGGCGATCTCCCGATCCGCACTCGAGACCGGTGCCGCGGCCGCGGTCGCCGAGGGGGGCGCGGGCATCGCCGACCTCCGTCGCGACGCCTGGGGGCACGGGCTCGTGGACGTCGCCCGCGCTGTGGTCTCGGCCGGCGCCCGCAGCGTGCGTGTGGACGGCGAGGCCGAGCTCTCCCTGCTGCGCTCGGAGGGGATCGAGGCGACCTGCACCGAGGCACCGGGCCTGGATCCGCGTCTCCTCTACGGCCTCCCGGACCGGAACGGCGTCCTCACCGGCACGCCGGTGATGCGCGTGGTGGGGCGGGTGCTCTCCACCAAGGACATCGCGGCCGGCGGCGGCGTCTCCTACGGCTACATCCACCGGGCTCCGGAGGACTCGCGCCTGGCGCTCGTGACCGGGGGCTACGCGCAGGGTGTCGTACGGGCGCTCGGCAGCAGGGCATCGGTCGAGATCGACGGACTCGTGCATCCCATCGTCGGCCGCATCGCCATGGACGTGTGCGTCGTCGACATCGGCACGGCGGACGTCGCGCTGGGCGCCGAGGCGACGTACTTCGGCGGACGCGGCCCACAGGCGGCAGGGCTTGCCGAATGGGCGCGGATCACCGGCATGAGCATCGGCGAACTGGTCGCCGTGGTGGGACAGCGGACGGAGCGCGTGTGGGAAGCCTGAGCGGGCCCGTGCTGCGGGTCGATGCGGCCGTGCTGCATGCGAACATCGCGGCGGTGTCCGCGCGCGTCGCGCCCTCGGTCCTGATGATGGTGGTCAAGGACGACGGCTACGGCCTCGGCGCGGCTTGGGCCGCCCGCATCGCCGTCGGCGCCGGGGTCGGCTGGCTCGGCACCTACGACATCCCGACGGCGATCCTGCTGCGTCAGGAGATCGGATCCGGGCCCCGGCTGTTCGCCTGGGCCACATCCGCGGACGAGGAGATCGATGCGGCGCTGCGGGCGGATGTGGATCTCGGTGTCGGGACCCTGGACTACCTGCGCCGGGTGATCGCCCGGGCGGAGGCTCTCGGAGCCGAGGCGCGCATCCACCTCAAGGTCGACACGGGCCTGCACCGCAACGGCCTCTCTGCGGCCGAGTGGGACCAGGGCGTCGCGGAGGCGCTGCAGGCGCAGGAGGCAGGACGCGCCCTGCTCGTCGGCGCCTGGAGCCATCTCGCGGAGGCGAGCGATGAGGAGGACGACGCCGCGCAGGCGCGCTTCCTCGCGGCGGTGGCGCGGGCCGGGGAACTCGGCGCCGAGTTGCCGTACCGGCACCTCACCGCCTCCGCCGCGACGTGGGCGCGCCCCGAACTGCGCGGCACGCTCGTCCGCGTCGGCGCGTTCTGCTTCGGGATCCGCTCCGCGGACGGACCGGATCTGCCCGGTGTCGCCCCCGCCGCCGAGCTCGTGGCGACCGTCGTCGCGATCGACGGCGATGCGGCGGTGGCGGGCATCGGCTCTTTCGACGGGCTGCCCAGCACTCTGGCGGGCCGTGTGCGCGTCGGCACACCCGCGGGGCCGAGGACGCTTCTCGCGGTGGAGCCCGACGCGGTGCGGGTGGCGTCCTGGGAGGGCGCAGCCGTCGGCGACGAGATCGTGCTGTTCGGACGCGGCGCGTCGGGCGAGGAGACGCCGACGACGCTCGCCGAGGCCATCGGCACGGTGGGCGAGGAGATCCTGTGCCGGCTCACCCCGCGGGTGCGCCGCGAGGACTGCTGAAGCCCGCGGACCCGCGCCGTGGAGACGAGAACGCCCGATGTCGCAGGACATCGGGCGTTTCTGTCTGTGAGCGGTTCAGGATTCGAGCAGACGCGACGTCTCGTCGTGCCAGCTCGTCGCCACCGCGCGGAGCTTCTCCTCGTACTTGCGTCCGTGGTGGGCGCAGAACAGCAGCTCGCTGCCGTTGACCTCGGCGGCGATGTAGGCCTGGGCTCCGCAGGAGTCGCATCGGTCCATCGCCGTGAGGCGGGGGATGACGGTGGTGGTATCCCGTTCGGTCGTCGCGTTCATCTCGATGCCTCCTCATCCGTTCCGGTCTCATCGCTCCGCTTGGAGTGTGCTCAATACAACCACGCGCAGCTGGGTGTCATGCCCGCGCGACGGCGTGTTTCGCTCAGCGCGTACGCCCGCGGTCCCGCGAGGGCGGGCGCAGGAGTGTCTGCCGGGGTGCGCCGACGCCTCTCGATACGATGGGGGATTGTGACAGCCGAGTACTCCGCCCATCACCTCCAGGTCCTCGAGGGGCTCGAAGCCGTCCGCAAGCGGCCCGGCATGTACATCGGATCGAACGGATCCCCGGGCCTCATGCACTGCCTCTGGGAGATCATCGACAACTCCGTCGACGAGGCCGTGGCCGGCAACGGCTCGAAGATCGACATCATCCTGCATCCCGACGGCAGCGTCGAGGTGCACGACCGCGGACGCGGGATCCCGGTCGACGTCGAGCCCCGCACCGGACTCACCGGCGTCGAGGTCGTCTTCACCAAACTGCACGCCGGCGGCAAGTTCGGCGGCGGCTCCTATGCCGCCTCCGGCGGTCTGCACGGCGTCGGCGCCTCGGTCGTGAACGCGCTCTCGGAGCGCCTCGACGTCGAGGTCGACCGCGGCGGCAAGGTCTACGCCATGTCGTTCCGCCGGGGTGAGCCGGGCATCTTCACGGACTCGGGGGAGAAGCGTCCGGACGCGGCGTTCACGCCGTTCCAGGACAACAGTGAGCTGCGCGTGGTCGGCAAGGCGCCCCGCGGCGTCACCGGCACCCGGATCCGCTACTGGGCCGACCGCCAGATCTTCACGAAGGACGCGGCCTTCCAGCTCGCCGAGCTGGAGACCCGGGCACGACAGACCGCCTTCCTCGTGCCGGGACTCGAGCTCGTGGTGCGCGACGACCGCGCCGCGACCGCCGCGGCGGACGCGCCCGACGCGGCGACCGGATCCGGCAGCCCGGACGCCGTGAACGAGACCTCGTACCACTACGAGGGCGGCATCGCGGAGTTCGTCGAGTACCTCGCCACGGATGCGCCGGTCACGGATACCTGGCGGGTGCAGGGCGAGGGCACCTTCAAGGAGACGGTGCCGGTGCTGCAGGCCGACGGCCACATGGTCGCGACCGAGGTGGAGCGCGTCTGCGCGGTCGACATCGCGCTGCGCTGGGGCACCGGCTACGACACGATCACGCGCTCGTTCGTGAACATCATCGCGACCCCCAAGGGCGGCACCCATCAGCAGGGCTTCGAGCAGGAGCTGCTGAAGGTGCTGCGCGGCCAGGTCGAGCAGAACGCGCGCCGGCTGAAGGTCGGCAGCGACAAGCTCGAGAAAGACGACGTGCTCGCGGGCCTCACCGCGGTGCTGACCGTGAACGTGCCGGAACCCCAGTTCGAGGGGCAGACCAAGGAGGTCCTCGGCACGCCGGCGGTGCGCCAGATCGTGGCCCAGGTGCTGCGCAAGGACCTCGCGGCGCGCTTCGCCTCGACGAAGCGCGACGACAAGAGCCAGGCCGGGCAGC
Source organism: Actinomycetota bacterium (assembly GCA_018268515.1). GTDB lineage: Bacteria > Actinomycetota > Actinomycetes > Actinomycetales > Microbacteriaceae > Microbacterium. The sequence goes on from JAFDWK010000006.1 coordinate 43,969, forward strand.
TGCTGGACAAGATCGTGGCGGAGATGAAGGCGCGCGTCTCGGCCCGCGCCCACAAGGAGACGCAGCGCCGCAAGAATGCGCTGGAGTCCTCGTCGCTGCCGGCGAAGCTGGTGGACTGCCGTTCGACCGATGTCGCGCAGACCGAGCTGTTCATCGTCGAGGGCGATTCCGCGCTCGGAACGGCCAAGCACGCCCGCACCAGCGAGTACCAGGCGCTGCTGCCGATCCGAGGCAAGATCCTGAACGTGCAGAAGGCGTCGATCAGCGACATGCTCTCCAACGCCGAGTGCGCGTCGATCATCCAGGTGATCGGCGCCGGATCCGGACGCTCCTTCGACATCTCCTCGGCGCGTTACGGCAAGATCATCCTGATGAGCGACGCCGATGTCGACGGCGCGCACATCCGGACCCTGCTGCTCACGCTGTTCTTCCGGTACATGCGTCCGCTCATCGAGGACGGACGGGTCTTCGCCGCGGTGCCGCCGCTGCACCGGGTGATCGTGATGAACCCCGGATCCAAGCCGAACGAGACCATCTACACGTACAGCGAGCAGGAGCTGCACAGCCTGCTGGCGAAGCTGCGCAAGCAGAACAAGCGCTGGCACGAGCCGATCCAGCGGTACAAGGGGCTCGGCGAGATGGATGCGGAGCAGCTCGCCTCGACCACGATGGACCGCTCCGGCCGCCTGCTGCGCCGCGTGCGCATGGAGGATGCCGAAGCCGCAGGCCGGGTGTTCGAGCTGCTGATGGGCAACGAGGTCGCACCGCGGCGCGAGTTCATCATCGACTCGTCCGACCGCCTGGCACGCGAGGCCATCGACGCGTGACGGCTGCGCCGCTGCCCGACGTCGTGCTGCGGTACGCCGTCCCGGACGACGTGGACCGCATCGCCGCGCTCAAGGAGCGGGTGCTGCGCGGTGACCTGGAGCCGCTGGTCGGGTGGGACCAGGAACGCTCGCGCGCCAGGGTCGTCGAGCACTTCTCCCCGGCGCACACGCGGATGATCCTCGTCGACGGCGACGTGGCGGGCACGATCACCGTGCGGCCGGATGGCGACGAGTTCTGGCTGGAGATGTTCTACCTGGACGAGCGGCATCAGGGGCGCGGGATCGGATCCGCCGTTCTGCGCACGGTGCTGGCCGAGGTGCCCACCGAGCGTGCGCTGCGCCTGCAGGTGCTGGTCGGGTCCGCCGCCCGACGGCTGTACGAGCGGTACGGGTTCGTGGCCGAGCACGACGACGGGATCGACATCTGGATGAGGCGGCGCTCGGGCGGGTCACGCCCCGTGGCCGTCGACGAGCGCTCCGCCCCGGGAAGCGCCCGCGAGGGGGCCTGACCCCGCGTCAGGCCGAGTCGCGTCAGGGGGCCGAGCCGCGTCAGAGCACCGACCTGCGTCAAGGCGCCGACCCGCGTCAGGCGCCGAGCGCGCCGCCGATCGAGCCGATCACACCGTCGAGGGGCTGCCCCGAGGCATCGCGTTTCGCGCCCGCCTCGGGCAGGTCGCGGGCGGACCCGTCGGGACCGACCGCGAGGGCGGGCTCGGCGCCCACCCAGGCCAGCGTGAGGCGGTCCTCGCCCTTCAGGAACGCGTGCGCGCGGACACCGCCGGTGGCGCGGCCCTTGCCGGGGAACTCCGCGAAGCGGGACGACTTGGCGCGCCCGGCGTCGGTGCCGGCGATCATGCCGGCAGCCCCCGACACGGTGACGACGATGGCGTCCTCACCCGGCGCGAGCACGGAGAACGCGATGACCTCGGCCTTGGCGCTGAGCTTGACTCCGGCCATACCGCCCGCCGGCGCCCCCTGAGGACGCACCCCGGACGCGGCGAAGTGCAGCAGCTGCGCGTCGCTCGTGACGAAGACGAGCTCCGCGTCGTCGGCGGCGGTGCCGGCCCCGACGACCGCGTCGCCGGCCTTCATGCCGATGATCTCGAGCTCCGGCTTGACCGCGAGCGACGAGGGCACGACGCGCTTGACGACACCCGTGCGGGTGCCGAGCGCGAGCGGCGCGTCGTCGTCGAAGCGGATCAGAGCGAGGATCCGCTCGCTCTTGTCCAGCAGACCGATGTAGTCGCGCAGGGCGACGCCGGCCGCGAGATGCACCGAGGCCGAGGGCACCGACGGCAGATCCATCGCCGTGAACCGCAGCACCCGCCCGGCCGTGGTGACCGCGCCGATCTCGGTGCGGGTCGTGGTGACGAGCGTCGTGAGGATCGCGTCGTGCTTGCTGCGTCGCGCTGCGGGGGAGAGCTCCTGCCCGGGCTCGAGGTCCACGCGCACGGCGCGGCCGGTGGTCGAGAGCACCACCACGGTCGGTGCGTCGGCGATCTGAGTGTCCACCGGGCCCTTGGCGGCGCGCGCCTTGGGCGGCGCCGCGTTGAGCAGCAGGGTGCGCCGGGGCGTGCCGTAGGCCTCGGCCGCCGCGTCGAGCTCGGTCGCGACCTGTCCGCGCAGCAGCGCCTCGCTGCCGAGCAGCTCCTTCAGCGCGGCGATCTCGGCGAGCAGCGCGTCGCGCTCGGTCTCCAGCTCGATGCGGGAGAACCTGGTCAGGCGGCGCAGGCGCAGCTCGAGGATGTACTCGGCCTGCCGCTCGCTGAGGTCGAACACGCTCTGCAGCCGGGCGCGGGCCTGCTCGGAATCGTCCGAGGAACGGATGACCTGGATGACCTCGTCGATGTCGAGGATCGCGATCAGGAGGCCCTCGACCAGGTGCAGCCGCTCCTCGCGCCGTGCCAGGCGGTATCGGCTGCGCCGCGTGACGACCTCGAGACGGTGCCGCACGTAGACGCTGAGCAGCTCCTTGAGCCCGAGCGTCCGGGGCTGGCCGCCGACGAGGGCGACGTTGTTGATGCTGAAGGAGTCCTCCAGCGGGGTGAGCCGGTAGAGCTGCTCCAGCACGGCGTTCGGATCGAACCCGTTCTTGATCCCGATCTGGATCCGCAGCCCGTGGTTGCGGTCGGTGAGGTCGTTGACGTCGCTGATGCCCTGCAGCTTCTTGGCCTGCACGGCATCGCGGATCTTCTCGATCACCCGCTCCGGACCCACCATGTACGGCAGCTCGGTGACGATGATGCCGGTGCGGCGCGGCCCCAGCGGCTCGACGGAGACCTTGCCTCGCACCTTGAACGCACCGCGGCCGTTGGCGTAGGCGTCGCGGACCCCGTCGAGGCCCATCACGATGCCGCCCGAGGGGAAGTCGGGCCCCGGCACGAACTCCATGAGCTCCGAGGTCTCAGCCTCCGGGTGCTCGAGCAGGTGGATCGCCGCCGCGACCACCTCGATGAGGTTGTGCGGCGCCATGTTCGTGGCCATGCCGACGGCGATGCCGCTGGCGCCGTTCACGAGCAGGTTGGGGAAGGCGGCGGGCAGCACGGACGGCTGCCGGAACTGCCCGTCGTAGTTGGGCACGAAGTCGACGACGTCCTCGTCGAGGCTCTCGGTGAGGGCGAGTGCGGCCGGCGCGAGGCGCGCCTCGGTGTACCGGGAGGCCGCCGGGCCGTCGTCGAGGGATCCGAAGTTGCCGTGCCCGTCGACGAGGGGGAGGCGCAGCGCGAAGGGCTGCGCCAGGCGCACCAGGGCGTCGTAGATCGCGGAGTCGCCGTGCGGGTGCAGCTTGCCCATCACGTCGCCCACGACGCGGGCGCTCTTCACATGACCGCGGTCGGGACGCAGGCCCATCTCGGACATCTGGTACAGGATCCGTCGCTGCACAGGCTTGAGCCCGTCCCGGGCGTCCGGGATGGCTCGCGAGTAGATCACGGAGTACGCGTACTCGAGGTACGAGCCCTGCATCTCGCTCGTCAGATCGATGTCCTGGATGCGCTCGTCGATCGGCTCGGGCGGCGTGGTGCGGGGCATGGGCTTCCTGCGGTTTCGGGAGGCGGCGGAGCGGTTCTCGACGCCGTGTCCGAGCCGGTCGCTGTGCGAGACTGGCTCGGATGACCCTCATGCTACCGGCGATCCCGCCCTCCACCCGGAGCATCACCGGGGTGGCGCACGACCTGTTCGACGCGCTGGACGGCGCGGACGGCGTTCTCCCGCCGGTGCGCTCCGCCGTGCTCGTGGTGATCGACGGCCTCGGTGCGATCCCGTTGCGCGGCCACGCCGGCCACGCCCGGCGTCTGGCCGGGGCGATGGCGAAGAAGGACGTGATCTCCAGCGTCTTCCCCTCCACCACGGCGGCGGCGCTCACGAGTCTGCTCACCGGGACGGATCCGGGCCGGCACGGCCTGGTGGGCTACGAGGTCCGGGATCCCCGCACCGGAGCGGTCGTGAACCAGCTCGCAGGCTGGGAGAAGGCGGGCGTCGATCCGGCCGAGTGGCAGCCGGCACCGACGCTGTTCCAGACCGCGACGGCGGCGGGTCGTCCGTCCTTCGCCGTCGGGCTCGCGGAGTATGCCGGCAGCGGCTTCTCCACCGCGACTCTGCGGGGCGCCGAGTTCCGTTCCGCGCGCACGGCGGCGGAGCGCGTGGCCCTCGCACTCAGCCTCGCCGAGGAGCATGACGGAGCCGTGGTCTACTGCTATCTGCCGGAGGCGGACAAAGCCGGACACAGGCACGGCCTCGCCTCGGTGGAGTGGGTGCAGGCGCTCGAGGAACTGGATGCGGCCTTCGCCGTGCCGGTGCCGGACGGCGTCGGCGTGCTGGTCACCGCCGATCACGGCATGGTCGACGTTCCGCGCACCCGGCATCTCGTCATCGACGAGCGCAGCGGGATGCACGACGGGGTGACCGTGATCGCGGGGGAGCCGCGCATGCTGCACGTCTACGTCGAGGATCCCGCCCACCTCGACGAGATCGCTGCGACCTGGGCGATGGGCGTGGAAGGCGCCGCCGACGTGCTGACCCGCGCGCAGGCGGTCGAAGGCGGGCTGTTCGGCCCCGCTCCCACGCTCGCGGCCATGGAGCGCATCGGGGACCTGGTCGTGCCCGCGCGCGGGCTCTGGGCGCTCTACGACGGCACCGCCGAGGATCAGCGGTCGCAGGGCATGATCGGCCAGCACGGCTCGCTCAGCCCGGAGGAGCTGCGGGTGCCGCTGATCCGCTTCGGAGCCTTCGCGCGCTGAGAACGGATCCGGATCCTCCGAGATCCGGCTCAGTCCTCGCTGCGCGCCCCGAACACGATCTCATCCCAGGACGGCATCTCGCGCCGACGCCGACGCGGGCCGGAGTCCGTGTCGATGGGCTGGGGCGCGGCAGCGTCCTCGGGCTCGGGTTCGTAGCCGGGTTCGAGAGCCTCGAAGAGGGCGAGCGGGCGGGACTCCTCCGGCTCCTCGTCGACCGTGGGGTGAGCCTCGCGCTGTCCGCGGCGGCGGCGCAGCGCCTCCAGCAGGTCCGCCGTGTCGGAGGGGGTCGTCGGCGCGAACGTCGCACTGCGGGTGGCCGCCTCCTGCGCGTTCGAGGACGACTGCGGATGCCGCGCGGACCGGGGCTCCGGCGCCTGGGCCCCGTCGTCCTCGGCGGCAGGCGCCGGCTCGACCGCGGTCGGCACCAGCCGGGGGCCGAACGCACCGGAATCGAAGCGGGTGTCGTCCTTGTAGGGCGAGGGGCGGTCCTTGTCCAGCGCGCGCAGGCGCGGGATCAGCCCCTCCGGAAGAGAGCCTTGGCGCGACAGCTGCGTGGCATCCGCATTGAGCGGCGCCAGCGCGCTGCGGCGCGGATCGAAGCTCCACCGGGCGTCGTGCTCGACGTCGTTGGCGACGAACTCGAGCTTGATCACCCAGCCGGTGTCGTCCTTCCAGCTCGCCCAGCGCTCGTCGGCCGCGGCGAGTTCGGCGAGCTTGGCCCGGATCGCCACGCCGAAGGTCGGCTGCGCATCGGGCTCGACCTCGCTGCCGATGAGCACGGGCACGGCCAGGGCCTGCCCGACGATGTGCTCCCGCTCGGCGAGCACCGGGCCCTCGAAGCGCTGCACAGCCTCGAGCGCGACGCCGAGCAGCTCGGCGACCTCGGCGGCGGACATGCCTGCGCGGATGTGCGACTGGATCTCGCGCGGGCTGGCGGCCAGCGGCGGCGCCTTCTCCTCGCGGCCCGCCTTGGCCCGGCGCAGCTCGGCGCGCAGCACCTCGTCGATGGGGAGCGCGAACCGCTCTCCCGACTCGGTGGCGAGGACGAGGACGTCGTCTTCGGCGCCGACGATCGTGACGTGTTCCATAGCTCAAGCCCCTCAGGATGGGTGTGCATTCATGGTGTCACGGGCAGTGCGCACGGGCGGGAATATCACGGGCGCGCCGCCAGTTCAGATCGTGAGGACAGAGCGGCATTTGCGATTTGCACGCCGGTCATGCAAACTATGGGCCGCCGAACACGCTTGGCGTCCGCCACCCGCAGCACGCCGAGCCGCCGCTCACTGGATGAGACTGGAGATCCAACCCCCATGGCAACCGACTACGACGCCCCGCGCAAGAGCGAAGACGAGAGCGAGTCCATCGAGGCTCTCAAGGAGCGCGTCCCCGACAAGCTGTCGGGATCGATCGATGTCGAGGATTCGGACAACCCGGGCGGATTCGATCTTCCCGGCGCCGACCTTTCCGACGTCGAACTCGATGTCGTGGTGCTGCCTCCGCAGGAGGACGAGTTCACCTGCGTCAGCTGCTTCCTCGTGAAGCACCGCTCGCAGCTCGACCACGAAGACAAGGCAGGCCCGATCTGCAAGGAATGCGCCGCCTGACTCCCCGCGCTGCTCGCGCCCGGAACCCTTCGGTTCCGGGCGCGTTCTGCGTCTGCGGACGGTCGGTCGACGCTGACCCTGCGGGTGGCGCCGAGAGGAGTCCGCGTCGACCACGGACGGCGGGCCCGCGGTCAGCGCGTCGGCGGATGCCTCGTCAGCGCGTCGCCGCAGCCCGTGCCGCGTCGATCGCCGCGGCCAGCCGGTCGGGCGTGCGTGTGGAGATCGTCCAGCTCGGCGCCGGATCGGCCGGATCCGTGTTCGGTACGATCACGACGCCGTCGATGCCGCCGCGGATCAGGTGCCAGCCGCGCGCCGGCAGTCCGGGGCCGCGCGCCTGTCGCGCTTCCTCGCCGGTGCGGACCTGCGGCTCGCCCAGCCAGGAGGCGTCGATCCACGCGCGGCCGGCCCGGAGCACGCGCTGTTCGACCGCGACGCGAGGGGATCCGGCGATCATGAGGGCGATGATCGCGAGCGTCGCCACGACGCCGATGACCAGCGCGATCGCGGACCCGGCCGGTACGAACACCAGTGTGAGCATGGGGCCGCCGAGCGCCGCGGCGAGGAACAGCCACAGGCTCGGCGCGAGACGTTCGCGGTAGCGGAGGACGGCGGATGCGGGGCGGGGATCGCCCGTTGCGTTCTGCATTAGCCTCTTTCCGTGACCGAAACCGTGGACGTTCCCATTATCGCGCCCCAGGCCCCCGTCTACGCGCACCCCGGCGACGCCGGAGCCGACCTCGTCTCGACCGAGACCGTGCGCCTCGAGCCGGGGCAGCGCGCCCTGGTCGGCACCGGCGTGAGCATCGCCCTGCCCGTGGGGTTCGCCGCATTCGTGGTGCCCCGCAGCGGTCTCGCGGCGAAGCACGGGATCACCGTGGTCAATGCTCCGGGTACGGTCGACGCGGGATATCGCGGCGAGATCAAAGTGTGTCTACTGAACACGGACAGCAACGCGGCGTACGATGTCGCGGTCGGTGATCGGATCGCCCAGCTGATCGTCATGCCCGTCACCCGAGCCCGGTTCATCCCGGTCGACGAGCTCGACGAGTCCGTACGCGGTGCGGGAGGATTCGGATCCACCGGCTATCAGACCCAGAGCGCCGCCCCTGTCGGCGCGGAGGAGAACGCATGAGTGACGACAACACCTCCGAGATCGAGTCCGCCGAGGACGCCGCAGCGGCACCCGAGCGCGACCGTGCGGTCGACGGCCCGTTCGATGAGAGCGAGGCGAACCCGGTCCGTCCCTACATCGACCTCGGTGCCATCAAGATCCTGCCGCGCGAGGGGCTGAACCTGCGCCTCGAGGTGGAGGAGCAGACACAGCGCATCGTGGCGGTGGGCCTGGACTACGCCGAATCGACCCTGCAGGTGCAGCCATTCGCCGCGCCGCGGTCGAGCGGACTGTGGGACGAGACCCGCGCGCAGATCCAGGAGCAGATCTCGCAGCAGGGCGGCACCGTCACCGAACGCGAGGGGGCGCTCGGATCCGAGCTCCTCGCCGAGATCCCCGCGATCGCCGGCGACACCGCGGTCACGCGCCTCGCGCGCTTCGTGGGCGTGGACGGGCCGCGCTGGTTCCTGCGCGGCGTGATCGGCGGCGCGGCGGCGGAGAACGCCGACGCGGCGGCCGCGGTGGAGGACCTGTTCCGCTCGATCGTCGTGGTGCGCGGCGGGGCGCCGATGCCTCCGCGCGACCTCATCCCGCTGCGGATGCCCGCGGCTCCCGGCACGGCGTGAGCACGCCGCGGCCGGAGGGGCCGGAGGACACGCCCGACGGCACGCCCGTGGACGGATACGCCCCACCTCCGGCGTCCGATGCCGCGTCGAGCCTCGGAGCAGCGCTCGGCGGAGCCGCGCAGCGCCTCGGCATCGACCCGAACTCCGGGGTGAGCACCGGACACGTCGTGTGGAGCGCGATGGGCGGGTGGCGCGGGGTCTTCGAATCGGTCCTGCCCAGTGCCGCGTTCCTCGTCGTCTACACCCTGCGACCGGATCCGCTCTGGCTGTCGCTGATCGTCTCAGTCGGACTCGCCGCCGTGTTCTCGGTGATCCGGCTGCTGCAGAGGTCCCCGGCGGCCTCCGCGCTCGGCGGTCTCGTCGCGGTCGCCGTCGCCGCAGGACTCGCGCTGTGGACGGGGCGCGGGCAGGACAACTTCGTCCCGGGCTTCTTCACCAATGCCGCCTACGGCACGGTGCTGCTCGTCTCGGCGCTCGTCGGATGGGCGCTCATCGGCCTTGCCGCCGGTTTCCTCATGGGCGATGTGCGCGGCTGGCGGACCGACAAGCGCAAGCGCCGCGCCTTCTTCTGGATCACGATCGCGTGGGCCGCGCTCTTCTATGCGCGACTGGGTGTGCAGCTGCCGCTGTACTTCTCCGGGAACGTGCAGGCGCTCGGCACGCTGAAGCTCGTGATGGGCCTGCCGCTGTTCGCGCCTATGGTCGCCGTGACCTGGTTGCTGGTGCGCGCGCTGTACCCGCCGAAGCAGCACGCCGACACGCGCCAGGAGTGACTCCGCGCGCTGTCCACCGTGCTAGATTTATCTCGACGTCAAGATAAATCGACACCTTTCGCTCGCCTGTCCGCGAGAGCAGACTGGTAAGGCCCGCCTTGCTAGCCGCGCGGGGGAGCGGGCGAGCAAGATGGAGTCGCCTGTCGCTTCCATCCGAACAGAAGGAGACGGATCCGTGTCCACGGTGAACAGCTTCGGTGCCAAGAGCACCCTGACGGTCGGCAGCACCGACTACGAGATCTTCCGGATCGACACGGTCGAAGGTTTCGAGAAGCTCCCGTTCAGCCTCAAGGTCCTCCTGGAGAACCTGCTTCGCACCGAGGACGGCGCGAACGTGACGAAGGCTCAGATCGAGGCTCTCGGTTCCTGGGACCCGGCGGCGCAGCCCGACACGGAGATCCAGTTCACGCCGGCGCGCGTGGTCATGCAGGACTTCACCGGCGTGCCCTGCATCGTCGACCTCGCCACCATGCGCGAGGCGGTCACCGCTCTCGGCGGCGACCCGAACAAGATCAACCCGCTGTCTCCGGCGGAGATGGTCATCGACCACTCCGTGATCGCCGACCTGTTCGGCCGCCCCGACGCGATCGAGCGCAACGTCGAGATCGAGTACGAGCGCAACGGCGAGCGGTACCAGTTCCTGCGCTGGGGCCAGACCGCCTTCGACGACTTCAAGGTCGTCCCCCCGGGCACCGGCATCGTGCACCAGGTCAACATCGAGCACCTGGCGAAGGTCATCTACGACCGCCCCGTCGACGGCGTGCTGCGCGCCTACCCCGACACCTGTGTCGGCACCGACTCGCACACCACCATGGTCAACGGCCTGGGCGTGCTGGGCTGGGGCGTCGGCGGCATCGAGGCCGAGGCCGCGATGCTCGGCCAGCCCGTGTCGATGCTCATCCCGCGCGTCGTCGGCTTCAAGCTGACCGGCGAGATCCCGGCCGGCGTCACCGCGACCGACGTCGTGCTGACGATCACCGACATGCTGCGCCGGCACGGCGTGGTCGGCAAGTTCGTCGAGTTCTACGGCGCCGGCGTGGCCTCCGTGCCGCTCGCCAACCGCGCCACGATCGGCAACATGTCGCCGGAGTTCGGCTCGACCGCGGCGATCTTCCCGATCGACGACGTCACGCTCGACTACCTGCGCCTGACCGGCCGCGACGAGCAGGCCGTGGCCCTCGTCGAGGCGTACGCCAAGGAGCAGAAGCTCTGGCACGACGCCGCGAACGAGCCCAGCTTCAGCGAGTACCTCGAGCTCGACCTCTCCACCGTGGTGCCGTCGATCGCCGGTCCGAAGCGTCCGCAGGACCGGATCCTGCTGTCCGAGGCGAAGGCGCAGTTCGAGCAGGACATCCTGAACTACGCGACCGCGTCGACGAGCGACGACATCGTCGACCTCGACTCGAAGCACTCGTTCCCGGCATCCGACCCCGGCAGCGTTCCGGGTGAGGAGACGCCGACCACGCGCCTGGTGCACATCAACAGCGGCGCGCCGGTGAACGCGTCCAAGCCGGTCAAGGTCACGACGCCCGAGGGCGTGGACTACATCCTCGACAACGGCGCGGTGACGCTCGCGGCGATCACGTCGTGCACCAACACGTCGAATCCGTCGGTCATGATCGCGGCCGGACTCCTGGCCCGCAACGCCCTCGCGAAGGGGCTGAAGCAGAAGCCCTGGGTCAAGACCACGCTCGGCCCCGGTTCCAAGGTCGTCACCGACTACTACGAGAAGTCCGGCCTCGACAAGGACCTTGAGGGCCTCGGCTTCTACACGGTCGGCTACGGCTGCACGATCTGCATCGGGAACTCCGGTCCGCTGATCGACGAGGTCTCCGCCGCGATCAACGAGCACGACCTCGCGGTCACCGCGGTGCTCTCCGGCAACCGTAACTTCGAGGGCCGGATCAGCCCCGACGTGAAGATGAACTACCTCGCCAGCCCGCCGCTGGTCGTGGCCTACGCGCTGGCCGGGTCGATGAACTTCGACTTCGAGACCCAGGCGCTCGGCACCGACACCGAGGGCAACGACGTGTTCCTCAAGGACGTCTGGCCCGACCCGACCGAGGTGCAGGAGATCATCGACTCCTCGATCTCGCGCGACCAGTTCATCAAGCAGTACGCCACCGTGTTCGACGGCGACGAGCGCTGGACCAGCCTGCCCACCCCGACCGGACCGGTCTTCGAGTGGGACGTCGACTCGACCTATGTGCGCAAGGCGCCGTACTTCGACGGCATGCAGGCGCAGCCCGCTCCCGTGACCGACATCTCCGGCGCCCGCGTGCTGGCGACGCTCGGCGACTCGGTCACCACCGACCACATCTCGCCGGCTGGAAACATCAAGGCGGGCACCCCGGCCGCCCGGTACCTCACCGAGCACGGCGTCGCGCAGAAGGACTTCAACTCCTTCGGCTCGCGTCGCGGCAACCACGAGGTCATGATCCGCGGCACGTTCGCGAACATCCGTCTGAAGAACGCGCTGGTCAAGGCGGTCAACGACGGGCAGCAGATCGAGGGCGGCTTCACCCGCGACTTCACCCAGGCCGGCGGCCCGCAGGCGTACATCTTCGACGCCTCGACCAACTACCAGGCCCAGGGCACCCCGCTGGTGATCTTCGGCGGTAAGGAGTACGGATCCGGATCCTCCCGCGACTGGGCGGCGAAGGGCACCAACCTCCTCGGCGTGAAGGCGGTCATCACCGAGAGCTTCGAGCGCATCCACCGCTCGAACCTGATCGGCATGGGCGTCGTGCCGCTGCAGTTCCCCGCGGGCGAGTCGTGGGAGTCGCTGGGCCTCGACGGCACCGAGATCGTCTCGATCGAGGGGCTCACCGAGCTGAACGACGGCACCACCCCGAAGACGGTCAAGGTCACCGCGACCCCGAGCGAGTTCTCGCCCGAGGGCAAGCAGCCCATCGAGTTCGACGCGGTCGTCCGCATCGACACCCCCGGTGAGGCCGACTACTACCGCAACGGCGGCATCCTGCAGTACGTGCTGCGTTCGCTGGTCTGATCCACCGCGGACGAGACGGGGCCGGTTCCTTCGGGAGCCGGCCCCGTCTCGTGTGCGGCTCTCGATACCCGAGACTCAGATACCGGATCCGAGGCCCGCAGCACGGGCTCGTTCCGCTGCTTCCCCGCGATCGCGTGCGCGGAGCTTGGCGAGCACGGTGGCCACATAGTTGTAGACCGTCTTCTCGGTGAGCCCGAGCCGGCGGGCGATGACAGCGGTGCCGAGATCATCGGCGAGCAGCGCCAGCACATCTCGTTCACGGTCGGTGAGCTCAGGGAAGGCATCGGACGCGGACCGGGGTGCGTCGGCGAAGTGGGCGACGAGTCGCCGGGCGACGCGCGGGCTGAAGATCGCCTCGCCCCGCTGCACCGCGGCGATCGCACGGACGAGGTCCTCGATGCCGGCGTCCTTGAGCAGATAGCCGCGCGCGCCGGCGCGGAGTGCGGCGAACACGGACTCGTCGTCGTGCATCGTGAGCACCAGGATCGGGAGCTCCGGGTCCGCGAGCATGAGGCGACGGATCGCCTCGATGCCGCCGATCCCCGGCATGGAGAGGTCCATGACGACAAGGTCGGGCCGCGCGGCGGCGACGGACGTGAGGGCTTCCTCGCCCGTTGCGGCCTCCGCGTCGATGCGGACGCCCAGATCCCCGGCGGCGAGCATCGAGCGGATCCCCTCGCGGTAGAACGGGTGATCGTCGACCAGCAGGATCCGGATCATGCGGCATCTGCCAGAGGGATGCGGGCCTCGACGACCGTGCCCGGGAACGCACTCGCGACCCGAAACCATCCGCCGAGCTCCTCCGCACGTTCGCGCATGGTACGCAGGCCGTTGCCTGCGGTGACGTTGCGCGCGCCTCCTGCTCCGTCGTCGCGGACGCGGATCATGAGGTCATCGCTGCGGCGGATGAGCTCGACGACGCAGCGGTCCGCGGCGGCGTGGCTGACGGCGTTGCCGACGGCCTCCATGACGATGCGATAGGCCGCGATCTCGACGGCCTCGGGCAGGTCGCCGGGCTCACCCGTGATCACGACGGCGGGGCTCGATACGCCGTCCCAGGCGGCGCGGATCGCTCCGGTCAGTCCGAGAGCGACCAGCGCCGGAGGGCGCAGTCCTGCCACGATCGCCCGCACTTCGCTCAGCGCGCCCTCGACGCCGTCCCGCGCCGACGAGAGGATGACGCCGGCGGCGGCCGGATCCTGCGCGATCAGCGCCCTTGCGCGGTCGATCCGCTGCCCGATGCTCGCCAGGGTGGGGCCGATGCCATCGTGCAGGTCGCGCTGCAGACCCGCGCGCTCGTCCTCGCGCGCGGCGACAAGCAGCTCGCGCGACCGCTGCAGACCGCGGGAGAGCAAGGCGGCGTGCACCGCGATGCCCGCGGAGTCCGCGACGTCGCGGACCATCGCGAGATCCCGCGCCGAGAGCCGCTCACCGCCGCGCGGCCACAGCGAGAGCATGCCCTGGCGCGCTCCCTGGAACACCACCGGGAAGAGGACCGGATCCTCATCGGTCGGCTCGCCGGCCTGCCTTGTGGCCGACCCGGACTGCGGATCGGAAACGGTGACCGACGAGGCCTGCAGGCGCAGGGCCGAGGTCACGGCTGCGCCGATGCGCTCCAGAGTCGTGTCGAGGTCGGGAGAGAGAGCGAGTCCATGGGCCAGCTCTCCGAGCACCGTCGCAGGATCTTCGCGCCGCCCGTACAGCCAGCGGTTCACCCTGGCCCGAGCGAACCGGCGCACGGGGGAGAGGCCGAGCGCCGCGACGGCCGTGGCGGCGACCGGCAGCGCGAGCGGTGTCCCGGCGGGCCATACGAGGCCGACCGCACCGACGATCACGAGGTAGACGATCATGACGAACACGACCAACGCGGTGGACACGATCGCTCGGCCGATCACCAGGTCGACGTCGAGCAGCCGGTACTTCAGCATCGCGAAGCCGATCGCGACGGCCAGCGCCGTCACCGCGAGCGGCCCGGTGACGCCGAACACCGCCGCGAGCACCGGCGTGCGCGGGATGGATCCGACGGGGAAGAGCATGACCGCGAGCATGTTCGCCAGGAGCGTGCCGAGTGCGAGGTGCACCCATTTGAGCTGCTGACGCTCTACGGCCCCCGGAGCGCGACGGAAGCGCAGGATCTGGCTGAGGACCACGGAGAGCACCAGCAGCGGTCCGATGACGGCGAGCACGGCCATCGCCGGCGGCGGAACGGGATCCCACCGCAGGCTCAGCGCGAACAAGGCCAGCGCGGCCCAGACGGCGACGAGCCAGGCGGACCATCTCGGCACGGGGTGACCGGTCGGGAAGAAGTACGCGATCGGCAGGAAGGCGAAGATCGGCACCACGATCGCGGTGCGCCCGATCCACGCGAGATCGGAGGGCAGCGCCCGGAGCAGGTCGCCGGCCACGGCAGATCCGGTGTACGCGACCAGAGCGATCGAGAGATAGCCGCGAAAGAGCGTCACGGGTCCCGCCCACAAGATCATGACCGCGACCACCGCAGCGGCGAACAGGGGCAGCAGTCGCACCCCCAGCAGAAGCGTGTCCGGCCCGCTGCCCACCGGAGTCGTCGCCCCCGCGGCCGCGATCGCGGCCGCGCACAGGGCGAGCACCGCGAACGAGAGCACGATGCGGACCGGACGAGCGTGCGTCGCGCGCCCCCGTCGCGGCCCCGCCGTTACCGCGGTCATGCGCTCACGATAGTCCTGCCGGCCCGCGCCGTGCGCTCCGGAGGCCTCGCAGCCAGGCGATGCCGACAGGACACCCGAGCAGTGCGATGGCGAACGGCGGCACGTAAGGGGCGGCGAACAGCACGACCACGAGGACGGCTAGGGAGATCACGCCCATCACAAGACCGGTGGTGCGCAACGTGCGGCTGAGCCACAGTGCGGCGCACAGCAGCACGAGCTGGAGGATGCACGCGCCGAAGGTGAGGGGGAGCAGGGACGTGCTCGTGCCCCACCGCGGATCCTCGCCGAGCGTGGCAGTCGTGAAGTCCTGCAGTTGCGCCGAAGCCACCAGATCGGGAATCGCCGTGATGGCGCCGACGGCGCCGAGCGCCACCGTGGCCCAGGCAGCCCATCGTCCCGAACGGATCTCCCCGTCCAGCAGCGCGAGTGCGATCAGCACGGCACCGGCGGCGGGCACCCAGCCCGCCAGCATCACGAGCAGGTGCGAGCCGAACCATCCCGCCCCCAGCTCGTCCATCTGTGCGCGCGTGATGCTGCCGAAAGCACCGACGCCGGCGTACACCCCCGCCATGGTGGCGATCACCGCGGCATATCCGAGAGGCGACAGCGCCAGCAGCCACCCGCCTGTCCGCCCGCCCGCGACGGGCCGCACCCGAGTCCGGGTCTCCTGCGTCGTGATCATGTCCTTGCTCCTTCCCTTGGATTCTGGAAGGGTCGCGTTCCCGGTTTCCCAGGAGCCAGAGGAACCGGCGGGGAGCTTTCGGCGGATCCGGCTCGTACAGGGCGACCGGGTCAAGGACAGGACGTCAGGAGGCGACGTACCGTGACGAAGGGCGCAGGATCTTGCCGTCCTGTGACTGCTCGACCGCGTGCGCACCCCAGCCGATCAGACGCGCTGAGGCGAATGTCGGCGTGAACAGGGCGCGCGGGATCTCGCATGCCTCCATGACCACCGCGGCGTACAGCTCGACGTTGGTGCGCAGCGCACGACCGGGCTTGAGCTCGTTGAGGACCCGCAGCACGGTCTGCTCGACGGCGACGGCGAGGTCGACACGCTCCGAGGCGAGACCATCGGCGCGCAGCTGCTCGGCGACGTCGCGCAGCAGGCGGGAGCGGGGATCCTCGGTGCGGTAGACGGCGTGGCCGAAGCCCATGATCCGCTCACCGCGCTGCACCCGCTCGCGCACCCAGGCCTCGGCGTGCTCGGGGGATCCGATCTCGTCCAGCATGTCGAGGGTGCGTGCCGGTGCGCCTCCGTGCAGAGGCCCGGCCAGCGCCCCGAGCGCGCCGCCGACGCAGGCGGCGAGGTCGGCGCCGGTGGAGGCGATCACCCGCGCGGTGAACGTGGACGCGTTGAAGCCGTGATCGATCGCGGCGGTCAGATAGGTGCCGAGCGCCGCGGCGTGGCGCGATTCGGGGGCTGTGCCCTGGAGCATGCGGAGATAGTCGCTGACTGGATCGAGCGCGGGATCCGGCGAGATCGGATCCCGTCCGGTGCCGAGACGGTGCAGTGCCGCGATGAGCGTCGGCGCGACCGCGGCGAGACGGACGGCGTCGTCGATGCGCTGGGCGTCGGACTCGTCGTACAGCGGTCGGCGTCCGTCGGCGGCCGACACCAGGGCGAGGGCGGTGCGCAGCTGCGCCATCGGGTCCAGGCCGGAGCGCGCGATCGTCGGAAGCGTCCCCTGCACGGCGGCCGGAAGGGCGCGGCACGCGGCCGTGCGGGCGCGCCAGTGCGAGGACTCGGCCCGGTCGGCAGGCAGGGAGCCGAGCGCGATCAGCCGCCATGCGTCCTCGAAGCGGGCGTCGGCGGCCAGCCCGACACCGGAGACGCCGCGGTAGTGGAAGCAGCCCTCGGCGCCGCGCACATCGCCGATCCGCGTCTCGGCGACCACCACGTTGGTGAGCCCTCGGGGCACGTCGATGAGGTCGGTGTCGTCGCGATCGATCGTGATGGCCATGTCGGCTCCTCTCTGACGAGTCGCGGATGGCGGCTCATCGCTCTCGGAGCCGCAGCCCGGCTCCCTGCTCACGATCGGACATGGATCCGGCTATCGTCAATGTTGATCGGATCAATGAGGAGGCGATGATGGAAGCCCTCACCGCGGCGCAGGCCGCCGCCCGCCTGGGTGTGCGGACCGAGACGCTGTACGCCTACGTGTCGCGCGGGCTGATCGCGCGGGATCGGGGGGCGCACGGCTCCCGGTTCGATCCACTCGAGGTGGAGCGCTTCGCACGCACCCGGCGCAGGCCGACCTCGCCGTCGCACGGCGGTGCTCGTGCGGCGGGCGCGGACGGCAGCCCGCTCGCGGTGATCGATACGGACATCGCCCTGATCGAGGACGGCGAACTGTGGATCCGCGGCGTGCCGATCGGCGAGTTGATCGCCGCAGAGGGCGATGGCCCGCGGTTCGATGCGGTGGTGCGCTGGCTCTTCGAAGGCGCGGAGCTGCCCCGCCCGGGACAGCGTCCGCTGAGCGGCCCCGACGCCGCGATCGCACGCGGGGTGATCGCGACGCTCCCGCCCGGCGCGGGGGCCTTCAGCCGGCTGCTCGCCGGCGTCGCCGCTCTCGCCGCCGTCGACCCGGAGCGCTATGACCTGCGTGCGGACACGGTCGCCCGGGTCGCCGCGCGCCTCGTCGCCGGGCTCGTCGATGCGCTCCCGACGCTCGGCAGCCGGGAGGCCGCAGCGGAATCGGCGCCGCCCGCGCCGGGAGATCGTGACGTCCTCCCGATCGCCGCCCGGCTCTGGCCGCGCCTCACGGCACTTCCTGCGACGCCCGCCCGCATTCGCGTCCTCGACTCGGCGCTGGTGCTGCTGATCGACCACGACATGGCCGTATCCACACTCGCCGCGCGGGCCGCGGCTTCGGCACGCGCACATCCCTATGCGGTCGTGGCCGCAGGCTTCGGCGCACTCGACTCGGCGCTGCACGGCGCCGTGAGCGCGGCGGTGCACGCGCTGCTCCGCGAGGTGCAGGAGGGTGCGGATCCCGCGGCAGCCGTGGCGAGTGCGGTGCGGCGCAGCGGCACGGGAATTCCCGGGTTCGGGCAGCCGCTGTATCCCGACGGCGATCCCCGGGCGCGGCTGCTGCTGCGGACCCTCGGCGATGCGGCGGAGCCGCGAGTCGCATCCGCGCTGGCGGTGGCGGAGCGGGTGATCGACATCGTCGGGACGCGGACGGGGCTTCGTCCCACCGTCGATCTGGCCCTGGCCGTGATGGCGCTTGCGTGGGACATGCCCGCCGACGCGGGGGAGACGGTCTTCGCGATCGCACGCTCCGCCGGCTGGTGCGCCCACGCGCGCGACGAGTACCAGCGGCCGCCGCTGCGCCTGCGGCCGATCGGGCACTACGTCGGGCCGGATGCGGCAGATCTCCAGCGGCACGGGAGCATTGCTCGGTAGGCTGGATCGGTGCGGCGGACCCTGTCCCGCGCATCCCGTTCGTTCAGGAGGCAGACACGGTGGCGATCCTTCCCGGTATCTCCGGTCCCCGCGATCTCGATCGACTGACCCCCGAACAGCTCACGGAGCTGGCCGGGGAGATCCGGGCCTTCCTGATCGAGAACGTCGCACGCACCGGCGGTCACCTGGGCCCGAACCTCGGTGTCGTGGAGCTCACGATCGCCCTGCACCGCGTGTTCTCCTCGCCCGAGGATCCGATCATCTTCGACACCGGCCATCAGTCGTATGTGCACAAGCTGCTCACCGGGCGCCAGGACTTCTCCGCGCTGCGGTCCCGTGGCGGTCTGGCCGGCTACCCGCAACGGGCGGAGAGCCCGCACGACGTGGTGGAATCCTCTCACGCCTCCAGCTCGCTGAGCTGGGCGGACGGGATCTCCCGCGCCTTCACTGCGACCGGACGAGGCGATCATCATGTGGTCGCCGTCGTGGGTGACGGCGCGCTCACCGGCGGCATGACCTGGGAGGCGCTCAACAACATCTCCGACGACAACGAGCGCAACCTCGTCATCGTCGTGAACGACAACGGTCGCTCCTACGCGCCCACGATCGGCGGCATGGCGCGCTACATGAACCGCGTGCGCACCGCCGGCGTGTACCGCGACCTGCATCGCAGATCCGATCGGTTCTTCCGCTTGTTCGGCTCCGTCGGGCGGGCGTTCTACCGGGGCGTGCGCGGCGGCACGCACGGCTTCCTCTCGCGCTTCTCGAACAACGAGGAGCTGTACTCCAACCTCGACATCAAGTACCTGGGCCCGGTCGACGGCCACGACATCCAGGCGCTCACGGAGACCCTGCAGCTCGCGAAGGACTTCGGGGCCCCGGTGATCGTGCACGTCATCACCGAGAAGGGCCGCGGCTATCAGCCGGCGCTCGACGACGAGGCCGATCAGTTCCACGCGGTCAACAAGATCGACCCCAAGACCGGCGCCCCGCTCGCGGCCAGCAGCAGGGGCTGGACCGACGTGTTCGCCGATGCGCTGGTCGACGTCGGCTCCCGCACCCCGAACGTCATCGCCATGACGGCGGCGATGCTGCGCCCCACCGGACTCGCGCCGTTCGCCGAGCGCTTCCCCGACCGGGTCTACGACGTGGGCATCGCGGAACAGCACGCGGTCACGGCCGCCGCGGGCCTCGCCTACGGGGGCCTGCACCCCGTGGTCGCCCTGTACGCGACGTTCATGGGGCGGGCGTTCGACCAGGTGCTGATGGACGTGGGGCTGCATCGCGCCGGTGTGACCTTCGTGCTGGACCGCGCCGGTGTCACGGGGCCGGACGGACCGAGCCATCACGGGCTCTGGGACCTGTCCATGCTGCAGATCGTGCCGGGGATCCGCATCGCGGCGCCCCGGGACGCGGAGCGCCTGCGCGAGGAGCTCGAGGAGGCGGTGGCCGTCGATGACGCGCCCACCGTGATCCGGTTCCCCAAGGGCGGCGTGACGCCGGAGATCCCCGCGCTGGAGCGCCTGCACGACGGCGTCGACGTGCTCTCCCGCGGCGAGGGCGAGGATGTGCTGCTCGTGGGCATCGGCCCGTTCGCGAGCCTCGCCCTCGACGTCGCCGATCGGCTCAAGGCGCAGGGCATCGGTGCCACCGTGATCGACCCGCGCTGGGCCATACCCGTGCAGCCCTCCGTCGTCGAGCTCGCCGGGCGGCACCGCCTGGTGATCACGCTCGAGGATGGGATCCGCGTCGGCGGTGTCGGAACGCGGGTGCGTCAGGTGCTGCGCGAGGCCGGCATCGACACCGCGGTCGACGAGCTCGGGCTGCCCGACGCCTACCTCGATCACGCGAGCCGTGAGCAGATCCTCGAAGACGCCGGTCTCACCGCCGGGAAGATCGCGCAGGACGTGGTCGCGCAGGTGCTCGGCACCCGCGTCCCGATCGCGCGCCCGACGGGCGAGGTGCCCCTGCACACGGGCACCGTGGAGATCGTGGCGTCGCGGGAGGCCGACCTCGGAGAGCGCCGCCGGCGATGACGGCGGCGCGCGGGGTGAGCCGTCGGGTCTTCGCCGGGCTGTTCGTCTCCGGGCTCCTGGGCGCGACCGGATGCGCGGCGATCCCGCCCGCCGGGCACCCTGCGCCCCCGCGTCCGCCTCGCCTGCCATCGGGTCCCGGGCACGACCTCACGGTGCCGCTCACGGCCACCGCACCCTCGCCGCCCTCGGCAGCGCCTCCGGCCGACGCAGCCGGTCCTCCCGCCGAGGTGCAGGCGGTCGTCGACCGCTACCACAGCGCGCATCCGACCGCCTGGGGCATGCAGCTGCCCGGGATCCGCAACTCCCTGCACACGACGAACGGCAGGCGGGACGGAGCACCGCACCTCGCGCTCACCTTCGACGCATGCGGGGGACCTGACGGATCCGGATTCGATGAGAAGCTGATCGGGGCGCTGATCGCGCGACGGGTGCCGGCGACGCTGTTCCTCAACTCGCGATGGATCGAGGCGAATCCGGACCTGTCCGACCGGCTCTTCGCCGAGCCGCTGTTCGAGATCGGCAATCACGGCACCCGGCATCGTCCTCTGTCGGTACGCGGCCGCGCGGCCTACGGGATCCCCGGCACTGCGTCGGCGGCGGAGGCCGTGGATGAGGTGTGGCGCAACCACGAACTGATCCGCGTCCGGACGGGACGGGCGCCGCGCTGGTTCCGGGCGGGTACCGCACACTACGACGACGTGGCCGTCTCCCTCGTGCACGACCTCGGGGAGACCCCGTTGGGTTTCAGCATCAACGGAGACGGCGGCGCCACCTATCCTGCGCACACGGTGACCCGCGAAGTGCTCAAGGCGGAGGCCGGCGGTGTGGTGCTCGCCCACATGAACCAGCCGGGTTCAGGCACGGCCGACGGGATGATCGCGGCGATCTCCGCGCTGCGCGACCGCGGCGTCCGCTTCGTGCACGTGGACTGACGGCCCGTGAAGATGCGTCAGCGGCGCCGCATCGTCGCGATCAGCAGGATCGGCAGGAGCAGGATCGGCAGGAGCAGGAGCGCGAACAACCAGGCGAGGAACGAGCCGCAGGTGTACTCGCCGTCCGTGAAGGCTATCGGCTGTTGCTGCGTCGGCGGTGAAGCCGCCTGCTCGTCGCTCACGGTCGCACCTCCGCGATCTGGTCGAGGAGATCGCGGGTGACGCCGCGTATGCCGGGAACACGCAGGAACGGGAGCGCGACGGCGAACAGGCGGAGTCCGGTGTCGAGGAGCCGGGTGGTCTTCGCCTGGGCGGGCGACTCGTCATAGGTCCAGCGGAGGATCAGGGCCAGGTACATCGGGAAGATCGCCTCCGGCAGGCGCTCGGCGATGTCGTCGGGCACACGGTGCGACGCCCCTTCGACGACCTCGCGGAGCAGACCGATCGTCATCTCGCGGGCCGGAGAGGATTCCACCGAGAGCGGATTGATCGGAGAATCGGGGGAGACCATCGCGCTGAGGAAACCCGGTGCGACCGCACGATAGGTGCGGACCGTCTCCAGGCCGGTCTCGAAGAAGATGCGCAGCCGGTCCACGAGGCCGGTCGCGCCCTCGAGTCGCGGACGCGCCACGGCCCCATGATCTCGCTGCTGCTGGTCGTAGAGCTCCTGGACCAGATGCTCCTTGGACGGGAAGTAGTAGTAGGCGTTCCCCACCGAGACGCCTGCTTCCTTGGCGATCAGGCGGATCGTGGTGTCAGGGTACCCGCGCTCCACGAACGAGGCCATCGCGGCGGCGCGGATCCGCGCACGCGTTGCCTCGGCCTTCGGGGTGAGGGCCTTCGCAGCGGTGTCCGACTCTGAACTGAACATGTTCAAAGAATAGCGCGAGAGCTGTTCCGCGTCCATCGCGACGCCCCGGCGGGAAGATCGGCCGATTCAGGAAGAATCGGCGAGGGTATCCGCGACGAGCTGCGTGACGGGGATTTCGGCGCGGTCGCGATCGTCCTGGACAAGGCCGATGCGCGTGCGCCGGTCCAGGACGTCGTCCGCGGTCAGGGCACCCTCGGCGCGCACCGCGAACTCGACCTCGGCACGCGTGATGTCGACGCCGTCCGCGATGGGATCGGTTGGATCCGCGCAGCGCGCGCGGGCCAGCAGCAGCTCCGCCTCGGCTCCGTACCGCCAGTCCAGCACACTCGCGGGGCGGCAGGGCGACGCGAGCGCTCCGACGAGCGGCAGCGTGGCGGTGCGACACGGCACCGCAGGCAGATCCGCGAGCGCGACCGCGCGATCCACCGCATCCTGTGCCATCCGCCGATAAGTCGTGAGCTTGCCGCCCAGCACATTCACGAAGCCGCCCTCCGAAACGGCCGCGAGGTGCCTCCGGGAGATATCCGCCGTGGCGGCGTCGCCCGCATCGACGAGCGGGCGGAGCCCGGCGTAGGCGCCGCGCACCTGGTCGCGACGGATCGGCGTGCGCAGCGCGCTGTTGAGCGTGTCGAGGAGGAAGCCGATCTCGGGCTCCGTCGGTGCGGCGACCGGGGGCACCGGACCCGGCGCCGCCTCGTCGGTGAGACCGACGACGACGCGCCCGAGGTGCTGCGGCAGGGCGAAGACGAACCGGCTGATGGATCCGGGATGGGGGACGGTGAGCGCCGCCGTCGGGTCGCCGAGGGCGGCGGCGTCGAGCACGAGGTGCGTGCCGCGGCTCGGTCGCATGCGGATCGCATCATCGAGCGTTCCGGCCCAGACGCCGGTGGCGTTCACGACCGCGCGGGCGCGGATGTCGAACCGCTCCCCGGTCAGAGCGTCCTCGACGGCGGCGCCGTCGTGGCGCAGCGCGAGCGCGCGCACGCGGGTGAGGATCCGGGCGCCGTGCGCCGCGGCCGTCCGCGCCACGGCGACGACGAGCCGGGCGTCGTCGACGAGCTGTCCGTCGGCCGCGAGCACGGCTCCGCGCAGACGATCGGTCTGCAGAGCCGGCACCAGTCCTGCCGCGGTGCGCGCGGTGATCAGCCGAGGCGCGGGCAGCACGGCCCGCGGAGTGCGAGCCCGCATGCGCAGCAGGTCTCCGAGCGCGAAGCCCACGGCTCCGGTGACGCGCTGGGTCATCGTCACGGCGGGGGAGAAGGGGAGCAGCTGCGCCAGCGGGCGGATGAGGTGCGGCGCGATCCGCGTCATCAGCAGGTGGCGCTCGATCGCGCTCTCCCGAGCCGTGGCGACGTCCCCGGTCGCGAGGTAGCGCAGCCCGCCGTGCACGAGCTTCGAACTGAAGCGGCTGGTGCCGTATGCGAGGTCCTCCGCTTCGATCAGGACCACCGACAGCCCCCGGCTCGCCGCGTCCAGGGCCACGCCGGCCCCGGTGATGCCGCCGCCGATGACGAGCAGATCGACGCGATCCTCCGCCGACCGGACGAGTTCCTGTCCTCGCCGTGCCGCGGTCAGCCGCGAGGATCCGTTCATGGTCGGAGCAGGCCTTCGACGGCGGCGCGAAGTTCGTGCGCGAAGGAGGGCTCGTCGATCAGCTCGCGCACGGTCCCCTGCGAGAGCAGCGCGGATTGCGCGACGAGCAGGAGCATGACGGCCATCGCCTGAGGATCGTCCCCGCGCACGGAACCGTTCTGCTGCGCGGTGTGGATCGCGACGGCGAGCCACGCCAGGATCGCTTTCTGACTCGAACCGACCCGCTCGAGCATGTAGCGGGTGAACGCCTCCGGCTCCTCCGTCAGCAGGTACCGGTAGACAAGGTCGGCTCGGAACAGCGCCGCGAAACGCAGTACGTCGTCGACGATCTCGGTGCGCGTCGTCGCCGGCGTGGGGAAGGAGTCGAGGATCACGGCGACACGGCGCAGCAACGCGGCGCGGACCACGTCGTCCGCATCTGACCAGTTCCGGTAGACCGTCGGGCGGCTCACGCCGGCGCGCCGGGCGAGCTCGGCGATCGTCATGCCGTGCACGCCGCGGGTTGCGATGAGCGCATCGGCGGCATCCAGGATCCGGGTCTGCATCGCATCCCACGTCGGGAGGACGAGCACGGGAGCTGCTTGACGGTTTGTCATGATCTGTCACACTGTAACGCATGAGTCACGAGAGCGGCAGAGGCGCCGAGGAACCGAGCTTCGGCGTGACGCCGATGCGCTGGAACGGGTGGGGGGATCCAGATCGGGCCGTGGACCTGCCCTTCGCCGTGCGTTCGCTGCTGCCGCTCCTGCTCGGACGGATCCGCCGCCCCCAGCCGGCGATCGCCCTCTCGGACGTGCGGCTGAGTCCGTCGACCTTCACGCCGGAGGATGCGGAAGCCTTCTCCGCCGTCCTCGGATCCGATCATGTCCTGACCGACGCGG
Source organism: Actinomycetota bacterium (assembly GCA_018268515.1). GTDB lineage: Bacteria > Actinomycetota > Actinomycetes > Actinomycetales > Microbacteriaceae > Microbacterium. Next base: position 68,564 of record JAFDWK010000006.1, read on the forward strand.
AGTCACGCGTCCGGCACGCCGGCGGACGGTCCACCCCCGACCTGCTGCGTCGCCGCGAAGCGGCGCAGACCGCACCGGACGCCGTGCTCCGCCCCCGCGACCACGACGAGGTCGTCGCGTGCCTGCGACTCGCTGCGGAGCGCGACATCGCCGTGATCCCGTTCGGCGGCGGCACCAGCGTCGTGGGCGCCCTCGACCCCGAGTGCGGAGGCCATCGCGCGGTCATCAGTCTGGATGTCGGTCGCCTGAGCGGGCTGCTCGGCTACGACGCGGTGAGCGACGAGGCGGTGCTGGCCGCCGGCACCACGGGGCCGGAGGCCGAGCGGCTTCTCGCCCAGCACGGCAGGGAGCTCGGGCATTACCCGCAGAGCTTCCGCTACGCGACGATCGGCGGATTCGCCGCGGCCCGGTCCTCGGGCCAGAACTCCGCCGGATACGGGCGCTTCGACGCCATGGTCACCGGGATCCGCGTCGCGACGCCGACCGGCGACATCGAGCTCGGCCGGTCGCCGGGCAGTGCGGCCGGGCCCGACCTCGTGCGGCTGTTCCTCGGCTCCGAAGGCATCTACGGCGTCATCACCGAGGTCAGGGTGCGCGTGCATCCCGTGCCGGCGGAGCGCGTGATGGAGTCCTGGGCCTTCCCCGACTTCGCGACCGGTGCCGCCGCGCTGCGGTCCGTGGCGCAGCACGGCGGCGGCCCCACCGTGATCCGCCTGTCGGACGAGGCGGAGACGAGCGTGAGCCTCGCCCAGGTGGGGAAGATCGGCAAGGCCCTCGCCAAGGGGGCGAGCGTGGTCACCGTGTACGAGGGGGACGACGTTGCCCCGCGCCGAGAGCGCACCGCAACGCTGCTGCGGGCCGCCGGCGGTGCATCCTCGGGCGAGGGGCCCTCGGAGGAGTGGCTGCGCACGCGCTTCGACGGACCGTACCTGCGCGATGCGCTTCTGGATGCCGGCGTGTTCTGCGAGACGCTGGAGACCGCGACGACGTGGTCCCGGCTCGAGAACCTGCGCGATGCCGTGACACGCGTCCTCAAGAGCGGGTTCGCCGACGCGGGCCGCAAGGTGTTCGTGATGTGCCACGTCTCGCACGTCTACCCGACCGGTGCGTCGCTGTACTTCACCGTGCTCGCTCCGCTGGGCGCCGACCCCCTCGAGGCCTGGCACCGCATCAAGCACCGCGTCGGCGACGCGATCATGGTGGCGGGCGGCACGATCAGCCACCACCACGCGGTGGGCCGCGATCATGCGCCCTGGCTCGAAGAGGAGATCGGCGAGACCGGTGTGCGGATCCTCGCAGCGGTCAAGCGCGAGCTCGACCCCGAGGGGATCATGAACCCCGGAGCGGTGCTCGGCGCCGCCACGCCCGTCGCGCTGCCGGCCGCGGGGGCGTGAGACGTGCCGACGATCGCGCTGATCGCGAATCCGCGCTCCGGCAAGGGGCGCGGCGCGAGCGCGGCCGAGGCGGCGATCGCCGCGCTGCGCGAAGCCGGAGCGGACGTGCGGGCGCATGTCGGGGCGTCGGCGGCCGACACGCGACGGCTCACCGCGACGGCCCTCGCCGACTATCCCGATGCGATCGTCGTGGTCGGCGGGGACGGCACGGTATCGGAGATCCTGCCCGATCTCACGGGGGCAGAGGTGCCGCTGGTCCTCGTGCCGGTGGGCACCGGGAACGATTTCGCGCGTGCCCTGGGCCTGCCCCGGCGCGATCCCGCCGGCGCCGCCCTGCTCGCCCTGCACGGAGCGCGCCGCCGCATCGACGTCGGCGAGATCGTGGCCCACGGGAGGACCACCCCGTTCCTCACGGTCGCGGCACTCGGCTTCGACGCGAAGGTCAGCGACCGCACCAATCTGCTGCGGTGGCCGCGCGGCACCGCGCGCTACTACCTCGCGATCCTCGTGGAGGTCGTTCGTCTGCGTCCGACCCGGTTCCGGCTGGCTCCCGACGGGGAGGGTGCGCGAGATGCGCCCGGCACCCTCGTGGCCGTGGGCAACACCGTCAGCTACGGGGGCGGCATGCCCATCTGCCCCGGGGCGCGTCCCGACGACGGCCTGCTGGACGTGGTGCACGTGGCACCGCTGCGGCGCGCCCGCCTGCTGCTTCTGTTCCCGCTGCTGTTGCGCGGGCGGCATCTCGAACGTCCGGAGGTCGCGCACCGCCGGGTCGAGCAGATCACGGTCTCGGCACCCGACCTCGTGGTCTACGCCGACGGCGAGCGGGTGGCCGAGAAGGAGTGCCTGATCCGGGTGCGGCCGGCATCGCTGACCGTGATGGTCCCGAGCGGAGGAACGACATGAGCGGCTTCGACGAGGACGTCGTCGTGATCGGATCCGGATTCGGCGGCGCGGTCGCCGCGCTCCGGCTCGTGGAGAAGGGATACCGGGTCCGTGTCTACGAGGCGGGGCGCCGCTTCGAGGACGAGGACTTCGCGAAGACGAACTGGAACGTCCGCCGCTATCTCTGGGCCCCTGCGCTGGGATGCTTCGGCGTGCAGCGGATCCACCGGCTGCCGCACGTGATGATCCTCGCGGGAGCGGGTGTCGGAGGCGGGTCTCTGAACTACGCGAACACGCTCTACCAGCCGGGCGCCGCGTTCTTCGACGACCCGCAGTGGGCCGGCATCGCGCCGTGGCAAGAGGAGCTCGCGCCGCACTACGCGACCGCCAAGCGCATGCTCGGCGTCGTGGAGCACTATCCGCACACCGGACCCGTGGAGCGGATCATGGCCGGTGCCGCGGAGGACCTGGGGGTCGCGACCACCTTCCGCCGGGCGCCGGTCGGGGTGTACTTCGGTGCGCCGGGCGAGACCGTGCCGGATCCGTTCTTCGGCGGCGAAGGGCCCGCGCGCACCGGCTGCACCCTGTGCGGCAACTGCATGGTGGGCTGCCGCGTCGGCGCCAAGAACACCCTCATGAAGAACTACTTCGCCCTCGCGGAGCGGCGCGGCGCGGTGATCGAAGCGCTGCGCACCGTCGTCGAGGTGCGCGAACTCCCGGGAGGCGGCTTCGCGGTCACCACCCGTCGCAGCGGAGCCTGGGGCAGGGGCTTGCGGCGCACTGTGACCGCGGAGCAGGTCGTGCTCGCCGCGGGCACCTGGGGAAGCCAGCAGCTCCTGCACCGGATGAAGGCCTCCGGGGCGCTGCCGTGGATCCCCGATGCGCTCGGCCGGCTCACGCGCACCAACTCCGAGGCGCTGGACGGCGCGGTCTCGACGGCGGTGCCGGAGGAGGCCGGCTTCGCCCGTGGTGTGGCCATCACGACCTCGTTCCACGTCGACGAGCGCACCCACGTGGAGAACGTGCGCTACGGGCCTGGTTCCAATCTCATGGGCGCCCTCGCGACGGTGCTCGTCCCCGGGGACGTGCCGCTGCACCGACGACTGGGCGCCCTGCTCGGCGCGGTCGTGCGCCATCCGATCCGTCAGTTCCGCCTCGGCACGCTGCGGCGCTGGAGCGAGCGGGGCATCATCGCGCTCGTGATGCAGACCGCGGACAACTCGCTCACGCTCTCGCTGCGGCGCCGGTTCGGGCGCGACGTGCTGACCAGCGCCCAGGGGCACGGCGCCCCGAACCCGAGCCACCTACCGGAGGCGCATCGCGCGGCCCAGGCCATCGCAGCCCGCATGACGCAGGAGACCGGCGTCCCGGCGTCCGCGCGCGGATCCTGGCCCGAGGTCTTCGGGATCCCGCTCACCGCCCACTTCCTCGGCGGGGCGGTGCTCTCGGATGCGCCGGAGCACGGCGTCGTGGATCCCTTCCACCGTGTGTGGGGCCATCCCGGGCTCTCCGTCGTGGACGGGTCCGCAGTCCCGGCGAATCCCGGCGTCAACCCGTCGCTCACGATCACGGCCCTCGCCGAACGCGCGATGTCGTACTGGCCGCGACGGGGCGAAGCGGATCCGAGGCCCGCTCAGGCGCCGCCCGGGCGCTGAGCAACCGCCTGCGGTTCGGCGGTCCCTGAGCGAGCGGAGCGAGACGAAGGGCGTTCCTCTTCCCCCGGGTCGTCGAGGGAGCACCGCCGGAGGCAGAGGGAGACGAAAGACGACGGCGCGCACCGGAATGACGAAACCCCTGTTTCGGGCCCTTCGACGAGCTCAGGGACCGGAACAGGGGCTTCGCCGAGGGATCAGGCGTGCGCGATCCCGCGGATCGCCGGCGTGTGGAACGTCGCGCCGAACACGCGCTCGGAGGCGCCCTCGCGGTCGAGGTACGGCGAGGCGCCGCCGTCGATGAACGGCCAGCCCGCGCCGAGGATGAGGCACAGGTCGATGTCCTCGACCTCGGGCACCACGCCCTCGTCGAGCATGAGCCTGATCTCCTGTGCGAGGCCGTCCTGCACCCGGCGGAGGATCTCCGCGGCGGGCGTCGCCGTCGACCCCGCGGCCTGCTTCACCAGCTTGTCCGCGGCCTTGGTGAAGCCGGTCACCCGGCCGCCCTTGTCCTTCTCGACGACCTCGGGCAGATCCGCCAGCGCATGGAAGTTCTCGTTCGCGTAGAAGCGCTCCGGGAACGCGTGCACCATGGTGTCCTGCACGTGCGCGGCGACCTTCCATCCGACCAGGTCGATGAGCTGGAACGGACCCATCGGCAGGCCGAGCGGCGCGAACGCCTTCTCGACGTCGGCGACCGGCGTTCCCTCGTAGACGGCGCGGGCGGCCTCTCCCATGACCTTCGCGAGGAGGCGGTTCACGACGAAGCCCGGCGCGTCCGCGGTGAGCACGGCGCTCTTGCCGAGGCCCTTCGCGACCACGAACGCGGTCGACAGGGCCGCCTCGGTGGTCGTCGCCGTCTTCACGATCTCGATGAGCGGCATGACCGCGACCGGGTTGAAGAAGTGGAAGCCGACCAGGCGCTCGGGGTGCGCGAGCTTCGAGCCGATCTCCTCGACGGAGAGGGACGAGGTGTTGGTCGCGAGGATCGCGTCCTCGGCGACGATCTGCTCGATCTCGCCGAACACGGCCTGCTTGACGCCCACCTCCTCGAACACGGCCTCGATCACGAAGTCGCAGTCCGCGTAGAGGGATTTGTCGGTCGTTCCGGTGACCAGTCCGCGCAGCTTGTTGGCGCTGTCCGCGTCGAGCCGGCCCTTCGCCTCGAGCTTGCCGATCTCCTCGTGGATGTAGGCGACGCCCTTGTCGACGCGCGCCTGGTCGAGGTCGGTGATGAGCACGGGCACCTGCAGCTTGCGCACGAACAGCAGCGCGAACTGGCTGGCCATGAGGCCCGCCCCGATGATGCCGACCTTGGTGACCTTCTTGGCGAGGGCCTTGTCAGGGGCGCCGACCGGGCGCTTGGCGCGCTTCTGCACGAGGTCGAAGGCGTACATCGACGCGGCGAACTGGTCGCCGGTGACGAGGTCGGCGAGTGCCTCGTCCTCGCGGGCGAAACCCTCCTCGCGGGTGCCGCTCTTCGCCTTGTCGAGCAGGTCGAGGGCGACATACGGCGAACGCGGGACGGTGCCGATCTTCGACTCGAGCATGCCGCGGGCCATCTTGATGGCGATCGGCCACTTGGTGAGGCGCTCGATCTTGCCCGGCTCGTTCTTGCGGTCGACCTTCTTGCCGCCGAGCACGGCGTCGGCCCAGCGCAGCGAGTCCTCCAGGAAGTTCGCCGCGGGGAAGATCGCGTCCATCATGCCGAGCTCGAACGCCTGCTGCGGCTTGAGCATGCGGTTCTGCTTGAGCGGGTTCGAGATGACGACCTCGAGCGCGTTCTCGATGCCGATCAGGTTCGGCAGCAGGTAGGCGCCGCCCCAGCCGGGGATGATCCCGAGGAACACCTCGGGCAGCGCGAGGGCCGCGGCGGAGGAATCCACCGTGCGGTACGTCGAGTTCAGCGCGATCTCGACGCCGCCGCCGAGGGCGAGGCCGTTCACGAACGCGAAGGACGGCACGCCGAGGGTGCTGAGGGATCCCAGCACCTTGTGGCCGAGCTGCGCGATGAGGCGCGCGTTGTCGCGGGATCCGACGCGGCTGATGTCGGAGAGGTCGGCGCCGGCCGCGAGGATGTACTGCTTGCCCGTGATCCCCACGGCGTGGATCTCGCCGGCCGCGGCGCGCGTCTTGAGGTCGGCGAGCGTCTCGCCGAGCTCCGTGAGCGTCGCGGGGCCGAGCGTGTTCGGACGGGTGTGGTCCCTGCCGTTGTCGAGCGTGATCAGGGCGAGCACCTTGCCGGAAGGCAGGCGCACGTCGCGCACGGGGGAGTGCGTGACGACCTCGCCCTCGGTGAGGGCCATGATGGGCGAGAAGTCGATGGCGTCGTAGTTCGTCATTGCCCGGATCCTTACTTGCGCTTCTTGCCGTCGTAGTGGGGGTTCTCCCAGATGACCGAGCCGCCCTGGCCGAGGCCCACGCACATCGCGGTGAGCCCGTAGCGGACGTCGGGACGCTCCGCGAACTGCGCCGCCAGCTGGATCATCAGGCGCACGCCGGACGCGGCGAGCGGGTGGCCGAGGGCGATCGCGCCGCCCCAGGCGTTGACTCGGGGGTCGTCGTCGGCGATGCCGAAGTGGTCGAGCAGCGAGATGACCTGGATCGCGAACGCCTCGTTGAGCTCGAAGAGGCCGATGTCCGAGATGTCGAGACCGGCCTTCTTGAGCGCCTTCTCCGTGGACGGGATCGGGCCGATGCCCATGATCTCCGGCTGCACGCCGGCGAACGCGAACGACACCATGCGCATCTTGGGCGCGAGGCCGAGCTCCTTGACCGCACCGCCGCCGGCGAGCAGCGACATGGTGGCCCCGTCGGTGAGCGGCGAGGAGGTGCCGGCCGTGACGCGGCCGTGCGGGCGGAACGGGGTCTTCAGCGCCGCCAGATCCTCCATCGTGGTCTGCGGGCGACGACCCTCGTCCTCCGTGGCGAGGCCCCAGGCACCGTCGGCGCCCTTGATCGCGACGGGCACGAGGTCGGGCTGGATCTTGCCCGCGTCGTAGGCGGCCTGCACCTTGTGCTGGCTCAGCATGCCGAAGCGGTCGGAGCGCTCCTTGGTGAGGTATGGGAACCGGTCGAAGATGCGCTCCGCGGTGACGCCCATGTTCAGGGCACCGGGGTCGACCATCTTCTCCGCGACGAAGCGCGGGTTGGGGTCTGCGTTGCCGCCGATCGGGTGGTGGCCCATGTGCTCGACGCCGCCGGCGAGGGCGAGGTCGTACATGCCGACGCCGATCGACGCGCCCATCGTGGTGACGCTCGTCATGGCGCCCGCGCACATGCGCTCGACCGCCAGGCCGGGCACGGTCTGCGGGAGCCCGGCGAGGATCGCGACCGAGCGGCCGAGGGTGAGACCCTGGTCACCCGTCTGCGACGTCGCCGCGATGGCGACGTCGTCGATCCGGTCCAGCGAGACGTTCGTGTTCCGCTCCATCAGGCCGATCGTGGCCTTGACGGCCAGGTCGTCCGCGCGGGTGTTCCAGTACATGCCCTTTTCGCCGGCGCGCCCGAACGGGGTGCGCACTCCATCGACGAAGAAGACGTCCGAGATCTCGGCCACTCTGCCTCCATTGTCCGGTCCGCTGCGCGGACAGGGCCTCCATTGTCCGGTCCGCAGCGCGGACAGGGCCTCCATTATCCGGACCGCTGCGCGGAACGGATGGTCGCCGGCGCACAACTGCACGCCGGACTTACAGTTTCGCACGTTCCGAGGAACGCAGTACCCGAATTGGTGAGACCGAGTGTCACATCAGTCCGTGCGGTTCGGGCTGTTCTCAGCCTAGGAGCGGAGACGGATCGGTGGACGAATCGGTTGGGCTGAATCTACGAAGAGGCTTCGGACGGTGCTGCGGCCGTTTGCGCGGCTTCCACAAAAGCATCCGCGATCCGCTGTGCGGTCTGCTCAATCTGCCACGACCGGGCATCGCGCGCGGCGAGAGCGGATCCGATCGACGCGGCGTCGATCTCGGCCGGCGGCTCCCAGGCGATCCGGCGCAGGGTATCCGGGGTGAGCAGGTTCTCGGTGGGCATCCCGAGTTCTTCGGCGTGCGCTTCCACGGCAGCCTTGGCGGCCTTCAGCCGGGCGTCGGCCTCGGGGTTGCGATCGGCCCAGGCACGGGGCGGCGGGGGAGCATCACTGGGCACGCGCTCGCGCGGCAGGTCGGTGCGCTCACGGCCCCGCTCGATGGCCGCCCACCACCGGTCCAGCTGGCTGCGGCTCGCGCGCCCGGTGAAGGCCGAGACGGCGGCCAGAGCGCCCTTGTTCTGCGGACCGGCCTGCACCGCGGCGATGAGCGCGCGGTCCGGCACGAGGCGGCCGGGGGAGACGTCCGACTCGCGGGCGAACTCCTCGCGGGCCTCCCACAGCTCCCGGGCGACGGCGAGGTTCTTCGCGCCGCGCACCTGGTGCAGTCCGCTCAGGCGCCGCCACGGCTCCTCGCGCGGCGGCTTGGGGGGACGGATCCGCTCGGCCTCGAACTCCTCCGCGGCGAAGGCGGTCTTGTGCGCGGTCTCGAGCTCCGCGGCGATGAAGTCGCGCACGTCGATCAGGTGCAGCACGTCGAGTTCGGCGTACTCGAGCCAGGCGTTCGGCAGCGGACGGGTCGACCAGTCCGCGGCGGAGTGCTCCTTCGCGAGCACGATCCCGAGGGCGCGCTCGACCACGGCGGCGAGCCCGACGCGCTCGTAGCCGAGCAGGCGCGCGGCGAGCTCGGTGTCGAACACGCTCGCCGGCTCCAGCCCCAGCTCGTGCAGCGACGGCAGATCCTGGCTGGCGGCGTGGAACACCCACTCCTCGGCGCCGATCGCGTCCTGCAGCGGGGCGAAGGAGGTGATCTCGATCGGATCGAACAGGAAGGCCCCCGCGTCCCGGCGGAACGCCTGCACGAGATAGGCGCGCTGCGAATAGCGGAACCCGGAGGCTCGCTCCACGTCGACGGCGACGGGTCCCTGCCCGGCGGCGAGCGTCTCGGTCGCGGCGACGAAGTCCTCGTCGTTGTCGATGACGACGTAGTCAGTCACGGATGGTTCTCCTGGCGCCGAACACGGCGATGTCCTCTGAGCCCGGCGGCAGTCCCGCGAGCATCCCGACCAGTTCGGCCCATGCCTCGGCGTGCGGCGCGAGCGGACCGGTCGGCGACCACGACGCACGGAGTTCGATCTGCGCGCCGTCGCCTTCCGCCGCCAGGCCGCCGAAGCCCTTGGAAAGGGTCTTCGTCGAGGTGCCGGATGCGGAATGGTGCGTCGCGCCGCGGGAAGCGAGCGCGTCGATCAGCCACGACCACGCTACATCCGCGAGGAGCGGATCCGTGCCGATCTCCGGTTCCAGGGGCGCCTGCGCGAAGGCGACGATGCGCCAGGGCCCCGACCAGGCATCCGGTTCGGAGGCGTCGTGCAGGAGCACGAACCGCCCCGTCCCGTACAGGGAGTCGCCGTTCTCGTCCGGGCGCACGTCGGCGGCCAATGCGAGCGCGTCCGGCGCCAGGCCCGACGGTGCGGAGATCTCTCGCACCACGATGTCGGTGCGGAAACGCAGCGCCCGCAGCTGTTCGGCGGCGTGCGCGAAGGCGCCGTCGGATCCGGGATGAGCGCTCACGCGGACAGACTAGAGTCAGGAGGCGATGAAGAGTCTCAGGCACGCCGCGACGATCGGCGCGATCGCGCTGGCAGGCGCCGCGGCTCTCGGCGCGGCCATCGGCGGAGCCCTCGTGCTGCGGATCGCGCGCGAGGTCGTGACCCCCGCACCCCGCAAGAACGACACCGATGTGCTGGCCGTCGACACCGGAGCTCAGACGATCGAGCTCGGCCGTACGCCGGACACCGAGCTGCCCGGGCGCTATGGCCTCTACGTCGACGGGACTCCCGGTTACGTCAAGCTCGGGGCCGTGCTGCACGCCGATGCGCACCGTGTGCGCCGCAAGCTCCTGACCCAGATCGATCCCGGTGCCGAGATCGGGCGCAGGGCCGGGTTCAGCGGCTACTACTATCTGGCGCCCGGTGAACTGCATCTGCCCTACGAGTCGGTGCTGATCGGCACCCCCGCGGGGCCGTGCCCGGCGTGGCTGTTCCCGGCCGAGTCGACGACCTGGGTGATCCAGGTGCACGGCCGGGGCGCCACGCGCTCGGAGTGCCTGCGCGCGGTTCCCGTCCTGCATGCCGCGGGGCTCCCGGTGCTGGTCACGTCCTATCGCAACGACGGGGAAGGGCCGCGCACCCGTCCCGGATCCTATGGACTCGGTGCGACGGAGTGGCGCGACATCGACACCGCGATCGCCTACGCGCTGCGGCACGGCGCGGAGCGGATCCTGCTCATGGGCTGGTCGATGGGCGGCGCGATCGCCCTGCAGACGCTGGTGACCTCCGATCACGGCGGCGCGGTCGTCGGGATGATCCTGGACTCGCCGGTCGTCGATTGGCGCACCGTGCTGCGGTATCAGGCGAAGTCGATGAAGCTTCCGGATCCGCTTCCGCAGCTCGCGATGGACGCGCTCGAGCAGCCCTGGTCGGCACGGCTCAGCGGCGCGGATCAGGCGATCGCGTTCGACGACCTGGACATGGTGGCCCGGGCGGCCGAGCTGGACGTGCCGATCCTGCTGCTGCACAGCGACGACGACGGATTCGTGCCGTCCGACGCCTCCCACGCGCTCGCGGCCGCGAGACCGGATCTGGTGACGATGCCGACCTTCACCGGCGCCCGGCACACCAAGCTCTGGAACTACGACCAGAACCGCTGGACGGACGCGATCACCGACTGGCTCGGCGAGCACGGGTTCGCGGACTGACATTCCCGTCGGGCCCATCGGGCCCATCGTGACCGCGAGACTGCAACTCCGCGACGAGACCGCGGTCGTGACGTGCAGTTTCGTCGCGAGGGTGCAGTCTCGCCGACAGGGTGGCTCAGGCGGACTCGAGGCGGGCGCGCACCTGTCGCTTGGCGCGCATGAGCATGCCCGTCATGCCGGAGATCCGCAGTGGCGAGACGACACGGGTGAGGCCGATCGACTGCGGGAAATCGTCGGGGATCGCCAGCACCGCCTCGGGGCTGAGACCCGCCATGCCCTGCGCGAGGATGCTCGCGAAGCCGCGCGTGGTGGGCGCCTCGGCCGGTGCGGTCGCGTGCATCGTCACGGCGCCGTCGTGCAGCTCCAGAAAGATGTAGACCGGTGACTGGCACTCGGCCACGCGCTCCGTCATCTCGGGGTGCGCGGCGACCTCGTCGGAGACCGGGGGCAGCTCGTTGGAGAACTCGAGCAGCAGCTGCAGCCGGTCGGACTCGGGGAGTTCCAGGAACTCGTCCCGGATCTCGGCGAGTGAGTCGGGGAGGACGGAGGCGGGGGTGTCGGACATCCCCGCCATTGTCCCACGGTCAGATCGCGCCGGGCTCGTCGCCGGTGACGATCGGCACGCGCACAGCGCTGCCCCATTCCGTCCAGGATCCGTCGTAGTTGCGCACGTTCTCGAAGCCGAGCAGGTGCTTCAGCACGAACCAGGTGTGCGCCGAACGCTCCCCGATGCGGCAGTACGCCACGACGTCGTCTCCGGTCTTGATACCCGCTCCGTCGAGGTAGATCTCCTCGAGCTCGGTGCGGGGCTTGAATCCGCCGTCCTCGGTGACCGCCTTCGCCCACGGCACGTTCTGGGCGGTCGGGATGTGGCCGGCGCGCAGCGCGCCCTCCTCGGGGTACGCGGGCGCCGAGGTGCGCGACCCGTTGTACTCCTCCGGCGAGCGCACGTCGATGAGCGGGTTGCCGAGATGCGCGAGGACGTCGTCCTTGTAGGCGCGCAGCGCCGAGTCGTCGCGCTCGACGACCGGGTACGCGGTGGCGGCACGGTCGGGCAGGTCGGTGGTGAGCTCGCGGCCCTCGGAGATCCAGCGGTCGCGGCCGCCGTCGAGCAGGCGGACGTCCTCGTGGCCGAAGAGCGAGAAGACCCAGAGCGCATACGCCGCCCACCAGTTGTTCTTGTCGCCGTAGATCACGACCGTGTCGTCACGGGAGATGCCCTTGCGGCTCAGCAGATCCGCGAAACCGGCGCCGTCGACGTAGTCGCGGACGACCGGGTCGTTGAGCTCGGTGTGCCAGTCGACCTTCACCGCACCGGGGATGTGCCCGGTCTCGTAGAGCAGCACGTCCTCGTCGGACTCGACGACGACGAGACCCGGATCACCCAGATGCGCGGCGAGCCACTCGGTGGTGACGAGACGCCCGGGCTCGGCGTACTCGGCGAACGATGCGGACGTGGTGTCGAACTCGACGGTCACGGGGACTCCCTCGGGGATGATGTTGCGGGGCGACAGCGGTCCCCGTCGGCTCGTCGCGCAAGATGACGCGCGGCGGAACCGGGGACGGCGACGGCGTAGGGTTGATCCGTCCCTTCGACACTAGAACCCCGTGCGCCCCTGCGCATCCGCAGGGTAAGACTTCGACACAGGATCCGCATGACCGATCAGGCCGCCACCTCCGGCGTCGTCCACCTCATCGACCGCCAGCCGCAGATGACCGGCACCGAGCTGCTGGCGGGCCTCGTGCCACCCCCGCAGTTCGACGGTGCCACCTTCGACACATACCGCTCGGATCCCGCCTACCCCTCGCAAGAGGAGGCGAAGCAGCATCTGCTGGCGTTCGCCACCGGAGTGCAGCCGGTCAAGCGCGGCGGCCTGTTCCGGCGGGCCCCGAAGGTGCCGGAGACGAAGCCCGGGGTCTACCTCGACGGCGGTTTCGGCGTCGGCAAGACGCACCTGCTCGCCTCGATCTTTCACGCGATGCCGGCCCGGCGGAAGTACTTCGGGTCCTTCATCGAGTACACCGCCCTGGTCGGCGCACTCGGCTATCGCAACACCGTCGATCTGCTGCGCGGATCCGATCTGCTCTGCATCGACGAGTTCGAGCTCGATGACCCGGGCGACACGATGGTGATGACCCGGCTGCTCGGCGAGCTCGTCGGATCCGGCACGAAACTCGCCGCCACATCGAACACCCCGCCCAACGCCCTGGGCGAGGGCCGTTTCGCCGCGCAGGACTTCCTCCGCGAGATCCACGCGATGTCGGACAGCTTCGAGACGATCCGGATCGACGGCGTCGACTTCCGTCAGCGCGCCCTCGACGGGCACGCCGTCGCGCTGTCTGCCGACGAGTACGCCGCGCAGCTCGCGATGCCCGGTGCGACGCACCGCGTCACCGACGACGCGTTCGACGACATCGTGAAGCATCTCGCGCAGGTGCACCCCTCGCGCTACATCCGCCTCATCGCGGGTGTCGAGGCCCTCGGTCTGCGCGATGTGCGACAGCTCACCGACCAGTCGGAGGCGCTGCGGTTCGTGGCGTTCGTCGACCGCGCCTACGACGCGCAGATCCCGGTCCTCGCCACCGGGCGTCCGCTGGACGAGGTGTTCAGCGAGGAGATGCTCGGCGGCGGCTACCGCAAGAAGTACCTGCGCGCGATCTCGCGCCTCAACGCCCTCTCGCACGCGGAGCGACCGTCCGCCGGCTGAGCGCCCGACCGCCGGCTCACGAAACACGTTGTTCACACGAGGACGGATCCTGTAACACCGTCGCAACATCCGCCGCGTCCGCACGAAACACGGCGCCGTCACACTGAAACGCACGACGTGATCAGGTGGAGGCGCACAGCATGGAAGCGACAGGGAACATCTCCTGGGGAGTGACGGCCACGGCGCTGGTGCTGCTCATGACGCCCGGGGTGGCGTTCTTCTACGGCGGCCTGGTCAAGGCGAAGAGCGTCATCAGCATGATGATGATGAGCTTCGGCGCGATCGGCCTCGTCGCGGTGCTGTGGATCCTCTACGGGTCGTCGATGGCGAGCGTCTCCTCGCCCGGGCAGTTCTCGGGTGATCCGTTCGCCGACTTCGGACTCGCCTCGATCGCGAGCGGCAAGGGCTCCAACATCGCCCTGCTCACCGTGGGCTACGGCGCGACCTTCGCGATCATCACGGTCGCGCTCATCTCCGGCGCGATCGCAGATCGTGCGAAGTTCGGCCCGTGGCTGATCTTCGTGGGCGTGTTCGCCACAGTCGGCTACTTCCCGATCGCCGCGTGGGTGTGGGGCGGCGGCTGGATCATGCACCTGGGCGGGATGCTGTTCGGCGCCAAGAGCGGCATCGAGTTCATCGACTACGCCGGCGGCACCGCCGTGCACATCAACGCAGGCGCGGCGGCGTTCGCCCTGGCCCTGGTGCTCGGAAAGCGGATCGGCTTCCAGAAGGGCATTCAGAAGCCGCACAACGTGCCGCTCACGCTGCTGGGGGCCTCGCTGCTCTGGTTCGGGTGGTTCGGCTTCAACGCCGGCGCGCAGTGGACGACCAAGGGCATGGACGGCGTCGGCCTGATCATCATCAACACCTTCGGCGCGGCGGCCGCGGGCATCCTCGGCTGGATCCTGGTGGAGCGGATCCGCGGAGGAAAGGCCACGTCGATCGGCGCCGCCAGCGGCGCGGTCGCGGGTCTCGTCGCGATCACCCCGGCCTGCGCGAACCTGACCCCGGGGTGGGCACTGCTGCTCGGCGCGCTGACCGGTGCGGTGTGCGCACTGGCCGTGGAGCTCAAGTTCCGGCTCGGCTTCGACGACTCCCTGGACGTCGTCGGCCTGCACCTCGTGGGCGGCTTCATCGGCACGATCTACCTCGGCTTCTTCGCCACCGGGCAGGGTCTGTTCGTCGGGGGCGACGCGCGACTGCTCGTGGTGCAGGTGCTCGCCTCGGGCGGCGTGCTGATCTACTCGTTCGTCGTGGCCCTGCTCATCGGCCTCGCGATCGACAAGACCATCGGATTCCGTGTCACCAGCGAGGACGAGATCGCCGGCGTCGACCTGGTGATGCACGGCGAGGAGGGCTACGCGCTCACCTCATGAGACCCGCGGGGATGCGGGACAGGCGCGGACTGCGCGCCCGGGCGGCCACCCTTCGCCCGGGCGTGCGGTCCGCGTGCGGTCGTCCTGTCGCGCTCTGCGGCACGGCGTGCCTGGTGCACGGATAGGGTGACAGGGTGAACACCGAATCCACGAGCGTCCTCGGCATCGTCGTCGTGATCGTGCTGGCGGTCATCGGGCTGATCGTCCGCAGGCGCAGCGGCGGTGGCCGGTCCGCGACCGGCGCCACGTCCTCCGCCCGGCAGGCCTCAGCGGTCGGATCGCCGGACCGCGACGGCGGATCCGCGACGATCGAGCTGGATCCTCGCGCGGTGCGCGGTCTACGCGTCGCCTATGCGCCGCGGCGCAACGGCACCCCTGACGCGGGCGAGATCGTGTGGACCTGGGTGCCCTATGCCGAGCGCGACGGCCGCGGCAAGGATCGACCCGTGCTGGTGATCGCGACGCAGTCCGCGGACCGGGTTTACGCCGTCAAGCTCACCAGCAAGTCGCATGACGGCGACCGGGACTTCCTGTCGCTGGGATCCGGCCCCTGGGACGGTCAGGGCCGGGAGAGCTGGGTCGACATCGACCAGCTCTACAGCGTGCACGTCTCGGGCGTGCGCCGCGAGGCGGCGGCTCTGGACCGCGGCCGCTTCGATCGCGTCGCGGGCGTGCTCGAGCGCCGATTCGGCTGGACCGCGGCCTGATCCGGGACGGACGGGGCCCGGGCTTCGGCGGCGGCACCGTAGGCTGAGCGCGTGGCGAAGAGCATCCTCATCACTTCCATCGAAGGCCATTCCGGCAAGTCCCTGATCGCACTCGGTGTGATCGACGCACTGAGCCGGGCGACCGCGCGGGTGGGCGTGTTCCGCCCGATCACGCGCTCTGGCGATGGCGCCGACGACGTCCTGGAGATGCTGCTGGCGCGCACCGAGGTCGGGCTCACCGCGGCGGAGTGCATCGGCGTCGGCTATGACGAGCTGCGCGCCGACGCCGATGCGGCGCTCGGACGGATCCTGCAGCGCTATCGGGCCATCGAGGCGCGCTGCGACGCCGTGGTGATCCTGGGCAGCGACTACACCGACGTGGCCGGCCCCGCGGAGCTCGGCATGAATGCGCGCATCGCCGCGAACCTCGGTGCTCCGGTGCTGCTCGTGCTCGGCGGGCGCGACACGGCCGGCCATGGAGAGCGGCTCGGCGCGACCGAAGCGCGCACCGCGGCGCAGCTCGGGCAGCTCGCGCGGCTCGGCATCGCCGAGCTCGCACAGGAGCGCGCGGTGCTGTCCGCGATCGTGGTGAACCGCGCGGACGCCGTGCGACAGGAGGAGATCGGAGCCGCCGTCCGCGGCGCGCTGGGGGAGGAGCGCGCGGGCGATGCCGCGCAGGCACCGGTATGGGTGATCCCGGAGGAGCCGTCGCTGGTCGCGCCGTCCGTGCGCGGGGTGCTGCACGCACTCGGCGGGCGCATGCTCCGCGGCGATCCGGAGCTGCTGGACCGCGAGGTGCTGGACGTGGTGATCGCGGGCATGTCGATGGTGAACGTGCTGCCGAGGCTGATCGAGTCCGCGGTGGTCATCGTCCCCGCGGACCGTGAGGACGTGCTGCTCGCGACCCTGCTCGCCCAGGCTGCCGGCACCTTCCCGTCGATCGCCGCGATCGTTCTGAACGGGCCGTTCGCGCTGCCGGAACCCATCGAGCGGCTGCTGGACGGGCTCGGACCGCGGATCCCGATCATCGCCACCGATCACGGCACCTACGACACCACCGTGCGGACCATGAACGCGCCGGGGCGCCTCTCCGTCGACGCGCCGCACCGCGTCGGACGCGCGCTGACCCTCTTCGAGCAGCACGTCGAGGTGCCTGACCTCATCGCGCGGCTGGGCGTGGCCCGCTCCGACGTCGTGACACCGCTGATGTTCCAGTACGAGTTGTTCGACCGTGCCCGTGCCGAGCGCCACACGATCGTTCTTCCGGAGGGTGGTGACGACCGCGTGCTGCGTGCCGCCGCTGCCGTTCTGAGCGGAGGGATCGCGGATCTCGTGATCCTCGGCGAGGAGACGGCGGTGCGCGCGCGCTCCCGCGAACTCGGCGTCGATCTCACGGCGGCGCGGATCGTGTCCCCGACGGATCCGGAGCTCGTGCCGCGGTTCGCGCAGGAGTATGCGCGGCTGCGCGCGCACAAGGGCGTCACGCTCGCGCAGGCGGCCGACACCGTCACCGACGTGTCGTACTTCGGCACGCTCATGGTGCATCTGGGGCTTGCGGACGGCATGGTGTCCGGCGCGGCGCACACCACCGCGCACACCATCCGCCCCGCTTTCGAGATCATCAAGACCCGGCCGGGCGTCTCCGTCGTGTCCTCCGTGTTCCTGATGGCTCTCGCCGACCGGGTGCTCGTGTACGGCGACTGCGCGGTGATCCCGGATCCGACCAGTGAGCAGCTCGCCGACATCGCGATCTCCTCCGCCGAGACCGCGACCGCGTTCGGCATCGACCCGCGGGTCGCGATGCTCTCCTACTCGACGGGCGACTCCGGATCCGGCGCCGAGGTGGAGAAGGTGCGCGCGGCGACCGAGCTGGTGCGCGAGCGCGCTCCGGAGCTGCCGGTGGAGGGGCCGATCCAGTACGACGCCGCAGCCGATGCCGCGGTGGCGCGGGCGAAGCTTCCGGGTTCCTCCGTGGCCGGCCGGGCGACCGTGTTCGTCTTCCCCGACCTGAACACCGGCAACAACACGTACAAGGCCGTGCAGCGCTCGGCGGGCGCCGTCGCCATGGGACCGGTGCTGCAGGGGCTCAACAAGCCCATCAACGACCTCTCCCGAGGGGCGCTCGTGGAGGACATCGTCAACACGATCGCGATCACCGCGATCCAGGCGCAGCGGGGGAGCGCATCGTGAGCATCGTCCTGGTCATCAACAGCGGGTCCTCGTCGTTCAAGTACCAGCTCATCGATGTCGACAGCGGAGCCTCGCTCGCCTCGGGCCTCGTCGAGCGGATCGGCCAGCCGGAAGGGCGTGCCGTCCACATCGACGCACAGGGCGCGGAGACCGAGCGGATCCTCCCGATCCCCGATCACACCTCCGGCTTCCAGGTGATGCTGGATGCCTTCGCGGCGCGCGGGCCGTCACTCTCCGAGTTCCCGCCGGTCGCGCTCGGACACCGGGTCGTACACGGCGGGGCGCGCTTCTTCGAGCCGACCCTGATCACCCCGCTCGTCGAGATCAACATCGACGAGCTGTCGGCGCTCGCCCCGCTGCACAACCCGGGAGCGCTGCAGGGCATCCGCGCCGCCAAGGCTGCGTTCCCGGACGTTCCGCACGTGGCGGTGTTCGACACGGCGTTCCACCAGACCCTCGCGCCGGCGGCGTACACCTACGCGATCGACCGGGAGCTCGCGCAGGCGCACCGGATCCGCCGTTACGGCTTCCACGGCACCTCGCACAAGTACGTCTCAGAGGCGGCCGCAGCTTTCGTCGGCGGCGAGCGGGAGGACCTCCGCCAGATCGTGTTCCATCTCGGCAACGGCGCGTCGGTCACCGCGGTGCGCGGCGGGCGTTCCGTGGAGACGTCGATGGGTATGACGCCCCTGGAAGGGCTGGTCATGGGCACTCGCTCGGGGGACATCGATCCCGCCGTGCTGTTCGCCCTCGCGCATCGCGCGGATATGACCATCCACGAGCTCGACGAGCTGCTGAACACCCGCAGCGGACTCAAGGGGCTGGCCGGGGTCTCCGACATGCGCGACGTGCTCGCCCGCGCCGCGGCCGGGGACGAGGCCGCCGCGCTCGCGTTCGATGTGTACATCCATCGGCTGCGCGCATACGCCGGCGCTTACATCGCCCAGCTCGGCGGGGTCGACGTGATCTCGTTCACCGCCGGGGTGGGCGAGAACAACGCGCTCGTGCGGAGGGAGGCGATGGCGACGCTCGGGTTCGCGGGCGTCGAGGTCGACCCGGTACGCAACGAGGCCACGGGGAAGGGGATCCGCGTCATCTCGACGGATGCGTCGCGGGTGACGGTGCTGGTGGTGCCGACGAACGAGGAACTCGAGATCGCGCGGCAGACGGTGCAGATCCTGCGCTGAACGGCGCACGGCGGCGACAGTGCGCGATCGTCCAGGTCTGCACGTCCGCGCCGCAGTACCGGGCGCCCCTCACATCAGGAGAACAGGGCGTCGAGTTCGCCCAGGGAAACCCGGGGTCCCGCAGGCGGTCCCTTCGGGGCCGGCTCGGGGATCCCCGCGTCGAGCACCGTCATGCACGCGAGCGCCTCGGGCGTCAGGAACCGGCTGGGCTTGGCTTGCACATGCCGCGCGGTGAACGCCGTCGGATGCGTGGGGAGGGTGGCCGGCGCGTACACGCTCAGCGCGTCGCGCGCCCGGGTGAGTCCGACGTAGAACAGGCGCCGCTCCTCCTCCAGGCCGGCGCGGGAGGTGAGGGCCATGTCGGACGGCATGGCACCGTCCGTCGCCCGGAGCAGGTGCACGTGCGACCACTCCAGACCCTTGGCCGAATGGATCGTGGACAGGGTCACCCAGTCCTCGTCCAGGTGCGGCTGCCCCGCCCAGTCGCCCGCGCGCGACACCGGATCGATCGCCTGCTCGCCGACGAAGGAGCGCAGGTCGCTCCGGCGCGCCGCGGCTTCGGCGATCTGCCGGACGTCGGAGGCCCGGCGCTGCCAGTCGGGGTAGTGCTGCTCCAGCAGGCCCGAAACCGCGTCGTGACAGGCCTCGACCAGCTCGGAGACCGGCGAGTCGGCATCGACGACGCCGAGCAGGGAGAGCGTCGTCGCGAGGCCGACGCGGGCGGCCGGGGGAGCTGCCGCGATCGCCTCGGATCCGCCGGCGATGCCCTGATCCGCGAGGATGCCGGCGAGCCGCCGAGCGCTGACCTTGCCGAGACCGCGGTGCCGCGTGAGCAGGCGGTACCACGCGATCTCGTCGGCCGGATTGAGAACGACGCGGAACGCGGCCAGCAGGTCCCGCACGTGGGCGGTCTCGAGATAGCCGATGCCGCCGAACTTGGTGAAGGGGATGTCGCGGACCTTGAGCTCCACCTCGAGCATCGCGCTGTGCGAACCCGTGCGCATCAGCACCGCCTGCTCTCGCAGCGGCACGCCATCCGCGTGCACGGCGAGGATCCGGTCGGCGATCGCGCGAGCCTCCTCATCGGCGTTCTCGCACCGCACGAGCTCGGGTCGCGGGGCGGCTCCCGCACGGTCGGAGACGAGCCGGATCGGGAAGTCCTCCGGGCGGGCGGCGTTGGCGAGATCGAGGATCGGCTGGGTCGAACGGAAGTTGCGCTCCAGGCGGATGAGCTCTGCGTCCAGGTGACGGTCCAGGATCTCCTGCAGCTGGCCCGCCCCGGCGCCGCGGAAGCCGTAGATCGCCTGCGCGTCATCGCCCACCACCGTCAGACCGCGACCCTCGGGCGCGAGTCCCTGCACGATGTCCGCCTGCACGCGGTTCACGTCCTGGTACTCGTCCACGAGCACCCAGTCCCAGCGCGCGCGCAGTCTCGCCCCCACATGGGGGTCGCGCACGAGCGCGCGCCACGCGACCAGCAGATCGTCGAGGTCGAGCAGTCCTCGCGCCCGCTTGCGCTGCGCATAGGCGCGGAGGAGCCCCATGATCTCGTCCGCATGCCCGAGAGCCCACGGGAATTGCTCCGAGATCACCTCGCGGCCGGGTTTCTCCAGGCTCACGGCACGAGAGGCGATGTCGGTCATCGCCCTGCTCGTGGGCATCCGCCGGTCGGTGCCGTCGAGGCCGTGCTCGCTGCGCAGGAGATCGAGAAGATCGACGACATCGTCGGGCGCCAGCACCGTCACATCTGCCAGCCCGAGATGTTGTGCGTACTCGGCGACGACGCGGTGCGCCACGGCATGGAACGTCCCCCCGGCGATGCGCTGAGCGAGTGCCGTGTCACCGACCATCGCCGCCGCGCGGGCCGTCATCGCGGCGGCGGCGCGCCGGGTGAAGGTGAGCAGCAGGATCCGCTCCGGCGGCACGCCTGAATCGATCAGCCGGGCGACTCTGCTGGTGAGCACGCGCGTCTTGCCCGTCCCGGCGCCGGTGGCGACGACGAGCGGCCCCTCGCCATGCTCGACGGCGCGCCGCTGCATCTCGTCCAGCTCTTCGATCACGTCTGTGCTGCTCACGGACGAGACGGTATCCGTGTCCTCCGACATCGATGCGCCCTCGGTGCCGATGCATGATGCGCCACGCCCGGCCGACGGGCGCTGTCCATGCTCAGCCCGCGGATCGGGTATGCTCTTTTCCTGTGCCTCAGGCACGGAAAACCCCTAGGGGCGATTGGCGCAGTTGGTAGCGCGCTTCCTTCACACGGAAGAGGTCGTCGGTTCGAGTCCGGCATCGCCCACCATGGAAAGCCCCTGGTCGAGACCAGGCGCTTTCGTCGTCTTCGCCGACGAAAGCCCGATGCGCTGCTGTAACCTGAGGGTTGCAGGAGGGCCACGCGTCGTCCCTCCCGATCGCCAGGGAGGTACGTCCATGGGAAGCGCGCACCGCACGGATCCGGCCGTCGTCGACGAGGCGGCATTCATCGTCACGCGGAATATCTCCATCGCCGCGCCCGCAGCCCAGGTCTGGCGCACGATCACCGAGCCGGAGCATCTCTCGCTCTGGTTCGGGCGCACTGTACTCGGCAGCGACGGTGTCGGCACCATGACGTTCGAGGACCATGGCGCGGTCCCGATCCGGATCGAGTCGATCGATGCGCCGCGGTCGGTGACGTATCGCTGGAACAACGACAATGCCCTCGGACGCTTGCCGGACGAGATCGATGAGGCGAGCTCGACCGTGTTCACCTTCACGCTCGAGGCCGAGGGGGAGGGGACGCGCCTCACGGTCGTCGAGTCGGGCTTCGAGCGCACATCGGATCCGCGCGTGAACCTGGAGCGACACCGGGAAGGCTGGAACATCGAGCTCGACAAGCTCATCGCTCTGTTCGGGGGCCGCAGATGACCGCGTCGCTCGTCTCGGTCTTCGCGGCGCTGGGGGACGAGACGCGATGGAGCATCCTCGCCGCTCTCGGCGACGGGGATGCGTCGGCCTCAGCTCTCGCCGAGCGGTTCCCGGTGTCCCGGCAGGCGATCGCCAAGCATCTGGCAGTACTCGCGGAGGTCGGCCTCGTCGAGTCCGTCCGCGTGGGGCGCGAGGTGCGCTACCGCGTCGTCGGCGCCGAGCTCAACGCGACCGCACGGCGGCTCGACGAGATCGGTCGTCGGTGGGAGAGCCGGCTCTCGATGATCAAAGAGATCGCCGAGGGGCTCTGACGAATAACTGCAATCCGATGGTTGCAATGACGTCCCGATGGTGCAATGCTGAGGTTGCATAACAAGACGGGATGGAGGCGGTGTCATGCTGCTTGAGAACAAGGTCGCGGTGATCCACGGCGGTGGCGGTTCGATCGGCGCCGCGGCGGCGAGAGTCTTCGCGCGGGAGGGTGCGCGGCTGTTCCTGGCCGGCCGGTCGCTCCCGCGGCTGGAGGCGGCGGCATCCGCCGCGAGGGCCGAAGGCGGGCAGGTTTCCGTCGCCGTAGTCGATGCCATGGATCAGTCGGCTGTCGACGCGCACGCTGACGGCGTCGTCGCGGAGGGCGGGCGCATCGACGTCGCGCTCAACGCCGTCGGCTTCGACCACATACAGGGGCTGTCCATCGGCGAGACGTCTCTCGATGACTATCTGCACCCCGTCGTCGGCTATCTGCGCACGAACTTCGTCACCGCGAAGTCCGTGTCGCGGCACATGATCGCGCAACGCGGCGGCGTCATCCTGACGATCTCCACGCCGGGTGCGCGCCTCACAGGGCGCGGGCTGATCGGCAATGCCGCGCAGTCCGCAGGGCTCGAGGGCTTCTCCCGCGCGCTCGCCGGCGAGCTCGGGCCGCACGGGGTGCGGGTGGTGTGCGTCCGCCCGCACGCGATCTCCGATGCGATGGAGACGTCCTACACGCGGGAGTTGTTCGGCCGCATCGCGGCGGCCGGCGATGTGTCGATGGGCGAATGGGTCGGGGGCCTCGCCGGCACAACGCTGCTCGGACGTCTCCCGGTGCTCGAGGAGGTCGCGGAGTACCTCGCGTTCGCGGCATCCGAGCGGGCAGCCTCGATGACAGGCGTCATCGCGAACCTGTCGGCGGGCGCACTGGTCGACTGAGCCGGCATCGGGGCGGCGGATCGTTCCGGCGTGTGCGGGGCCGACTCCCGTGCACGCTCCCGTATCCGGCTGGACACGCCCGAGAACGAGCCCCGGTTTGGCGATGCCCCGAACCTCGGCTAATGTATTTCAAGTGCCCGGGACACCGGGGAAACACAAAACGCGGATGTAGCGCAGTTGGTAGCGCACAACCTTGCCAAGGTTGGGGTCGCGAGTTCGAGTCTCGTCATCCGCTCCAGTGCAGGAGCCCCTTCGGGGGCTTCGGCATGTGGGTTCGAATCCACATGGTGGTGTGGCCGAGAGGCTAGGCACCGGCCTGCAAAGCCGTTTACACGGGTTCGAATCCCGTCGCCACCTCGCTTCTCCTAAACTGAATAGCCTGAACAGGCGCGATTGGCGCAGCGGTAGCGCGCTTCCCTGACACGGAAGAGGTCACTGGTTCGATCCCAGTATCGCGCACGACGACAAAAACCCCCGGTCCTACCGGGGGTTCGTCGTGTCCGGGGAAGGCTGCCGGGAGGCTCAGTCGGCGAGCGGGCCGAGGAACACCCGGACGGCGAGCACGAGGATCACGACGCCGACGATCAGATCCGTCCAGGTCGCGACCGTCTCCTGCGGGTTCTTGCCTTTCTTCGGGATGTGCAGGATCCCCGCGATGAGGAGGAACACGCCGCCGGCCAGTCCGGCGGGCAGCGCCCAGCCGGGAACGAGCGCCAGCAGGCCCGCGAAACCCATCCCGATGTTCGCGGTGCCCAGCTCGCGCGTCAGCTGCACCTCCTGCACGCTCGGCGCCGCCGACCCCAGGATCGCGGCGGTGGGGCCCTTGCCGGAGACCTGCGCGAGACCGGCGACGAGGAGGCGGGTGCCGACGCCCCAGAACGCCCACCACTTGCCGAACACGAGCACCGGATCGCCGCCGGCGGTGAGGAGCTCGATCAGGCCGCAGACCACGGGCAGCACCACGGTCTGCCCGATGACGAGGATGAAGTAGCGCATCGAGTGTCCTTCCGGCGGGAACGGGGGAGGGGACCCGCGGTCCTCATGGTGCCAGCAGAAGGACCCGCGGTGCCAGTGCACGGCACGGCGTGCTGCGGCGGCATCCGCGCTGGAGCGAGTGAGCGGGCCGGCCGAGCGCGTGCCGCTGCCGAGGTCAAGGCGTGCCGGAGATCGCGGCGACGAGCCGGCACGGATCGAAGCTCGCGCTAGGTTGGACGCTGCACGATCCTGCGGGGAGTCCGATCCCGCCGGGCCTGACGGGACGGGGACGAGAGATGACGGACGCGGGCGAGCGGTATCGGCACGGACTGATCCCGATGCGCGGTCGGGCGAGGCACGAGGCGCACCGCGCGGCGACGCCGCTGGAGGCCCTCTACGACCTGGTCTTCGCTGCGGCGTTCGGGGTTGCCGGAGTGCAGCTGGCAGACGGTGTCGCGGCCGGCCATGGGGGAGCGGCGGTCGGCGCTTTCGCCTTCGCGGTCGCGGCGATCATCTGGGCCTGGATCAACTTCTCCTGGTTCGCGTCGGCGTTCGACACGGACGACTGGCTCTTCCGCCTCTTCACGATGGTGCAGATGGCCGGCGTGATCGTGCTCGCGATCGGCCTGCCCACGATGTTCGCGTCGCTCGAAGAGCACGGCGCGTTCGACAACCGCGTCATGGTCTCCGGATACATCGTCATGAGGGTCGGGCTTCTCGCGCAGTGGTTGCGCGCGTCGCGCGATCCCGCGTACCGGCGGCACGCGCTCACGTACGTGCTCTTCGTCGCCGTCGCGCAGGTCGGCTGGGTCGTCGTCGCCTGGGCGCCTCTCCCGCTCGGAACCGCTTTCGCCGCCGCCGCGGCGTGCTGGCTGATCGAACTGGGCGGGCCGATCGTCGCCGAGCGCAAGGGCGAAGGCGAGCGCAGGGGAACCCCCTGGCATGCGCACCACATCGCGGAACGCTATTCGCTGTTGACGATCATCGCGCTGGGTGAGACGGTGGTCGGCACGCTTGCCGCCGCCCAGGAGATCTCCGGCACGAGCGGCTGGACGTGGGACGCGGTCGTCGTGATCGGCGCCGGGGTGGCGATGACCTTCGCGCTGTGGTGGTCGTACACGATGATGCCGTCGGGCCCGATCCTCGCCGCGCACCGCAGGCGGTCCTTCGTGTGGGGCTACGGGCACGCGTTGATCTTCGCCAGCGTCGCCGCCGTCGGCGCAGGGCTGCACACGATCGGGTTCGCGTATCGGCATGAGAACCCGATCGCCGCGCCCGTCGTCATCCTGATGATCGCGATTCCGGTGATCGTCTTCATGGTGTCGATCACGCTGCTGCACTCGTATCTCGTGCACTCGCTCATGAAGGGGCTCCCGCTGCACGCGATCGCGATGGTGCTGCCGCTGCTGGGGATCGCGCTGGCGTTCGCGGGTCTCCCACTGTGGGCCTGCCTGCTCATAGTGCTGGCCGGCCCTGTCTTCGTCGTGGTCGTCTACGAGGCCGGCGGATGGCGGCTCGCGCAGCGGCACCTGGACGAGGCTCTGGCCGGGGCCGTGAGCGGCGCGCCGCACGCGGCGGCGTAGGATTCTCCTATGGACTTCGCCCGGCTGACGCCCGCGACCGCGGTCGCGGTCACCGGCACGCGAACTCTCCGGGCCTGAGCGGGCAGGGCGCCACTGCGTCCGAAGCTGAGCCGAGACCATCGCCAAACTGGAGAACTTCCTTTGTCTGAGAACCCCATGCCGTCTGGAAATGCAGGGTCCGCCCCCGAACTGCCGTCCTACCCGTGTGACGGCTTCGCGCTCTACGGCGCGAACGGACCCTTCAGCGACCGCTCCGTGGTCGCCATGCTCGTGAACGGTCAGCAGAAGGACCTCGCCGCCCTCGTGAACGAGGATGACGACGTCCAGCCCATCACGATCGAGAGCCCCGAGGGTCTCGCGATCCTGCGCCACTCGACCGCGCACGTGCTGGCGCAGGCCGTGCAGCGCATCAAGCCGCAGGCGAACCTCGGCATCGGCCCGCCGATCACCGATGGCTTCTACTACGACTTCGGCGTGGACACCCCGTTCACGCCGGAGGACGTCAAGGCGATCGCCAAGGAGATGCAGCGCATCCAGCGCGAGGGTCAGCGCTTCGTGCGCCGGGTCGTGAGCGACGACGAGGCGCGCGCAGAGCTCGCCGACGAGCCGTTCAAGCTCGAACTCATCGGCCTCAAGAGCCCCGGCCCTTCGACGGGCTCAGGGGCCGCCGCAGCGACGAGCGCCGCCCACAAGGTGGAGGGCGCCTCGGTCGAGGTCGGCGAGGGAGAGCTCACCATCTACGACAACGTCTCCAAGGACGGTGAGGTCGTCTGGAAGGACCTCTGTCGCGGTCCCCACCTGCCGAGCACCCGGATGATCGGCAACGGCTGGGACCTCACCCGCATCGCCGCGGCCTACTGGCGCGGATCCGAGAAGAACCCGCAGCTGCAGCGCATCTACGGCACGGCCTGGCCCACGAAGGACGAGCTGCGCGCCTACCAGCAGCGCCTCGAGGAGGCCGCCAAGCGCGACCACCGTCGCCTCGGCAAGGAGCTCGACCTGTTCTCGTTCCCCGACGAGATCGGATCCGGCCTGTCGGTCTGGCATCCTCGCGGCGGCATCATCCGCGGCGAGATGGAGCAGCACGCCCGCCGTCGGCACATCGCCGCCGGGTACAACTACGTGTACACGCCGCACATCTCCAAGGAGGACCTGTTCCTCACGTCAAACCATCTCGTCACGTACCGCGACGGCATGTTCCCGCCGATCCGGATGGACGAGGAGCGCGACGAGGACGGGCACGTCACGAAGCAGGGCCAGGACTACTTCCTGAAGCCCATGAACTGCCCGATGCACATCCTCATCTACAAGGAGCGCGCGCGCAGCTACCGCGACCTGCCGCTGCGGCTCGCGGAGAACGGCACCGTCTACCGCAACGAGCTCTCCGGCGCACTGCACGGGCTCACCCGCGTGCGCGGGTTCACCCAGGACGACTCGCACCTCTTCGTCACGCCGGAGCAGCTGGAGACCGAGGTCACCAAGGTCCTCGAATTCATCCTCTCGATGCTGCGCGACTTCGGTCTCAGCGACTTCGAGCTCGAGCTCTCGATGCGGGATGACGAGAAGGACAAGTGGATCGGATCCGACGAGTTCTGGGAGTACTCGACGAATGCGCTGCGCAACGTCGCCCTGGCATCGGGTCTGAAGCTCACCGAGGTCCCCGGAGAGGCGGCCTTCTACGGCCCGAAGATCGACCTGAAGACCACCGATGCGATCGGCCGGGTGTGGCAGCTGTCCACGGTGCAGGTCGACCCGAACCTGCCGGAGCGGTTCGGACTCGAGTTCACCGACAAGGACGGGCAGAAGAAGCGCCCGATCATGATCCACCGTGCGCTGTTCGGATCGATCGAGCGATTCTTCGCGATCCTGCTCGAGCACTACGCGGGAGACTTCCCGCTGTGGCTCTCGCCGGTGCAGGTCGTGGGCATTCCGGTGGCGGAGACGTTCGCGGACTACCTCGATGACGCCGTCGCGGCCCTGCGCGTGGCCGGTGTCCGTGCCGAGGTCGACCACTCCGACGAGCGCATGCAGAAGAAGATCCGCAACCACACCACGGGCAAGGTCCCGCTGATCCTCATCGCGGGGGAGCAGGACCGGACCGCCGGCACGGTGTCGTTCCGCTTCCGCGACGGGACCCAGGAGAACGGCGTGCCGCTCGCCGAGGCCGTCGACCGCGTGCGTCGGGCGATCGAGAGCCACGCGCTGATCCAGACCGCGGGCGACCTGGCATGAGCCCGGCCGGGGGCGCCGCCGAGGACGCGCAGCTCGAAGACGCCGCGCACCTGGTCGGCGTCCCCGACGAGTTCCAGCGGCTCTGGGTGCCGCACCGGATGGCGTACATCCAGGCGGGACCCGCGCCGCTGCGCGAGGAGTGCCCGTTCTGCGAGGCGCCGAAGCACCCCGACGAGGAACGGCTGATCGTCGCCCGCGGGCGCACGGCGTACGTGCTGCTGAACCTGTTCCCGTACAACTCGGGCCACCTCCTGATCTGCCCCTACCGCCACTTCGCGACCTACGACGAGGCGACCGCGGAAGAGGTCGCCGAGATCGGCGAACTCACGCAGACCGCGATGCGCGTGCTCACGGCGACTTCGCGCTGCGACGGGTTCAACATCGGCATGAACCAGGGCGCCGTCGCCGGCGCCGGGGTGGACGCGCACCTGCATCAGCATGTCGTGCCGCGGTGGACCAGCGACGCGAACTTCTTCCCGATCATCGCGAAGACGAAAGCGCTGCCGCAGCTGCTCGGCGACGTGCGCAACACCGTCGCGGCGGCCTGGCCCGCCTGATCAGATTCCTTGCCGGGACGTGCGGCACTGCCCGTGACGAGAGAGGGCCCGGCTGACATCCATGTCAGCCGGGCCCTCTGCGGTCGGAGCGGTCAGCGCACCCGGCGGGCCTCGAACTGCAGCGGCGGGTGCGCGTAGAACTCCTGTGCGGGAACCAGCTGCAGCTCGCGATGACCCGACTCGAGGGTGAGCCGGAGCAGCTCGTACACACTCGACACTGTGCGCTCCAGCGCGAGCCTGGCGTCCCCGGTCTCGACGTAGTGCGCCGTGAACAGCGCCGCGGTGACGTCTCCGGATCCGTTCGCCTTCATCGGCAGGTGCGGGGTGGCGACCAGCCAGGCGCCCTTGTCGTCCACCGCCAGCATCTCGATCGTGCCCTCTTCGCGGTCGGGGCGCGCGACGCTTGTCACGAGCACCGTGTTCGGGCCCATGGCGCGGGCGGCGTCGACCGAGGCCAGCGTCGATTCGAGGGTGTCCGGCTCGGTGCCCGTCAGGAAGCCCAGTTCGAACTGATTCGGCGTGATGATGTCGGCGACCGGTACGACCTTGTCGCGCAGCAGCACGGGGATCGCGGGGGCGACGAAGCACCCCGACGCGGCGTTGCCCATGACCGGGTCGCAGGCGTACACCGCGTTCGGATTCGCGGCCTTCACGCGCGCGACGGCGTCGATGATGACGTCGCCGATGCCCTCGCCGCCCTGATATCCGCTGAGCACCACCCCGATCTCGCCGAGCACGCCGCGCTCCTCGATGCCGGTGATGACCTCGCGCACGTCGTCGGGCGCGATGAGCGGTCCGCGCCACGCGCCGTATCCGGTGTGGTTGGAGAAGTTCACGGTGTACACGGGGAGCACCTCGACCCCGATGCGCTGCAGCGGGAACACCGCGGCGGAGTTGCCGACATGGCCGTAAGCGACGGCGGACTGGATCGAGAGCACGTTCAGCATCCCTCGATCCTCTCACCTGCGACAAGCCGCCCCGTCACTGCCCGCGTGGTGTCGGATTGCATGTCAGACAGCGTATGCTCTGTCCTATGACAGAACTTGCACCCGAATCGACCACCGGCACCGGGCGCGTCAAGCGCGGCCTTGCGGAGATGCTCAAGGGTGGCGTCATCATGGACGTCGTCACTCCGGAGCAGGCGAAGATCGCCGAGGACGCCGGCGCCGTCGCCGTCATGGCGCTCGAGCGGGTGCCCGCCGACATCCGCGCCCAGGGCGGCGTCTCCCGGATGAGCGACCCCGACATGATCGACGGCATCATCTCGGCCGTGTCGATCCCGGTCATGGCCAAGGCGCGCATCGGCCACTTCGTCGAGGCGCAGGTGCTGCAGGAGCTCGGCGTCGACTACATCGACGAATCCGAGGTGCTGTCGCCCGCGGACTACGTCAACCACATCGACAAGTGGGGCTTCACCGTGCCCTTCGTCTGCGGTGCGACCAACCTGGGTGAGGCCCTGCGCCGCATCACCGAGGGTGCGGCGATGATCCGCTCGAAGGGCGAGGCCGGCACCGGCGACGTGTCCGAGGCGATGAAGCACATCCGCACGATCCGTGGCGAGATCGCCCGTCTGACGACGCTCTCCAGGGACGAGCTGTACGTCGCCGCCAAGGAGCTGCAGGCCCCGTACGAGCTGGTCGCGGAGGTCGCCGAGAAGGGCGCGCTGCCCGTCGTCATGTTCGTGGCCGGGGGAGTGGCGACTCCCGCCGACGCCGCCATGATGATGCAGCTCGGCGCCGACGGCGTGTTCGTCGGATCCGGTATCTTCAAGTCCGGCGACCCGGCCGCCCGCGCCGCGGCGATCGTCAAGGCGACCGCCGCCTATGACGACGCCGCCGTGATCGCGCAGGTCTCCCGCGGACTCGGCGAGGCCATGGTCGGCATCAACGTGGCCGACCTGCCCGCACCGCACCGCCTTGCGGAGCGCGGCTGGTGACAGCACCTGTGCGGATCGGCGTGCTCGCGCTGCAGGGTGATGTGCGCGAGCATGCCGCGATCCTCACCGCGCTCGGGGCGGAGGCGGTTCTCGTCCGCCGCCCCGAGCAGCTGCGCGGGCTGGACGGGCTGGTGATCCCCGGGGGCGAGTCGAGCGTGATCGACAAGCTGTCCCGGATCTTCGGCGTGCGGGAGCCGCTGCGCGCCCTCATCGCCGGCGGCCTGCCCGTGTACGGCACGTGCGCCGGCCTGATCCTGCTCGCGGATGAGATCGAAGGCGCGATCGACGGCCAGCTCACCTTCGGCGGACTCGACGTCACCGTCGCGCGCAACGCGTTCGGCGGCCAGGTGGAGTCCTTCGAGACGGAACTCGTGGTCGACGGGATCGACGCGCCGGTGGATGCGACGTTCATCCGGGCGCCGCTCATCACCCGTGTCGGCCCCGCCGCCACGGCGATCGCGGCGCTGCCGGACGGCGGTGTGGTGGCGGTGCAGCAGGGGAATCTGCTCGGCACGAGCTTCCACCCGGAGATGAACGGCGAGACACGTCTGCACGTCCGGTTCCTGGAGCTGGTCGAGGCGCGCCGGGCGGCTGCCGCGGCCTGGTCTCGCTGAGCTGCGCCGCGTTCGTCGGTGCCCCGGGCGCGGATCTTCTAGAATGGACGATGCCCTGGCGGGATGGACCGCGGGGCTGATACGAGCGGGAGACATATGTCCGGGCATTCCAAGTGGGCCACGACCAAGCACAAGAAGGCCGTCATCGACTCGCGCCGTGCGAAGTCGTGGGCCAAGCTCATCAAGAACATCGAGGTCGCCGCGAAGCTCGGCGGCGCTGATCTCGCGGGCAACCCGACGCTCTTCGACGCGGTGCTCAAGGCCAAGAAGACCTCCGTCCCGAAGGACAACATCGACCGCGCCATCAAGCGCGGCGCCGGAATCGGCGGCGAGTCGGTCGAGTACTCCTCGATCATGTACGAGGGCTACGGCGCCCACGGCGTCGCGCTCATGATCGAGTGTCTGACCGACAACAAGAACCGCGCCGCCGCCGAGGTGCGCACCGCGCTCAGCCGCAACGGCGGCACGCTGGCCGACCCGGGCAGCGTCGCCTACAACTTCACCCGCAAGGGCGTCATCGTCGTCGAAGGTGAGAACACCACCGAGGACGACGTCATGATGGCGGCGCTCGAGGCGGGCGCGGAGGAGATCGAGCCGCACGCGCAGGGCTTCGAGATCATCACCGACGCCTCCGACCTGGTCGCGGTGCGCACCGCGCTGCAGGAGGCGGGCATCGAGTACGAGTCGGCCGACGTCGAGTTCGTCCCGAACCTCAAGGTCGAGATCGACGCCGAGGCGGCGCGCAAGATCTTCCGGCTCATCGACGCGCTCGAGGACAGCGACGACGTGCAGAACGTCTACGCGAACTTCGACCTCACCGCCGAGGTGCAGGCCGAGCTCGAGAACGACGAGTAAGCCGCGAGACCCTGCGATGGCCGCGCCGGAGATCGTCCCGTACGATCCGGCGTGGCCATCGGTCGCTTCGGCCTGGATCCAGCGGATCCGTGAGGCATGCGTGCAAGCCGGTATCCCCGTCGCGGGATTCCAGCACATCGGATCCACCGCAGTGCCGGGTCTCGCCGCCAAGTCGTACCTGGATCTGCAGCTCCTCGTGCCGGTGATCCCCGATGAAACCGCGGTCAGCACGGCGCTCGGGCCGCTCCTGATCGAGAGGGCTCGCGGGTCCCGAACCGACTCCCCAGGGGTCGACGTCGACACCCCTCGACCCGGAACCGACCCACGTCACCATGAGAAGCTGCTCTACTTCCGGGAGCTGGATCAGGCGGGCCCTGTGCAGGGGATCATCCTGCACATCCGCCGCGCCGACTCGCCGTTCGCCGACTTCGTGGTCGCCTTCCGCGACTGGCTGCGCGCGGATCCCGCGGCCCGTGCGGAGTACGAGCAGCTGAAGCGGTACCTCGCGGAGGAGAACGCGGACGCCGGCGACTACGACGACTACACGAGGGCGAAGACCGCCTTCATGGACCGCGCCCAGACGGCGATGGACTGGCCGCGCGCCTCGGCGCCGAGCGGCGGAACCGCGCCTAGCCTGGAGGGATGACGGGAGTACGGCGGGTTCTGGGCATCGACCCCGGCCTCACGCGCTGCGGCGTGGGCGTCGTCGACGTCGATCCGATGCGCCGCGGCACGCTCGTGCATGTGGGTGTGATCCGCACGCCGGCGGACGCGCCGATCGGTGAGCGGCTCGCGGCGGTGGCCGCAGGAATTCGTGCGGTGATCGCCGAGCACGAACCGGATGCGGTGGCCGTGGAGCGCGTGTTCGCACAGCAGAACAGCCACACCGTGATGGGCACCGCGCAGGCGAGTGGCGTGGCGCTGCTCATCGCGTCCGAGCACGGGCTGCCGGCCGCCACGCACACCCCGAGCGAGGTGAAGGCCGCGGTCACCGGCTACGGCTCCGCCGACAAGAAGCAGGTGCAGGCGATGATCGCCCGCATTCTGCGGCTCGACGCTCCACCGCAGCCCGCCGACGCGGCGGACGCGCTCGCGATCGCGCTCTGCCACGCCTGGCGCGGGCCCGGAACCCAGGCCGGGGCGGACGGGACCCCGGGGGCTCAGACGCCGGCGCAGAGGGCCTGGGCGGACGCGGAGCGTGTCGCTCGAACATACCTACGAGCGCGTGCGTAGACTGCTGACATGATCTCCTCCCTGCGCGGTACCGTGCTGTCCGCGACCACGGATTCCGTCATCATCGAGGTCGGGGGAGTCGGCTTCGGGGTCGCGGTGCCCGGCGATGTCGCGCACACCGCACGGGTCGGACACGAGCTGCGCCTGCACACCTCGCTGATCGTGCGCGAGGACGCGCTCTCGCTGTACGGCTTCGCGGATGCCGCCGAGCTCGAGGTGTTCGGGCACCTGCTCTCCGTCACGGGAGTGGGCCCGAAGTCCGCCCTGGGGGTGCTCTCGCACCTCTCGGTCGACCAGATCGCGACCGCGGTCGCCGCCGACGATGACGCGCCGTTCCGCCGTGTGTCCGGGATCGGACCGAAGACGGCCAAGCTCATCGTGGTGCAGCTCACCGGCAAGCTGCAGGCGCCCGCGGCGATGCCCGTCTCGGCCTCGATCCCGGATGAGATCAGCACGCAGCTGATCGCGGCGCTGATCGGCCTGGGGTGGTCCGAGCGCGTCGCCGCCGAAGCCGCCGAACGCAGCACCACGGAGGCGAGCGAAACCGAGCGCGGATCCGTGGCACTGCTGCTGCGGCGCACGCTCGCTGCCCTCGGGCCCGCTCAGGGTGGTGGTGCTCGTGGCTGAGTTCCACGACTCCGGCGAAGCGGTCGACGAGGTCGAACTCGCGATCGAAGGCGCACTGCGCCCGTCGAGCCTGGACGAGTTCGTCGGGCAGCACAAGGTCCGCGGGCAGATGAAGCTGCTGCTGGAAGCGGCGCGGATCCAGGATCGCCCGGCCGATCACATCCTGCTCTCCGGCCCCCCGGGCCTCGGCAAGACGACGCTCGCGATGATCGTCGCGCATGAGAGCGGCCGCCCGCTGCGGATGTCGAGCGGACCGGCGATCCAGCACGCCGGCGACCTCGCGGCACTGCTGTCCAGCCTGACGCCGGGCGAGGTCCTCTTCATCGACGAGATCCACCGGATGGCGCGGTCCGCCGAGGAGATGCTCTACCTCGCGATGGAGGACTTCCGCATCGACATCATGGTCGGCAAGGGCGCCGGGGCGACGAGCATCCCGCTCGAACTCGCCCCGTTCACGCTCGTCGGCGCCACCACGCGCTCGGGGCTGCTGCCGAACCCGCTGCGCGACCGCTTCGGCTTCACCGCGCACCTCGAGTACTACGAGGCGGACGAACTCGAGCGCGTCGTGGAGCGCTCCGCGATCGTCCTCGGCGTCGACGTGCCCACTGTGGCGCGCGCGGAGATCGGTCGGCGCTCGCGCGGCACGCCCCGCATCGCGAACCGGCTGTTGCGGCGCGTGCGCGACTATGCACTCGTGCACGGCGGCGGATCGTCGGCCTCGGTCGAAGACGTACGAGCGGCCCTGGAGCTCTACGACGTCGACCGGATCGGCCTGGATCGCCTCGACCGGGCGGTGCTGGACGCGGTCGTTCGACGTTTCCGCGGGGGACCGGTGGGCCTCAGCACGCTCGCGGTGTCGGTCGGGGAGGAGGCCGACACGATCGAGAGCGTGGTCGAACCGTACCTCGTGCGCATCGGCTTCCTCGGCCGCACCCCGCGGGGGCGCATCGCGATGCCGGAGGCCTATGCCCACCTGGGCGTTGCGCACCCCGAGGGGGCGGCGCTGTTCGATGACCTATAATCGCTGGAGACTTTCCCCGTCCCCACTCTTCTGCGTCCCACCGCCGGCGCGCGCCCCGAAAGGCACTTCTCTCGCATGAACATCGCGACCTTCTTCTCGCAGTACGGCCTCTTCTTCGTTCTCGCGATCCTGCTCGTCTTCATGGTGCTCTCCACCCGCCGGCGCAACAAGCGCATGAAGGAGGAGCAGGAGAAGAAGGCGACGCAGACCATCCCCGGCGCCAGGGTGCTGCTGCAGGGTGGGATCTACGGCACGATCGTCGAGTTCGACCCCGAGAACCTGGACCGCCCCGCCAAGGTCGAGGTCGCCCCGGGCGTGGTCATCGAGGTGCACTCGCAGGCCATCCTGCGCGTCGTCGACGAGGAGCAGGCCGTGACGACCGCCGAGGAGTCGCACACCCCGCTCGATGAGCAGACGCCGCTCGACGAGACGCCGCTGGACGAGCGCGCCAACGACATCCGCATCGAATCGGCCGAGGAGACCCGCGCGCGCCTGGAGCGCGACACCGACGACAAGAACTGACCCGCGCCGGCGCGGTCGCTCGCCGGTCCCTCCGAAAGCCCGTCCCCTTCAGAAAGCGAAGAACCTTCGTGGCATCGTCTTCTCCCGTCAAGCACGCCTGGCGGGTCCTGCTCGGCCTGCTCATCGCCATCGGCGTGCTCTTCGGCCTGAACGCGCTCGGCGTGTACGGCTTCGGAAAGAGCTCCTGGTCGCCGCAGCTCGCGCTCGACCTCCAGGGCGGCACGCAGATCATCCTGAGCGCCCAGACGGCCGACGGCAAGGATCCCAACGCCGATCAGCTGACGCAGGCCGCGCAGATCATCCGTCAGCGCGTGGACGCATCCGGTGTCGGCGAGTCGGACATCACGACCGAGGGCGGTCGCAACATCGTCGTCCAGATCGCCGGCAAGGCCGACGAGGCGACGCGCAACCGGATCCAGGCCAGCGCGAAGATGGAACTGCGGGCGGTGCTCGCCGCGACGAGCCCGTCGACCTCGTTCGTCGGCAGCGACGGCAAGTCGACACCGTATCCGACGCCGGCGCCGGATCTCGCCTCCACGCCGTCGCCCGCGCCGACCGACGGCAGCGACATGTCCTGGGTGACCCCGAAGCTCCAGGCGGAGTTCCTGGCGTACGACTGCAGCACGAAGCGCGATGCGGCCAAGCAGCCCGCCGATCAGCCGCTCATCGCCTGCGACAGCAGCGGGCAGGCGAAGTACCTGCTCGGCCCCGTCGAACTCGACGGCACGTCGATCAAGGACGCCACGGCCGGGATGAACCAGCAGAACGGCCAGTGGGAGGTCAACCTCACCTTCGACTCCAAGGGCACCGACGCCTTCGGCAAGGTGAGCCAGCGACTCTACGCGTTCACCCAGCAGAACCAGACCCCGCGCAACCAGTTCGCGTTCGTGCTGGACGGATCCGTGATCTCCGCGCCGTCGATGAACGGCGTCATCCTGGACGGACGCCCCTCGATCAGCGGCTCGTTCACGCAGGAGACCGCGAAGAGCCTCGCCGATCAGCTGAAGTACGGCGCGCTGCCGCTGAGCTTCACCGTGCAGAGCTCCGACACGATCTCGGCGACCCTCGGATCCCAGCAGCTGCAGATCGGCCTCATCGCCGGACTCATCGGTCTGGGACTGGTCGCCATCTACTCGCTGCTGAGCTACCGCGCGCTCGGGTTCGTCATCATCGCGTCGATCGCGGTGATGGGCGTCATCACCTACGTGCTCATCTGCATCCTCGGCTGGCGCATGGGCTTCCGCCTGTCGCTGGCGGGTGTCGCCGGTCTGATCGTCTCGATCGGATTCACCGCCGACTCGTTCATCGTGTACTTCGAGCGAATAAGGGATGAGCTGCGCGACGGCAAGTCCATCACCGGAGCGGTGGAGGACGGCTGGAGCCGCGCCAAGCGGACGATCTACATCTCCAAGTCGATCAACATCCTCGCGGCCGTGGTGCTGTACATCCTCGCCGACGCGACGGTGAAGGGCTTCGCCTTCACCCTGGGGCTCACGACCCTGATCGACATCCTGATCTTCGTGGTCTTCACGCACCCGGTGATGCAGATCCTCGCCCGGACCCGGTTCTTCGGCAACGGGCACACCCTGTCCGGCATGGACCCGGAGGCGCTGGGCGCCGTCTATCGCGGGCGGACCGAATACCGCGAGGTCGCCTCGGCATCGCAGGGCAAGGCGGCCCGCGCCGGCCGCTCCCGGGGCGAGGCGGAGCGCCGTCAGACCATCGCCGAACGAAAGCGCGCGGAGGCCCTCGCCGAAGCGTCCCAGGGCGCGAGCCGGAACGGGGAGAACGACTGATGCGCTCCATGAACGAGTTCGGCAACGACCTCTACTCCGGCAAGACCTCCTTCCCGTTCGTCGGGAAGCGGCGGATCTGGTTCATCGTCGCGATCCTGCTCGTGATCGGTTCGGCCCTCGTGCCGCTGTTCCGCCCCATCCAGTTCTCCATCGAGTTCACCGGCGGATCCCAGTTCACGGTCGAGGCACCCGCCAACCGCAACCAGGACATCGCCACGACCGCGGTGCGCTCGGTGCTGCCGAACGTCACCACCAAGGTCACCACGGTCAACAACCGCGACATCAGGGTGCAGACGGCACAGCTGAAGAACGAGCAGCAGAGCCACGACGTCGCCGCCGCCCTCGCGAAGGCCTACGGCGTCTCCCAGGACAAGGTGAACATCTCGTTCATCGGCCCGAGCTGGGGTGAGGGCGTGACGCGCCAGTCGCTCTGGGGCCTGGCGATCTTCCTCGCACTCACGTTCCTGATCCTCGCGATCTACTTCCGCACCTGGAAGATGTCGGCCGCCTCGATCCTGGGCCTGCTGGACGTGCTGATCATCACCGTCGGCGTCTACGCACTGGCGGGCTTCGAGATCTCGCCGGCGGCCGTGATCGGCTTCCTGACGATCCTCGCCTACTCGCTCTACGACACCACGGTCGTGTTCGACAAGATCCGCGAGAACACGACCGAGGAGGGGGCCAAGTCCTCGCGCACGTTCGGCGAGTCGGTGAACCTCGCGGTGAACCAGACCCTCATCCGCTCGATCAACACCGCGGTCATCGCCGCGCTGCCGGTCGGTGCGATCCTGTTCATCGGGGCGTTCTGGCTCGGGGCGCAGACCCTGACCGACATCTCGCTGTCGATCTTCGTGGGCATCATCGTGGCCGCGTATTCGACACTGTTCGTCGCCGCGCCGCTGTACTCGCTGTTCCGCGAGAACGAGCACGCGATCAAGGACCACGACAAGCGCGTGCTCGCCGCGCGCGACCGGGCGACGCTCAGCGCGGTGGAGGTCTGACGTCGCGATGCGTCCGGCTGTCCCGGGCACTTGTAGGATGATCTGCCTGGAGGTCGGATGAGCGAGGTCGGGACGACGCCCGGGGCGCCGGCACAGGGTTCGAGCCTGCGCCGGCTCGTCCCGCGCATCTTCTCGCGCGCACCCCGGATCAACGATCTCGACAACCTCATCCGCACGGTCCGGCAGAACCACCCGCGCGGCGACCTCGCGATCATCGAGCGCGCCTACGCGGTGGCCGCGGAGAAGCATCAGGGGCAGAAGCGGCAGAGCGGCGAGCCGTACATCACGCATCCGCTCGCCGTCGCGCAGATCCTCGCCGACCTCGGACTCGGGCCGCGCGCGATCGCCGCCGCCCTCCTGCACGACACGGTCGAGGACACCGGGTACGCGCTCACGGATCTCACCGCGACCTTCGGCGACGAGGTCGCGATGCTCGTGGACGGCGTCACCAAGCTCGACAAGGTCAAGTACGGCGACAGTGCGCAGGCCGAGACCGTCCGCAAGATGATCGTCGCGATGTCGAAGGACATCCGCGTGCTCATCATCAAGCTCGCCGATCGCCTGCACAACGCGCGCACGTGGGGGTTCGTCCCGCCGGAGAAGGCCGCGAAGAAGGCCACCGAGACGCTCGAGATCTACGCCCCGCTCGCGCATCGCCTCGGTATCCAGGCGATCAAGTCGGAGCTCGAGGACCTGTCCTTCGCGGTGCTGCATCCGAAGATCTACGCCGAGATCGACAGCCTCATCAAGCAGCGCACGCCGCAGCGGGAAAAGTACATCCGCGAGGTGGTGGACGCGGTCGAGAGCGACCTGCGCGACCTGCGGGTGCGCGGCAAGGTCGCGGGCCGGCCGAAGCAGCTGTACTCCGTTTACCAGAAGATGGTCGTACGCGGCCGTGAGTTCGACGACATCTACGACCTGATCGGGATCCGCGTCCTCGTCGGCACGGTGCGCGACTGCTATGCGGTGCTCGGCGCGATCCACGCCCGCTGGACGCCGCTGCCCGGCCGCTTCAAGGACTACATCGCCACCCCGAAGTTCAACCTCTACCAGTCGCTGCACACCACGGTGATCGGCCCCGGCGGCCGCACTGTGGAGATCCAGATCCGCACGCACGAGATGCACCAGCAGGCGGAGTTCGGCGTCGCGGCGCACTGGATGTACAAGGAGCGGATGAACGGCGGCGGCAAGGGATCCACCGCCGACATGACCTGGCTGGCGCACATCTCGGACTGGCAGGCCGAGACGGCCGACCCCAGCGAGTTCCTGGACTCGCTGCGTTTCGAGATCGGCGCGAAGGAGGTCTACGTCTTCACACCCAAGGGCCGGGTCATCGGCCTCCCGTCCGGGGCGACGCCGGTCGACTTCGCGTACGCCGTGCACACCGAGATCGGTCATCGCACCATGGGCGCCAAGGTCAACGGCCGCCTCGTGCCGCTGGAGACCGCGCTGAACAGCGGCGACGTGGTCGAGGTGTTCACCTCGAAGAACCCCGACGCGGGACCCAGCCAGGACTGGCTGACGTTCGTCAAGAGCACCCGCGCGCGGAACAAGATCCGCGGGTGGTTCACCAAGGAGCGCCGCGAGGAGGCGATCGAGCAGGGCAAGGAGGCCATCGCCCGTGCGATGCGCCGGCAGAACCTGCCCCTGCAGCGCCTGATGAGCCAGGAGTCGTTCGCCGAGGTCGCGCAGCAGCTGCGCTACGAGGACGTCTCGGCGCTGTACGCCGCCGTCGGCGAAGGCCACGTCTCCACCCAGTCCGTGCTGGAGAAGGTCACCGCGCTCATCTCGACGGCCGAGGACACCTCGACCGGGGCCATCGACATCCCCTCGCATGGACGCACCCGCACGCCCCGCGAGGGCGACTCCGGTGTCCTCGTGCGCGGTGCGGCGGACATCCTGGTGAAGCTCGCGAAGTGCTGCACCCCGGTGCCGGGCGACGAGATCGTCGGATTCGTCACCCGAGGCAGCGGCGTGTCCGTGCACCGTGCCGACTGCGTGAACGTGAAGGCGCTGTCGGTCGAGAAGGACCGGATGGTGGATGTGGAGTGGGCCCCCACGACGCGGAGCATCTTCCTGGTGCAGATCCAGGTCGAGGCTCTGGACCGGGCGGGGCTGCTGTCGGATGTGACCCGGGTGCTCAGCGAGCACCATGTGAACATCCTCTCCGCGACCGTGCAGACGACCAACGACCGGCTGGCGCTCAGCCGTTTCGTGTTCGAGATGGGCGACACCGTGCATCTGGACCGCGTGCTGAACGCCGTGCGGCGCATCGACGCGGTCTACGACGTGTACCGCGTCACGTCGTCCTGAGCGGCGGGTTCCCGGTCGGCCCGTGTTCGGCCAGGAACCTGGTGACCCGGCCACTGCCGGGCCCGCGGGACGAACGCGAGAACCAGGAGGCCGCGCGGGCGACGAGTGCCGGATCTGCCTGCACCAGCAGCCGCGCCCATTCCCGCCGCTCGGGCACCGTCGCCGGCCAGCGCACCAGGTCGATGAGCGTGCGTTCGGGCACGGTCACGGCGACGCCGCCCAGCATCTGCACATCGATCGGATCCAGCACGGGGTCGTGCACGAGCACGCGGCGCGAGCCCGG
>JAFDWK010000070.1:0-6437 GCA_018268515.1 Actinomycetota bacterium
CTGCTCAGCGCCGCCGGGGAAAGCGCGCCGTTCGTGCTGGTCGGCGCATCCTGGGGCGGCATGATCGCCCAGCTCTACGCGCGCACCCACCCGGAACAGGTCACCGGCATGGTGCTCGTCGATTCCGCATCGACCTGGCTCGCGCAGACTCTCACCACCGCACAGTGGTCCGCCTGGATGGCGACGATCGCCGCGGCACGCCCCGACACGACGGCCGAGAGCCCGGCATATGAGCCGACCCTTCAGGAGTTCGCCGCCGCGGGGCCGATACACGAGGTGCCGACGATCGTGCTGTCGTCCGATCAGCCGTGGGATCTGGGCGTGACGCCAGGCCACACGACGTGGAACGCCTGGCTCGCGGCGCAGGACGATCTCGCGCGGCAATGGCGTGCGACGCACATCAGCGAGACGCACAGCGGGCATGGCATCCAGGTCGAGCAGCCGGCGCTGGTCGTCTCCGCGCTCCGGGACGTGCTGGCGAGAGCACGCGGGAAGTGACGCCGAGCCGCATCGGCATCCTCTGCGGGATCGCCCCTGTATGCGAGCATGAGGAGATGAGCAGGCCGAGGGGGACCCGGTTCATCGCCATGCTGCTGCCGGCCGCGAGCGGCGCGGTGCTCGCAGGATGCGCGCCCTGGTCGCCTCAGGCGCAGGCCGAACGCAGTGCACGTCAGGGGCTGGAACGGCTGGTGGACCAATCGCTGGATCGCATCTGGGAGTTCCGCGAACGGCTGGTCGCGGATCCGGAGGCCGCCCTGCCGGAGATCTCGGGACTGGCCGACGTCCGCACGGCCAATCATCCCGGGACCTGGCTGATGACGGATCTCGGACGGAACGCCGCCGGGACGACTCTGACGCTGACGGGCTCCAGCAGCGGCGAGGCCGGCGGAGGGCTGTTCTTCGCACAGGTCTCGCTGCGCACCTGCTGGCGGCTGGTCATGGCCGCGGACGGATCCCGGATCGACGCCCGTGCGGCCGACTGCGATGCGCCTCCCGAGTCCTCGGGCCTGCCTGCGGAGTTCGTCGCGCTGCCGCTCGTCCCGCTGGATCACCTCTCGGTGCGCGATCGGGGCACCGCAGCGGACTATCCGGCGCCGCCGTGCCAGTGCCGCAGCGGCGTGCCCTGCGACTGCCCCGGTGGATGACAAGGTCTCAGCGACGCGGAGTCCATCCGGTCGGCAGCGGACCCGCCGCCAGCGCCCGTTCCTCGTCGGCTGCGAACGACCAGCCCTGAGCGGCATCGGCTGTGTCGAACCCGCCTCGTGCGACGCGGAATCCGAGATCGTCCTGCGCCGTGCGCGGGTCTCCCCCGCGCCGCACCGACGCACGCACGCTCCAGGCGTCGTCCGCGAACCCGCCGCCGCGGAACACCCGGTACTCCCCGTAGCGGGCAGGATCCAGCAGATCCCAGCACCACTCCCACACATTGCCGAGCGTGTCGAAGAGCCCGTTCAGATTCGGCATCCGCTCCCCCACACGCTGCGGGTGACGCAGCCCGTCGGCGGCCGTCCAGGCCACCTCGGCGAGCGGGCCGTAGTGCGGGGTCGTCGAGCCCGCCCGGCACGCGTACTCCCACTCCGCCTCGGTCGGCAGACGGTATCCGTCCGCCGCGACATCCCAGCTCACCTCGGTGCCATCCATCCGATAGGCCGGATCCAGGCCGTCCCACTCCGACGCCGCATTGCAGAACCGGATCGCCCGCTGCCAGGACACGTCGACGGCAGGCCGGTCCGGATGCTCGGCGGCGATCCCGAGCAGCTCGGACACCTGCTCCTCGGTGACGGCGAACACGCCGATCTCGAACGGGTGCAGCTCCACGTTCCAGCGATGTCTGGTCCGCGCATCGTGCAGGGCGACGGAACCGGCCGGCAACGCATGCATCTCGATGTCACTCATCTCCAGGAAGTCTAAAAGCTCCGGGCAGTCGAAAAGGACCGTTCCGTACCATCGGGAGCATGACGACGGTCGCCTCTCACCGCACCCTGGACCGGGTGTTCGCCGTGAGCATCGTGCTCAAGGGGCTGGATGGCGTCGTCGAGCTGATCGGCGGTCTCGCGCTGCTGTTCATCTCCCCCGCGGCACTGCGCGAAGCGCTCGGGGATGTCGTGTCCTTCGTGCTCGTGGGTCACGAGCACTCCCCGGTCTTCCACTGGGCGATTCACCTCGGCGACTCCTGGGGAACCCGGACCACGCTGTTCGCCGCCGCCTATCTGCTGCTGCACGGGATCATCAAGGTGGTGCTGGTCTGGGCGCTGCTGAGACAGCAGCTCTGGGCGTATCC
This sequence comes from Actinomycetota bacterium, assembly GCA_018268515.1. Classification (GTDB taxonomy): domain Bacteria; phylum Actinomycetota; class Actinomycetes; order Actinomycetales; family Microbacteriaceae; genus Microbacterium. The sequence continues at coordinate 2,282 of JAFDWK010000070.1, forward strand.
GTGGATGCTCGGGGCACTCGTCGTCTTCATCGCACTGCAGTGCTACGAACTGATCGCGCACTTCAGCTGGTGGATGCTCGCCCTCACGCTCTTCGACGTGTTCATCGTCTTCCTGACCGCACGGGAGTGGCAGCTGCATCTCCGGCGGCGACGCGCCGCCGCCGGTGCCGATGTCGGCACCGGCGGATAGCGTGTCGCGCATGACCCGTGCGATCTTCTACACCGCCTCGACCCTCAACGGTTTTCTCGCGGATCCGGATGACTCGCTCGACTGGCTTCTGAGGATCCCGCAGGAGGGCGCGTCCGCCGACATCGCGGCATTCACCGAACGCATCGGCGTGCTCGTGGAGGGTTGGTCCACCTATGAGTGGCTTCTCCGGGAGGAACGGCTGCTCGACCGCCCGGAGCGGTGGCAGCAGTTCTACGAGGACCGCCCGACCTTCGTGTTCACCTCGCGGGAGCTCCCCCGGGTTCCGGGAGCCGATATCCGCTTCGTGCGCGGCGCCGTCCACGACCACTGGGACGCGATCGTGGCCGCGGCCGGCTCCCGTGACGTGTGGGTCGTCGGGGGTGGCGACCTCGCCGGGCAATTCGCCGACCAGGGCCTGCTCGACGAGATCGTGGTGACCTTCGCGCCCGCCACGCTCCGTTCGGGCCGGCCGCTGCTGCCGCGCGCTCTCGACCACACACGGCTGGTGCTGACGGGCGTGCGCCAGGCGGGGCCGTTCGCGGAGCTCACCTATCGCGTCTCGCGCCCCGCCGAAGGCTGACCGTCCGCGTCCCCCGGGCAGAGAGAGACCCGGCGGAACCTCTACGCTGAACAGGTGCCTGACGCCCTCCTGACCGCCGAACGACTCGTGCGCCGGTTCGCACGTGACACCAACCTGCTGGTAGCGGGGCGTTCCATCGACGTCGTCGGAGAGGATGAGGTGGCTGACGAGCTGCGCGCGCTGCTCGTTCGGATGGGAGCGCGGATCGCTCAGGGCGCCGTCGTGTTCGCACCGGGGTCCGCGCCGGAGATCCTGCTCGACGGTGCACCGCTGCCGCGGCGGGCCACCGCCGATGAACGCATCGACTTCGCCGGGCAGCACATGCCGGTCTCCCGAGGAGTCGCCGAAGCGCTCGAGTCGGCGGGCACGGTCCGCGGCGTCCGGATCGGGATCGCGATGGTGCTGGAGCCGAAGACCGCACAGCTCGCACTGCTGCTGCGCGACGCGGGCGCGGTGGTCGCGGTGTACGCGCACCCCGACGAGATCGATCCCGAGGTCGCCGCCGCGTTGCGCGTCCGAGGGATCCCGGTCGACGGGGACCCGTCACTGTCAGGGGTGGCCGAACGCGACGCCGCGATCGCCTTCCTGCGTCGTGGCCATGACCTGCTGCTGGACGACGGTTCGCACCTGATCCGGCTCGCGCATGAGGAGGGGCTCCTCACCGGCCTCAGGGGCGCCGCGGAGGAGACGACGAGCGGCCTCACGCCCCTGCGCCGGATGGTCGCAGAAGGCGCGCTGCGGATCCCGGTGGTCGCCGTGAACGACGCACCGATGAAGACCGCCTTCGACAACCGCTACGGCACCGGCCAGTCCTGCGTGTTCGCCATCGCGGACGTGCTCGACGCCGCGGGGATCGGCGTGCGCGACCAGCCTGTCGTCGTCATCGGATACGGCCCGGTCGGCGAAGGAGTGGCGGCGCACCTGCGCGCCCTCGGCGCGCAGGTCAGTGTCACGGAGACGGATCCGGTGCGGGCACTCCGAGCGGCGCACGACGGCTACGGGACCGGACGGCTGAAGGCGCTCGCGCCTGGCGCCCTGGTGATCTCCGCCACAGGCGCGCCGCACACGATCGATCCCGAAACCCTGCGAGCGGCCCGGATCGTGGCGGTCGCGGGCGGCGTTCCCGGCGAAGTCGACGTCGACGTCGCGGAGCTGCTGCCGGTCGAGTTCGCCCACGCGGCGCTCCCCCATCTCGAACGCGCCGGCGACGGCGCACTGCTCATCGCACGCGGCGGGTGCGTCAATCTCGCGGCTGCCGAGGGCAACCCGATCGAGATCATGGACCTCTCCTTCGCGGTACAGTTGTCCGCCGCGGCGCAGCTGCTGGTTACCGCCCTGCCTGCGGGAGTGCACCCTTTCCCCACGGAGGCTGACGATGCCGTTGCGCGTGCCGCGCTGGCCGCACGCGGCGAGTCGCTCGATGCGCGCAGCGACGCCCAGCTCCGCGCGCAGCGCGATTGGCGCTCGCCCCGGTATCGGGACGGCGCCGCATGAACGGCGTGACCCTGTACTCCGCAGGGCAGGTCTTCCCCATCACCGCCCCGCCGATCACCGATGGCGCCGTCGCCGTGCACAACGGCAGGATCCTGCACGTGGGTGAGCGCGCCTGGGTGAAGCGGTCCCTTGCCGACCGCGGCGTCGCGCCCACGGAGGTGCACTGGCCCGGCGTGCTGATCCCCGGGCTCGTCAACGCGCACACCCACCTGCAGTACACCGGCATGGCCGAGGTCGGACGAGGCCGCTACCACGGCTTCGAGGACTGGGTCACCGCGTTCGACCCCGTGTACGAGCGCGGACGGGACTGGGCCGCGGATGCGGCCGAGGGTGCTGCGGACCTGATCCGCACCGGCACGACCGCGGCCGCCGACGTCGTCACCGACAGGTCCGCGGCGTCCGCGCTGCACGATGCCGGCCTGCACGGCATCACCTATTGGGAAGTGATGAGCTGGACCAACGCGGAATGGGCCCGCACCGGGCGTCGTCAGGTCGAGGAGTCGCTGGACGCGCTGCCCACGCCTCCGGGCACCGGGCTGTCGCCGCACGCCCCGTATTCCCTCGACATCGAGCCCCTGCTGGAGATCCCCGACATCGTCCGCGAGCGCGGCAGCCGGATCCACATCCACCTCGGCGAGGCGGCGTTCGAGAGCGAGTTCGCACATGACCAGGCGCACGCGTGGCACACCGCCGGTCTCGCGAGCTTCCAGGAACTGCGTGACGCGGGTTTCGGCACCAGCGCGACGGAGTTCGTGGATCAGCTCGGCGTGCTCGGCCCCGACTGCCACATCGCGCACGGCGTCTACATGAGCGCTCGTGACCGCGCGATCCTGCGCGAGCGTCACACGAGCGTGGCACTGTGCCCCCGCTCGAACGCGGTGATCGGGCTGGAGGAGCCGCCGATCGCGGCCTATCTGCGCGAGGGCAACCCGATCGCCGTGGGCACCGACTCGCTCTCCTCCAGCCCTTCGCTCGACCTGTTCGCCGACGTCGCAGAGCTCGCCCGCATCGCCCGATCCCAGGGGTACACCGATCGCGACCTGCATGCACGGCTCCTGAACGCCGCGACCCTCGGCGGCGCGCATGCCATGGGGATCGACGTCGGCCCGGACCGCACCGGGTACCTCGCCGTCGGAGCACTGGCAGATCTCGCGTTCTTCGACGTCGCGCCCGGTGCCGACGCGGTCGCCGAGCTCGTGGAGGCCGGGGCAGGGCGCTCCGCCGCGACAGTGATCGCCGGCGAGGTCCGCCACGCGACGACCGCCTTCGAGACCCCCTGACCGTCTGCAACGGAGATACCATGACCGCGCCCATTCCACCGACCGCGATCCGTCTCGGTCTCGAGCCCCATCCCGAGGGCGGCTGGTTCCGCCGCACGTGGACGAGCCCGATCCCGATCGAGACCGCCGGCGGCACGCGGCCCGCAGCCACCTGCATCCACTACCTCCTCACCCCGGAGGAATCCAGCGCCTGGCACGTCGTCACCAGCGACGAGCTCTGGCTGTGGCACGGTCCCGGTCGTCTCGAACTCAGCCTCGGCGGATCCGCTGCCGCACCGGGAGACAGCGCGACCATCGTGCTCGGCCCCGACGACGCCGCTCAGGCGCTCGTGCCCGCCGGAGTATGGCAGGCCGCTCGTCCGCTGGATGACCGCGAGGTCCTGGTCTCCTGTGTCGTTTCGCCCGGTTTCGACTTCGCCGACTGGCGACTCGTCGATTCCTCTACGGTATGAACGGGGCACTTGCGCCCGCAATCACACCCGTCCGCCCCCGCACCCGCAACTCAGGAGTCCCCGTGTCCCTCGCACCCGTTCTGCGCCGTGTCGCGCTCGTCTCGACGATCGCTGCCGCTGCGCTGTCCCTCGCCGCCTGCAGCGGCTCCGCCGCGTCCGC